>NZ_JBEYXC010000002.1:559404-976708 GCF_040644695.1 Streptomyces sp. NPDC046909 | reverse complement strand
ATCCCCTCAAGCTCTCCGACTCCCCCACCCGTATCACCACCGCACCCCTGCTGGGCCAGCACACCGAAGAAATCCTCATCGGCGAACTCGGCCTGAGCGAAGACGAATTGCCGCTCCTCAAGTCGCAGGGGGTCATCTGATGTCGACTCGCGCTTCCCGTGTCGCGGGACCGCCCGTCGGCGACGGCAACACCGACACCGATACCGTCATCGATCGTCTCGTCGCGGCCAACCGTGCTTATGCCACTGGATTCGTGGACCCCGGGATGGGTGCGCGCCCTGTCCTGCGGGTGGCGGTCGTGGCCTGCATGGACGCTCGCATCGACCTGCACGCCGCGCTGGGTCTGGAACTCGGCGACTGTCACACCATCCGCAACGCCGGGGGCGTGGTCACCGATGACACGATCCGTTCTCTGACGATCAGTCAGCGGGCCCTCGGTACCCGCAGCGTGGTGCTCATCCATCACACCGGATGCGGGTTGCAGACGCTGACCGAGGAGTTCCGGCACGAGCTGGAGATGGAAGTGGGGCAGCGCCCGGCCTGGGCGGTGGAGTCCTTCCGGGACGTCGACCAGGACGTACGGCAGTCGATGCGGCGGGTGCGTACGTCGCCCTTCCTGCCGTACACCGACGATGTGCGGGGCTTCGTGTTCGACGTCACCACGGGTCTGCTGCGGGAGATCGACCTGCGGTAGTGAACGTCCGTATCGCTGATCGCGGCCGGCCGTGGCTCACCTGCCACGGTCGGCCATCGCCGCGATCTGGGCGCAGTAGAAGTCGGTGGTGTTCGCGGTGTGCCGGCGCATGAGCTGCTCGGCGCGCTCGGGGTCGCCGTCGGCGATGGCCTCGATGATCCGCGCGTGCTCGTTCCAGGCGTCGGTGCCGCGGGGCTTGGCGATGGGCATGTAGTACCAGCGCACCCGTCGGTCGACCTGGGGGATGAGCTCGGCCAGGACCGCGTTGCGGGAGAGGTGCGTGATGTGGGAGTGGAGGGCCGCGTTGGCCTCCACGATGGCCCGGGCGTCGCCCGCCGCGAGGGCGGTGAGTCCGGTCTGCTGGAGCTCCCACAGCCGGGCGACGTCGGCGGGGCCGGCGTGCTCGGCGGCGCCGTGCGCGGAGTGGGTCTCCAGGACGGCCCGGACGCTGAGGAGTTGGGCGCACTCCTCTGCCGTGGGGGAGTGCACGAAGGCTCCCTGGGAGGGGCGCAGGTCGACCCAGCCGGCGGTGTGCAGCCGTTGCAGGGCCTCGCGGATGGGCTGGCGGCTGACCCCGAGGTGCTCGGCGAGTTCGGCTTCGACCAGGTGCTGGCCGGGCTTGAGCGAGCCGTTGATGATCAGCTCGGTCAGGGCGTCGTACACGGCCTGGCGCAGTGGCGCGGGCCGGGTGATGGGGCCGCGGGCTGTCACGGTGGGTGTGTCGGACATGGACCCTCTCCCTCGTTCGACTGTGGACGCGCGGACGGCGGGACGGCGGACGGCGGACGCGCCGAACATCGACTACGGGATACTGAGTTTAGTATGCAATAGCCATTCTCGTGCGGCCTGCGGTGAGTGGCAATGGAAATTGGCTCGCCCGACCCCTGGCGCTGGATGAGGCATGCAGAATACTGTATGCAATCAATCGTCGCCGCGTGATCGCGGACCGGAAACCACTCCCGAGGGGGTCACTCCGTGTCGTACCGCACCGCTCTCACCGAAGTCCTGTCCCGTGTCGTAGCCCCCTGCGCCGAACTGACCGGCGCGGAAGGGAGGTTCCCCCGCGGTGCCGTGACGGCTCTGGGTGCCACCGGGCTGCTGGGGCTCACCGTCTCCACCGAGTTCGGCGGCGCCGGACTCGGGCTGCCGGAAGCCGCCGAGGTCGTGGCGCGGACCGCGCGGGTCTGCCCGGCCACGGCCGCCGTCCTCCAGGCCCACTACACGGCGGTCGCCGTCGTCGAGTCGTACGGCGGCCCCTGGGTGCGCGGCGAGATCGCCGCCGGGCGCCACCTCGGCAGCCTCGCCCTCGCGGAGACGGAGGGCGGCATCCGGGAGCAGGCGCTTCTCGCCCCTGCTTGCAGCGCCGTCCGCTCAGGCGGGGTGGTCGCGCTGCGGGCGCGTAAACGTCAGGTGGTCGCGGCGGGGGAGGCCGACAGTTACGTATGGTCCTCACGGCCGCTCGGTGTGCGGGACGGGCTGAACCTGTGGGTGGTTCCGGCGCACGCCCCGGACCTGTTCGTCCCGGCCCGGCCCGATGCCCCTGACGCCGGGGGACCGCCCGGCAGTGCGACGTCCACCGTGCTCGCCGACCCGGTGCTGGTCCCCGCCGAGGCGATGCTCGGTGCCGACGGCGGCGGACTCGACATCCTGCGGCGCACGGTCCTGCCGTGGCTGCGCGAACTGCGGGCCGCGGCGGGAGCGGAAGGCGCGGAGGGGTTCCGCGCGTCCGCCGATCTCCTGGCGGCCGACCGTGCCCGCCGTCCCGAAGACTCCCTCGCCCCGTCCTGAACTGCCGTCCTGAACTGCCGTTCAGGGGCGGCCCGTTCGGTCAGTCCTGGCCGGCCCCGGCGCTGATCTGCTTGCGGTAGAAGCCGGTCGTGCGCTCGGTGTGCTTGCGCATGACCTCGCCCGCGCGGTCCGCGTCGCCCTTGGCGATGGCCCTGATGAGCTGAGTGTGCTCGTTCCAGGCCTCCTTGCCGCGGGGCTTGGCGATGGGCGTGTAGTACCAGCGGACCTTCTGGCCCACCTGCGCGAGCAGTTCGGCCAGGACGTCATTGGCGGCCATGGAGGTGATGAAGGCATGCAGAGCGGTGTTGGCCGCGACCAGACGCTCGACGTCGCCGGCGGCGAGCGCGTCGACGCCCTCCTGCTGGAGCTCCTGGAGGCGCTCGACGTCCTCGGGCTTCGCGTTCTGGGCGGCGAGCTGGGCGGAGTAGGTCTCCAGCACCGAGCGGACGCCGAGGAGTTGGGCGGCCTCCTCCTCGGTGGGGGAGTGGACGAACGCGCCCTGGGCGGGCCGCAGGTCGACCCAGCCGGCCGTCTGGAGCCGCTGCAGGGCCTCGCGCACCGGCTGGCGGCTGACCCCGAGGTGCTCGGCGAGCTCGGCCTCGACCAGGTGCTGGCCGGGCTTGAGGGAGCCGTTGACGATCAGTTCCGTCAGGGCGTCGTACACGGCCTGGCGCAGTGGTGCCGGGCGGGCGACGCGCCGGGACGCTGCGGCCGTGAGTGCCTCGCGCATGGTTGTCCCGTTCTGCCGCCGGGGCGACGGCTCTGCCAAGAGGAAGCCGCCGAGAGGGTTGCCGACGGCGGCGTCAGCATACAGGTTTTGGTATGCAACATGGCGTGGACAGTCGGCGGTGAGAGTGACCCCGGAGCCATGGTCGAGCCTCAGCCTCGGTTTCCCTGCGACTGTCGTCTGTATACAGAAGCCTGTATGGGGTATTGTCTCAGTCTCCTGCATTCCCTCGCCGGGGACCCGTGTCACGGAAGGCGAAGCGATCATGACGACCAGCGGGAGTGAAGTGACGGTCGAGAACGTGGTCCGAAGGGTGGTGGCCGACCACCGGGGTCAGCGCGGCGCACTGCTTCCCGTACTGCACGCCGTACAGGCCGAGTTGGGCCATGTGCCGCAGGAGGCGATACCGGTGCTCGCCGACGAACTCAACCTCTCCCGGGCGGACGTCCACGGAGTGGTGACCTTCTACCACGACTTCCGCCGCGAGCCCGCGGGCCGCACCACGGTGCGCATCTGTCGCGCCGAGGCCTGCCAGGCACTGGGCGCCGACCGCCTGGTGACCTACACGCGCGAGGCCGGACTGACCCTGGGGGAGACGACCGCGGACGGTTCGGTCACCGTCGAGCAGGTCTTCTGCCTCGGCAACTGCGCGCTGGGGCCGTCGGTCGAGGCGAACGGACGGCTGTACGGACGAGTCGGCCCGGCCCGGCTGGGCTCGATCCTCGACGGGACGGTCTGATCATGAGCCACTCCACGCACTCCGCACACTCCACGCACTCCGCACACTCCACGCACTCCGCACACTCCTCGCCCTCCGCGCACTCCGCGGCGACGGTCTACGTCCCCCGCGACTCGGCGGCCCGGTCCGTCGGCGCGGACGAGGTGGCCGCCGCACTGCAACTCGCCGACCTGCGCGGTGACTTCGCCATCGACGTCGTACGCAACGGCTCGCGCGGCATGCTCTGGCTGGAGCCGATGATCGAGGTCGTCACCCCGCAGGGCCGCGTCGGCTACGGCCCGGTGGCCCCCGAGGACGTGGACGAACTCCTCGCCGCCGGACTGCTCGACGGCGCGGAGCACCCGCTGCGGCTCGGTCTCGTCGACGAACTCCCCTGGCTGGCGAGCCAGAATCGCGTCACCTTCGCCAGAGTCGGCATCACCGACCCCCTCTCACCCCAGGACTACGTCGAGCACGGCGGCCTCGCCGGACTGCGCGCCGCCCTCGCCCTCGCCCCCGCCGACGTCGTCGCCCAGGTCACCGAGTCCGGACTGCGCGGCCGAGGCGGCGCGGGCTTCCCGGCCGGTATCAAGTGGAAGACCGTGCTGGAGTGCGCCGACGAGCTGAAGTTCGTCTGCTGCAACGCCGACGAGGGCGACAGCGGGACCTTCGCCGACCGGATGGTCATGGAGGGTGACCCGTTCCTGCTCATCGAGGGGATGACCATCGCGGCGCACGCGGTCGGCGCGAGCGAGGGGTACGTCTACATCCGCTCCGAGTATCCGGACGCCATCGCCACAATGCGCGCGGCCATCGAACTCGCCCGGGAACAGGGCTGGTTGGGCAAGGGCGTCCTCGGCTCCGCGCTCGACTTCGACCTGCACGTGCGCGTCGGGGCGGGCGCGTACATCTGCGGCGAGGAGACCTCCATGCTGGAGAGCTTGGAGGGCAAGCGCGGCATGGTCCGCGCCAAGCCGCCGATCCCGGCGATCGAGGGCCTGTTCGGCAAACCGACCGTCGTGAACAACGTGCTGACGCTCACCACCGTGCCCGTCGTCCTCGCCCAAGGCGCCCAGGCCTACCAGGACTTGGGCGTGGGCCGCTCCCGCGGCACCCAGGTCTTCCAGCTCGGCGGCAACATCGCCCGCGGCGGCATCGTGGAGACGGCGTTCGGGATCACCCTGCGCGAGCTGATCGAGGAGTACGGCGGCGGGACCCGCACCGGGCGCCCGGTGCGCACCGTCCAGGTGGGCGGGCCGCTCGGGGCGTATCTGCCGGAGTCGCAGTTCGATCTGCCCATGGACTACGAGGCGTTCGCCGAGGCCGGGGCGATGCTCGGGCACGGCGGCGTCGTGGTCTTCGACGACACCGTCGACATGGCCGCGCAGGCCCGCTTCGCGATGGAGTTCTGCGCCGAGGAGTCCTGCGGCAAGTGCACACCGTGCAGGGTCGGTTCGGTCCGCGGCGTCGAGGTGATCGACCGCATCGTCGCCGGTACGCACCGGGACGAGAACCTGGCCCTGCTGGAAGACCTCTGCGACCTGATGACCGACGGCTCGCTGTGCGCGATGGGCGGACTGACCCCGATGCCCGTGCGCAGCGCCCTCGCCCACTTCCCCGACGACTTCCACGGCGGCCGTCGACTCCTGGACATCCAACCCGTGAACGCGACCGGCGTGAGGACGGAGGGCTCGGCATGAGCCTGCTCAAGGAACCCGACTTCGGAACCCCCGAACGGCCCGGCCCGGCAACGCTGTCGGTGGAGATCGACGGCCTGCCCGTCACCGTCCCCGAGGGCACCTCGGTGATGCGTGCCGCGGCCCAAGCGGGCGTCGACATACCCAAGTTGTGCGCCACCGACAGCCTGGAGGCGTTCGGCTCCTGCCGTCTGTGCGTGGTCGAGATCGACGGCCGCCGCGGCACCCCGGCGTCCTGCACCACCCCGTGCTCCGACGGCATGAAGGTGAGCACCCAGACACCCAAGGTGGAGAAGCTCCGCCAGGGCGTCATGGAGCTCTACATCTCCGACCACCCCCTCGACTGCCTCACCTGCCCCGCCAACGGAGACTGTGAACTCCAGGACATGGCAGGCGTGGTGGGCCTCCGTCAGGTCCGCTACGGATACGAGGGCGAGAACCACCTCGACGCCGAGAAGGACACCTCCAACCCGTACTTCGACTTCGACCCCTCCAAGTGCATCGCCTGCTCGCGCTGTGTCCGCGCCTGCGGCGAGGTCCAGGGCACCTTCGCGCTCACCATCGAGGGCCGCGGCTTCGACTCCAAGGTCTCCCCGGGCGCCGGCGAGACGTTCATGGACTCCGAGTGCGTCTCGTGCGGTGCCTGCGTCCAGGCCTGCCCGACGTCCACGCTCCAGGAGCGCTCGGTCGTCGAACTGGGCATGCCCACCAGGTCGGTTGTCACCACGTGCGCCTACTGCGGCGTCGGCTGCTCCTTCAAGGCCGAGCTGCGCGGCGACGAACTCGTGCGCATGGTCCCCCACAAGGACGGCGGAGCGAACGAGGGCCATTCCTGTGTGAAGGGCCGCTTCGCCTTCGGGTACGCCACCCACCCCGACCGCCGGCTCAAGCCGATGGTCCGCGACCGGATCACCGACCCCTGGCGCGAGGTCGAGTGGGACGAGGCGATCGGCACGGTCGCCCGGCGGATGCGCGAACTCCAGGACCGCTACGGACCGAACTCCGTCGGCGCCATCACCTCCTCGCGCTGCACCAACGAAGAGGTCTACGTCGTCCAGAAGATGGTCCGCGCCGCGTTCGGCAACAACAACGTCGACACCTGCGCCCGCGTCTGCCACTCCCCGACGGGCTACGGCCTCAAACAGACCTTCGGTGAATCGGCCGGCACCCAGGACTTCCGCTCGGTCGCCGAGGCCGACGTCATCATGGTGATCGGCGCCAACCCCACTGACGGACACCCGGTGTTCGCGTCCCGGATGAAGCGCCGGCTGCGCGAGGGCGCCGAGCTCATCGTCGTCGACCCGCGCCGCATCGACCTCGTGCGCTCACCCCACATCGAGGCCCGGCACCACCTCCAGCTGCGGCCCAGCACCAACGTCGCCGTCGTCAACGCGATGGCCCACGTCGTCGTCACCGAGGGCCTCGTCGACCGGTCCTTCGTGGACGCCAGGTGCGAAGGCTTCGACGAATGGGCGGAGTTCGTCGCCCGACCGGAGAACAGCCCGGAAGCGGTCGAGCCCATCACCGGTGTCCCCGCCGCCGAACTCCGCGCCGCGGCACGGCTGTACGCGGAGGCGCCCAACGGCGCGATCTACTACGGCCTCGGCGTCACCGAGCACAGCCAGGGCTCCACCATGGTCATGGGAATGGCCAACCTCGCGATGGCCTGCGGCAACATCGGCCGCGACGGTGTCGGCGTGAACCCGCTGCGCGGCCAGAACAACGTCCAGGGCTCCTGCGACATGGGCTCCTTCCCGCACGAACTGCCCGGCTACCGGCACGTCTCCGATGACGCGGTCCGCACCGTCTTCGAGAACCTCTGGGGCGGAACTCTCCTCGCGGAGCCGGGACTTCGCATCCCCAACATGTTCGACGCGGCCATCGACGGCACCTTCAAGGGCCTGTTCGTGCACGGCGAGGACATCGCCCAGTCCGACCCCAACCTCCGGCACGTCACCGCCGCGCTGGAGGCCATGGAACTCGTCGTCGTCCAGGACCTGTTCCTCAACGAGACCGCCAAGTTCGCCCACGTCTTCCTGCCCGGCGCCTCGTTCCTGGAGAAGGACGGCACCTTCACCAACGCCGAACGCCGGATCAACCGGGTGCGCTCGGTGATGAAACCCAAGGCGGGCAAGCACGAGTGGCAGATCGTCAGCGAGATCGCCACCGCCATGGGCTACCCGATGGCGTACGACCATCCGAGCCAGATCATGGACGAGATCGCCTCGGTCACCCCGACGTTCACCGGCGTCTCCTTCGACCTCCTCGACAAGCTGGGCAGCGTCCAGTGGCCCTGCAACGAGCAGGCGCCCGAGGGCACTCCGATCATGCATGTGGACGAATTCGTGCGCGGCAAGGGCAAGTTCGTCGTCACCTCCTACGTGCCGACCAACGAGCGCAGCACCCGGCGCTTCCCGCTCGTCCTGACCACCGGGCGGATCCTCAGCCAGTACAACGTCGGCGCGCAGACCCGTCGTACGGGCAATGTGGCCTGGCATCCCGAGGACATCCTCGAACTGCACCCCCATGACGCCGAGGTCCGCGGCATCAAGGACGGCGACCTGGTCACCCTGACCAGCCGGGTGGGGGAGACGACACTGCACGCGGAGATCTCCGACCGGATGCCCACCGGGGTCGTGTACACCACCTTCCATCACCCGGTGACCGGCGCCAACGTGGTGACCACGGAGAACTCCGACTGGGCGACCAACTGCCCCGAGTACAAGGTGACCGCCGTCCAGGTCGGCCTCGCCCGCGCGGACCGGCACAGCGACACCGAGGTCACCGAGAACGACCTCGTGACAGTGGTGGACTGAGATGACCGCCACCGTGCCGTCCGAGCGCCGGATGGCGAACGACATCGCCCGCAACCTCGGCCACCTCCCGCGGGAGCGGGCCGCGGCGGAGATCGCGGGGCACATCGGCAGGTTCTGGGACCCGCGCATGCGCACCAGGCTGTACGAGTACGTCGACGCCGGCGCCGAGGAGCTGGACCCGCTGGTGGTCGCCGCGGTACGCCTCCTGCGCTGAAGAGCCGCGCCTGCGGCCGCTGTCGGGACGTACAGCGGCCGCAGGCGCCTTTCGCGTGAGCTGCCGGGCTCCGCGGCCTGTACATATCCCAAATACTGCATACAGTATGGGGCTAGGTGAGGTCGCCTCGGTCACCTCGGTCGCCTGGGCAGAGAGGGGTCGTTCATGCTGTTCCGCCAGCTCGAGTACTTCGTGGCGGTCGCGCGGGAACGGCACTTCGCCCGGGCCGCGGAATCCTGCTACGTCTCCCAGCCCGCGCTCTCGGCCGCGATAGCCAAGCTGGAGCGGGAGCTCAACGTCACGCTCATCAACCGCGGGCACAACTACCAGGGCCTCACCCCCGAGGGCGAGCGGCTCGTCGTCTGGGCCAAGCGCATCCTCGCCGAACAGGACGCCTTCAAGGCCGAGGTGGCCGCCGTGCAGTCCGGCATCACCGGGACGCTGCGGCTCGGCACCGACCCCACGGCCTCCACCACCCTGGCGCTCCCCGTGGCCGCGTTCTGCACGGCCCACCCGCTCGCGAAGGTGCAGGTGCGGTCCCGGCTGTCGACCAAGGAACTCCACCGCCAACTGCGCGACTACGAACTGGACGTGGCCATCGCCCACTTCGACCCCGGCGACCAGGAGGGCCTGCAAGTCGTACCCCTCTACCAGGAGCGCTACATGCTGCTCGTCTCCGACGACCAGCCCGTCGCCCAGTCCGCCACCGTGACCTGGGCGGACGCCGCCCAGCTGCCGCTCGCCATGCTCACCCCCGACATGCGGATCCGCCAGATCGTCGACACCGTCTTCGCGGAGAAGGGGTTCGTGGTGACCCCGCAGGTGGAGACGGACTCGATCGCCTCGCTCTACGCCCATGTGGGCGGCGGGGGTTGGGCCAGCATCGTCCCGCACACCTGGCTGCGCGCGATGCCCGTCGTCGGCCGGACACGAGCCCTGCCGCTCGTCGATCCGGAGGCCGGCGCCCAGGTCTCGGTGGCCATCCACGCGGCGACCCCGGGCTCGGTCGCCGCCCGCGCCTTCGTCAACGCGGCGACGGGCCTGTCCCTGGACGACTTCTTCGCCCGGCCGCTGCCGAACGAACACCGCGTGCACTGAGCCCGCTCTTCGAAGGCCCTGTCAGAGCGCGTACCGCGCCCGCACGGCCTTCCGGTCCAGTCCCCCCTTCGCGGTGTACGGCAACGCCGCCGCCACCTCGATCCGGTCCGGCACCTCGAACGCGGCCAGCCGCTCCCGGCAGTACCGCAGGATCTCCTCGACCTCGAACTCGCCCTCCGCGCCCTCACCTTCCCGCACCACCACGGCCGCGCCCACCCGCTCCCCGTACACCGCGTCCGGCACGGCGAACACGGCCGCCTCGGCGACCCCCGGGCACCCGGCGAGGATGTCCTCCACATACTCGGGCGAGATCTTCTCGCCGCCTCGGTTGATGAGGTTGTTGATCCGCCCGGTCAGCGACAGATCCCCGTCCTCGTCCAGCGCGCCCAGGTCACCGGTGCGCAGCCACCCGTCGACGAAGGTGTACGACGTCCCCGCCCGGTCGCCGAGATAGCCGCGGGCGACGGTGGGACCGTGCACCCACACCTCGCCCTCCACCCCCACCGGGCAGGCCCGCCCGCCCCGGTCGAGGACGCGGACCTCGACCCCGGTCGGCCGGCCCACCGAGCCGTGCTTCAACGGCCCCCGCCCGGACAGCGGTTCGCTGGTTGCCTGGTGCGCGGACTCGGTCATCCCGTACGCGGACAGCAGGGGCGCCCCGAAGGTGCGCTCCAGCGCCCGCTGGGTGGCCGTGTTGAGCGGGGCGCTGCTGCTGCGCAGGAACCGCAGGGGCGGCGCCTGGGGGCCCGGGTAGTCGCGTTCCGACCGGTCCAGGAGGATCTCGTGGATGGCGGGGGCCGCGGTGAACCAGGTGGCGGTCGCCGCGCGCAGGTCGTCCCAGAACGTGCCCGCCGAGAACCGCCCCCGCTCGGGCAGCAGGACACAGCCGCCACCGGCCAGGGACGCCAGCAGCGCCGCGAACAGTCCGTGGCCGTGGAAGAACGGCATCACCGCGACCGTCGCGTCGTCCGGCCCCAACTCGTAGCCGGCGCAGATGGCTCGCACGGACGCCGCCACGTTGGCGTGGGTGAGCGGGACCATCTTCGCCCGCTCGCTGGTCCCGGCGGTGAACAGGACGAGAGCGTCCCGCCCCGACAACTCTCCCGCCGCACCCCGTACTTCGGGCGAGGCAGGGGCTCCGGGTTCGAGTTCCAGGGTCGCCGTGCCGGACCGGTCGGCGTTCACCCGCAGCGGCCACGACGGTACGGGCAACGCGAGCTTCGCCGCCGGTGGCCCCAGCAGGGCCGCCCGCGCGCCCAACGCGTCGACCCGAGCCGCGAGTTGGGATGCGGGCAGCGCGGGATCCAGCGGAGCCACCACCAGACCGGCCCGCGCCGCGCCGAGCAACGCCACCACGAACTCGGCGGTGTTGTCACCGACCAGGCCGATCGCGTCACCGCGCCGCAACCCGGTTCCGCCCAGCCGTGCGGCCACGGCGTCGGCCACGGCGGCGAGCTCCCGGTACGACAGCGGCACCCGCTCCCCGGTGACCACCAGGGCCCGGGCGCAAGGGCGTTCACGCACGTGCCGGTCCAGGAGGTCGGCGAGGCCCGTGACCGCCGGAGGCCGGTACCCGCCCGCGTCGTCGCGCACGGATGCCGCGGCCGGAACGGCCATGACCCCACCCCCTCGTGCCAGGTCCGACGAAACAGTCCTCTGCGAGCCTGCGGCGGCCCGCGGTGCGCGTCCAATACGCACTGCCGAACGGCCGATAGCGGGCGTCTATCAAGGCAGTTGGCGAGGCGCCGGCCAGCGGTCGATAGACGCTGTTTATCGGCTGGTCGCCGATGGGTCTTGGACGCCGCCGGACCCGCTGCGGATGGTGAGAGGAGTAGCCGCTCCGGCAGGACCTGCCCAAGGAGGACCTCGGACCATGACCGCCCCCTCGCCACTGGAGACCGCGGCAGCAGCCGACGTTCCGACCGAGCTCACCGACGGGTACCACCTGGTCGTCGACGCGCTCAGGATGAACGACGTCGACACCATCTACGGCGTGGTCGGCATCCCGATCACCGACCTGGCCCGGCTCGCCCAGGCCCAGGGCATCCGCTACATCGGCTTCCGTCACGAGAGCAACGCCGGACACGCGGCGGCCATCGCCGGCTACCTCAACAAGAAGCCCGGCGTGGCCCTCACAGTCTCCGCCCCCGGCTTCCTCAACGGCCTGGTCGCGCTGGCGAACGCGACCACCAACTGCTTCCCCATGGTCCAGATCTCCGGCTCCAGCGAACGCCACCTCGTCGACCTCAAGCAGGGCGACTACGAGGAGATGGACCAACTCGCCGCCGCCCAGCCCTTCGTGAAGGCCGCCTACCGGGTCAGCCGTGTGGAGGACATCGGCCGGGGCATCGCCCGCGCGCTGCGCACCGCGATCTCCGGGCGCCCCGGCGGTGTCTACCTCGACATCCCCGCCGCGGTGCTCGGCGCGATCATCCCCAAGGCCGAGGGCGACCGGACCCTGAGCCGTCTCGTCGACCCCGCGCCGCGCCAACTGCCCGCGCCGGAAGCCGTGGACCGGGCGATCGAGCTGCTGGCCTCCGCCGAGCGCCCGCTGGTCGTGCTCGGCAAGGGCGCGGCATACGCCCAAGCGGACGACAAGGTACGGGAGTTCATCGAGTCGACGGGCATCCCGTACGTGCCGATGTCGATGGCGAAGGGCCTGCTGCCCGACGACCACCCGCAGTCGGCCGCCACCGCCCGCTCCCTGGCGCTGAAGAAGGCCGACGTCGTGATGCTGATCGGCGCCCGCCTCAACTGGCTCCTTGGCCACGGCCAGACGGGCTGGAACCCGGACGCCAAGTTCGTCCAGATCGACATCGACCCCAAGGAGATGGACAGCAACCAGCCCATCTCCGCCCCGCTCGTCGGCGACATCGAGTCCGTCCTCGACGCGCTCGCCGAACGCACCAAGCCCGGCCAGATCACGGCCCCTTCGGCCTGGCGGGAGGAACTCGGCGCCCGCTCCGCGCAGAACGTCGCCAAGATGGCCAAGCGCCTCGAAGCCGACCCGCACCCCATGCAGTTCATGGGCGCCCTCAAAGCCGTACGCGACGTCGTGCACGCGCACCCGGAGACGTACATCGTCAACGAGGGTGCCAACGCCCTCGACATCGCGCGCAACGTCATCGACATGCACGTCCCCCGCCACCGTCTCGACAGCGGCACCTGGGGCGTCATGGGCATCGGCATGGGATACGCCATCGCCGCCGCCGTCGAGAGCGGACAGCCGGTCGTCGCCATCGAGGGCGACAGCGCGTTCGGGTTCAGCGGGATCGAGATCGAGACGATCTGCCGTTACCAACTGCCCGTGGTCACCGTGATCATGAACAACGGCGGGGTCTACCGCGGCGACGACGTCAATCCGTACGACGAGGCCCCCTCGCCCACCACCCTGATGTCCGCCGCCCGCCACGACCTCCTCATCGAGGCATTCGGCGGCAAGGGCTACCGCGCCACCACCCCCGCCGAGGTCACCGCCGCCCTCACCGAGGCCCTCGCCTCCGGCGGCCCGGCGCTCATCGACTGTGTGATCGACCCCTCGGCCGGCACCGAGAGCGGCCACATCTCGCACCTCAACCCCAAGGGCATCACCGTCGGCAACATCACGCCGGCCAAGAAGTGACCGCCTAGACCGACCGACCACGTAACTTCACGAAAAGGAAGCAGACATGAGTGAAAAGCCGCTCGCCGGTATCAAGGTGATCGACTTCACCGGGGTCCAGGCCGGTCCCGCCTGCACGCAGATGCTCGCCTGGTTCGGCGCCGACGTCCTCAAGGTGGAGCGTCCCAACGGCGGCGATGTGACGCGCCGTCAACTCCGGGACATCGAGGACCTGGACGCGCTCTACTTCACGATGCTCAACAGCAACAAGCGCTCCCTCGCCATCAACACCAAGACCGCCGAGGGCAAGGAGGTCCTGGAGAAGCTCATCAAGGACGCCGACGTCCTGGTGGAGAACTTCGCGCCGGGCGCCCTGGACCGGATGGGCTTCTCCTGGGAGCGCATCCAGGAGCTCAACCCGCGCCTGATCTTCGGCTCGGTGAAGGGCTTCAACGACCAGTCCTCCTGGAACGACCTCAAGGTCTACGAGAACGTCGCCCAGTGCGCGGGCGGCGCCGCCTCCACCACCGGCTTCTGGGACGGCCCGCCGACCATCTCCGGCGCCGCGCTCGGCGACTCCAACACCGGTATGCACCTGGCGATCGGCATCCTCACCGCGATCATCGACCGCGGCAGGACCGGCAAGGGCCAGAAGGTCTCCGTCTCCATGCAGGACGCCGTCCTCAACCTCTGCCGCGTCAAGCTCCGCGACCAGCAGCGCCTGGAGAAGGTCGGCTACCTGGAGGAGTACCCGCAGTACCCCAACGGCGAGTTCACCGATGTCGTCCCGCGCGGCGGCAACGCGGGCGGCGGCGGCCAGCCCGGCTGGGTCCTGAAGTGCAAGGGCTGGGAGACCGACCCCAACGCCTACATCTACTTCACCATCCAGGAACAGAACTGGAAGCGCACCGCCGAGGCCATCGGCCACGCCGAGTGGGCCGAGGACCCGGAGTACGCCACCGCCCGCGCCCGGCAGTCGCACATCTTCGAGATCTTCGAGGAGATCGAGAAGTGGCTCGCGGACAAGACCAAGTACGAGGCCGTCGACATCCTGCGTGAGTGGGAGGTGCCCTGCGCCCCCGTGATGAGCATGAAGGAGATCGCCTACGACGAGGACCTCCGCAGGAGCGGCACCGTCGTCGAGGTCGAGCAGAAGGGCCGCGGCACGTACCTGACCGTCGGCAGCCCGGTGAAGTTCTCCTCCTTCCAGCCCGAGGTCGTCGGCGCCCCGCTGCTGGGCGAGCACAGCTCCGAGGTGCTGGTCGAGCTGGGGTACGACGAGGAGACGATCGGCCGGCTGAAGGAGAGCGGGGTCATCGTCTGACCTGAGCCCCTACTGCGCGGAAGCGGCCGTGACCTTCGAGGTCACGGCCGCTTCCGCGTCGTAGCCCGGTGGCTAGACCGTCGCCTCGGCCCGCCGCCGCATCAGCTCCCGCTCGCGCTCACGGCGTGCGGTCACGTCCCGGATGACGGCACCGCAGTAGGTGCTGCCGCCGGGCCCCGGCAGCAGCACCACGCTGAACTCGATGGACAGCTTGCGCCCGTCCGCCGCCAGCGCGGGGACGTTGAGCAGGTCCGCCTCCCCGTACTTGGTCGACCCCCGGTCCATGGCCTCCTGGAAGCCGTCCCAGTGCCGCTTGCGATGCCGCTCGGGGATGATCACGTCCAGACTGCGACCGTCCACGTCAGCCGCCGAGAACCCGAAGACGCGCTCGGCGCCCTGGTTCCAGTAACGGATCAGTCCCTCGCCGTCGATGATCACTATGCCGTCGGGCGCCTGGGCGGCCATCGCCAGGACCACCTCGGGATTCAGATCTTCCATGTCGCCTCCGAGCAGGAGCCATTGGATGCTGAACGTATACAGGATGACAGTATACGAGAGATCGTGGACGGTATACAGAATCCTGCATGACGGCGGTGCACCGTAGACCGTAGGCGAAAGCCAATTCATACTTGGCTCTCGTATACAGCGACGGCGCTGGCGAGGAGGGGTCGTGATGTTGTCGACGACAGGACTGCCGCAGGGTGCTGTACCCAAGCTCGAACGCCCCGGCCCGCTCCGCGACCGTGTCTTCGAGGCGCTGCTCGAACTGATCGTCACGCGCTCCCTCCAGCCCGGTCAGCACCTCGTGGAGAGCGAACTCGCCGGACACCTCGGGGTCTCCCGGCAACCGGTCCGCGAGGCGCTCCAGCGGCTGAACACCGAGGGGTGGGTCGATCTGCGGCCCGCCCAGGGCGCGTTCGTGCACGAGCCCACCGAGGAGGAGGCCGACCAGCTCCTCACCGTGCGCACCCTGTTGGAGGCCGAGGCGGCCCGGCTCGCCGCGGCCCACGCGAGTGACGCAGGCATCTCCGTGCTGGAGGAGCTGTGCACGGAGGGCGAGCGCGCGGTCGCCACCGACGACGTGGACGCCGCCGTCGCCCTGAACGCCCGGCTCCACGCCAAGGTCATCGAACTCGCCGGCAACACGGTCCTCGCCGAACTGGCCGCCCAGGTCGACCGCCGGGTCCGCTGGTACTACACGCCGGTCGCCCGGCAGCGCGGCCGCCAGTCCTGGATCGAGCACCGCGAGCTGATCGCCGCGATCGCGGCCCACGACGACCGGCGCGCCACGGAGGTCATGCGGGCGCACACGGAACAGACGCGGA
The DNA here is from genome assembly GCF_040644695.1 of Streptomyces sp. NPDC046909. NCBI lineage: Bacteria > Bacillati > Actinomycetota > Actinomycetes > Kitasatosporales > Streptomycetaceae > Streptomyces > Streptomyces sp. NPDC046909. The sequence goes on along the minus strand of NZ_JBEYXC010000002.1, from coordinate 960,706 downwards.
AGATGTACCACGAGCGGGAGAAGCAGCCGCCTGGGGCAAGTGGCCAGAGCGGTCCGTAGTCGCCCGACGGCCCACGGTGACACCCCCCGGTCGGTCCGCCCACCAGGCCCCGGCCCCTGTCCTGGCCACCGAATATGCAGGTGAAAGGCGCTCCGAAAGCTTGGTATTGTTGTCCATGTCGCCGCGGGGAACACCCCCGGCCAGGCGGCAGACACCTTGTCCGGGTGGCGGAATGGCAGACGCGCTAGCTTGAGGTGCTAGTGCCCTTTATCGGGCGTGGGGGTTCAAGTCCCCCCTCGGACACTGACAGAGACCCCTGTACCCACAGGGGTCTCTTGCGTTGCTAGACGAGCTCCAGCGCCGGGCTGTCAGCCGTCCCGGCCAGGTGGGTGTAGCAGTACAGGGCGCGGTTCGTGGAGAGCAGCGGCAGGTTCCTGGCGTCGGCGAGGAGCTTCGCGGAGCACGCGGCGAGGACCTCGGGGCCCACGAAGCGATGGTCCGCGAGGTTGCTGTAGAGCCGCCCGGCCGACACCGAGTCGGCCAGGGTCGGCTGGACGATGTCGAAGCCGTGCTGCCGGTGGAAGTCCTGCACCCCGTGTCCGGGGATCCCGGGGTGCTCCCGCCGGCAGTCCTCGTCCCAGCAGGTGCGCATGGAGCAGGAGACGGTGAAGGCGATCGCGGACACGAGGATCCTCAGCTCCCCGTCGAGGGCGGCCTGTCGCAGGGCGGCACCGCCCGGGGTGTGGGCCGTGGATATCTGGTAGAGGGCGAAGGGGTCGGCGACCGCCGCGCCCCGCATGTCGGAGTTCACTGCACGGCACCCTTCAGCGGTGGGGTTCTCGGAGGATGGCTGTCACGCGGTCCAGGAACGCCCGGACATCGGCGGCCGCGAACCGGACGGGGTGGTACGAGCACTCCAGGGTCAGGGTGTTCGGCGCCTGGCTCAGCTGGATGTGGAGCCCTTCCTCGGGAAGGGACTCGGGCACCTCCACCACGGTGGCCTCCTGGCCGAAGGCCGGTACCGCAGAGGGGGTGCTGAACGAGTTCAGCGTGACCACCACGGGACGGAACGGCAGGGTCGAACCGCCGACGGCCCGCCGCACGAGCCCGTACGGCGTGAATCTGTGGTCGCCGAGTTCGTTCCAGGCGCGGGTCGTGGAGGTGAGGGACTCGGCCAGACCGACCGGCTTCGTGGGCAGCCGCAGGGTGACGTCCTGCCCGAAGCAGCCGATCGTGCCCTCGTGTCCGGGCGGCCGACCGTGGAAGGTGGCCCGGACCACGTTCTCCGGCTCGCCCGTCGCCTCGCCCAGCGCCGCGGCCAGGGCGGCGAGCACCTGGGTGAAGAGCGAGACCCCGCGCCGGCGCCCCCACCGCAGGATCTGCCACAGCTCGACGCCGGTCAGCCGCACCGACTCATGCCGGCTCGCGCTGTCCAGCGGCTGGTCCAGATTCCTGGCGAAGCCGAGGTTCACATGCTGGTTGTGCGCCAGGCCTGCCAGATGGGCGCGCCAGAAACGTACGTCCGGACCGTCCTCGGTGAAGTTCGCGCGCTGCCAGCGCGCGAACTCCACGTACGGGGTGCCGCCGTGGGCGGCCGGTGCCGGGCTCTCGGTCCCGAGGGCGCGGAGGAACAGGCCGCGGGAGACACCGTCGAAGACGATGTGGTGGAAGGCGAGCGACAGGACGGCGGACCCGTCGGTGAGCCGTATCAGACGGGGTTTCCAGAGGAGTTCGTCCTCGGCGAAGACATGCCGGGTGTCGTGTTGCAGATGCTCCGCGAGGTCGGCGGGGTCCACCCCGGTGGTTTCGAGGAGACGTATCCTCGGGCGGTCATGGATCGTCAGGGGCGCTGCGTCGGCCGGGCTGAGCGAGGCGCGCAGCAGGGGTGCCTGCTCAGAGATCCGGGAGAGCCGGCGTTCGACCGACTCCCTTGACGGGTCGCCGAGTCGGAGGGCGAGCGTGACGTTGACGGGTCGTTCGTCGAGTCCGCGCAGACGCCGGGAGTAGCTCTCCTGCGTCAGGCTCAGCGGCCACCGTTCCATGCGTCACGCTTCCTGGAGTGACTCCCGGCGCTCCGGGTCGTCGTCGGTCGTGAGGACTCCGGCGGGCAGCCGGTCCCGCAGCCGCACCAGCACCGGCACCGTGGCCGCCGTGAGGGCCGCGAGCGTCACCCAGAGCACAGCGTTGCCGGCGCCCAGGAGGGTTGTGTACAGGAGCGGTCCGAGGACGTTGGCGAGTCCCCACCCGGTCTGGAACACGGCGCTGTAGCGGCCTTCGTACCCCTTCGGGGCGCTCGCGTTGGCGGCCGAGATCATGAGCGGTGTCGAGATCAGCTCGCCCAGGGCCGCGAGCGCCGCCGCCACCAGGACGACCGGGACGACGAGCGCGGACGCGAGCGCGCCGCCGGGGGCGAGAAGGAGGAGCGCCGGTACGTAGAACAGCACGCTGATCGCTAGCATGCGGGCCCGGGACCGCTTCGCCGCCCATGCCAGCACCGGATGCTGCAACGCGGCCAGGATGACGTTGCCCACGACGATGGAGATCCCGGCGAGCCAGGTCGGGCCCTGGAGTTCGTCACTGATGACCAGCGGCAGGATCACCACGAACGCCGATGCCCCGATCACGAACACCACCTGAAGCAGGCAGAGTTGAAGGTAGGGGAGGTTTCGCCACACCGAGACAGCGTCGGCCTGGGCCGGCCCCGTGGCACCGGCGGACGTTTCGGCGCCGGCGTCGGTGACCGCGTCGGCGTCGGCCCGGTCCGCGCTGCCGAGGCGGAACACCCCGGGCCCCAGGGCCAGTACGAGAAGGGCGCCCGCCGCGGCGAAGGTCGCGGCGTTGACGTACGCCACCAAATGCAGCCCCGTGACACTGCCGCCGAAGACGCCGGCCGCGCCCGAGCCGATGCCGAGGCCGATGACCCGGGCCATGCCCGTGGTGCCGAGGAACTTGTCCAGCTCGCGGGCGTGCACCACGGTCGCGATGAGCGGCGCGTTCGCCGTCCAGAAGACCCGGTCGGCGGCCGAGGTGACGCCCACCAGGAGCATCACCTGCCAGGAGGAATGGGCGAAGGGGTAGCACGCGAAGCTCGCCGCGCGCGCCACGTTGCCGACCACCACCGCCGGTCCCGGACCGAACCGGTCGACGAAGCCGCCGCTCAACTGCCCCACCCCTAGCCCGAGAAGGGCTCCGACGGTGAGGGCCAGGCCGATCGTGCCGAGGGACTGCCCTTGGGCGCGGACGAAGAACAGCAGGCTGAACGGCATCCACAGACCGCTGCCCAGCGAGTCGACCAGCATCGCTCCGAGGATGACGGTGCGTCTCGATTTCCCATTTCCCGGCGCAACCATGAAAGCCCCTCTTGCCGAGGTAATTCCCGTCGGCAGTAGGCGAAACAAGCGGGCGATCGCTACCCCCATGGGTGGTGACTCGCACCTCCCACTGGGGGTAGACGATCGCGTTATGGCCGATAACGCTAGAGGTCTTTCCGGGGTTTGGCAATGCCTGAACGGCCGTTTTCTCCCTGTAGATGAAATCAACCGGCGCTCTAGGCAAGGGGAGTTCAATGCCCTACGAAATTGCGTGATCTGCCTGAGCAAGGGTGCCGTAAACGGCCGCGGTCTAGTGCAGAGAGGGCCCGATGAGAGCGAACGGTAAAGAACCCGGAACGGACATCGGCGACCGGTTAATTGTCGACGGCGGTAATTCCCTTTCGGGGAATGTCGACGTCGGTGGATTCAAGCACAGCCTCGTCACCGTGATCGCCGCCGCGGCGGTGGCCCAGGCGCCCCTGCTCATCCGCAATGTTCCCGACATCGCCGAGACGCGCTGTCTGGGCGAGTTCCTGACGGCCTGCGGGGCGTCCGTGGAACAGCGGCCGGCCGGTCTGTACGTCGACGCCGCCGCCCTCGGCCTCGACGCCGACGCCGGTGCCCTCCTGGAGACCATCCACGGCGGTGTGTACCTCCTGCCGGGACTCCTCGCCAAGACGGGCCGGGCGAGCCTCCCGGTCGGCGGCGGCTGCCAGATCGGCGACGGGGCCACCCAGGCCCGCCCCGTGCAGCAGTACATCGACGTCCTCAAGCGGTTCGGTGCCGAGGAGGGCACGGTCGTCGACGGCCGGCTCCAGGTGACCGCGCCCCGGCTGCGCGGCTGCGACATCGATCTGCGCGACTACTGCGCGGACCGGGTGCTGCGCACCGGCCCCCTGTACTCGGGAGCCACCAAGATCGCCCTGCTCGCCGCGGCCGTGGCCGAGGGCGTCACCCGGCTCGCGCACCCGTACCCGAAGCCGGACGTGCTGGATCTCATCGAGGTGCTGCGCCGGTTCGGAGCCGACATCGCTGTCAGTCGCGACGGCACCGTGACCGTCGTGGGCAACGGCGGCCGGGACCTCACCCGGACCGCGGACTTCACGCTGCCCGCCGACCTGATCGAGGTCGTCACCTGGATCTGCGCGGGCGCCCTCGCCGCGGAGACATCGATCACCGTGCAGGGCACGGAACTGGAACGCGCGCTCAAGGGCCTCACCCCGGAGCTGCGGCTGCTGGCCGAGATGGGCGTCGAGCTCGACCTCGCCCCCGGCCGGCTCACGGTGCACCGGGCCCCCCTCCTCAAGCCCTTCCACCTGACGGTCAGTTCGCACGGCGTGTACAGCGACAGCCAGCCGTTCCTCGCCCTGCTCGCGGGCCGGGCCGACGGGCGCTCGGTGCTGGTCGAGACCGTGTGGAAGCAGCGTTTCCAGTACGCCGAGGAGCTGTGGCGGCTCGGCATGCACACCACGGTGTCGCAGGGCGAACTCGCCGTGTCCGGCGGCTGCATGCCGTTCCGGGCCGGCCGGACGGTGCGCGGCGGCGACCTCAGGGCGGCAGCCGTCCTGGCGCTCGCGGCGCTGTGCGTCGAGGGCCGGACCACCGTGCTCGGAGCCGCCCATCTCCGGCGCGGCTACGCGGACTTCGCCGGCAGCCTCCGCGGGCTCGGTGCCCGGGTGACGGAACAGGTGACTGAAGGAGTACGGCGATGAGCCAGGACAGCCCGGTCCTCAAGTACCGGCCCGCGGACTTCCTGGTCCGGGAGAACCTGCTGGTTCCCCTGGCGGACCGGGACGAGGCGACGTACCGCTATCTGCTGCTGCGCAAGTCCGGATACACCTCGTTCGAGGCGATGGCGCTCCTCGCCGAGCGGCTCGGCTGCCCGATGGAGGAGATCACCTACGCCGGGCTCAAGGACGAGGACGGCATCACCGAGCAGCTGATCGCGGTCCCCGCCGCCCTCGGTGACACGCTGGGGGAGCACGCCCCGACAGAGCTCACCGACCCCGCCGACCCGCGCCGGCTCACCGTGCTGCCGTACGGGCACGGCACCGAGCCGCTGGGCGTCGGGCGGCTGGAGGGCAACAGCTTCCGGATCGTGGTCCGCAATCTCGCCCCCGCCGTGGGCGAGCGGCTCAGGTCGCTGCGGAAGATCTCCTTCTACGCCCTCAACTACTACGACACCCAGCGGTTCGGGGTGCCCGGCGGCCCCAAGCTGACCCATGTGCTCGGCGGCCAGGTCCTCAAGGGGGACTGGGACGGGGCGTTCGCCACCCTGCTGCGGCTCCAGGCGCCGGAGACCCGGGCGGCCCGGGAGTGGACCGGTTCACCCGAGGCGTTCTTCAAGGAGAAGCTGGACGGCCGCGTCGTCAACTTCTATCTGTCGGCCTGGGCCTCGCACGAGTGGAACGAGACCCTCGCCGTGATCGTGAGCGACGCCGGCACCAGTTCGTCGTACGTGCACACCGTCGAGGGCATCGACTTCCGGTACCAGCACCGGCCCGAGGCCACCGCCCAGATCCTCCATCTGTGCCCCGCGCTGCCCTACCGCCGGCTCTCCGCCGACCCGCGGGTGCCGGAGACCTCCTCCCGCCGCCCCACGGTCATCCAGGTGCAGATCATCACGGAGTCCGTCCAGGACGACGAGTTCCACCCGGGCCGCGTCAGCGCCGCGGTGCGCTTCGCCCTGCCCTCCGGCTGCTACGCCACCAGCGTGCTGCGCCAGCTGCTCACGCCCATGACCACCCCCCGCCAGAGGAGCGACCATGCTTGACGTCACCCGGGACATGACCGAGTTCACCGAGCCCTTCACCTACCACGTCGTCTCCGGAGTGCTGGCCCCTGAGGACGTGGCGCTGCTGGAGAGCACGGCACCCGAGGAGGGGGCCGAGCCGGCGGTCGCGATGGAGCCGGGGCGCGAGAAGAACTACCGCATGAACATCCTCTACCTGATGTACGAGAACGAGGTCCGCCCGGCCGCCCGCGCCCTCACCGGCGCCTGGAGGACGCTCTTCGAGGAGCTGACCGGCGACGCGTTCCTCGACTGGCTCGCGGCCTCCACGAAGCTGCCGCTGCGCGAGGGGAAGCTGGACCTCGCCATCTACCGGCATGTCGAGGGCGACTTCATCTCGGTGCACAAGGACAAGCCCGAGAAGCTCCTGACGGCCATCGTCTACCTCAACTCGGCGTGGCCCGCCGACGGCGGCGGCGCCTACGAGGTGCGCACCTCCGCCGACCCGGACGAGGCCCCGGCCCGCTCACTGCCGCCGAAGGGCGGCAACATCCTCGCCTTCCCGCCCTCCGAGCGGTCCTGGCACAGCGTCGGCGAGGTCAAGGCGGGCACCCCGGTCCGGCTCACCGTCCAGCTGGAGTTCTGGAAGCCGTAGCCGGGGACGGTTCGGACCCGCGGGAGGGGTCGTGCGACAACTACTGGTCAACAGGCGCCCGTTGCTCGACGAACTGGGCGACTGGGCGGACCGGGGGCCGGGCGGGACCGGGCTGCTCACCGCCGCGTCCGCCGTGACCTGCGCCGAGGAACTGGCCCGGGCCCGCAAGCGGTTCCGGTTCGTGGAGGTCGTCGAGGACTACGCGTCCGACGCGGTGGAGGAACTCATCACCGGCCTGTGCCGCCGTCACGACATCGACACACTCGTCTCGACCGCCGAGATCGACGTACTGCGCTGCGCCCGCGTTCGTGAGCGGCTCGGGCTGCCCGGGCAGCGGGTCGCGAGCGCCGAGGCCTACCGCAACAAGTTCGTGATGAAGCGGCACGCCGCACGCGGCGGCGTCGCCGTCGCCGACATGGCGCTGCTCACGGACGCCGACGGCCTCGCCCGGTTCCTCGCCGCCGACCCCTTCCCGGTGCTGCTCAAACCGCTGCGGGGCGCCGCCGCCATCGGCATCGTCCGGGTCGGCTCGGCCGCGCGGTGGGAGAGCGCCCTCGCCGAACTGCCCCCCGCCGCCGAGTACTTGGTGGAGCAGTTCGTCGAGGGCGAGATGTACCACGTCGACGGCCTCATGAGGGACGGCCGCGTCCTGCAGAGCTGGCCCTCCCGCTACCTCTACACGCAGTGGGAGACGATGTACGAGTCCCGCCCCAACCTCAGCGGCATGCTGGCGCCGTCCGACCCGCGCACCCCGCTCCTGCGCGACACCGCGGCCAAAGTCGTGGCGGCACTGCCCGCCGCCCCCGAACTGCTGCCGTTCCACGCGGAGTTCATCATGGACGCCGCCGGCCGGCCCGTGCTGTGCGAGATCGCCTGCCGGGCCGGCGGAGCCGGCATCACCGAGGCCTACGAGCGGTCGTACGGCCTCGGCATGAACGAGGCCTCCGTCGGCGACCGCCTCGGCGTACCCGCCGACCTCGTCCCCGGGCCACCGCGGGAGTTGCACGGCTGGGCCTGGTTCCCGCCCCGCGCCGGCCGGCTCGCCCGCGTCCCCGGCACCTGCGAACTGCCGGGCGCCCGGCGGTACTCGCGCAAGGGGCGGATCGGGCAGCGGTACGACGGTCCGAGCGCCGTGACCCATGCCGTCGCCGAACTGGTCTTCGCCCTGGCCGACGAGGGCGCCGTGGAAGCGCAACTGGAGCAGGTCGACGCCTGGTGGGCAGAGGGATGCAGCTACGCATGAGCACCGTGACCACGACCCACGACCGCGGGCAGCCGCGGGCCGCCTCCCCGGCCGCCGGACTCCGGCAGCGCAAGGCACCCGACACGCGCGTCAATCTCAGCAGCAACGAACTCAGGCACCCCGCCGTCCTCGCCGTACTGCGGGACGCCTGGGCCGAGACGGCGCCCGAGCAGGCGTGGTGCTATCCGCGCAATGCCGCCGACATCGAGGTGATAGGCCGTCACTTCGGCCTGGACAGCGGCGAGTTCCAGCTGACCCCCGGCTCGGACTCCGCGCTGCGCCTGCTGTGCGCGAGAGCCCGGCACCTGTTCCCCGACGGGCCGCGCCTGCTGCTCCAGAGCCCCAACTACCCCGCCTGGGAGGAGGCCGCCCGGCACCACGGGATCCCCGTGCACCGGATCGGCCCGCTCCGCGGCGACGTCGGCCGGCAGGTGGAACTCCTCGTCAACGCCGCCCGGTTCGCCCCGCCGAGCCTCATCGCGGTGAGCGTGCCCAACGGCCCCGTGGGCTGGGGGATGACCGACGACGAGGTCCACGCCCTGGAGCGGGCGGCGTACGACGGCGGCCATCTCCTGGTGCTCGACGCCTGCTACCAGGCGTTCTCCGGACCGCTGCGCGCCGCCCTGGCCCGGCGCGGCGACCACGTGGCCGTCGTCCAGACCCTCTCGAAGTCCCACGGGCTGGCCGGGGCACGGGTCGCCCTGCTCGCGACCTCCGCCGCACGCCTGGACACCCTGGGCTCCGCCTCCCTCGAACAGGCGGTCGCCGGACCCTCCCTCGCGCTGGCCAAGGCGGTGCTGCGCCGCGAGGACGCCCTGACCGCCGTATGGAGCGAGGTCGTGCGGATGCGCGCCGAGGCGGCCCGGCATCTCACCGCCAGGGGCCTCGAACCGCTGCCGTCCCGGGCCAACTTCCTCACCGTGCGGGTCGGACCGGACGTCGAGGACGTCATCGGCCGCCTGGACGCGGCCGGTTACCGGGTGCGGAGCCTGCACACCCCGGGCGGCCACCTCGACGGCTGTCTGCGCTTCACCGTCACCTCCGAGCCCGAGTGCCGGGAGTTCCTCGCAGCCCTGGACCGCGCGACGGGGAGGACGGCGGCATGATCTCCGTCCTCACCTCACGCTGGGCGGAGGCCGACCGGCGGGACGAGCCGTTCCCCTGGGCGGTCACCGAACCCGGCTGGGCCTTCCCCGAGGCCGCGACGACGGAACTCGCCGCGACCTTCCCGAACCGCTCCTTCACCCGCCGCGACACCAGCGCCCGCAGCACCGGCAAGACCTACCGCAACTGGTCCCGGCCGGCCGACCCGCACACCGCCCCCAACGCCCTGTGGGCCGCACTGCTCACCGACCTGTCCGCCCCGGCGTACCGGCGGCAGGTCGCCGCGCTCCTGGGGCAGCCGCCGGCCGGCGGCATCGAGCTGCGCTTCGTCCACCACGCGCCCGGGGACTGGCTGGACGCCCATGTCGACTCCGCCGACAAGCTGTTCAGCCACATCTTCTACTTCGCCGACGACTGGCGGCCCGAGTGGGGCGGCTGCCTCGAACTCCTCCGCTCCGCCGACCCGCTCGACGTCGCCGTCAGCATCCCGCCCCTGACCGGCCGGACGGTGCTCATGGCCCGCACCGACGACGCCTGGCACCAGGTGACCCCGGTCAGCGCCGACGCCGCGGCCGGCCGGTCCACGCTGCTGGTCCACGGATGGCGGTGAGCGCGGTGAGAGCCGACGACCGCACGGTCGCAGCGCACCGGGCCCGGCGGATCATGCTCGTCGGCAGCCCGGGAGCGGGCAAGACCACCCTCGCCGGACACCTCGCCGCGGTGACCGGCCTGCCGCTCGTGCACCTCGACGACCTGCACTGGTCGCGCGACTGGCGGCGGCCCGAACGCGCGGCCTGGCAGCGGATCCAGACCGAGGCGGCCGCCGCCGACCGCTGGATCATCGACGGCCACTACGAACGCGACCTCGGCCTGCGCGCCCGCCGCGCCGACGTCGCCGTCCTGGTGCACTGCGGCCGGCTGCGCTGTCTGTACCGGGTGCTGCGGCGCGGCGCCCGGATCCGCTCCGGCAACTGGGAGCTGCTGCCCCACCGGCTGCGGGAACAGGCCGCGTCCGGCGCCCCGGTGAGCGGCCACGCGGATCTGCGCCGCCTGGTGCGCACCGTACTGACGTACCGGCTCGACCGCTGCCTGAAGGCGCTGGCGGCCCCGGCCGGCGGGGGAGCGGCGCCGACGGTCGTGGTGGTGTCCGGGACCGGGCGCCGCGCCACACGACGGCTCGCACGCCGGGTACGGCGCGACACCCGCGGTCTGCCCGGGGCCGCCGCCCCCGCGGTCGTGCCGCCCGCGGCCCTCCAGCAGCTGTTCACGCCGCCGACCGCCCCAGCGAAGGAGACACCCCGATGAAGGTACTGGTCGCCTGGCCGCCGCACGTCCCGAGCTACTTCAACGCCGGCCACCATCTGCCCGTGTTCAGCGTCGCCGCCTATCTGCGCGCGCAGGGCCACGACGTCCAGGCCCTCGACGCCGGCGCGCTCAACAGCACCTGGAAGGACTTCGGGCAGCGCCTCGTCGACCACCGCTTCGACGCCGTGGTCCTGGTCAACGACTTCGACGTGGTCGAGGGCGTCCGCCGCGCCGCCGACTACGTGCGGGCGCTGAGCCCCTCGACCCTGCTCATGACGGTGGGCCGGCTCAGCTACCAGAACCCCGGCTGGTTCCGCACCCTGCCCCTCGACGCGATCGGCGTCGCCGGTGACTACGAGGCCGCCGCCGCCCAGGCCCTGACCCTGCGCGACGGCCCACGCCACGCCCTGCCCGGCGTGGAGGTCCGCACCCCCGAGGGCTGGCTGCCCGCCGGACCCGGCGCCCGGCTCGCCCCCGAGGAGTGGGTGCTCCCCGACGTCACCGAGATCCCCTACGCCGCGTACGACAACCTCTACGCCGACGACAGCAACAAGTTCTGCGGACTGCCCGGCAGCCGCGAACTGGTCGTCCCGGTCGCCCGCGGCTGCCCCGTCAACTGCTCCTTCTGCGACGTACCCGCCATGCAGGGCCTGGCGGAGCGGCGGATCACCGTCGAGCGGACCGTCGCCTACATCGAGGAGTCCTTCCGCACCCTGCCCTTCGAATACGTGTCGTTCTACGCCCCCACCTTCACCCTCCAGAAGAAATGGGTGTACGAGCTCGCCGACCGGCTCGCCGCCGGTCCCCGCCGCTATCCCTGGAAGTGCGCGACCACCCTGCGCCACCTCGACGAGGACCTGCTGCGGGCCATGGGCGCGTCCGGCTGCGTCCGGGTGAGCGTCGGCGTGGAGACCTTCGCCCCGACCCCGAACGGTGTCCTGCCCCGGGTCAAACAGGACGCGCGGGCCAGGTTCGAGCAGGTCCTCGGATGGTGCGAGGCCGCCGGGATCGAGCTGAACTGCTTCGTCATCGTGGGACTTCCCGGCACCTCCGCCGAGGACGCCGCCGCCACGATCTCCCTCATCGCCGAGGCGGGCGCCCGGCCGCGCCCGACGCTCTACACGCCGTACGAGCAGATGACGGAGACCATGGGCGAGCGCGAGCTGAGCGGGTTCAACCGGCAGACGTTCGTCGACCCCGCGCCGATCCTCGCCGCCGGCGACGACCCGACCGAGCATCTGCGGCTGGTGTTCGGACGCGACGGCTACACGACGACCAGCAGGGCCGCGGTCGAACGCGTGGGCCTGCGGAACGTGCTGGCGGCGCCGTGAGCGGCCGTACCGCGACCCGCACCCCGGTCAACTTCCGCCCCCTGCTGCCCGACGCGGCACCGGCGGCCCGTCCGCTGTTCCGGTCCGCCGCCCTGCTGGCCCCCGCACCACAGGATCTGCCGGCCGCCCTGCGCACCGGCCCCGCCGGGACCTATCTGGACCTGCGCACCGACCAGGAGGTCCGGCGGGACGGAGCGCCCACCGGGCTGCTGGCGCTCGGCTGGCAGTGGGTCCGGCACCCGGTCGACGACACCGGCGGGCCCTACGGGACGGCCGAGATGCTGGAGCGCACCCGCACCGCCGCCGCCCTCGCCTGGGCCGGGAACGGGACCGGCCCGGTGGTCGTCGCGTGCAGCCTCGGCAAGGACCGCACCGGCCGGGTCGCCGCGGTGATCCAGCACTGGAGCGGCCTCGCACCCGCCGCGCTGATCGCCGACTACCTGCACAGCAACGACGAGTTGGCGCACGCCGGCGGCGAACTGCCCGAACGCTGGCGGGCGCCGGGGGCCGTCACCGCCGTACACGCGGCGGATCTGGAGCCGTTGCTCGGTCTGCTGCGCGACGACCCCCGGTGGACCACGCCACCTGCCACGACCGGACAGGCCGCGCCGGCCGCCACGACCGGACGGGGCGCACCACCTGTCACGACCGGACGGACCACGCCACCTGTCACGACCGGACGGGGCGCACCACCTGTCACGACCGGACGGACCACGCCACCTGTCACGACCGGACGGTGTGCGCCGGACGCCATGACCGGTCATGGCGTGCCGGACGAGACGACCGGGCGGGGCGTGCCGGAGGAGGCGACCGGGCGGTGTGCGCCGGACGACGACGGACGAGTGAAGAGAGACCTTCGGTGACCGTTACGGATTCCCTGACCTGGACCCTTCCCCAGCCGACCGCCGACCTGTCGCGCTGGCGCACCTTCGGCTGCGCCCTGGCGAGCCTGCTTGAAACGGCCGGCGACGACGGCCATGTGGTGCTGCCGGGACTGCTGGCCCCCCAGCTGCCCGGCGAGGACACCCCGACACCGCCGGACTGGCAGCACGCCGGGACCGCGACGGCACGCCTCGACCGGGTGCTCCAGCTCCTCGGCGAGTCACTGGGAGCCGTGCTCACCTGGAAGAACCAGCAGGACGGTGCCGCCGTCCACAACATCGTGCCCACCGCGGGCGCCGAACGGCTGCAGATCGGGGCGGGCAGCACCAGCGAACTCGTCCTGCACACCGAGGACGCCTTCCACCCGGACCGGGCCGACCTGGTGATTCTGGCCTGTGTGCGCAACCCCGACCGGGTCCCGACCCGCCTCGCGTCCGTGCGGCACGTGAGCCTCGCGGAGGAGCACTGGCGGCAGCTGGGGCGGCGCAGGGTGGCCATCAGCGTCGACAGCTCCTACGGAGACGACCCGGCCGGCACCGGACCGCCGCCCACGACCCGGCACACGGTGGCCACGGTGTGGCGCCGCGGCGACACGGCGGCCCTGCGCTTCGACCCCGCCTACAGCAGGCTCCCCGACGACCCCGCCTTCCGCGAGGCTTACGCGGCACTGGAGGCCGGACTCGCCGCCGTCCGCGAGGACGTCGTCCTCGAACCCGGCGACCTGCTGATCCTCGACAACAACACCGTCGTGCACGGCCGTTCCCCGTTCGTGCCCCGCTACAACGGCAACGACCGCTGGCTCAAGCGCGTCCTGGTGGGCACCGGCGTGGAACGCCACCCCGCCGAACGCTGGGAGCCGGCCCACGAGCAGACCCCCGTCGTGGCCGCCCGGACGAGGGACGTGCCGTGGACCTTCTGACCGGCCTTCTCCCCTACGACCTCGCGGAGTTCGTCCGCCGCCCGGTGCCCGAGCAGTTCCCCGGCCGCAGCCCGCACGAGCACCGCTTCGACGCACCCGGCGGCACCCTCGTGCACGGGGCCGTCGCCGACGCCATGAGCGCCTATCTGCGCGGCCCCCAAGTCGCCAACGACGGCGGCGCGTTCCGGCAGAGCCGGTACACCGACAGCCTCGCCGAGTGGGCGCGCCAGGAGGTCCTCGACCTGCTGGGCGCCGCGTCCGGCAGCACCGTGTTCGGCGCCAACATGACCACCCTGACCTCGCTCTTCGTCCGCGCGCTGAGCACCGCGCTGCGCCCCGGCGACGAGATCGTGTGCACCGCCCTTGACCACGAGGCCAACCGGCAGCCGTGGCAGACCCTCGCCGCGTCCGCCGGCGCTCGCGTCCACGTCGCCGAACTCCGCGCGGACGGCGAGCTCGACACCGAGGAGATCGCCAAGTACCTGAACCCGCGCACCCGTTGGGTCGCCGTGACCGCCGCGTCCAACGCGCTCGGCACGGTGCCCGACCTGAGGGCGATCACCGAGGCCGCCCACGCGGTCGGCGCCCGCGTCTACGTCGACGCGGTCCAGGCCACCCCGCACCGGCGGCTCGACGTGACCGACCTCGGCTGCGACGCCGTCGTCACCTCCGCCTACAAGTGGTACGGCCCCCATCTGAGCGTCCTGTGGATCGGCGACGACCTCACCCCGGACCGGCTGCGCCTGGCCGAGCAGGTGCCCAGCGCGGGCACGAGCGGCGGAGCACAGCTCTCCCTGGGCACCCAGAACCACGAGGGCCTCGTCGGCCTCGCGGTGGCCGCCCGGGTCCTGCGCACCTGGCCGGCCGACACCGTCCACGCCGAGGAACAGCGCCTCCACCGCGTCCTCGTGGACGAACTGCGCTCCCGCCCCGGCGTACGTCTCCTCGCCGACCCCGCGCCCGGGGCCCGCCGCGCCCCCGTCGTCTCCTTCCAGCTCGCCGGCCGGACCGCGGAGCACACCGCGCGCGCCCTGGCCGAGCGGAACGTCAGTGTGTGGCACGGGTCGTTCTACGCCTCCACCGCGCTGCGCGCCGTCGCACCGGAGCGCCCCGAGGCCGTACGGGCCGGAATCGCCGCGTACACCACGCAGGACGACGTGTCGGCGCTCCTGAAAGGCGTCGACGCGTGCATATGACCCGCAGTCAGCTGCCCGCGCCCGCCGCCGCGTGGGCCGCCGGCCTCGACCGGCTCTGGTCCGGCAGACCCCTGGTCCTGCTCGTGGAACGCCTCGGCACGACCACGGACGCGCTGGTGCGGGAGGCCGAGTCGGTCGGCGCCCGGGTGCTGGGCGTCGTCGCCGGCGGCGGCACCGCCCGGCCCGGCGCGGTCCCCGTCTTCCACGCCCTCGGCGCGGCCGGCTTCGACCGCACCGCCTTCGCCCGCGCCCTGACCGCGCCCTCACCGGCGCTGCGCCAGTGGTTCGACGTGCTCGACCCCGAGGGCGCCGCGCTCGTCCTGGCCACCAACCAGACCGAGGCCGCCACCGTGTGCGAGCGCCCCGTGCACGGGCGCCGGCTGCCCTCCTGGGCGGTGTGGGAGGACAAGACCCTGGTCGACAAGTTGTGGCAGCAGGCCGGTGTCCCCACCGCCCCGCACCGGGTGACGACACTGGACGAGGAACGGATCCGGGAACACGCCCAGGACCTGGACGCGGGCGCCGGGGTCGTGCTGGCCATGGACTCCAGCACCGGGCACCGCGGGGATTCCCTCGGCCTGGCCTGGCTGCACAACGCCGACCAGATCGGCCCCGCCGTCCGCGCCTGGCACGGCCGTACCCACAAGGTGCGGATCACCCCCTATCTGTCCGGGGTGCCCTACAGCGTGCTCGGACTGGTCACCGCCGGCGGTGTCGCCGTCTTCGACCCGATCGAGATCGTCACCCTGAGATCCGCCCGGGACCGGCGGTTCGTCTTCTGCGGATCCGCCACCACCTGGCGCCCCGGGCCGGACGTCGCCGACGCCATCCGCGACCAGGCGGCCCGCGCCGGGGCCGAACTCGCCGCCCGCAACGGCTACCGCGGCATGTTCAGCGTCGACGGCATCAGCACCCCGGACGGCTGCTTCCCCACCGAACTCAACCCGCGCCAGGCGTCCGGCCTCGGACTGCGGGCGGCCTGGCCGGACTTCCCCGTCTACCTGTTCAACCGCGCGATCCAGGCGGGCGTCCCGGAGTTCGACACGCTCCGCCCGGCCGAGGTGGAACACCAGATCCGCCGGGCCACCGCCGCCCGGCCGTCGCTGTCCGTGCGGCTGCCGCTGCCCGCCGGCCGTCGCACCGGCAGATCCGGCGGGGCCACCCGGGTCCTCGTGTCGGGCACCACCCACTGGGCGGAATGGGCCGTGACCGACGGATCCCTGACACTGCGTCACATCAGCGGCGACGCCGGACCGCACGCCGTGACCGGGCCCGTGCTCGCCCGGCTCGCCGACTCCTTCGGCCTGGACCTGCACAGCCACGACACCCGCCCGGTGCTGGAGCGCTCCTCGCTCCTGGGCAGGGGCGACTGGTGCTGCGTTTTCCCGGGGGACAACCCCCGGACCCCCGGCAGAAAAGCAGGTGGGCCGGGCTCACCGGCGCGGACATCACGAAGCAGAGCTCAGTGAACCCGACACTCCTGGGAAGAGACGACCGGTGAACTCGATCATCGAACGACTGCGGCCCGCCACCGACGCCGGGACGGCCCTGTGCGCGGCGGTCGACCGCGAGGGGGAGTTCCTCGCCCGACGGGCGCAGGAACACGACGCGCACGGCACGTTCGCCGCCGCGAGCGTCGAACGCCTCAAGGAACTGGGCGTGCTCGGCGCCTGCGCCCCGGTGGCGGACGGCGGCCACGGCCTGTACTCCCTGCACGACCTCACCCTCCTGGTCAGCCGGATCGCCGCCCACGACGCCTCCCTCGCCACCGCCGTCTCCATGCACCTCGCGCTGTCCTGGTACTACGCGCGCACCGTCCACTGCGCGCCGGCGGACGAACTGCCCGGCCTCCCGGAGGCCCGCTGGCTCGCGGCCATGGGCCGGGACGGCATGGTCGTCGCCTCCACCGTCGCCGAACCGGGCCTGCCCGCCTGGCAGGTGGAGACCGAGGCCACCGCCGACGCCACCGGCTGGCGCGTCACCGGCCGCAAGGCGATGGTCTCCCTCTCCCCGGTCGCCACCCACCTTTACACCCGGATGAAGGTGCTCACCGAGGACGGACCGCTGCTCGGCAGCGCCATGATCCCGGTGGACTCGCCCGGCGTCTCCGTCCTCGACGACTGGGACGGCCTGGGACTGCGCGGCTCGGGAAGCGGCCGGGTCGTCCTCGACCAGGTCCCCCTCGCCGCCGACGCGATCCGGGTGCGCGGACCCTGGGGCGCCCGCGACACCGCGGCCTTCGAGGGACGCGCCGCGTCCTCCGCCCCCCTGGCCGGCATCTACCTGGGCATCGCCGAGGGCGCCGCCGCGGCGGCCCTGCGCCGCTACGCGAGCGTCAAGAACCCCTCCGCCGGACTCCAGAACCTGGTCGCCGAACTGCGCCTGTCCCTCGCCGCGCTGCGCGGCACCCTGCACACGGCCCTGGGCGAACTGCACACCGGCCTCGCCGACCGCGCACCCCGCTCCCTCGCCGCCGACGAGGGCAGCCGGCTCCTGGAGGCCTGCGTCCTGGCCTCCCTCGTCACCGAGCGGGAGGCCATAGCCGTCGTGGACCGCGCCATGCAGATCTGCGGCGGCCGCTCCTTCACCGCCGGCCACGAACTGGCCCGGATGTACCGCGACGTACGCGCCGCCGGCTTCATGCGGCCCTACGCGCCGCCGGAGGAGTGGGTCGACTTCATCGCCCGGACCGCGACCACCCCCGCGGACCGGACCGCAAACACCCCCGTGGAGACGTGATGCCCGAACGCACCCTGAACGTCCGAGGATTCGACCTCGACCCGGCCGAGGTCGAACAGGCCCTGCGCGCCTGGCCGGCCTGCGCCGAGGCCGTCGTACTCCTGCGCCCGTCCGCCGAAGGAGCACCCGTGCTCACGGCGTACGTCGTCCTGGCCCAGGACGCCGGAGGCGCCCCGTGGGAGCCGGAACTGGCGGGGTTCCTGCGCGAGCGGCTTCCGCCGTACATGGTTCCGGCGGCCTTCGCCGGCCTGGACCGCATCCCGCGCACCGCACAGGGAGCCGTCGACGAGGCCGCGCTGCCCGCTCCCGTCGTGCACGAGGAGCCCCTGTCGGAGCCGGAGCGGCTGCTGGCCGCGCTGCTGGCCCGGCTCATCGGCTGCCCCGTGGAGAAACTGGGCCCGCACGACGACCACTTCCTGCTCGGCGGGGACTCCGTGACCGTGGTCCAGCTGCTCGCCCACTTCGAGTCCTGGACGGACCGGGAGGTGGACGTCGAGGAACTCTTCGAACTCGGCACGGTCCGCCTCCTGGCGGAGTTCCTCGACTCCCTGCACCCCGACTGGTACGCCGCCGCCCTGGCGGCCCGGGAACTGGAGAGCGCCCGATGACGGCACCCACCGAGACCGGCGCGGGTTCCTGGACCCCGCGGTTCATCGCGACCGACCTCGACGGCACCATCGTCGACCGGGACGGGCACGTCACCGACGCCGTCCTCGACACCCTGCGCGAGGCGGCCGGGCGGGGCTGGGTGATCGTCCTCGCCACCGGGCGCTCCTGGGCCCGCACCGCCAAGGTCCTCGACGACCACCCCGAGCTGAGCTGGCAGTGGGTGGTGTGCGGCAACGGCGCCGAGGTGCGCGCGGCCGGCGAGCCGGAACCCGTCCTGCTGCGCACCGTCGGCATCGAGGCACCGGTGACCGCGCTGCGCGACCGGCTGCCGGACCTCGTCCTGGTCGCCGAGCACGCCTCCGGCACCTACCTCACCACCGCGTTGCTGCCCGAGGGAGAGCTCGACGGACCCCAGAAGGTCGTCGACTGGGCCGAGCTGGCGGACCTCGACTGCACCCGGTGGATCCTCAGCTCCCTGACGGGCAGCCCTGAACTCTTCGAGGCGGAGCTCGGCCGCACGGACGCCTACGACCGTCTCGTCTACCAGCTCCGCGGCCGCACCTGGGCCGACCTCCAGGCGGCCGGCGTCACCAAGGCCGGCACCCTCGAACTGCTCCGCCGGCGCCTCGGCATCGACCCCGGCGACACCCTCTGCGTCGGCGACAGCTGGAACGACATCGGCATGATCACCTGGGCCGCCGTGGGCGCGGCCACCACCGACGCACCCGACGAGGTCACCTCGGTGGCCGACCTCCTCATCCCGCCCTGCGCCGAGGACGGCGTGGCCCGGCTCCTCCGACGCTACCTGGACCCGGCCGCGCTCCCGGCCCGCTGACGAGCGGGCGCGACCCCGACGGCCTCCCGACAGAAAAGTGGCCCCATGCAGATCAGTTCACTGAACCCCGGCACCGGAGAAGTGCTGGAGGAGTTCGCCGGTACGAGCCCCGCCGACGTCGAGCGGGCCGTCGTACGGGCGTCGCGCGCGCAGGTCCCGTGGGCCCGCGACAAGGCGGCCAGGGCGCACCTGATCAAGGCGCTCGGCGCCGTGCTGTCCGAGCGCGCCGCGGAGATCGCCGCGCTGATCACCCTGGAGACCGGGAAGGTACCGGCGGACGCCGAGGCCGAGGTCGCCGATGTGATCGACGCCGTGGACCACTACCTCGCCTGCCAGGAGGCCTCGCGCCCCGAGCCCATCCCCGTGTCACCCGAGGTCTTCCCCGACACCGAAGTGACGTACGAGGGGCGGCCGGTGGGCGTGATCGGGCTGATCATGCCGTGGAACTTCCCCTTCTACACGCCGATGACCTGCCTCATTCCCTGCCTCCTCGCGGGCAACGCGGCCGTGCTCAAGCCGTCCGAGTACGCCACCTTGTGCGGACGGCTGATCGTCGAGCTCGTGGCGGCGGCCGGACTCCCCGAGGACCTGGTCCAGTTGGTCCCCGGCGACGGCGACACCGGGCGGTCCCTGGTCCGCTCGAACGTCGACAAGCTGTTCTTCGTCGGCTCCCGGAACACCGGACGGGACGTCGTCGCGCGGGCCGGACTGACGCCCGTGCACCACGAGTTGGGCGGCAACAGCGCGGCCCTCGTGCTGCCCGACGCCGACCTCGGCCTCACCGCCGCCGCCATCGCGTGGGGCGCCGCCTACCACTCCGGGCAGGACTGCGCGGCCGTCAAGCGGGTCTACGCCGACGCGACCGTGGCCGCCGAACTCACCGACCGCCTCGCCGCCGTCCTGGAGGGCCTCACCGCAGGCGTCGACTACGGGCCGTACATCCGCCGCCCGTTCCTCGAACTGACCCGCCGGCGCACGGCCGACGCCCTCGCCGCCGGAAGCCGGCTGGTGACCGGCGGCCAGGAGCCGGCCACCGCGCACCCGGGCGGCAACTGGCTCACCCCCGCCCTCGTCGAACTCCACGACGGCACCGCCGAACTCGTCACCCAGGAGACCTTCGGCAATGTCGTCCCGGTCCTCGCCGTACCGGACACGGACGCCGCCGTACGCCACGCCAACTCCTCCCGCCAGTCGCTGTCGGCCTCCGTGTTCACCGCCGATCCGGTGCGGGCACGAGCCGTGGCCGAGGAGCTCCAGGCCGCGATGGTCTTCGTCAACGACCCCCTGGTGAACCTGCCCGGCGCGGACCACTGGACCGGCTGGAACGACGCCGGTCCGGGATCCATGGAGTCCAGGTGGCAGCAGTGCCACCGCAAGCGGGTGCTGTCCGTCAACGGCTCCGGACGGCGCCGCGACTTCTGGTTCGGGGCGTGACCATGACCATGGGGCCCACCGGCACCGGCGCCCGCGTGACCCGCGCCCGCTCGCCGAGGAACACGCTCATCAGGACCTGGGCACCGCGCAGCGGCCCGGCTGCCCGGATCTACGTCTTCCCGCACGCCGGCGCCGGAGCGCTCGCGGTGCGGGGGCTGGCCGCCGCGGCACCGGAGTGGATGGAGATCGTCGCCCTCCGGCTGCCGGGCCGGGAGAGCCGACTGCGCGAGCGGCCGCTGACCGACCTCGACGAGGCGGTGACCACCGTCGCGGACACGGTCCTCGCGACGGACGACGGCACCTGCCCGGCCTTCTGGTTCGGCGCCTGCGCGGGCTCCGTCCTGGCCTTCGAGACCGCAACCCGCCTGGCGGGCGCGGGACGTGCCGCGGGCATCGTCGTCTCCTCGCGCAGCGCCCCGCACATCGCGGTGGCCGGAGCGCCGGAGGACGACGAGGCCACGGTCAAGGAACTGGTCGCCCTCGGCGGCATCCGGCCCGAACTCGTGGCCTCCCCCGAGGCGTTGAAGCTGCTGCTGCCCGCGGTGACGGCCGACCAGCGGCTCGTCGACGGATACCGCCGGCCGGCCCGGGCCGGGACGGACCTGCCGATCCTCGCCCTGCACGGCGTCGACGACCCGCTCCTCGGGGCGGGGGACATGCGGGCGTGGGGGACACACACCACGTCCACGACCCGGGTGGCGCGGATACCTGGCGGCCACTTCCTGCTCGACGACTCCCCGCAGGCGCTGGCCGCCGAGATGGCCGAATTCACCCTGAGCGTCACAAGGAGCGCCCACCCATGACTCACACCGCCGTCGACCCGGCGGCCCGGACCGTGGACGCCCTGCTGCGCCAGGCCTGGCAGGCAGCGGGCGACCGTGTCGCCGTCGAATCGGGCCAGGTCACCCTGACCTACTCCGCCCTGCACGACCGGGTGCGGGGCCTCGCCGAGGTGCTGACCCGCCACGGCGTCGGCCCCGAGCGGCGCGCCGCGATCCTCCTCGACCGGTCCGCCGAACTCGTCGTCGCCCAGCTGGCCGTCGTCTTCGCGGGCGGCACCCAGCTGGCGGTCGACCCGGCCGACCCGGACGACCGGGTCCGGTTCCTGCTGGAGGACAGCGCGCCCGCGGTTGTCATCACCTCCGCCGCGCAACGCGCCCGGGTCGGGGAGGTGCCGTGTCCCGTGCTCCTCGTCGAGGAGATCGAGGCAGCCGACGAACTCGCCCAGCCGTCAGGCGACTTGAGCGGCCCACCCCCCGCCCGGCACACCGCCGACACCCCCGCCTACGCCATCTACACCTCCGGCACGACCGGACGCCCCAAGGCCTCCCTCGTCCCGCACGGCGCCCTGGTCAGCCGCCTCAAGTGGCTCCAGCGGGCCTACGGCCTGACCCCCGACGACCGGGTGCTCTACAAGACGGCGTGCGGGTTCGACGTCTCCGTCGCCGAGCTGTACTGGCCCCTGTCGGCGGGCGCCCAGCTCGTGGTCGCGGCCCCCGGCGGACAGCGCGACCCCGACTATCTGGCGCACGCCGTCCTGCACCGCGGGATCACCACCCTGCACTTCGTGCCCTCGCTCCTCGACCTGTTCCTCAACTCCCGCCCCGAGGACGAGCGTTACCCCGGGCTCAGGCTCCTGCTGGCCGGCGGCGAGGCGCTCTCGCCCGAACTGGTCCGGCGCTTCCACGCCAGGACCCCGGCGACCCTGCACAACCTCTACGGCCCCAGCGAATGCGCCATCTACAGCACGGCCTGGGAATGCCCGCGCGATCCGGCACCGGACCTCGTGCTGATCGGCGGCCCGGTCGACGACACCGAACTGCGCGTCCTCGACGAGACGGGCCGGCCCGTACTCCGAGGCGAGGTGGGGGAGTTGTACATCGGCGGCGCCGGACTGGCCCGCGAGTATCTGGGCCGCCCCGAGCTGACCGCCGAGCGCTTCGTCACCGACCCGCTCGACCCCACCGGCTCCCGCCGCCTCTACCGCTCCGGCGACCTGGTCCGCGAACACGCCGACGGCGCCCTGGAGTTCATCGGCCGCCGCGACTCCCAGGTCAAGGTCAGGGGCAATCGGGTGGAGCCGGACGAGGTGCGCGACACCCTGCTCCGCACACCCGGCGTCGCACAGGCGGCGGTCATCGCGGTGACCCACGACGGGCGTACCGAACTCGCCGGATTCTTCGTGCCCGCCGAAGGTGCCGTCCCGGACGCGGACGCACTGCGGGCACGGCTGCGCACGACCCTGCCCTCCTACATGGTCCCGGCCACCCTCGACCCCGTCGACGCCCTGCCCCTGACCGCGAACGGCAAGCTCGACCACACCGCCCTCACGGAACGGGCGAGGACCCGGGCCGCGACCGTCACCGCCCCGCCGGTCACGCCCGCACCGGTGGCCGACCCGCCGGTGGGCGCGTGGGAAAAGGCGGTCGCCGAGGTGTGGCAAGAGGTGCTCCAGGGCGCGGCGTTCGGCCGGGAGGACGACTTCTTCGACGAGGGAGGCGACTCCCTCACGGCCGTCACGGCGACCCGACTGCTCAGCCGGCGGCTCGGCCACCCCGTCCCGCTGCAACTGATCTACGAGGAGTCCGCCGTGTGCTTCTACGCCGAGGAGGTCGAGGCGCTGGCGGCCGACGCGGTCGCCACCGCCGATGCCGATGCCGGCGCCGATGTCGTGGGAAGCAGGGCCGGATGACGAACAGGCCTCGCATCATCGTCGTCTACGACCTCAGCGCGGCGGCGCCCGTCGAGATCGTGGCCGGACTGCGGCCGCTCGCCGAGGTGACGTTCGCGGTCCACCCCTCCTCCTTCAGCCTGCCCCTCCTGCCTCATCTGCGGGAACTCGCCGACGTGGTGATGCTCGGCGAACCGGACAGCCTGGCTCGGCTGCGGGCCCTGGCACCCGACGCCGTCGTGACCTTCAGCGACCGGGTCGTCAGTACGACGGCGGAGATCGCGGAAGAACTCGGACTGCCCTACCACTCCGTCGCCTGCGCGCACCTGCTCACCGACAAGTACCTCCAGCGCGAGCGCCTCTCCGAGCAGGGCGTCGGCACGGCCAGGAACGCGCTGCTGCGGAGCCCCTCGGACTGGCCGGAGGCGCTCACGCGGATCGGGCTGCCCGCGGTCCTCAAACCCGTCCACGGCGAGGGAAGCCGCAACACCTACAAGATCGAGGACACGGCCGAGGGCGCGGAAGCGGCACGTCTGCTCGTCGAGGAACTGCTGGGCGGCGCGAGGGCGGCCGGGGAAGGGCCTGCCGAGGCCGCGCTCGTCCTGGAGACGTTCCTGACCGGCGTGGAGCAGGACCCGTTCGCCGACTACGTCTCGGTGGAGAGCGTCGTCAGCCACGGGACGGTCTCCCATCTCGCCGTCACCGGCAAGTTCCGGCAGCCGCCACCCTTCCGCGAGGTCGGCCAGTTCTGGCCCGCGCCGCTCGACCCCGGCGGCAAGGAGGCGGTCCTCGACCTCACCACGCGGGCGGTCACCGCCCTCGGCATCCGTACCGGCGTCCTGCACACCGAGGTCAAACTCACCGCACAGGGCCCCGAGGTGATCGAGGTCAACGGCCGTCTCGGCGGCATGATCGACCAACTCTGCCGCACCGCCACGGGCGTCGACCTCATCGGGATCGCCGGGCGCCTGGCCCTAGGCGAACACATCGTGATGCCCGAACTCGCCCTCGACGGCGTGACGTTCCAGCACTGCACCCTGACCCCGGTCGAGGCCTTCCGCCTGGAGAAGATCCACGGCGCGGCCACGGTCCGCCGTACGCCGGGAATCACCGCCTACCGCCCCCGGATACGGGCCGGCCGCGAACTGGAGGCGAGCGTCGGCACCCGCTACCTGGACTACCTGTGCGGCACCGCGCCCGACCACGAGGCCATGACCAAGCTGCTCGACACGGTCCTCGACGAACTGTCCTTCACCTTCACCCTCCCCACCGGCCCTACGACACTCACCGCACGGGAGCTGACGGCGGTCTGAGCCGCGCATAGATTCCGACCCGCGCGTAAATCACGTGACCCGTCCCCGCCAGGCTCCCTACACTCGCCACGCGACGCACACCTCGCAACGGTGCGCGTGACCATGAGGACCGACGAGTGAGGGGAGACCGGCCGTGCGTGACCGCGCCGCTGTCGTCGTTCCCCCGTCGTCGTACGACGTGATCCTCGTGTCCTCCTCCGTCCGGTACCCGCTGCGCGGCCGGTACCGGATGCCCCGGACCCAGGGCTGACCACCAACACCACTGACACACCAGCACTTTGACGTGCCGTCAGCTCGATGCTCAGCGTCCTTCCGTCCGGGAATCGCGCCGCCCTGTCACACACCATCCGAAAGGCCACGGGCCGTGCGCACCAACCTCAACGCCCTCTCCGTCATCCGCAACCTGGGCATCCTCGCCCATGTCGACGCCGGCAAGACCACCGTCACCGAGCGGATCCTCTACGCCACCGGCACCACCCACCGGCGCGGCGAGGTCCACGACGGCACCACCATCACCGACTTCGACCCGCAGGAACGCGACCGCGGCATCACCATCTTCGCGGCGGCCGTCAGCTGCGCCTGGGACGGTCACCGGATCAACCTGATCGACACCCCCGGGCACGTCGACTTCGCCGACGAGGTGGAGCGGGCGCTGCGGGTGCTCGACGGGGCGGTCGCGGTGTTCGACGCCGTCGCGGGCGTGGAACCGCAGAGCGAGTCGGTCTGGCGGCAGGCGGACCGTTACGGCGTACCGAGGATCGCCTTCGTCAACAAGCTGGACCGCGCGGGCGCCGACCTCGACACCGCCGTCGCCTCCATCCGGGAGCGCCTGCATCCGGCGCCCCTGGTCGTGCAGCTGCCCATCGGCACGGAGGACGGCTTCCGCGGGGTTGTGGACCTGGTGCGCATGCGGGCCCTGACCTGGACCGACGGCGGCGAGATGGCCGTCGGAGAGGTGCGCGGTGAGGTGCGCGAGGAGGCGCTGCGGAGGCGCCGGTCACTGGAGGAGGCAGTGGCTCAGCTGCATCCGGGGGCGCTGGAGGAGTTCTGCATGGAGTCCGTCCTCAGCGACCAGACCCTCGTCGCCGCCCTCCGTGACCTCACCCGCACCGGCGAGGCCGTGGTCGTGCTGTGCGGTTCGGCCTACCGCAACCGCGGGGTCGAGCCGCTGCTGGACGCGGTCGTGGCGTATCTGCCGTCGCCGCTGGACGTGCCGCCCGTGCGCGGCACCCTCGGCGACACCCCGCAGGAGCGGCCCGCCGACCCGGCGGCGCCCTTCGCGGCGCTGGTGTTCAAGGTGAACGCCACCCCGACGGGGCGGCTGACCTACCTCCGGGTGTACTCCGGAACGATCGGGAAGGGAGACACGGTCATGGACGCGGGAGCGCGGCGTACCGAGCGGGTCGGCCGGATCCTGCGGGTGCAGGCCGACCGGCACGCCCAGGTCGACCGGGCGCTCGCCGGCGACATCGTCGCGGTCGTCGGGCTGAAGTCGGCCCGCGCCGGTTCGACGCTGTGCGCGCCGGACGCCCCGCTCGTCCTGGAGCCGCCCAGCGTCGCCGAACCGGTCGTCTCCGTGGCGGTCGAGACCGTCAGGTCCACCGACACCGACCGGCTGGCGTCGGCGCTCGCGAGGCTGGCCGAGGAGGATCCGTCGCTGGTGGTGCGGACCGACCCGGAGACCGGGCAGACCGTGCTGTCCGGCATGGGCGAACTGCATCTGGAGGTCGCGCTGGAGAAGGTGCGGCGGGACCGGGCGCTGGACGTCAACGCCGGGCGGCCGAGGGTCGCGCACCGCGAGACCGTCGTGCGCGGCGTGTCCGGACATGTGTTCCGGCACGTCAAACAGGACGGCGGGGCAGGGCAGTTCGCGCATGTCGTCCTCGACGTGGAGCCGCTGGACGTCGACGCCGGGTTCGAGTTCCGCTCGGCCGTCGTCGGCGGACGGGTGCCGCAGGAGTACGTCCGGGCCGTCGAGGCGGGCTGCCGGGACGCCCTGGCGGAGGGGCCCCTCGCCGGTCACCCCGTGACCGGGCTGCGGGTCACCCTCACCGACGGGGCGACCCATGTGAAGGACTCCTCCGACACGGCGTTCCGCACGGCGGGCCGGCTCGGGCTGCGTGAGGCCCTGCGCTCCTGCGCGGCCGTCCTGCTGGAGCCGGTGGCCGAGGTCACGGTCACCGTGCCCGACGCCGCCGTCGGGGGAGTGCTCGGCGACCTGGCGAGCCGGCGCGGCAGGGTCACCGGTTCGGTCTCGCGGGGCGGCTCGGCGGTCCTCACCGCCACCGTGCCGCTGGCCGAACTCTTCGGCTACGCGACCCGGTTGCGCAGCCGGACCCAGGGCCGCGGCACGTTCACGGCCCGGCCGACGGGGTACGCCCCGGCGCCGGCGACCGTGACACCGGCCCAGCGGTAGCGGGCCACCGGGGTGGCCCCTCTCGTACGCGGGAGGGGCCGCCCTCGCGCGGGGCAGCCACCCGCGCTTCCCCTTCAGGAAGTGAACGGCCCGGCCCCGGCGCGTACTTCCTCGTCGAACTCGCGCCGCTCAACCCCTTGACGTCCCGAACCCACGGCATTTAACTCACGTCCTAAATTAAGCCGTGAGTGCATTCCCTGAAGGGACACCAGGAGCCATGCGCAGCATCCGAGCCGCGGCCGTAGGCGCCGTCACCCTGTCTCTCGTCCTGGCCGCCTCGGCCTGCGGAGGCGGTTCGTCGACGGGGGGCGGGTCCAACGACTCGCCGAAGACGCTCACTTACTGGGCCTCCAACCAGGGGGCGAGCATCGAGATCGACAAGAAGGTCCTCCAGCCGGAACTCGACAAGTTCGAGAAGCAGACCGGCATCGAGGTGAAGCTGGAGGTCGTGCCCTGGTCGGACCTGCTGAACCGCATCCTGACCGCGACCACCTCCGGGCAGGGCCCCGACGTCCTCAACATCGGCAACACCTGGAGCGCCTCGCTTCAGGCCACGGGCGCGCTACTGCCCTGGGACGCCCAGAACTTCGCGAAGATCGGCGGCAAGGACCGCTTCGTCGACTCCGCGCTCGGTTCCACCGGCGCCGAGGGCAAGGACCCGGCCGCGGTGCCGCTGTACTCGATGGCGTACGCCCTCTACTACAACAAGAAGCTCTTCGCCGACGCGGGTATCTCCGGGCCGCCCGCCACCTGGGCCGAGTTGATCGCGGACGGCAAGAAGCTCTCCAAGGACGGCAACTGGGGCCTGGGAGCGGAGGGTTCGAACCCCTCCGAGAACATCCACCACGCCTTCGTCTTCGCCCAGCAGCACGGCGCCGACTTCTTCACCGCCGACGGCAAGGCCGACTTCACCAACGACGGCGTCGTCGCCGCTGTCAAGCAGTACGTCGACCTGATGGCCAAGGACAAGGTCATCGCGCCCGGCAACGCCGAGTACGCGCAGAACCAGTCCGTCAGCGACTTCGCCAAGGGCAGGACGGCGATGCTGCTGTGGCAGTCCGCCTCCGCCAACCTCAAGTCCCAGGGCATGAGCGAGGACGACTACGGCATCGCCCCGGTCCCCGTGCAGTCCGGCACCCCGGGCACCGGCGCCCAGGTCAACTCCATGGTCGCGGGCATCAACCTGGCCGTCTTCAAGAACACCGACAACCTCGACGGCGCCACGAAGTTCGTGAAGTTCATGACCAGCGCCGCCGAGCAGAAGATCCTCAACACGGCCTACAGCTCGATACCACCGGTGAAGACCGCACAGACCGACTCCGCCTTCAACACCCCCGCCAACGCCGTCCTCAAGAACACCCTCGCGGGAAGCGCCGCCGCACTGCCCCAGGTCGCCGACGAGTCGCAGTTCGAGACCGCGGTCGGTACGGCGGTCAAGGGCCTGTTCGCCGACGCGGCCGCCGGACGTGCCGTCACCGCCGACGCGGTGAAGGCGGCGCTGGAGAAGGCCCAGCAGCAGATGCCGGCCGCCTGATGACCGCGACCCTGGAACGCACCGAACCGGCCGGACCGGCCGGACCCGAGGCGCCCCCCGGCCGGAAGCGCACCCCGCGCCCCGGCCGCGTCCGCCGCCTCGGACTGCCGTATCTGCTCCTCCTGCCCGCCCTCCTCCTCGAACTCCTGGTCCACCTGGTGCCGATGGGCGTGGGCATCGTGATGAGCTTCAAGGAACTCACGCAGTTCTACATCCGCGACTGGGGCACGGCCCCCTGGTCCGGGCTCGACAACTTCAAGGTGTCGGTGGACTTCGACGCCCCCGTCGGCGAGGCACTGCTGCACTCCTTCCTCGTCACCGTCGCCTTCACCCTGCTGTCGGTCGCCCTGTGCTGGCTGATCGGCACGGCGGCGGCGGTCTTCATGCAGGACACCTTCCGGGGGCGCGGCCTGTTGCGGGCCCTGTTCCTGGTGCCGTACGCCCTGCCGGTCTACGCGGCCGTCATCACCTGGGTGTTCATGTTCCAGCACGACAACGGCCTGGTGAACCACGTCCTGCACGACCAGCTCCACCTCACCGACAAGCCGTCGTTCTGGCTCATCGGCGACAACAGCTTCATCGCCCTGCTGACCGTGTCGGTGTGGAAGGGCTGGCCGTTCGCCTTCCTCATCGTCATGGCCGGACTCCAGAACATTCCGAGGGAGTTGTACGAGGCGGCCGCCCTCGACGGCGCCGGCATGTGGCAGCAGGTCCGCCGCATCACCCTGCCGTCGCTGGGCGCCGTCAACCAGGTGCTGATCCTGGTTCTGTTCCTGTGGACCTTCAACGACTTCAACACGCCCTACGTCCTGTTCGGCAGGACCGCCCCCGAGGCCGCGGACCTCATCTCCGTCCACATCTACCAAGCCTCGTTCGTCACCTGGAACTTCGGCACCGGCTCCGCCATGTCCGTACTCCTGCTGCTGTTCCTGCTGCTGGTGACGGGCGCGTACCTGGCCCTCACCGCACGCGGACGGAAGGCCTCGCATGCGTAACTCTCCGATGGCACCCCCGCGTTCGTTCCTCTGGTCCCGGCGGATCTTCCTCACCCTGCTCGGCGGCTTCGTACTGCTGCCGGTGTACGTCATGGTCTCCAGCTCGCTGAAGCCGCTCGCCGACGTGACCGGCAAGTTCCGCTGGACACCGAGCGCGTTGACGATCCGCCCGTACATCGACATCTGGTCGACGGTCCCGCTCGCCCGCTACTTCGTGAACTCGCTGATCGTGGCGGGCGTGGCGACGGTCTGCTCGGTGGTGATCGCGGTGTTCTCCGCGTACGCCGTCAGCCGCTACGACTTCCGCGGCAAGCGGGTCTTCACGGTCACCGTCCTGTCCACGCAGATGTTCCCGGGCATCCTCTTCCTGCTCCCGCTGTTCCTGATCTACGTCAACATCGGCAACACCACCGGCATCGCCCTGTTCGGCTCGCGCGGCGGGCTGATCCTGACGTATCTCACCTTCTCGCTGCCGTTCTCGATCTGGATGCTCATCGGGTACTTCGACTCGGTCCCGCGCGACCTGGACGAGGCGGCCCTGGTCGACGGCTGCGGCCCCCTGAAGGCGCTCTTCCGGGTCGTCGTACCGGCGGCGATCCCCGGCATCGTCGCCGTCGCCGTCTACGCCTTCATGACGGCCTGGGGCGAGGTGCTGTTCGCGTCGGTGATGACCAACGACACCACCCGCACCCTCGCCGTCGGCCTCCAGGGCTACTCCACCCTCAACGACGTGTACTGGAACCAGATCATGGCCGCCTCGCTGGTCGTCAGCGTGCCCGTGGTGGCCGGCTTCCTCCTCCTTCAGCGCTATCTCGTCGCCGGACTGACGGCGGGCGCCGTCAAGTGACCGAAACCAACCCACCTACAACGTAAGGACTTTCGTGACCATCGACCTCGCCGCACTCCCGCACGACTTCCTGTGGGGCACGGCCACTTCGGCTTACCAGATCGAGGGAGCCGTGGCGGAGGACGGCCGCTCGCCGTCGATCTGGGACACCTTCGCGCACACCCCCGGGAAGATCGCGGGCAACGACCACGGCGACGTCGCCTGCGACCACTACCACCGCTGGCGCGAGGACATCGCGCTGATGAGCCAACTGGGCACCAACGCCTACCGGTTGTCGATCGCGTGGCCGCGCGTACTGCCCGGCGGCGACGGACCGGTCAACCCCAAGGGCCTCGCCTTCTACGACGAGTTGACCGACGGCCTGCTGGAGGCGGGCATCACCCCGTCCGTCACCCTCTACCACTGGGACCTGCCGCAGACGCTCCAGGACCGCGGCGGCTGGCCCGAGCGGGACACCGCCGAGCACTTCGCCGCGTACGCCTCGGTCGTGGCGGAGCGGCTGGGCGACCGGGTCGGCCACTGGGCCACCCTCAACGAACCCCTGTGCTCCGCCTGGATCGGCCACCTCGAAGGCAAGATGGCCCCCGGCCTCACCGACCTCACGGCCGCCGTCCGCGCCTCCTACCACCTGCTCCTGGGCCACGGCCTCGCCGTACAGGCCATCCGCGCCGCCGCCCCGGACGCCCGGGTCGGCATCGTCAACAACCTCTCCACCGTGCACCCCGCCACCGACCGCCCCGAGGACCTCGAAGCCGCCCGCCGTATGGACGGCCACACCAACCGCTGGTGGCTCGACCCGATCCACGGCCGCGGCTTCCCGGAGGACATGCGGAAGGTGTACGGCGTCGAACTCCCGTCACGGGGAGGCGACTTGGAGACGATCGCCGCCCCGCTCGACTGGCTCGGCCTGAACTACTACTTCCCGGCCACCGTCGCCGACGACCCCAGCGGCCCGGCCCCGTACGCCCGTTCCGTACGCCGCCTCGGCGTACCCCGCACCGGCATGGACTGGGAGATCGACGCGAGCGGCATCGAGACCCTGCTGCTCCGCCTCACCGACGAGTACGGCGCCCGCAAGCTGTACGTCACCGAGAACGGCTCCGCGTACCCCGACGCCGTACGCCCGGACGGCACCGTCGACGATCCCGAGCGGCAGGACTACCTGGCCCGGCACCTCGCCGCCTGCGCGTCCGCCGCCCGCAAGGGTGCCCCGCTGGCCGGCTATTTCGCCTGGTCGCTGCTGGACAACTTCGAGTGGGCCTACGGCTACGACAAGCGCTTCGGCCTGGTCCACGTCGACTACGAGACCCAGGCCCGCACGATCAAGGGCTCAGGACACCGTTACGGGGAGATCATCCGGGCGCATCGCGGGCGGGAGCGGCACGCGGCCTGAAAGGCGGGCGGCGGGCGGCGGGGCCGGAAGTCCCTGGTGAAAGGGGTCCTAGGGCGGATCGCAGTCCCGTCCTAGGACTCTGATGTCCCCTTTATCCCGGGAGGAGGCTGAAGGAGCAAGGACA
Organism: Streptomyces sp. NPDC046909; assembly: GCF_040644695.1. Lineage (NCBI taxonomy): Bacteria > Bacillati > Actinomycetota > Actinomycetes > Kitasatosporales > Streptomycetaceae > Streptomyces > Streptomyces sp. NPDC046909. The sequence goes on along the minus strand of NZ_JBEYXC010000002.1, from coordinate 929,119 downwards.
ACCTCCTCACCACCAGGAACTGCCATGCCTGCCGTACACGAAGCGACGACCACGGTCGCCGGGCGGTCCTACGACCTCGCCCAGTACCGGCCCGGCCGGGACATCACCGACTGGGAGCCCGAGAACGAGCTCTTCTGGAACTCGATCGGGAAGCGGGTCGCCCAGCGCAACCTCTGGATCGCCGTCCCCGCCCTCCTCGTCGCCTTCGTGGTCTGGCAGGTGTGGAGCGTCACCGCCACCAACCTCGCCGACGTCGGCTTCTCCTTCACCACCTCGCAGCTGTTCTGGCTCACCGCCATCCCCGGCCTGACCGGCGGCACGGCCCGCGCGGTCTACACCTTCGTCGGCCCCAGGGTCGGCCAGCGCACCTTCACCGCGCTGTCGACGCTGGTCCTGATCGTCCCGCTGATCTGGCTGGGCTACGCGATCCAGGACACCTCGACGTCCTTCACCACCATGGCCATGATCGCCGCCCTCTGCGGCATCGGCGGCGCCAACTTCTCCTCCTCCCTCGCCAACATCGGCTTCTTCTTCCCCAAGCGCGAGAAGGGCAACGCGGCCGGCATCAACGGCGGCCTCGGCAACCTGGGCGTCTCCGTCGTCCAGCTCCTCACCCCGATCGTCATCACCAGCTCGGTGATCGCCATCGGCTCAGGCCAGCACAACGCGAAGACCGGCGAAACGGTCTACCTCCAGAACGCCGCCTTCGTCTGGGTCCCGGTCCTGATCGTCCTGGCGGCCATCGCCTGGTTCGGCCAGAACAATCTCAAGACCGCCTCGTCCTCCTTCGCCCAGCAGAAGGTCATCTTCAAGCGCAAGCACACCTGGGTGATGACCTGGATCTACGTCGGCACCTTCGGCTCCTTCATCGGCTTCGCCGCCGCCCTCCCGATGCTGATCAAGACCACCTTCCCGGCGTACTCCGTCGCCACGTACGCCTGGATGGGCCCGGCTCTCGGTGCCCTCGCCCGCTGGGCAGGCGGCTGGATCGCGGACAAGCTCGGCGGCGCCCGGGTCACGATCCTCTCCTTCGTCGGCATGGCCGCCTCGATCATCGGCGTGATCAACTTCCTGCCGAGCGGCGGCGACACCGGCAACTTCGCGGGCTTCTTCGCCTGCTTCCTGGCCGCGTTCTTCTTCTCCGGCATCGGCAACGGCTCGACCTTCCGCCAGATCCCCGTGATCTTCCGCAACCAGCACCTCAAGGGCCGCACCGAAGGCACCCCGGAGTACACCAGGGCCCTCCGCCAGACCGAGATGGAGGCCGGCGCGGTCACCGGCTTCACCGCCGCCATCGCCGCCTACGGCTTCTTCTTCATCCCCGCCCTGTTCGCCAACTTCGCGGTGACCAGCGCGATGTGGGGCTTCGTCGCCTTCTACGTCACCTGCATCGCCGTCACCTGGTGGTACTACGCCCGCAAGGGCGCGGAGTCGCCGAGCTGAGTGACGCGGTACGAGGCGGTACGAGGAGGAAGGGCCGGGCGGATCGACCGCCCGGCCCTTTCCCGTACGACGGGACAGAGCCCTTTCCCGTACGACGGGACAGACGCGCGGCGTTAATACGTTGCCGCAGCTCAGCCTCACTGAAAGCCTCACGCCATGCCCACCTTCACCACCCCCGACGGCACCCTCCTCGCCTACCACGCCACCGGAGACGGCCCGCCCCTCGTCTGTCTCCCCGGCGGCCCGATGCAGGCCTCCGGCTACCTCGGCGACCTGGGCGGCCTCACCGCCCACCGCACCCTGATCCGGCTGGACCTGAGAGGCACGGGCGACTCGGCGACCCCCGAGGACCCGGCGTCGTACCGCTGCGACCGCCAGGCCGACGACGTCGAGGCACTGAGGAAGGAACTGGGCCTGGACCGCCTGGACCTGCTGGCCCACAGCGCGGGCGCCAACCTGGCCGCCCTCTACACGGCCCGCCATCCCGACCGCGTCGCCCGCCTCGCCCTGATCACCCCCAGCGTCTACGCCGTCGGCATCGGCATCACCACCGAGGACCGCCTCGCCGCCGCCTGTCTGCGCCGGGACGAGGAGTGGTTCCCGACGGCGTACGCGGCCCTGGAATCCCTCAACACCGGCAGCCCCGTCCCCGACGCCTGGCAGGCCATCGCGCCCTTCTGGTTCGCCCGCTGGGACGAGGAGGCCAAGGCGGTCCGCGCGGCCGAGGACGAGCAGCGCAACGACGAGGCGGCGGCGCGCTATGGCTCCGAGGGCGCCTTCGATCCGCAGGCCACGCGCGCGGCGCTGGCGGGGTTCGGGGGACGGGTCCTGGTGCTGGCGGGAGAGGTGGATGTGGCCGGGCCGAGGCGGGCGATGACCGAGTACGCGGGGCTGTTCGCGGACGTGGAGCTGGTGGTGCAGCAGGGCGCGGCGCACTTTCCCTGGCTGGACGACCCGCGGCGGTTCGTGGCGGAGACGGCGAGGTTCTTCGCGTAGGTCTCGAGGTTCTTCGGGTAGGCCGCGGGGCGCTGCGCGCGGGCCGCCGGATTCCTCGCGACGGCCGCGTTGTCAGTGGTGCCTGTCATGATCCTCGACATGCTCACCAGGGATCAGAAACCGAGCTACACGCCCGACGTGTGCCGCCGGATGTTCGAGGAGCTCGTCGCGGGCGTCGACGACCCTCTGCGTCTGGTGAGCCTCTGGCCGGCCGTGGACGCACTGCTGCACTGCGCGGGCCCGTGGCCCGAACTCTCCGACCCCGCCCGGGACCTGACCGAGTACCTGCTGGAGAAGAGGCACACGAGCCAGCTGTACTCGCTGCTGATGGTGGCCGGCCTCGCGGGCGAGGAGACGCTGGCGGCGGTCGTGGATCACTACCGGCACGAGCAGGGCCCGATAGCCATGGAGGCGATCGAGGTCGTCACCGGCCTCACCGCCGCGGAACTGGCGGTGCTGGCAGAGGCCGACTGGCTCGACACCTACGTTCCGCCCTCGCACGCCCCGGAGACTTGGCACCGGATCGCCGACATCCCGGCCTACGCCGCCTTCGCCCGCAGGGCGTTGGAGGCGGCGGCCGATCGCGTCGACGGCATCCACGGCGGGGAGATCCCCTACCGCTCCGACAAGGCGTTCACACCCCGCGAGGTCGACGTGCTCGGGCACGCCGCACGCGTGGCGCTCCTGCGCGACGAACCGTGGCTGCCCGAGGTCGTCGACCGGCTCGTGCCCGGCATCGCGGTCGCCCCCACGGCCGCGAAGACCGTGCCCTCGCAGGCCCTGCTGTACGAACTGGTCCGTGCCGCACGGGACTTCCCGACCCCCGAGATCGTCACGGCGATCCGCACCGCACGCTCGGTCACCCGGCACGCGGGCGTGCCCAAACAGCTCGACAAACTGCTCAAACAGGTCGACGCGGCCCTGGCCGAGCGGACCGAGGTGGCGCTGCGGCTGTCGCGGTCCGGGTTCGGCGACGACGGAGTACTGCGCCGGGAGACCGGCGACGGGTACGCGGCCGTCGTCACGGTCGCCGAGTCCGCCGGGCTGACCTGGGAGAAGGACGGCCGCCCCCTGAAGAGCGTCCCCGCACCGGTCCGCCGTGACCACGCCGGGCTGGTCAAGGAACTGCGCGACCTGGTGAAACGGGTGGACATCCAACTCGGTACTCTCGCCCGGGCCTTGGAGGGCGGGTTCACCGTCGACGCCGTCCATGCGTACGGCTGGTGGCGTACCGAGCTGGCCGGCCATCCGCTGGCCCGGAGCGTCGTGAACCGGCTCATCTGGGAGATCGAGGTCGCGCCCGGCGAGTGGCACGCGTTCCTGCCGTCGATCGACGACCTCCCCGGCGCCCCCGACGCGCCTGAGGTGCCCGCCGCGCCCGACGACGCCTCCGTACGGCTGTGGCATCCGATCCGCGCCGACGCCGACACGGTACGGGCCTGGCGCGACCGGCTCGTCGACGGCCGGATACGGCAGCCGTTCAAGCAGGCGTTCCGGGAGATCTACCGGCTCACCCCGGCCGAGGAGGAGACCCGCGTCCACTCCCTGCGGTTCGCGGCCCATCTCGTGCACTACCGACGGATGTTCGCGCTGTTCCGGGCTCGGGGATGGAAGAGCAGGCTGCTCGGCCCCTGGGACGGCGGGGACGGCGACGCGGCCGTGCGCACGCTGGGCGCCGGGGAGTGGCGGGTCGCCTTCGCCCACGACTACGTGGACTGGGCGGACGGCGACGGCGTGGCGTCCACCGACCGGGTCCGCTTCGAGCGCCGGATCGACGGCACCTGGCGGGAGGCACCCCTCGTCGAGGTGCCGCCCCTGGTGTTCAGCGAGGCGATGCGCGACGTCGATCTCTTCGTGGGCGTGACCTCGATCGCCGCCGACCCCGACTGGACCGACGAGGGCCCGGCCCGCGCCTACTGGGAACGGGCGCGGTTCGCCGAGCTGACGGAGAGCGCCGAGGCCCGGCGCGACGCCCTTACGCGGATCCTGCCCCGCCTGAAGATCGCCGACCGGTGCACGCTCGACGGCCGCTTCCTCGTCGTCCGCGGCGACCTCCGGACGTACCGGATCCACCTCGGTTCGGCGAACATCCTGATGGCGCCGGACGACTCCTATCTGTGCGTCGTCCCCACCCGCGCGAAGGTCACCGCGAAGGTGTTCCTGCCGTTCGAGGACGACCGGCTCACGGTGATCCTCAGCAAGGCCGTGCTGCTGGCCGCCGACACGGAGATCGACGACCCGTCCATCGTCGGGCAGATCAGGAGAGGCTTCTGACCTGCCCGATCCGGATGGTCAGCAGTCCCTGAACTCCGGTGACTGGTTCAGGATCTGCGAGCGCACCGACGTGAACCGCCCGTAGGTCTCACCGCCCTGCGCGCCCGGCCGGAACGCCGCCACCCGGTGGCAGTTCTGGAAGGCCAGGGCCACGCCGAAGTGGCGCTCCAGGCTGCCGCGGATCGCGTCGCTGGCGAGGGCGCGCAGCAGCTGGCCGCGCTCCTGCTCGGACGGGGGAGGGGTCTGGTTGTCGGTGAACTCGGCGGTGCCGTCGTGGAGTTCGGCGGCGAGGGAGGCGATCAGGTCGTAGGCGTACGGGAGAGACGTACGGACGGTGTCCACGAAGTCCTCCTCGCGGATGTCACCGTGCTCGGCTTCGGCGAGGAGCTTCGGGGAGACGTCGAGAGACATGAAGGTGCTTGTCCTGTCTGTGGGTTGGGAGTGAAGGGAGGAAGGAGGGGGAGGGGGGAAGGGGATCAGATCAGGGCGGCCGGGCCCGGGACGAACTCCGGGTCGACCTGGGACGCCAGCTCCTCGCCCGCCCAGGAGCGGGCGTTGCGCAGATGGAACTCGACGGCGTGGCGGTGGAGCGTCGCCCAGTCGCGGGGGCAGGCGTCGACCGTTTCGCGCAGGACGTTCAGGGCGTGCCGGTTGTGGGGTTCCAGGGCTTCCGGTCCGCTCTGTTCCCGGCCCTGTTCGGCGGCCCGGACATGGGGCGAGTGGACGAGGTGGGTCAGCAGGTCGTCCCCCACCTCCTGTTTGAGGAAGAGGAGGTCGTCCTCGCCGGTCACCTTGTTGCCGATCACGGCGATCCGGATGCCGAACTCACGGGCGTGGTCGCGGTACTGGCGGTAGACCGAGACGCCCTTCCGGGTGGGTTCGGCCACCAGGAAGGTGAGGTCGAAGCGGGTGAAGAGGCCGGAGGCGAAGGCGTCCGCGCCCGCCGTCATGTCGACCACCACGTACTCGCCGGGGCCGTCGACCAGATGGTTGAGGTAGAGCTCCACCCCGCCGAGCTTGGAGTGGTAGCAGGCCACCCCGAGGTCGCTCTCCTCGAACTCGCCGGTCACCATGAGCGGCACCTCGCCCGCGAGCCGCACGTGCCGGGTGTGCAGCTCGTCGTCGCCGAGGAGGCGCAGCAGGCGGGAGCCGCGGCCCGGCGGGGTGGTCTTGATCATGGCCTCGGGTGAGGCGATGCGCGGGTTGGTGCCGCGCAGGTAGGTCTTGATGGCGTCGAGGTGCGTGCCCAGGGGAGGGGCGGCGGGGGTCTCCCCGTCGTGGCCCAGCGCCTCGGCCAGATGCTGGTTGATGTCCCCGTCCACGGCCAGCACGGGGGCGCCGGACCGGGCGAGGTGACGGGAGAAGAGCGCCGACAGGGTGGTCTTGCCGCTGCCGCCCTTGCCGACGAAGGCGATGCGCATCAGCACCACCTCGGCACGGCGGCTCGTAAGCCATTTTTGAAAATGGATGTCATGTCGGTAGGTTTTAGGCGTGTTGTCGATCACTGTCAAATCGCCCGGTGATCAACCCCTTCCTCTTAATGCATATGATGTGCAAGTGCGTGACTACAGCATCAGGGCCGTCGGCCCGGACGACCTGGACGGTGCGCGGGCTGTGATGCTCGACACCGTCTACCGCGACTTCGGCTCCGGCTATGTGCCCCGCTGGCACGGCGACATCATCGATCCGGCGACCGCGTATGTGGTGCCCGAGCGCCACACCCTGCTCGTGGCGATCGACCCGGAGAACGGCGAGATCGCCGCCACCGGCGCCCTCGACTCCCGCGGCCCGGCCCACCCGCCGAACCCCCGCCACGTCGCCGAGCGCTATCCGTCGGGGGAGACCGCACAACTGCGCCGCGTGTACGTCCATCCCGGGCACCGCAGACGCGGTCTCGCCCGGCGGCTGGTCGCGGAGCTGATGGAGTTCGCCGTCAAGGACGGCGGCTACCGCTCCGTGTACCTGCACACCGACCCCGCCGTTCCCGGCGCCGAGCCCTTCTGGCGGTCGCTCGGCAAGCTCGTGCACGACGAGCGCGAGGACCCCGAGGGCGTGTCCGGCGTCCTGCACTTCGAGATCCCGATGGGGCGATGAACCGAATGACCCGACCGCGCTTCCTCCTCGCCCTCCTGCTCGCCCCCACCCTCACCGCCTGCTTCGCCTCCGACGGCTCGGGCGGCTCGTCCGACGACGTCGGTGACGGCACCCGGCTGCGGGTCGCCCTCGCCTTCCCGCCCGCCGAGAACCTCTCGCCGTACGGCGCCGACGCCACGATCCTCAGCCGCCTCGGCGTCACCGAGGGCCTGACCGCCCTCGACGCCAACGGCACCGCCGCCCCCGCCCTCGCCGCGTCCTGGCGGCGCGAGAACGACCGCACCTGGCTGTTCACCCTCCGCGAGGCCACCTTCCAGGACGGCACGGCCGTCACCCCCACCGCCGTCGCCGCCGCCCTCACCCACGCCACCGAGGCCAAGCCGGTGCCCGCCGCGCTCTCCGGCGTCACCCTCACCGCGAAGGCCGAGGGCGCCACCGGCGTCCGGATCACGACGAAGGACCCCGACCCCGTTCTCCCGTCGCGCATGTCCAGCCCCAGCCTCGCCATCCTCTCCACGAAGGCGTACGGCGAGAACGTCGACCCGGTCGGCCACGCCACCGGCCCCTTCGCACTCACCAAGGTCCTCGGCGCCACCGCCGCCACCCTCGACCGTTACGACGACTACTGGGGCGGCCGCGCCCAGGCCTCCGGCATCGACGTGAAGTTCATCGCCGACGGCACCGCCCGCGCGAGCGCGCTGCGCACCGACCAGGTCGACCTCGCCGAGGCGATCCCCGTCGCACAGGCCGCCACCCTCGACAAGGGCCTCCGCAAGACGACCGCCACGACCCGCACCACCAGCCTGCTGCTCAACACCAGGACCGGCGCCTTCAAGGACGCCGGGCTGCGCGCCGCCGCCCGGCAGGCCGTGGACACCTCAGCACTCGCCCAGGGCGTCTACGAGGGGTACGCCGACGCCGGCACCGGCATCTACGGGCCCGCCGTCACCTGGGCCGAGGGCAAGCGCGTCGCGCCGGCCGGCAGGGCGAGGGCCGGCGACCCGGACGGCACCACGATCACCCTCGCCACCTACGACAACCGGCCCGAACTCCCCGAGGCCGCCCAGGTGTTGAAGCAGCAGCTGGAGAAGGCCGGGTTCGAGGTCGAGCTGGAGGTGCGCGAGTACTCGCGGCTGGAGAGCGACGCGCTGGAGGGCAGGTTCGACGCGTTCGTCGGCGCCCGCAACAGCCTCGTCGACACCGGCGATCCGGTCTCCGTCCTCGCCAGTGACCACACCTGCGACGGCGGCTACAACCTGGCGCTCCTGTGCGACAAGGGCGTCGACAAGGCGGTCGCGAAGGCCGAGGGCACCGCCGACACCGAGAAGCGGCAGGACGCCGCCATGGCCGCCGAGGCGGCGATCCTCGGCACCGACGCCGTCGTCCCGCTGGTCCACCAGCGCGTCATCACCGGCGTCGGCCCCCAGGTCAGCGGCGCGCTCCTCGACCCGTACGAGCGCACCCTCGTCGGCACCGGCACCCGGCGCTGACGGATGCGGCAGCAAGCGGCCACGCTCCTGTGGCGGGCCGGGATCGCCGCCGCCCTCGTGTGCGCGATCGGCCTGCTGCCCTGGCTGACGCGCACCGACCCGGCCCTGACCGTCCTCAAGGCACGCTCGGCCGAACGCGACCCCGACCCGAGGGTGTTGGCCGACATCCGGGCCCAACTCGGCCTGGACGACGGCCCGTTCCACCTCCTCGGCGGATGGCTGAGCGGACTGTGGCGCGGGGACGCCGGGCAGTCGTGGATCTCCGGCGGCGACGTGACACCCGCCGTGCTCCAAGCCCTGGGCGTGTCCCTGCTGTTGATGGCGGTCGCCCTCGCGGTCGCCGGGGTCACCGCCGCCCTGATCTGCGCCCGCACCCTGTGGCTCGGCGCGCAGCGGAGGCTGGGCGGCCGTCGCCCGGGCGGCACCGCCTCCGCCGTGCTCGCCGCACTGCCCGAGTTCCTCACCGCGTCCGTCCTCGCGACCGTCGTCGGCGTCCAGCTCGGCTGGCTCCCCGCACTGGGCTGGTACGGCCCGCAATGGACGATCCTCCCCGCGCTCGCCCTCGGCCTGCCCGCCGGTGCCGTCCTCGGCCGGCTCCTCGACGACCTGCTGCCCGGCGCCTTCGCCGAACCCTGGGCCCTGGCCGCTGCCGCCCGCGGACTGCCCGGCCGCACCATCGCCCGCCAGGCCCTGCGCCGCTGTCTGCCCGGACTCCTCCCGAACACCGGCCTGTTCGCCGTCGGCCTCACCGGCGGCGCGGTCGCCGTGGAGCAGATCCACGACATCCCCGGCCTCGGCCGCACCACCCTCCAGGCCGCCCTCGCCCAGGACCTCCCCGTCCTCCAGGCCGGCACCCTCGCCCTCGTCCTCCTCGCCGCCGCCTTCGCGGGCCTCGCCGCCCTCACCACCCGCCTCCTCATCGGCACCGCGCTCCGGGACGGCGCACTGCCGTCACTCCACGGTCCGAGGTCGACGGTCGACGGTATACAACCTGTCCGCGATATACAGCCTTTCGCATACGGTGGACTGCTGGCGGTCGTCATCGCGCTCGGCCTGCCCCGCGACCCCCTCGCCCTCGACACCGCCGAGCGCCTCCGGGCTCCCTCCCTCACCCACCCCTTCGGCACCGACGCCCTCGGCCGGGACGTCCTCGCCCGCGTCGCCCACGGCGCCCTCGAAACGCTGCTCCTCGCCCTCGCGATCGGCGCCGCCGCCCTGCTCACCGGCGTGCTGCTGGGCCTGCTGCCCCGCCTGTCCGGACCGCTCGTCGACACGGTCACCGCCCTGCCACCCGTCCTGGTCGCCCTCCTCGTCACCGCCGTCGCCGGCAGCGGACCCGCCACCCCAGCCCTGGCCGTCGGAGCCGTCGCCTGGGCACCCCTCGCCGCCCACACCTCCGCCCTGCTCCGCCAGGAACGCGCCGCCCTCCACATCACCGCCACCCTCGGCCTGGGCGCCGGCCCCTGGTACCTGCTGCGCCACGAACTCCTCCCCGCCGTCCTGCCGCCGGTCACCCGCCACGCCCTCCTGCGGCTCCCCGGCATCGCCCTGGCCCTCGCCTCCCTCGCCTTCCTCGGCCTCGGCGCCCAGCCGCCCTCCCCGGAATGGGGCCTGCTCCTCGCCGAGAACCAGCCCTACGCCGAACGCGCCCCCTGGGCCGTCCTCGCCCCCGCAGCCGCCCTCGCCCTGCTCGGCGCGCTGGCGGTCACCGCGGCGAGCGGGGTGCGCCGACCGCGCCGCACGCCGCGCCCGCCGGAGAACGAACCCGAACAGCAGCCTCGTACAAGGGAATTGGTGGGAACACGATGAGCGCGATCGCGACCGTCCTGCGCAAGGACCCGAGCCGGGTCCGGCTGTCGCCGCTGCTTCGTCTGCTGATCCTCACCCAACTCGCCTTCAACGTCGGCTTCTTCGCCGTGCTGCCGTTTCTGTCCGAGCACCTCGGGACGGCGGTGGGCATGGCGGGGTGGATGGTCGGGTTCGTGCTGGGGCTCAGGACCTTCAGCCAGCAGGGGCTGTTCGTGGTGGGCGGGGCGCTGGCCGACCGGTACGGGATCCGGCCGGTCGTGCTCGCGGGGTGCGCGTTGCGGATCGCGGGGTTCGCCTGGCTCGGGTTCGCGGAGGCGACTTGGGCGGTCATCGGGGCCGTACTGCTGATCGGGTTCGCCGCCGCGCTGTTCTCGCCCGCCGTCGAGTCAGAGGTGGCCCGGCAGGCCGTCGTCCACGTGGAGGAGGGCGGCGGGTCCCGTACCCGGGTGCTCGCGCTGTTCACCGTGGCCGGTCAAGCCGGCGCGTTCGTCGGGCCGTTGCTCGGGGCGCTGCTGCTGGCGGTGGACTTCCGGGCCGTGTGTCTCGCCGGGGCCGGGATCTTCGTGCTCGTCCTCGCCGGACACGCCTGGCTGCTGCCGCAGCACATTCCCGGGCGGCGGCGCGTCCAAGTCAAGGGCGGGGTAGGGGTGTTGGTGCGCAACCGGCGGTTCCTCGCGCTGTGCTGCGCGTACGGCGCCTATCTGCTCGCCTACAACCAGCTCTATCTGGCGCTGCCCGCCGAGGTGGAGCGCGTCACCGGCTCCCAGTCCGCGCTGGCCTGGCTGTTCGCCCTGTCCTCGCTGCTGGTGGTGACCGCCCAGCTGCCCGTCACCCGCTGGGTGGGGGACCGGCTCGCGCTGCGCCGGTCGATGGCGGCCGGACTGCTGCTCATCGCCGCGGGCTTCGCGGTGGTGGCGCTCGGGCGGCCGGCCGGCGCGACCGGGACGACGGGGCTGCTGCCCGCGGCCGGGTTCGTCGTGCTGCTCACCCTCGGCCAGATGCTCGTCGCACCCGTCGCCCGCGCCTGGGTCCCCGATCTCGCCGAGGAGGGGCGGCTCGGCCTCTACACCGGCGCGCTGTCCTCGGTGTCCGGCCTGATCGTGCTGGTCGGCAGCTCGCTCACCGGGACGCTCCTCGACAGCGGGCTGCCGGCGGCCGTGCCATGGCTGGTGCTGGCCGCCGTACCGGCCGCGGCGATCGCCCTGCTGCCGCGCAGGCCGTAGGTCACCCGGCGACCAGCTCGCGCACGTCCTCCACCACCATCTCCTCGACGCGGGAGGTGCGGTACAGCCACACGATGTCCCGCCCGAACGACCACACCAGCGCGCCCAGCGCCGTCGCGACGACCCCGAACTCCAGGGCGTACGGCAGCAGACCCGAGGCGGCGAACAGCAGGAACACACCCTGGAGCGCGGCCACCGTCTTGCGGGCGGTGCTCGGCGGGAGCGGGGCGTTCAGCCACGGCCAGACCCGGGCGGCGGCGACGAAGGCGTAGCGCATGCCGCCGATCAGCAGGACCCACGGGCCGTGGGACATCGAGACGTACACGCTGAGCACCAGGATCAGGAACGCGTCGACCTCCATGTCGAAGCGCGCGCCCAGCGGGGTCGAGGTGCCGGTGCGGCGGGCGACCTTGCCGTCGACGCCGTCGAGGATCAGGGCCACCGCCGTCAGACCGACGAAGAGGGTGACAGGGGGTGAGCTCTCGAAGGAGTCCGCGACCAGTGCGGTGACCGCGCCGACCAGGATGGAGCGGCCGAGTGTCACCCGGTTGGCGGGGCCGAAGGAGCGGGGCCGGTGGCGGTGCAGGGCCCGGGAGAGCACCGCCCAGGTGGCGACGGCGAAGACGAGGCCGGTGAGCCAGCCCGCCGGTCCCATCCCGATCGCCGTCCCGAGCAGAGCCAGCAACAGGATCTGTACACCCGCTCCCACAGCGGTCTCCTGCTGGACCAGCCTTGCGTCGTAAGTGTTGTTCAGGGCCACCGAACATCCTCCGGCCGTGTGACAGAGTCGATCAACGCCGCGTACTGTGCGCGACCTGTGCACACCTCGGTACGTGAACTACTTCCCAAGCGTTCAGGAGGATGCGGATGAAGCGCACCGCACGGGCGTTCTGGCTACGCAGTCCGGGTGAAGGAGAGATACGTGAGATGCCTCTTCCGGCCCCTTCCGACGAAGAGGTGCTGGTCCGCGCCCTGTACTCCGGCGTCAGCCGTGGCACCGAGACGCTCGTCTTCCGCGGCGGCGTCCCCGTCAGCCAGCACGCGGCGATGCGGGCGCCCTTCCAGGAGGGCGACTTCCCGGCGCCCGTGAAGTACGGCTACCTCAGCGTCGGAGAGGTCGAGGAGGGCCCGGCGCATCTCGTCGGCCGTACGGTCTTCTGCCTCTACCCGCACCAGACGCGGTACGTCGTCCCGGTCGCCGCCGTGACCCGGGTACCCGAGAACGTGCCCGCCGAACGGGCGATCCTCGCCGGCACCGTCGAGACCGCCGTCAACGCCCTCTGGGACGCGGCGCCGCTGGTCGGCGACCGGATCGCCGTGGTCGGCGGCGGCATGGTCGGCTGCTCGGTCGCCGCGCTGCTGGCCCGGTTCCCCGGGGTGCGCGTGCAGCTGGTCGACGCCGATCCGGCGCGGGCGAAGGTCGCGGAAGCCCTCGGGACCGGCTTCGCGCTGCCCGCGGACGCGCTGGGGGACTGCGACCTCGTCGTCCACGCCAGCGCCACCGAGCGGGGACTGGCCCGCGCGCTGGAGCTGCTGAGGCCCGAGGGCACGGTCCTCGAACTGAGCTGGTACGGCGACCGGCAGGTCGGCCTCCCGCTCGGCGAGGCCTTCCACTCCCGGCGGCTCGTCATCCGCAGCAGCCAGGTCGGCACCGTCTCCCCGGCCCGCAGCGCCAGCCGTTCGTACGCCGATCGGCTCGCCCTCGCCCTCGAACTCCTCGCCGACCCCGCGCTCGACGCTCTGGTGACAGGGGAAAGCGCGTTCGAAGAGCTGCCACGGGTGATGCCCAGGCTCGCTGACGGGGAAATTCCTGCCCTTTGTCACCGCGTGAGGTACGACAAGAGCGCCTGACCTGAGAAAAGAGTGAGAGACGGCTGAACACGGGGAAGCGAAGAGCCGTACTACTCGGCATCCCGTCGGCGATCAGGGCCGGGGGGATCAGAGGCGCCGCACCTGGAGGGTCGTCCGTTGTTCAGTGTCACCGTCCGCGATCACATCATGATCGCCCACAGCTTCCGCGGCGAGGTCTTCGGGCCCGCGCAGCGCCTGCACGGAGCGACGTTCCTCGTGGACGCCACCTTCCGGCGGGAGCAGCTGGACGACGACAACATCGTCGTCGACATCGGACTGGCCACGCAGGAACTGGGCGCCGTCGTCGCCGAGCTGAACTACAGAAACCTCGACAACGAGCCCGACTTCGCCGGGATCAACACCTCGACGGAGTTCCTCGCCAAGGTGATCGCCGACCGGCTCGCCGAGCGGATCGAGAAGGGTGCGCTCGGCGAGGGCGCCCGGGGCATCGCGGGGATCGGTGTCACGCTGCACGAGTCGCATGTCGCGTGGGCGAGTTACGAGCGTGCGCTGTGACCGACGTGACCCTGGAGAAGACCCCGCAGGCGGCCCTGGGCTATGTGCCCGTGCAGCACTCCGCGCTCAAGAACGCCGACATCGTCCCCATGTCCCTGCGCTCCGTGCACTTCGTCATGCCGGGCGGCGTCGACGACCCGACCGCGCCGAGCGGCGGCAACGCCTATGACCGGCGGGTGAGTCTGGACCTGCCGGGCTTCGGCTGGCAGGTCCACAAGCACGCGGTGGCGGGGGAGTGGCCCCGGCCGGGTGCGGCGGCCCGCGCGGAACTCGCCCGTGTGCTGCGGGAGTTGCCGGACGACACCGTCGTACTGATGGACGGCCTGGTCGCCTGCGGCGTACCGGAGATCGTCGTCCCGGAGGCGGAACGCCTGCGGCTCGCGGTCCTCGTGCACCTCCCGCTCGGCGACGAGACCGGTCTGGAGCCGCTCCTGGCCGCCGAGTTGGACGCGAAGGAGCGCACGGTCCTGCGCGCGGTCCCCGCGGTCATCGCCACCAGCGACTGGGCGGTCCGCCGCCTCGTCTCCCACCACGGCCTCGCCCCCGACCGCGTCCATGTCGCCGCCCCCGGCGCCGACATCGCCCCGCCGGCCCCCGGAACCGACGGCGTCTCACGGCTGTTGTGCGTCGCCGCGGTCACCCCCCGCAAGGGCCAGCACCGGCTGGTCGAGGCCCTCGCGGCGGTACGGGACCTGCCGTGGAGCTGCGTGTGCGTGGGCGGCCTCGGCCACGACCCGGAGTACGTCGGTCAACTCCGGTCCCTGATCGAGAAGTACGGCCTCGAGGACCGGCTGCACCTGGCCGGACCGCAGGCCGGCGCCGAACTCGACGCCAGCTACGCCGCCGCCGACCTGATGGTGCTGACCTCCTACGCCGAGACCTACGGCATGGCGGTCACGGAGGCGCTGGCGCGCGGCATCCCCGTGCTGGCCACCGACGTCGGCGGCCTCCCCGAGGCGGTCGGCCGCGCCCCCGACGGCGGGGTGCCCGGCATCCTCGTCCCGCCGGAGGACCCCGCCGCCCTCGCCGCGGAACTGCGCGGCTGGTTCGGCGAGGCGGACGTACGACGTCGCCTGAAGGCGGCTGCCCGGGGCCGGCGGGCCGCCCTGGACGGCTGGGCGACCACGGCCCGCAGCCTGGCCGGAGTACTGGGCCGACTGCCGAGCGAACCCAGGAGGGCGGCATGAGGAAGACGGCAACGACAGCGCAGCGCGGCGGGAAGATCCCGGCGCAGGCGGGACCGCGGGGCGTGGCGGGGGTGGAGTCCAGGGTGGCGCAGGAAACCTCGACGTCCGTGCAGTCCAAGGCGGCGCGGGAGACCCGGGCGGCCGTGACGTCCAAGGCGGCTGAGGAAAGCCCGGCGCCCGTGCAGTCGAAGGCGGTGAAGGAAATCCCGGCGGCTGTGACGCCCGGGGCCTCCGACGCCGGCCCGCAGTCCGTGATCCCCGGCGCCGGACCCGCCGTACGCCCCGGTGAGCGGCCCACCGTGCGGCTGCGGGAGGATGGGCCCGAGGAGCCGCCCCGGTACGCGCCCGAGTGGCTGGAGCTGCGGGAACCCGCCGACGCGGGGGCGCGGGCGCTCGATCTGCTCGACCCGTTGCGGATCCGGCTCGCCAACCTGCCCGGGAAGTCGGGCGTGGTCGTGCACGACCTCGGCTGCGGCACCGGCTCCATGGGCCGCTGGCTCGCGCCCCGCCTCGACGGCGCCCAGCACTGGGTCCTGCACGACCGCGACCCCTACCTCCTGCACTTCGCCGCCGTCGCCTCTCCGCGGGTCGCCGCCGACGGCAGCCGCGTCACCGTCGAGACCCGGCGCGGCGACGTCGCCCGGCTCACCCCGGACGCCCTCTCCGGCGCGTCCCTGGTGACGGCGTCCGCGCTCCTCGACGTCCTCACCCGCGAGGAGATCGAGACCCTCGCCGCGGCCTGCACGGGCGCGGGCTGCCCGGCCCTGCTGACCCTGTCCGTCGCCGGACGGGTCGACCTCACGCCGTCCGACCCGATGGACGGCGAGATCGCCGACGCGTTCAACGCCCACCAGCGGCGCTCGGGCCTCCTCGGCCCCGACTCGATCACCGCGGCCTGCGAGGCGTTCTCGGAACGCGGCGCGACCGTCCGCCTCAACCCGAGCCCCTGGCGCCTCGGCCCCGCCGAGTCCGCGCTCACCGCCCAGTGGCTGCGCGGCTGGGTCGGCGCGGCGGTCGAACAGCGCCCGGAGCTGGCGCAGCGCGCCGAACGCTACCTCCGGGAGCGCCTGGAGGCCTGCGCCGCCGGTGAGCTGAGCGTCGTCGTCCACCACACCGACCTGCTGGCACTGTCCCGGCCGACGGGCGGCGGGGCATGAGCGTGGAGACGGTACGCGCGGCCCACGCGGGCGAGCGGGGTCCGGCGCGACGACGGCGGTGGGCCGGACGGGCGGCGCTGTCGAGGAGGCGGGTGGCCGTGACGCCGGTGGAGACGACCGTTTCGGTCACGGGCCTGGCCGACTTCTCGGCCGGTGCGGCTGGTGCGGCTGGTGCGGCGGTGAAGGAACGGTACGTCGACGAGGCGACCTGCTGGACACCCCCCGACGTCGAGGCCGAGGCCGACGTCGCCCCCGTCGTCCTTCCGCCGGTCAAGGCCGTCCCCCCACCCCCGGTAGCCGTCTCCGCGGACCGCATCGGCGTGATCCTCACCGCTCCCCGCCCCGCTACGACGTCCCGCGTCCCCGGGTGGCGAAACGTTCTCGCCCGTCTCAAGTCCCCCGCCGTACGCACCCACTTCGGCAGTGCCGTCGGCGTGGTCATTCTCGCCGTCCTGCTCTGGCGCCTCGGCACCGGCGTCTTCCTGGACGGGCTGCGGCGCATCGACGCGACGACCATCCTCGTGGCGCTGGGGGTCGGCGTGGTGACCACCGTGTTCAGCGCCTGGCGCTGGCAGTTGGTGGCCCGGGGCCTCAGCATCCGGCTGCCGCTCGGAGAGGCCGTCGCCGCCTACTACCGCGCCCTGTTCCTCAACGCGGCCCTCCCCGGCGGCGTCCTCGGCGATGTGCACCGGGCGGTGCGGCACGGCCGCAGCACCCAGGAACTGGGCCGCTGTGTACGCGCCGTCGTCCTCGAACGCGTCGCCGGACAGCTGGCGTTGGCCGTCATCGGCGCCGCCGTGCTCCTGACCATGCCGTCACCGGTACTGAGCCAGGCCCGCCATCTCGCCCCGCTGCTCCTGTTCGCGGCCCTCGGCGCACTGGCCGTCGTACTCGCCCTGCGGATGAACCAGGCGAACCGGGCGCCCTCACGCGCCGGAAAGGCCCTGCGCGAGGCCCGCGAGGGACTGCTGTCGCGGCGGAACGGACCCGGCGTCGCGCTGTCCTCGGTCGTCGTGCTCGCCGGGCACCTCGCGATGTTCGTGCTGGCCGCCCGCGTCGCCGGATCCGCCGCCTCCGTCGCCGCCCTGCTGCCGATCGCCGTGCTCGCCCTGCTCGCGATGGGCCTGCCGCTCAACGTCGGCGGCTGGGGCCCCCGGGAGGGCGTCACCGCCTGGGCGTTCGGCGCGGCCGGCCTCGGGGCGAGCAGCGGGCTGGCCGTCGCCGTCGTCTACGGCGTGCTCAGCCTCGTGGCGAGCCTGCCCGGCGTCCTCGTGCTGCTCGCCCGCTACCCGCGTCCGGAATCACCGTCGGAGGTGAGCAGTGAGAAATACGCGCCGAAGGATTCCGCCAGGCTCGCCAGCAGTGCCTTGCCCTTTTCCGCCGAACCCAGTGAAGGACGGCCGATGACACCGGAATCGGTATAGCCGGACATACCGAGGGTGAGCAGATGACGACGGTCGTCGGCGACGAAATCGCCGGACTCATAACCGGGTCGGACGAATTCGGGATGAGCGTGCAGAAGGACGGAGGTCTCGATTTCTCCCGCGTGCATGTCGGTGAGCGGCGAGGTGACCACCCCCGCCCGCTCCAGCGCCGTGTCCCAGTCCTCGGCGGCCGGGAAGAGCGCCATCCGCTCGCCGCGGGCGGAGGATTCCTGAACGACGTTGCCCAGTACGTAGTTTCCGCCGTGCCCGTTGACCACGACCAGGGCCTCGACGCCGGACCGGCGGAGCGAAGCCGCTATGTCCCGTATCACCGCATGAAGGGTCACCGAGGAGATGCTGACGGTTCCCGGCCACGCCGCGTGCTCGTGCGAGCAGGAGATCGTCACCGGAGGGAGGAGATGCACCGGGTACGCCGCGGCGATCTCCCGGGCGACGGCACAGGCGACGAGCGTGTCGGTCGCGAGCGGCAGGAACGGGCCGTGCTGTTCGAAGCTGCCGACGGGAAGGACGGCGACCTGTCGTGAGACACCCGCGCCCCGTGTCCGTACGTCTTCCGTGGTGTCCGCCGGCAACGTACCGTGCCCCGCCGACCGCGTTTGCGAACCAGTCATTCTTTCACGGCCTTTCGTCTCTGCTTAGGAACTCGAGAATCATGACAGATAAAATTGGCGTACTCGGCACGAAGTCTCCACAGCGTACGGGCGTCGAACGCGTCGTGAATGCCCCGCTCCCCACCGTGTACGGGGAATTCAGGGCGGTCGGTTACCTCGACCACGACCGCGGTGACGAGCAAGTGGCCCTGGTGCACGGCGAGATCGGCGCGGAGGACGTCCTCGTCCGGCTGCACTCGGAATGCCTCACCGGTGACGCCTTCGGCTCCCGGCACTGCGAGTGCGGCGAGCAGCTCGACTCGGCGCTGCGGGCCGTCGTCGCCGAAGGCAGCGGCATCGTCGTCTACTTGAGGGGCCACGAGGGCCGCGGCATCGGCCTGCTCGCCAAGCTGCGCGCGATGGCGCTCCAGGCGGAGGGCCTGGACACCGTCGAGGCGAACCTCGCCCTCGGGCTGCCGGTGGACGCCCGCGACTACGGCGTCGCCGCCGGAATGCTGCACGACCTGGGGGTGCGCTCGGTGCGCCTGATGTCCAACAACCCCGACAAGCGCGAGGCGTTGCTGCGGCACGGCATCAAGGTCAGCGAGACCGTCCCGCTGCTGATTCCGCCGTGCGAGAGCAACATCACCTATCTGCGCACCAAGCGGGAACGCCTCGACCACCATCTGCCGCATCTGGACGCGGTCGCGCACCTGTCCTGATTACGGGCGGGGGAGTACGGACAGGAAGAGGGGGCGACGACCCCGACACCCCCTGGGAGGCCCGCCCGTGAGACTGCACGCAAGCGCCGTCGTGATCGGCGGCGGAGTGATGGGCACGAGCATCGCCTACCACCTCGCCGCCGCCGGAGTCCGCGATGTCGTCCTCGTCGAACGCGACGAGCTGGCCTCCGGATCCACCTCGAAGGCGGCGGGCGGGGTGCGCGCCCAGTTCTCCGACGGGCTCAACGTCCAGCTGGGCGCCCGCAGTCTGGAGGCGTTCGGCCGGTTCGAGGAGGAGATCGGCTACGACATCGGTCTGCACCGCTCCGGCTATCTGTTCCTCCTCTCGACCCCCGAGGACGTAGCCTCCTTCGAGGCGGGCGTGCGGCTGCAGAACTCCCTGGGCGTGCCCAGCCGCATGCTCACCGTCAAGGAGGCCCGCAAGCTCTCCCCGCTGATCCGCACCGACGGACTCCTCGCCGCCGCCTTCTCGCCCGACGACGGCCACTGCACACCCGAGGCCGTCGTCCACGGCTACGCCTCCGCCGCCCGCGCCCTCGGCGCCCGCGTCCTGCGGCACACCGAGGTCACCGGCATCACCCTGCGCGGCGACACCGTCACCGCCGTCGAGACGACCCTCGGCCCCATCACCACCGACACGGTGATCTGTACGGCCGGCCCCTGGTCACGCGCCGTGGGGAAGATGGCCGGCGTCGACCTGCCCGTGGAGCCGTTACGCCGCCAGATCGCGGTCACCGAACCGGTCCAGGGCCTCCCGCCGGACCTCCCGTTCACCATCGACTTCGCCACGAGCCTCTACTTCCACCGCGAGGGCCCCGGTCTCCTCCTCGGCATGTCCGACCCCGACGAACGCCCCGGCTTCGCCACCGACACCCACGACCGCTGGATCCCCCGCCTCGCCGCCGCGATGGAACACCGTGCCCCCGCCCTTCTCGACCTGCGCCGCACCGGCGGCTGGGCGGGCCTGTACGAGGTCACCCCGGACCACAACGCGTTGATCGGCGAGGCGCATTCGGTATCCCGCTTTCTGTATGCGACCGGCTTCTCCGGTCACGGCTTCCTCCAGGGCCCGGCCGTCGGCGAGGTCGTCCGCGACCTGTACCTCGGCCGCGTACCCTTCGTGGACGTCAGCCCGTTGAACGCCGGCCGTTTCGCGGCCGACGCCCCGCGCCCGGAGGCCAACTGCGTATGACCGAGCTCCACCTGTGGCTGCGCCACGAGGTCCGACCCACCGAACGGCGCACCCCGATCACACCGTCCGACGCCCGACGGCTCGTCGAGAGCGGCGTGACCCTGACCGTCGAGGACTCCCCGCAGCGGATCTTCCCGATCCAGGAGTACGAGGCCGTCGGCGCCCGGGTCGCGCCCGCGGGCTCGTGGGTGTCGGCGCCGCAGGACGCGGTCGTCCTCGGTCTGAAGGAACTCCCCGACGAACCCGCCGAGTTGACGCACCGCCACATCTTCTTCGGGCACGCCTACAAGCAGCAGCCCGGCGCCGGGGAGCTGCTGCGCCGGTTCGCCGCCGGGGGAGGGGCGCTCCTGGACCTCGAGTACCTGGTCGACGAGCACGGGCGCCGGCTCGCCGCCTTCGGCTACTGGGCGGGCTACCTCGGCGCGGCCCTCGCCGTGCTCCAACACCGGGGCAGGCTCGTCGCGCCGCTGACACCCATCGCCAAGGCGGAACTCGACGAACTCCTCCAACCCGCCCCCGGGGACGAGGAGTTCACGTCCCTCGTGATCGGCGCCCTGGGCCGCAGCGGACGCGGCGCCCGAGACGCCCTCCGAGCGGCAGGCCTCGCCCCGACCTGCTGGGACCTGCCCGAGACCCGCGACCTGGACCGCCGCGCGCTGCTGGACCACGACGCGATGGTCAACTGCGTCCTCGCCACCACCCCGGTCCCGCCCTTCGTCCGGGAAGCCGACGTCGACGACCCCACCCGCCGACTGCGCACCCTTTCCGACGTCACCTGCGACGTCGGCTCGCCCCTCAACGTCCTGCCGGTCTACGACCGCACCACCGAGTGGGACGACCCGGTCCGCCGACTCCACAAGGAGCCCCCGCTCGACCTGATCGCCATCGACAACCTGCCCTCGCTCCTGCCGGGCGAGTCCAGCACCGACTTCTCCGGTCAACTGCTGCCCCTGCTCCTCGACTTCGAGACCGGCGGGCCATGGGCGCGCGCTCTGGACCGGTTCCATGAGACCAGCCGTGAACTCGGCATCGCAGAAGGGGAGTCGAGAAATGTCTGACCTGGTCGCGGCGAGCGGCACCGTCCACTGGATCGGCACCGGCCTGTCCACGGGCAGCGGTCTGGCCCGGCTCTGCGACACGGCCGAGCGGGTGCGCGTGTGGCACCGCACCGAGGAGCGCGCGGCCGAGGCCCTCGACCGGCTGGGCCTCACCGACCGCGCCGCGCCCCGCGCGTACACGCTCGACGCCCTCACCGCGGAACTCGCCCCCGGGGACGTCGTGGTGTCCATGCTGCCCGCCCCGGAGCACGCCGGGATCCTCGCCGCGTGCGTCGCGCGCGAGGCCCACTTCGCCTGCTCCAGCTATGTGTCGGACGCGGTGCTCGACCAGGTGCCCGCCGCCCTCGACGCCGGGATCGTCGTCCTCACCGAGGCCGGCCTCGACCCGGGCATCGATCACCTCTTCGCCCACAGCCTGGTGGCCCGCGCCCGGGACGCGATCGGCGACGGTACGGCGGCCACGTACCGCCTCACCTCCTACTGCGGCGGCATCCCCGCCGTCCCCAACGACTTCCGCTACCGCTTCAGCTGGGCGCCCCTCGGCGTCCTCAACGCCCTGCGCTCGCCCGCCCGTTACATCGAGGACGGCGCGGAGACCACCGCCGGGCGGCCGTGGGAGGCGACCCGGCCGCATGTCGTCGACGGGGAGACCTTCGAGGTCTACCCGAACCGCGACAGCCTGCCGTTCGTCGAGCAGTACGGGATGCCGCCCGCCTGGAAGCCGAGCACCTTCGTCCGCGGCACCCTGCGCCTCGACGGCTGGCTGCGCGCGTGGGACGCCGTCTTCGAGGAGCTGAAGGGCGGCGACGACGCCCGGATCGCCGCGCTGGCACGGGAGTTGGCGGCCACCTATCCGACCACGGACACCGACCGCGACCGGGTCGTCCTCGCGGTGTCGCTTGACGTGCTCGGCCCGGCCGGACAGGCGTGGTCGGGCGGCTATCTGCTGGACCTGGTGGGGGACGCGGAGGAGAGCGCCATGGCCCGCTGCGTCTCCCGCACCCTCGCCCTCGGCGTCGGCCATGTCCTGGACGGTTCGCTGCCGCCCGGCCTGAACCGGGCCGCCGAGACGGCGGCACGGTCGGAGGAGTGGCTGCGGGAACTGGCCCTGGACGGAGTGGAGTTCACCCTGCGCGTCGACACCTGACCAGTTTTCGCATGCCGGTCGATGTCAGCCGATGACGGCCTCGTGCACGAGCCGTCTGAGGTCGGGGTTGAGCTTCAGGGTCCTGGGCCGCACCTGTGTGTAGAACTGCACGGTCAGATCGTGCACCGGATCGACCCAGAACGTCGTGGAGGCGGCCCCGCTCCAGCCGAACGTGCCCGGGCTCGTGGGCGCGAGGGTGCGGGCGGGGTCGATCACGACGGAGACACCGAGGCCGAAGCCGACCCCGTCGTTGTTCGGCTCGTCGTGGGCCGGTCTGCTGCCGAAGGCGCGCAGGTCGGCGCCGCCGGGCAGGTGGTTGCGGGTCATCAGGGCCACCGTCTCCGGGGCGAGAAGACGGACGCCGTCGAGTTCGCCGCGACGGCGCAGCAGCTCCATGAAGCGGTGCATGTCGTACGCGGAGGCCGCCATGCCCCCGCTGCCGGACAGAAACCGGGGCCGCCCGTACAGCGGCAGACCGGGGACCGGCTCGATACGGCCGTCCTCCTGCTCGCCGTACAACTCGGAGAGCCGGACGGCCTGTTCGTCCGTCACACAGAAGCCGGCGTCGGGCATCCCGAGGGGGCCGAAGATCCGCTCGGCGAAGAAGGTGTCGAGGGGCTGCCCGGACACCACCTCGATGACCCGGCCCAGCACATTGGAGGCGACCGAGTAGTTCCACTCGGTGCCGGGCTCGAACTGAAGCGGCAGGCTCGCGTACACGTCGACCGTCTCGGCCAGCGTCGAGCCGGGCACCACCGACGACTCCAGATTCGCCTCCCGGTAGAGGGCGTCGACCGGGTGGGAGTGGTAGAAGGCGAAGGTCAGGCCCGAGGTGTGGGACATCAAGTGCCGGATCAGCAACGGCTGTTCGGCGGGCCGGGTGACGAGGTCCGCGCCCGAGCCGCTGTCGTACACCCGGGCGTCGGCGAAGGCCGGCAGATGACGGGCGACCGGATCGTCCAGCGACAGCTTCCCCTCCTCCACCAGGGTCAGCGCGGCCACCGCGGTGACCGGCTTGGTCATCGAGTAGATCCGCCACAAGGTGTCGCTCTCGACGGGGAGTCCGGCGGCCAGATCGCGCCGGCCGAGCGCCGTGAGGTGGGCGACCCGGCCGCCGCGGGCCACCGCCACGAGGAAGCCGGGCATACGCCCCTCGTCGACGTAGTGGGCGAAGTGCTGGTCGAGGCGGTCCAACGCCTTCGCGTCCAGCCCGACCTCACCCGGGTCCACCTCTTGCCGCAGCTGTGCCATCGCTCTCCTCCGCTCGCGTTCTTCGAGGTGCGATCCGGCATACCCCGCCACACCGACCTCAGACCTCATCGTCGCGCAGGAATGCCGGAACGTTCTCCCAGTCGCCCTCGATCGGGGCTCGTGGCGCGAAATCCCGCCGACAGCACCGCCCCGACCAGGGCCGTTCCGGCGAGCGTGACGAGCGGCACGCCGGCGGCCGCGAGCGCCACCCCGAGCGTCGGCCCGACATTCATCGCGGTCTGCTGCAACCCGCCCGCCACCCCGGCCGACTCGACCGGGCTCTGCCGTACGACGACATGGGTCGCCGCGACCATCACGGTCCCGAACCCGGCCCCCAGCAGCGCGAATCCCGCGCACAGCGCGAAGGTCCCCGACGCCCGGTCGAGCACCAGGACCCCGGCGGCCAGCACGACCATCGCCGCCGCCGTCGTACGACGGGCCCCCACCCGGCGCAGCAGCACCGGGCACCCCGCGGCGGCGGCCACCATCAACACCGCCAACGGCAGACAGCGCAGGGCGCTTTGGAAGGGGTCGAGACCAAGCGTCTCCTGGAGGACGTACGTACCCAGGAACAACGTGCCGGACAGGGCGGCCGACGCGGCCACGAGCACACCGAGGGGCGGACCGGGGATGCCCCGGGGGATGAGCGGGCCCGAGGTGCGGCGCCCGTGGCGCACGAAGGCGACACCGGCCACGACGGTCACTGCGGCTCCGGGCCACTGCGGGGAGACGAGCGTATGGACGAGGGCGCCCAGGGCGACGGCGAGCAGGAGGGCGCCGGGTATGTCCAGCCGGACGGCCGTCGGCGGCTCCGGCCCACTCCGAGCGGTCGTCGCTAGGCCGCCCCGGACGTCAGGCGTGCCTCCTGGCTGCCGCGCGGCTGGTGCGAACCCGCCTCGCACGTCAGTCGTGGGCCCCGAGTCCTGCGCGGCCAGGGCGAGCCCGTCCCGGACGTCCGTCGTGCGCCCCGGCTCCCGCACGGTCAGCGCGAGTCCGCCGAACACGACTGCGGGGAGTACGTTCAGGAAGAACACCGCCCGCCACCCGGCCCCGGCCACCAACACCCCGCCCACCAGCGGCCCCACCGCGGCGGACACCCCGATCGCCGCCGTCCGCAGCGCGATCGGCCCCCGCAGCCGGTCCGGCGGATACGCGGCCCGCAGCATGCCGAGCGTCGCGGGCTGCAACAGCGCCCCGAACACCCCCTGCACGACCCGCAGTCCGACCACCCAGCCGACCCCGGGCGCGAGGCCGATGCCCGCCGACGCCACCCCGAACCCGACCATGCCGACGCCGAAGACCCGCCGGTGCCCGTACCGGTCGCCGAGCCGCCCCGCGAACACCAGCAGGCTCGCCACGGCGATGAGATAGCCGGTGCTGGTCCACTGGACCTGGGCGAAGGTGGCGCCCAAGTCCCTTTGCAGCGTGGGCTGGGCGATGGTGAGCACCGTGCCGTCGAGGGCGACGATCACGGCCCCGGTGACACTGCTCGCGAGCACGAGACGCGGGTTCACGCGCCGTCCTTCCCCAGGTGCGAGTCGAGAGCGTTCCGCAGAAGGGGTACGAAGTCGTCGGCGCCCGTGGCGAGTTGGAGGCTGCCCCAGCCCCACAGCTGGGCGATGCCGTGCAGGTTCGCCCACAACGCACCCGCGACGAGCCGGGCGTCCGCATCCGGCCGGACCAGACCGACCAGCTCCACGAGGCGGCCGAAGAGCGGCAGGCTGGTGTCCCGGAGGCCCAGATGGCCGCTCTCCAGCAGATCATGACGGAACATCAGCTCATACATCCCGCGATGGTCCAGCGCGAACTCCAGATAGCAGTGCGTCAGGGCGGCCAGCTGAGCCCGAGGGCTCACCGCGCCGACATCGGCCCCCGGCGCTGTCGCTGCCGTCGCCCGCTCCGCCAGCTCGGCGAAGCCGCGGCGCGCGATGGCCGACAGCAGCTCCAGGTGGGTGGGGAAGTAGCGGCGCGGCGCACCGTGCGAGACGCCCGCCCGTCGGGCGATCTCCCGGAGGGTGAGTGCCTGCACGCCCTCCCGGTCCACCAGATCCACACCGACGTCGACCAGCCGGGCCCGGAGCCCGGTCTCGGGTTCATGCATAGACAGTGTCTACCAGGTCGACGTAGACAGTGTCTACGGAGTCGCTGTTCACGGGAATGCGTGCACCCAGGTACCGGTTGACCCAGATATGACTCAGGACGCCACGCAGAACGCACTGCTCGGGCTGCTCTCCGAGGGCCACGGCGGGGTGCTGACCACCCTCAAGCGCGACGGCCGGCCCCAGCTGTCGAACGTCAGCCACGCCTACTACCCCGACGAGCGCATCATCCGCGTCTCGATCACGGACGACCGCGCCAAGACCCGCAACCTGCGCCGGGATCCGAGGGTGTCGTACCACGTGACCAGCGCCGACCGCTGGGCGTACACCGTCGCCGAGGGCACGGCGGAGCTCTCGCCGGTGGCGCGGGACCCGTACGACGACACGGTCGAGGAACTCGTCCGGCTCTACCGCGACGTCCTGGGCGAGCACCCCGACTGGGAGGACTTCCGGGCGGCGATGGTGCGGGACCGGCGGGTGGTGCTGCGGGTCAAGGTGGAGCGGGCGTACGGGATTCCGAAGGGGGCGAACCGGGGCTGAGCGGGCGCCTCACCCGTGCAGGCGCAAGAGCGGTACCACAAAGCTTGATTGACGTGCCGTCACTCCGACCGCGGCTCGCTAGGGTTGATCCACTGCGAGTGACGCGGAGCCTCGGACGGGGGAGCGATCGGCATGATGGACCTGATCTCGGTGGGGGCGATCAGCGCCGTTCTCACCACGGTCTGGCAGGGGATGGGCAGCGAGGCGGGCAAGTCGCTCTGGGTGTCGGCGGGCGGGCTGGTCCGCCGGATCGCCGGGCGGGAGGTGACGGCGCCCGCCACGTCCGCCCAACTGGACGGCGTGGTCCGGCTGGTGCACGAGCGGGTGCACTCGGATCCGCAACTGGCCGACTCCTGGCTGATGTTCGCCCGCACCGTCCCCGCGTCCGGGGCGTCGCCGGTCCGCCGTCGCCCGTCCCTGCCCAACGCCCCGCGCTACTTCACCGACCGCGAGACAGCGCTGAGGCTCCTCGACAAGGAGGCCAACCGCGCCCATGACGGCCGCCCGAGGCTCGCCCTCCTGCACGGCCGCGAAGGCATCGGCACCAGCACCCTCGCCCTCCACTGGGGCTGGCGGCAGACCGCCCGCTTCCCCGACGGCCAGACCTACGTCGACCTGCGCACCCTCGGCCCCGACGCCGCCGTCGCCCACGCCCTGCGCCAACTCGGCCTGCGGGACGAGGAGATACCCCCGGCCGCCCGCGACCGCGCGGAACTCCTCCGGCACTGTCTGGCCGAGCGCCGGATGCTCCTGGTCCTGGACCACGCCCGGTCCCTGGCACAGATCGAACCCCTGCTCACCTCAGCGCCCGGCGTGTTCACCATCGTCGTCGCCCCGCAGCCGCTCGTGGGCCTCGGCGCCCTGAACATCCCGGTCGGGCCCCTGGCGAAACGGGACGCCCGCCTGATGCTGGACCGCATCACCGACAAGTCCGCCGTCACCACGGCCCTCGCCACCCACCCCACCCTCCTCGACCGCTGCGCCGGCTCCCCGTACGCCCTGCACGCCGCCGCGCTGAGGCTGGCGCCCGCGGATCCGGAAGGACGGCTCACCGCGGCCGGGGGTGCCCCGGTCCGTACCGCCGCCCAGCCCGAAGGGGCGTCCATCCTGCCCGACAGCGACCCCGTCCATGCCGCCGCCGAGGACTCGTACCGTCTGCTCACCCCCGACGCCGCCCGTCTCTACCGCCTCGCCGCCCTCCGCGACTGGCCCGCCCTCGACACCGCGGCGGCCGCTCGCGCCGCGGACGTCGACCTCACACGGGCCGGTGAACTCCTCCGCGAACTCGTCGACGCACTGCTCATCGAGCGCGTCGACACCGGCCGCCACCGCTACCGCCCCGCCGTCCGTGCCCACGCCGAACGCACGGCATCCCTGGTCGACGGAGTACCGGCCTGCTCGGCGGCCGTCGCCCGCGTCGTCGAGGGCTACCGGCACCTGGCCGTCGTCGCGGCCCGCGCGGCGCTGCCGCAGAGCTGGCGCATCCCACCGGAGCCACCGGCCGGGTACACCGACCCCGGCGTAGCCGGCGTACCCGGCGTACCCGGCGTACCCGGCGTACCCGGCGCACCCGTCGGCGACGGCGGCCGGCGACTCGGTCTCACCCCCGGCGCAGCCGTCGCCGCCCTCGCC
This sequence comes from Streptomyces sp. NPDC046909, assembly GCF_040644695.1. Taxonomy (NCBI): domain Bacteria; kingdom Bacillati; phylum Actinomycetota; class Actinomycetes; order Kitasatosporales; family Streptomycetaceae; genus Streptomyces; species Streptomyces sp. NPDC046909. The sequence continues at coordinate 901,382 of NZ_JBEYXC010000002.1, read as the reverse complement.
GCCGAGGCACCGAGCCTGGTCGAGGCGGTGCGGACGGCCGACGACTACCGCGACTGGGACACCGTCGTCCTGCTCAGCCAGTCCCTGTGGCCGCTCCAGCTCAAGGCCGGTCACCTCGATGTCCTGCTCCCCGCCCTGCGCACCGCGGCACGCGTCGCCGACGAGCGCTTCCCCGGCAGCCGCACCGCAGGCGCCCTGCACTTCCAACTCGCCCACTGCCTGATGGAGCTGACCCGCTGGGCCGAGGCCGAGACCGAGGTGCTCGCCGCCGCCCGCGACGAGCGCGCGGCGGGACATGTACGGGGTCACGCCTCGTCGGTCGAGCTGCTGGGCATCCTGCGGCTGCGCCAATGGCGGTCCGAGGAGGCGCTGGCGTGCTTCGAGGAGGCGTACGACCTCTACGGCACCATCGGCCCCGGCGACGAGGGGTTCGCCGACCTGCCCCGCGCCCGGGCGTTGCTGGACCGGCACCGGGGTCATGCCCTCGGACAGCAGGGCCGGCGCCAGGACGCGGTCGAGCTGCTCGGCCGCGCCCTGCGCTTCTTCCGCGACAGCGGCGAGGCCTACAACACCGCCCGCACGCTCACCGACCTCGCCGGTCTCCACGTGGACGGCGGTGAGCCGGACCTGGCGCTGCCGTTGATCGACGAGGCGCTCCCGGCGCTCGACGGCGAAGCGGCCGAGCACCATGTGCGGCGGCTGCGGGTGCTGCGGGAGCGGTGCGTCAGGCCGGAGTGACGTTCACCGTGTGCGTGACGCGGCCCGTGCGGACCCGCAGCCCATGGGCGAGCAGTTCCTCCAGCGACTTGCCCGCCCCCAGCCACGCGTGGAGCGCGGAGGCGTACCCAGCGGGGTCCGCGTCCCCGTCCGCGCCCATGCCTGCCGTCGTGAGGCGCAGCAGCTCCCCGGCACGGGTACGCACGACACACGACCCCGGCCGGGTGACGTACGCCGCGAGCGCGCAGTACCGATGCCGGTCAAGGACCTCCGTCGTCCACAGCGCGGGTGATCCGAACCGTGGGTCGGCCGCGTCTCCGTACCGGAACACCACATCCGCCAGGTCGAGTTGATCCGTCTCCCGCGTGTCCTCATGCACCGCGACATGCGTCTCGCCCTCGCCCACGGGTGCCGGATGCGGGCCCGCGAACCGGGTCACCGCGACCTCGCCGGAGCCGAGCAGCCTGGTCCGGACGGTGAGGGGCACGGTGGGGACCGCCGGTTCGTACGCCGGCAGGGGGAGCGGTACGAGACGGGCGGGTTCCTCGGGTTCGGGGATGCCGATCCGGTCGTAGAAGAGGCGGCGCAGGCGGGGTGCCGACTCGCCGGGTACCGAGCTGATGAACTCGGCCTCGGGGCCCATGGGTTGGCGTGCGAGGGCGTCGACTTGCGGGCGCAGTGGGCGTGTCGGGTCCAGGCGTGGTGCCGTGCGGACGAACTCGTGCACCGGGGCCTGGGGATCGAGCCCGTCGAGCGGTGCCGCCCCGAGCAGGACCGGGGTGCCGAGGGCGGCGGCGTAATAGGTGACCGAACCGTGGTCGCCGATCAACGCGTCGGCGGCGAGCAGGGTCTGGCGCCAGCCGTGCAGGGGGTCGATCAGGGTCAGGCCGGAGCGGCGGGCGCGGTCGAGCCAGGCGCGGATCTGGCCGGGGCCGTGGCCGTGCCAGATGTTGGGGTGCAGGACGGCCGCGAGCCGGTACTCGTCGGCCGGGAGCTCCGAGGTCAGCCGGGGGAGCAGGGAGGGCAGTACGTCATCGCCGCCGTCGCCGAACAACCCCTCGGGATTCCAGGTGGAGTTGAGGACGATCAGGCGCTGCCCGCGGCCCACGCCCAGGGCGCGGCGATAGCGGTCGCGGTACGCGCGGGCCGCCAGCATGCGGTCCCAGCAGGGGTCCCCGGCGATGACCGCGGTGGACGCGGCCTCCGGGCAGACGGCGCGCAGTCGCTCGTACTGCTCGGGGTGGGAGAGCACGAGGGCGTCGGCGAGGGGTTTCCCGTCCTCGTCGAGCAGCCACTCCGGTGACATCCCGAAGACCGGATCCGACCGCTCGCTCCCACCGACGGCCGTCGGGTGTCGGGTGTCGGGTGTCGCCAGCCTCTTAGTATATCCGACACCATGTGACAACACGGTCAATACACCGGAAAGTGCTCGGAGTTGACCGCCGAAGCTCGCTGACAGCGCGAGTGCGACCGGAGTCCTGATCGCCTGCTCCCACGGCAGCACGCTCACCTCGGTCCCCGCCAGCAGTTCGGTCAGCCCCGACTGGAACGCCGACGAGCCGGGGGAGGTCGCCAGCAGCTGCAATCTCAAGTCGTCGTGGAAGAGCGGGAGTACGTCGAGGAGACGGGTCGCCGCGGTGACGTTGTGGACGACGAACAGCACTGGGAGGCTCTTGCCCCGCGTGGTCCAGCGGGCGGCGTCGTCGCCGACCGGCACCCGTATCCAACCGGCCCCCGTCACGCCCTCGCCGCCTCTCGCCGCCCGCTCCTGTGATCGGGCAACGATAGACAACGGCCGCTCCGCGCGTACCGGCCGCCCCTGAAACCGGCCGGTACGCGCGAAGCCCTCCCTCCCCGGGCCGACGGGAAGTGTGGCGCGCCTGTTCGTTTCTGCTCGCTCCGGCCGATGTTCTTGCTGAAAACGTCAGCTGTCAACGGGGGCGGAGCGGCTTGTGCGGTCCTAGGACCCGCGGCGCAGGACGGACGACCGATGGTCCCGCGATCACCCGTCCCCTAGGCTTCCGGAGGAGAATCCGCAGCTCAAGAGGACGTCAGGATGGTCGGAATGCTGTCAACGGCCGCAGCCACATCCGTATCGCCCGCCCCTCCCGCGACCTCACGGCCGCCGAGCGGTTCTGGGCCGACGGGCTCGGCCTGGCCGTCGTATGGCGGGCGGAGGGCGGCACCGAACCGGGCGAGCACGATCTGCTCATGCTCGGCTGGCCCGACGCCGAGTGGCATCTGGAACTCGTCCACGAGGCCGGGCACCCCGTCGAGCCCCGGCCCACGGAGGAGGACCTCCTGGTGATCTACGTGGACGGGCCGGTGCCGGAGGACCTCGTCGCGCGGCTCGAACAGCACGGCGGCAAGCGGGTCCCCTCGCCCAACCCCTACTGGAACGAGTGGGGCGTGACGGTCGAGGACCCGGACGGCTACCGGCTGGTGCTGTGCGAGCGCGCCTGGTCCAACTCATAGCCGGACCAGGCACGTTCAGGTTCACGCCCCGACATACTCCGCGAGATGCTCCCCCGTGAGCGTCGAGCGGTCCGCGATCAGGTCTGCCGGTGTCCCCTCGAAGACGATTCGCCCGCCGTCGTGCCCGGCGCCCGGGCCGAGGTCGATGATCCAGTCGGCGTGTGCCATGACCGCCTGGTGGTGCTCGATGACGATGACGGACTTGCCGGAGTCGACCAGCCGGTCGAGCAGGCCCAACAGCTGCTCCACATCGGCGAGATGGAGTCCGGTCGTCGGCTCGTCGAGCACGAGGACCCCGCCCTTCTCGCCCATGTGCGTGGCCAGCTTCAGCCGCTGCCGCTCGCCGCCCGACAGGGTCGTCAGGGGCTGCCCGAGGGTGAGATAGCCGAGGCCGACGTCCGCGAGCCGCTCAAGGATCTTGTGCGCCGCCGGCGTACGCGCCTCGCCCGCGCCGAAGAACTCCTCCGCCTCGGTCACCGACATCGCGAGCACCTCGCTGATGTCCCGGCCGCCCAAGTGGTACTCCAGGACCGCCGCCTGGAACCGCTTCCCCTCGCACTCCTCGCAGGTGGAGGCGACCCCGGCCATCATCGCCAGGTCGGTGTAGACGACGCCGGCGCCGTTGCACGTGGGGCAGGCGCCCTCGGAGTTGGCGCTGAACAGGGCCGGTTTCACGCCGTTGACCTTGGCGAAGGCCTTGCGGATCGGCTCCAACAGCCCTGTGTATGTGGCCGGGTTGCTGCGCCGGGAGCCGCGGATGCCCGTCTGGTCGACCGTGATCACCCCGTCCTGCCCGGAGACCGAGCCGTGGATGAGGGAGCTCTTGCCGGATCCGGCGACCCCGGTGACCACGACCAGCGCGCCGAGCGGGATGTCGACGTCGACGTCCCGAAGGTTGTTGGTGGCGGCGCCGCGCACTGCCAGCACGCCCGACGGCTCGCGCACCGAGTCCTTCAGCGAGGCCCGGTCGTCCAGGTGCCGTCCGGTGAGCGTGTCGCTGGCCCGCAGCCCCTCGACCGTGCCCTCGAAGACCACCTCGCCGCCCGCCGTACCGGCCCGCGGGCCGAGGTCCACGACATGGTCGGCGATCTCGATCGCCTCCGGCTTGTGCTCCACGACCAGCACGGTGTTGCCCTTGTCGCGCAGCTGGAGCAGGAGTTCGTTCATGCGGCGGATGTCGTGCGGGTGCAGGCCGATCGTCGGCTCGTCGAAGACGTACGTCACATCGGTGAGGGAGGAGCCGAGGTGGCGGATCATCTTGGTGCGCTGGGCCTCGCCGCCCGAGAGGGTGCCCGAGGGGCGGTCGAGGCTGAGGTAGCCGAGGCCGATCTCGACGAACGAGTCGAGTGAGTGCCCGAGGGAGGCGAGCAAGGGGGCCACGGACGGCTCCTTGAGCCCGCGGACCCAGCCGGCCAGGTCGTCGATCTGCATCGCGCAGACGTCGGCGATGTTCTTCCCCTTGATCTTCGACGCCCGCGCCTCCGGGCTGAGCCGGGTGCCCTCGCACTCCGGACACGTCTGGAAGGTCACCGCCCGCTCCACGAAGGCCCGGACGTGCGGCTGGAGCGCGTCGACGTCCTTCGACAGGAACGACTTCTGGATCTTCGGGATCAGCCCTTCGTACGTCAGGTTGATGCCCTCGACCTTGATCTTGGTGGGCTCCTTGTGGAGGAGGTCGTGCAGCTCGCGCTTGTTGAACCGGCGGATCGGCTTGTCCGGGTCGAAGAAGCCGCAGCCGCGGTAGATACGGCCGTACCAGCCCTCCATGCTGTAGCCGGGGATGGTCAGGGCGCCCTCGTTGAGCGACAGGCTGTCGTCGTACAGCGCCGTCAGGTCGAAGTCGCTGACCGCGCCCATGCCCTCGCAGCGCGGACACATGCCGCCAAGGCGGTGGAAGGTGGCCTTCTCCGCCTTGGTCCTGCCGCCGCGCTCCACGGTGATCGCGCCGCTCGCCGACACCGACGGGACGTTGAAGGAGTACGCGTTGGGCGGGCCGATGTGCGGGCTGCCGAGGCGGCTGAACAGGATTCGTAGCATCGCGTTGACGTCGGTGACGGTGCCGACGGTCGAGCGGGCGTTGGCGCCCATCCGCTCCTGGTCGACGATGATCGCCGTGGTCAGACCGTCCAGTACGTCGACCTCGGGACGCGCCAGCGTCGGCATGAAGCCCTGCACGAACGCGCTGTACGTCTCGTTGATCAGCCGCTGCGACTCGGCGGCGATGGTGTCGAACACCAGCGAGCTCTTGCCCGAACCGGAGACCCCCGTGAACACCGTCAGCCTGCGTTTGGGGATCTCGATGCTGACGTCCTTGAGATTGTTCTCGCGCGCGCCGTGCACGCGGATCAGATCGTGACTGTCGGCGGGGTGCGCCGCGGGCGACGGGGCGTTCGTCGTCTTGGCCATCTCATCGTCTCCATGTTCGGGAGCTCGGAGTCTTCGTGTGCGGGAGCTCGGAGTCTTCGAGCATCCTTCACGCTAGGCGCCGTCCAGGGGTGGGCGCTTCTCGAAAACTGACGGTTCCCTCCCGGCCGCGCCGTGCCCGAGCCGCCGGTCCTTGCCACCCGGCCCACGCCTCACTAGCCTCCCGCGCGTGATCAATGGGGCACATGTGGTGATCCACAGCCGTGACAGCGAGGCGGACCGCGACTTCCTGCGGGAGGTGCTGGGCTGGTCCCACGTCGACGCCGGACGCGGATGGCTGATCTTCAAGGCGCCGCCGACGGAGGTCGCCTGCCATCCCACGGACGGCGAGGCGACGTACGAGCTGATGCTGATGTGCGACGACGTCGAGGCCACCACCGCCGAGCTGGCGAACAAGGGCGTCGCGTTCGTCCGCCCGCTCCAGGACGCCGGCTGGGGCAGGGTCACCGGCTTCCGGCTGCCCGGCGGCGCCGAGGTCGGGCTGTACGAGCCGCGTCACCCGCGCCCGTAGCCCGTACGAAAGCCCGAGTCCCCGGAGCCGTTGCGGCGTCCGGGGACTCGGGAGTCCTGCGGGGGAGAGGTCAGGCGGTCACGGCCTCCCGCTCCGCAGCCGATCGCGGGGTGCGCTCGCCGAGCAGCTCCGTCGGGACCGTGTGGGTCTCGCGGGCCGTGAGGGCGGCGATGACCGGTGGGACGCACAGGGCGGCGGTGAACAGGGCGACCGACGACCAGTCGTTGCCGTCGGGGCCCGCGATCTGCGCGGCGAAGGTGACCGCGAACCCGGCCACGGCGAAGCCGATCTGGGTGCCGATCGCCATGCCGGACAGCCGGACGCGGGTCGTGAACATCTCGCCGTAGAAGGACGGCCACACACCGTTCGCGGCGCTGTAGACCACGCCGAAGGTGACGATGCCGAGGAGCAGGATCAGCGGGTAGTTGCCCGTGGAGATCGCCCACAGGTAGGCGAACATCGCGATCGCGCTGCCGACAGCGCCGATCAGATAGACCGGGCGGCGGCCGATGCGGTCCGACAGCGTGGCCCACGCCGGGATGGCGCCGAGGGCGACCAGGTTGGCCAGCGCGCCCACCCACAGCATCGAGGACCGGCTCATGCCGACGGAGTCGCTCGTCGCGTACGCCAGCGCCCACACCGTGAAGATCGTCGAGACCGAGGCGATCAGCGCGCCCGCGACCACCCGCAGCACGTCCGCCCAGTGGTTGCGGGCCAGGAACGCGAGCGGCAGCTTCACGACGCCCTCGGTGGCGGTCTGCTGCTCGAAGGCCGGGGTCTCCGCCAGCTTGCGCCGGATGACATAACCGACGACCGCGACCGCGATGCTCAGGAAGAACGGGATCCGCCAGCCCCACGACAGCAGCTGGTCCTCGGGGAGCGCGGCGATCGGGATGAAGGCGAGGGTGGCGAGGAGCTGACCGCCCTGGGTGCCGCTGAGGGTGAAGCTGGTGAAGAAGCCGCGCCGGTTCGGCGGCGCGTGCTCCAGCGACATGGAGTTCGCGCTCGCCTGCTCACCGGCGGCGGAGATGCCCTGGAGGACCCGGCACAGCACCAGCAGGACCGGGGCGAGACCGCCGACCTGGGCGCGGGTGGGCAGACAGCCGATGAGGAACGTCGACAGGCCCATCAGGATCAGCGTGAAGACCATGATCCGCTTGCGGCCGACCTTGTCGCCGAAGTGGCCCAGGAAGAGCGCGCCGATGGGACGGGCGGCGTACGCGACACCGAACGTGGCCAGCGACAGCAGGGTCGCGTTGGCCGGGTCGGACTCGTCGAAGAAGACCTTCGGGAAGATCAGCGCGGCCGCGCTGCCGTAGATGAAGAAGTCGTAGTACTCCAGCGCGCTGCCGATCCAGGCGGCAGTGGCCGCCTTCTTCGGCTGCCCGACGGATTCGGCAGGGTCGCGGGGTGCGGCGTTTGAGGCCACGGGGTTGCTCCTTTGGGGAACTCCAACGTAAGCGGAGTGAGCGGCGGGAAGAAGTGCCTGACCTCGTGGGGGTGTGCTGGGTCGGCCGCGCTGGCTCCTCGAGGGTCTGCGGTTAATTAACCCACTAGGTAGTTAGTAGCGCTTGGGTAGGGATGTTGCGCCCGCGTTTCCCACGTGTCAAGAGGTCGGGTCGAAGGATCTTCTAGTCCGCGATGCGCTCCGCGGTCAGGTAGGCGATCACCATGTCGCCCAGCATGTTCCGGTAGTGCTCGCGCTGCGCCGGGTCGATCAGGTCGCGGCCGAACAGAGCCCCGAAGGTGTGCCGGTTGGCGACCCGGAAGAAGCAGAAGGAGCTGATCATCGCGTGCAGGTCGACGGCGTCCACGTCGGCCGTGAACAGCCCGGACTCCCGGCCCGACGCCAGGATCCGGCGAATGACCTCCAGGGCCGGCGAGCCCATCTTCCCGAGTTCCTCGGAGGCGGCGATGTGCTCGGCCTCGTGGATGTTCTCGATGCTGACCAGGCGGATGAAGTCCGGGTGCTGCTCATGGTGGTCGAAGGTGACCTCGGCGAGCCTGCGGATGGCGGCGACCGGGTCCAGGTGCTCGACGTCCAGCTTCTGCTCGGCCTCGCGGATCACCCCGTACGCCCGCTCCAGGACGGCCGTGAACAGCTGCTCCTTGCCGCCGAAGTAGTAGTAGATCATCCGCTTCGTGGTGCTGGTGAGGGCCGCGATGTCGTCGACCCGGGCCCCGGCGAAGCCGACCCGGGCGAACTCGTGGGTCGCCACGTCCAGGATCTCGGCCTTGGTGCGCGCGGCGTCCCGCGTGCGCCCGCCTGGTCGTGCCGGTTCTTCGACGCTGGTCATCGGGTTCCTTCGGGTGTGCGGCCAGTGCCGCGATTCTAGAAGCCCGGTCATCCCGCGGGACGGGTGAGGGCTTCCCAAGCGAGCGCGACGGATGCTATGACTAACTCACTAGTTCGTACATTAGTGAGCCGCTCAGGAGGTCCGCCGTGGCCAAGGACTCGTATCTCGTCGGACTGATCGGTGCGGGCATCGGCCCCTCGCTCAGCCCGGCCCTGCACGAGCGGGAGGCCGACCGCCAGGGTCTGCGCTATCTGTACCGGCTCATCGACATCGACGTGCTCGGTGTCGCTCCCGAGGCGGTCGGCGAGCTGCTGCGGTCCGCCCGGGACACGGGTTTCGACGGGCTCAACATCACGCACCCGTGCAAGCAGCTCGTCATCGAGCACCTCGACGCGCTCTCCCCGCAGGCCGAGGCGCTCGGCGCGGTCAACACCGTCGTCTTCGAGGACGGCCGGGCGATCGGCCACAACACCGACGTGACCGGCTTCGCCGCCTCCTTCGCCCGCGGCCTGCCCGACGTACCGCTGGAGAAGGTCGTCCAGCTGGGCGCGGGCGGCGCGGGCGCGGCCGTCGCACACGCCACGCTCACCCTGGGCGCCGAGCGGGTCACCGTTGTGGACGCGCTGGCCGACCGGGCCGCGGAGCTGGCCGCGTCCCTGAACCGCCACTTCGGCGCGGGACGCGCCGCCCACGCGGGACCGGACCGCCTCCCGGAGCTGCTCGCGAGCGCCGACGGAATCGTCCACGCCACCCCCACCGGCATGGCCGCCCACCCCGGCCTCCCCTTCGCCGCCGAGCTCCTGCACCCCGGTCTGTGGGTCGCCGAGGTCGTCTACCGCCCGCTGGAGACGGAACTCCTGCGCACCGCCCGCGAGATCGGCTGCGCCACCCTGGACGGCGGCGGCATGGCGGTCTTCCAGGCCGTGGACGCGTTCCGTCTCTTCACCGGCCGGGAACCCGACAGCGCGCGGATGCTCGCCGACATCGCCGAGCTCGCCGGTGCCGTGGGAACCCCGAAGTAGGAAGAGGTACCGACGTGCGTACGTCCATCGCCACCGTCTCCCTCAGCGGATCCCTCACCGAGAAACTCACGGCCGCCTCCCGGGCCGGCTTCGACGGGGTGGAGATCTTCGAGAACGACCTCCTCGCCAGCCCCCGCACCCCCGAGGAGATCCGCACCCGCTGCGCCGACCTCGGCCTCACCATCGACCTCTACCAGCCGATGCGGGACATGGAGGCGGTCCCCGAGGAGCTGTTCGCGGCCAATCTGCGCCGCGCCCGCCACAAGTTCGAGCTGATGGGCCGCCTCGGCACCGACACCGTCCTCGTCTGCTCCAGCGTCCACCCCCTCGCCGTGGACGACGACGCCCTCGCCGCCGAGCAGCTGGGCCGACTGGCCGATCTGGCCCAGGAGTTCGGCATCAAGGTCGCCTACGAGGCGCTGGCCTGGGGCCGGCACGTGAGCACGTACGACCACGCCTGGCAGATCGTGAAGGCCGCCGACCATCCGGCGCTGGGCACCTGCCTGGACAGCTTCCACATCCTGTCCCGGGGCTCGGATCCGAAGGGTATAGAGGACATCCCCGGCGAGAAGATCTTCTTCCTCCAGCTCGCCGACGCCCCGCTGCTCGCGATGGACGTCCTCCAGTGGAGCCGCCACTACCGCTGCTTCCCGGGACAGGGCGGATTCGATGTACCGGATCTTGTACGCCGTGTATTGCATACAAGCTACGACGGTCCGCTCTCCCTGGAAGTCTTCAACGACGTCTACCGGCAGGCCGACGCAGTCCCCACCGCCGTGGACGCCCACCGCTCACTCCTGGTCCTCCAGGAGGCGGTCGGCGTGACCGCCCCGCCCGCGCCCGTCGTCCCCACCGGTGTCGCCTTCGCCGAGCTGGTCACGCCCGACGCCGAGCCGGTCTCCGCGGTACTCGGCGCGCTGGGCTTCGCCCGTACGGCACGGCATCGCAGCAAGCCGGTGGACCTGTGGCAGCAGGGCGAGGCACGGCTGCTGGTCAACACAGGGCCGGCCGGACGCCGGGACGGCACGGGGCTCGCCGCGATCGGTCTGGAGTCTCCCGACCCCGCCGGCGCGGCCCGCCGCGCGGAGGCCCTGCTGGCACCGGTCCTCCCGCGCCGCCGCGCCGTCGAGGACGCCCCGCTGGACGCCGTGGCGGCGCCCGACGGCACGGAACTCTTCTTCTGCGCGACGGACCGCCCCGAACTGCCCAACTGGCGGGGCGACTTCGGGGACGTGCCGCATGAGCCGGGGACGGGTGGGGAGGGGAGCACCGATCATCGGGTCCGCCGCATCGACCATCTGGCCCTCGTCCAGCCCTGGCACCAGTTCGACGAGGCGACGCTCTTCCATCGCAGCGTCCTCGGACTGCACGCCCAGGAGAGCGTGGACGTCGCCGACCCGTACGGGCTCATGCGCAGCCGCGCGGTGACCAACACCGACGGCAGCGTCCGTATCGCGCTGAGCGTCGGCGCGGCGCCCACGGACGACACCGTGCACGCCCAGCACCTCGCGTTCGCCACGGACGACGTGGTCAGCGCGGCCCGCCGCTTCCGGGACGCGGGCGGCCGCCTGCTGCCGATCCCCGCCAACTACTACGACGACCTCGCGGCCCGATTCGAGTTCGCCGACGGCGAGTTGGAGACCTACCGCGAACTCGGCATCCTCTACGACCGCGACGCGTACGGCACCTTCCGCCACTGCTACACCCGCACGGTGGGCCGGGTCTTCTTCGAACTGGTCCAGCGCGACGGCTACCGAGGCTACGGCGCCCCGAACGCGCCCGTGCGGCTGGCCGCGCAGCACGGGGTCACTGGCGGCTGACGGCCCGGGTCACACCGGTCACCACGGTCGTGGCGAGGATCCACCCGGTGATGACCAGGGCATAGGAGAGCGCCTGATACCCGCCCTTCGGGGCGAACGCGCCCTCCTGCCCGAACGAGATCACCGGCAGCAGCAGGTCCAGCGTGAAGAACACCGGGTTGAAGTCCGGGTGTTCGCCCGCCTTCAGCGGCGGCGGCTCGTGCACGGCGTACGCGACCGAGCCGAGCGCGAGCAGGGAGACCAGCCACGCGCAGGCGCGCAACGGGCGGAAGCCGTAGCCGACGGTGACGTCCTGGAGGTAGCCCCAGAGGCGGCCGTACCAGGCGCGGGTGCGTCTGAGCCTGCGCTGCTTGGCGAGTTGGACCTGGCGGGCGGCGTGGTCGTCACCGATGCGCTGGTACAGCCCGGTCAACTGCTCGTAGGCGTGCGGGACATAGCCGTCGACGTCCCGCTCCAGCACCGGCAGCCAGCGCTCGGCGGGGACGTGCGGGGACAGCATGGTGTAGCTGAGGCCGTTGAGCCGTACCTCGCCGGGCAGGGTCTCCGGGGCCACGCGCAGGAGGTCGGTCTGGGTCTGCCGGAAGTTCACCGAACCGGAGAGGGGCTCGGCTTCGTTGAGCCACAACTCCCCGATCACCGAGCTGCTCGCCTGGAGCACGGTGTGGCCGGGGTGCGACAGCCGGGAGTGGGCGAGATCGAGCCGGCCGGTGACGCGGGCGCCGCGCAGGTCCAGCCGGCCGAGAGCGGTGAGGCGCCTGGCGTGCAGGTCGGAGGCCACGGAGAGGGTCTCGGCGTCGAGGGCGGTGCCGCCGGGGTTCTCCAGCGTGGCGTCGTGGAGGTTGACCGACGCGGCGACGGTGGCGTCGTTGATGACCATCCGGCCCCGGACCCGCGTCCAGGACGCCACCAGGTCCTCCCCGATGGAGGAGTGGTTGAGCCGCAGCGCGGGCTCCTCGCCGCCGTCCGGGGCGTGGAACTCGGCCCGGTCGATGAACAGCGCCCCGGAGATCTGGGACCCCGCGAGGCTCACCGGGCCCCGGAACCGGCAGTCCGTCAGCCGCAGCACGCCCTCCACGCACAGGGTCGCGGCGGCCAGGCCCGGCAGTACCGAGCCGGTCAGGTTGAGCTGCCGGAACCGGCTGCCGTAGAGGCGGGGCACCTCGTCGAAACGGCACTGACTCAGCCGTACATACGTCTCGACCGTCCCGTACTGCACATCGAGCACCCCGGTGATCCGGGCCCCGGACACCTTCAGCCCGGGGATCTCCCCGTCCCGGCGGGGCCCGTTGAGCATGAGGGCCCGCAACACCGAGGCCCGCAGCGCCTGTTCGGGGCCGTCGCTCAGGTCCACGGCGGCCCCGGTCGGGAACGCCTCCCGCACCTGCCGCTCGACCGGGGTCAGCTCGTCGATCTCCACGCACCGGGACTCTAGTCCCACAACTCCGCATGCAGGGACGTCCCGTTTGTGTTCCGGGACATCGAGGCGGCGGTCGAGGACCCGTACCTTCGCCCGCAGGTAGTACGTGCCGGTGCCGTCGATCCGGTCAGCCCCGGATGTCCGTCAGCCGCCCTCACGCGCGCCGCCGTCGCCCGTCGGGCGTACCGTCCGCCACGGTGCGAACGCGCCGGCCCCGCGCGGCAGCAGGGCCGCAAGCTCCGGGCAGTGCCGCAGGACGACGGAGTTCATGCCGCCCTTCTCCACCCAGTCGATGCCGAGCGGTGTGTACACCTCGGGCCGGTAGTCGACGTTGAGGAAGCGGTCGGACTGGAGCCGCCTGCTCGCCATCAGGATGAAGACGCGGAACGCGGTGTCGCTGAAGCCGAAGCCCGTCGGCGGGTTCTCCCCGAACAGGCCCACCACGGTGTCGATCTCGTCGACCGAGCGGTAGACCTCCTTGAGCCGCGCCAACGTCTCGGCGTTCTCGGTGAGTTCCTCGAAGGAGCGGATGCGCTGCTTGTGCAGTCCCTCACGGAAGTCGTTGTAGCGCGGGACGCCCCGCCGCCGGGTGCGGACCAGGTCCACGACCGACAGATCGATGATCTCGCCGTCCCGCTCGAACGCCTGGAGCGAGCGAGGGAAGTTGTGGAGGGTGATCGCGCCCGGGTGCGCGATGCCGAAGGAGTACAGCGAGTTCGCCAGGCCCGTCTTGCGGATCCGGCTCTCCGCCGCGCCGCCCTGGATGTCGAGGAAGCCGACCTTCTCCAGGCGTTGTCCGAAGTGGTGCTCGCGCAGCTCGAAGTCGTCCGGGATCAGGGGGTGCATCCGGTAGACGGTGACGAAGTCCTCGGTCAGCGAGTACGGGGCCGCGTGATGGTCGGGCAGGGTCTTCGGGATGCCGGTCAGGGAGTGCGCCTCGAACAGCCACAGGCCCAGCTGGTTCAGCCAGTTCTTCGGCGGGCCCTGCCAGTTGGTCTTGAGGGCGATGTCGATGGCCTCGGTGGCGAGGATCGCCGGGGTCCACTCCACGGTGTGGATCTTCGCGATGAGAGCCGACACGACCAGACGGGCCGTGTGGTGGATGCGCTCCTCGCTCATCGACGGATACTCCGAACGCAGCGCCCCGCACACGGCGTTGTGCTCCCGCGCGAACAGCGTGTGCATGGCGCTCAGGCCCATCCACCAGCTGTCGTTGAACCCCGTCAGCGGGATGCCGCCGTTGGTCCCGGTCGGCAAGTGCCCGTCCTCCAGGCGGAGTTCGGCACGGCCGTCCGGCTCGCGCAGGAAGCGGGCGGTCTGTTCGTCGGCGCCGTACACCTCCGAGCCGTCCCACCAGTGCGAGGCGGTGTTGCCGAAGAGGATCGGCGGGCGGTCGCCGGGCTGCTCGATGCCCTCGTTCTCCGCGAACCGCATCACGCTCTCGGCGGGACCGCCCGGCGTGTTGTGCCAGGGTCCGCTGCCGGGCGGCAACGGCACCTCGACACTGCGCTCACCGGGCTTGTACCGGCGGTGGTTGACCCAGTCGTGCACCTGGAACTGGATCCAGGCCGCCGCCAGCACGTTCAGCGAGGTCGCGGGCACGAAGCTCTCGCGGTACAGGAGTTGGCGGCTGACGGTGACCGGGTTCGGGGTGTCGAAGAGGTCGGGCCGGTAGACCGGCGTCAGATTGCGGCCGAAGGCCGAGCCGACCGCGCCCATCGCGGGGGCCGACAGATCGTTGTGCGTCCCGTCGTACGACCGCTCGCCGCGCAGCCGCTCCGGGATCGGCGCCGGCACCGGCTGGGCGCGCGGCGGGGCCTCGCGCGGCTCGGTGTCGAGGAGGTTGCGGCGGCGCAGCACCTTGCGCAGGAACACCAGGTTCAGCAGGCTCAGCTGCAATGGCAGCCGGTGCCAGGGGACATACCGGTTCAGCAGGGCGAAGCCCGCCTCCAGGGGCCGGCCGAGCACCCGGTTGCGGAGCGGCTCCTCGGTGACGAAGCGCAGGCCGAGGCGGTGGGCGCCGCTCGCCTGGTACGCGGCCTTGCGCGCCCGGTTGATGTTGCCGAGCGGCCGGAACTCGTCGGTCGTGTACCAGGGATTGAATGCGATGTCCTGGATCCTGCGTACCGTCGCCCGCGCCTCCGCCGTATCCAGATCCTGGCTCGGAATGGTCAGCCGGGCCACCGGCAGCGCGGGGGAGACCCCGTCCCTCCACTCCACCGACGCGTCCTCGACCGGGGTGCGCCGCTCGTCGACGTACCGCTGCACGCACAGGTCGTAGCTCACGTCCGCCTGCGCGAGCCGGTGCGCGAACTCGCGGTGCAGGAAGTCCGGGTCCCGGCGGTCGGGGGCCGGCGCGGGCGGGCTGCCCGGGGCGGGGCGCAGCAGATAGCGCACGGGTCCGGCCTCGCCCCACAGGATCGCGCCCCGGCTCCAGAAGGTCTCCCCGGCAAGGGAGTTCACCGTGTGCCGAGTCGCCGCCTGAACGTTTCGCCTCATCCGGTTCGCGGTGCCGAGGCCCACCGCCAGCGGCAGCTTCACGAACAGCCCGAACGCCTTCTGGAGGGGGCTGCGCGCGCCCGCCATCGCCTTGGCGAACGCCACGAACTCCCGGGCGTCGCGGGCGTGCGAGACCGGATAGCTCGTCGCGAGCAGATCGTGGCTCTCCTCCTCCGACACCCGCACCCGTACCGCCGCGCCCCGCAGGTCCGGCGAGCCGTCGCCCTGCCGGATGCCGCTCGCGTTGGACAGCCGTACCACCGCCGGATACTCGGCGCCCGGCTGGGCGAACCCGACGCGCAGCGCCGCCGGGAGGTCGTCGTGGAAGCGCAGCCGCGCGTTCTCCACGGCCACCGGCGCCTTGGCGTGGAAGGCCCGCTCGATGCCCCCGCCGCCACCGGCCCGGCGATTCCTGACCTGCACCTTCATCAGCTCGCGGGCCAGCTGCTCGAACACCAGCCGTTCCGCCTCGGGGCTGCCGCCTTCGTACCGCTCGTAGAGCTGTTCGTGCCGCGCGGTCTCGGTCATCGGTCGCTTCCTTCGTGCGGATGCGTACGGGACAGGGGCCAGCACGCTACCGACGGCCGAAGAGCACGCGCAGCGAGGGTTCGCGCCGATGTGCGCCGTCTTGCGCCCCATGCGAACAATTGCACGGATGCGGTAATCAGGCACGTCAGCAAGGGGTGCCGGAGCCCCCGCTCACGACGCGCGCCGCCCCCGTTTCCCACCCACCCCATCCGGCCGCACCCGGCTTGGCCGGGGAGCGACGCCCCGCCGGTTGACGGCGCACGGCCGCGGTGGTGTGGTCCGTCCATGCGGGACAGCCATGTGAAGGGGCCTGGCTTCGCCGCCCTGCGCCCCTGCAAACAGGAGACCGATCCGAGCAGTTTCCCCGTCTACCCCGACCTGGTGGACCGGCTCGTGGCGAACAAGGAGCAGCCCGATCCCGACGGGGTGATCCCGCACGTCATGGCGGTCTGCTCCGCCTACTCGTACGCCGGTTTCCAGTACCGCGGGGACCCCGGGACCCTCGCGGTGATGATGGCGCGGCTCGGTCTGGACGAGAACGACATCCGGCTCTTCGAACAGCGGGTCGACGCCCTGTACATCGCCTCCGCCGCCTACCTCGTCCAGGACAAGGACCGCCGGATCGCGATCCTCTGCTACCGGGGCACCCAGCCCGAGGACATCATCAGCATCCTCACCGACGCCGACGTCCGCCCCGAGACCCTCGCCGTCGAACTCGAAGGCCGCCGCCACGAGGTCCACGCCGGCTTCTACCGCAACGTCCGCGCCACCCGCCACCATGTCGTCGAGGCCCTGGAACGCGCGGTGCGTGGCGAGTCCGTCGCCCCCGACGAGCCCGGCACCAAGGGCGACGGTCTGGAGGCGCTCTACATCACCGGGCACAGCCTCGGCGGCGCGATGGCCGCGATCATGGCGATGATCCTGGTGCACGAGCCCCGCTACCGGCACATCACCGAGCGGCTCAAGGGCGTCTACACCTTCGGCCAGCCCATGATCGGCGGCCCGGACCTCGCCCGCGCCTGCGAGGAGGCACCCGGACCGCACGACACCCACGTCCTGCGCGACCGGCTGCTCCGCTACATCTTCGACCGCGACGTGGTCCCCGCCCTGCCGCCCCGCCCCGTCGGCCCCTACGCCCCGTTCGGCCGCGAGTTCCTCCCCCACTGCCTAAAGGGCGTGGGAGGTGCCCCCACCGCAGGCCCCGCGGCCTCACCGACACGGCCCTCGCTTTCGCCGCCGACTCGGCGGTCGACACCCTCACCCTGCCCGCCGACGTCCTGCGCGCGACCGCGAACCGCGACTGGGGAGGGCTGGCGGTCCGTCTCACCGACGGGATGCGGCGGTCCGTACGACCCCTGCCGCGCACCGGCACCCAGGGCTGGACGGAAGTCCCCGAACCGGGCCTGCACTACCCCCAGACGGACAGCCTCGCGGGTCTCGCGGTGGTGGCGCCGCTCGCCTTCTTCGCCACCCGGCTCGCGCTGACCCGGACCATCCCGTTCAGGTACTCCTTCGACGACCACGGCCCGGGCCACTACGTCAACTCCCTCGCCCCACCAGGGGTGTTGAGCGAGTTCGGCGACGTGTTGTAGCCCGGGCCGGGGTGTTCAGAGCCGTGCGTTCCACTCCGCGATGACGGGGCGGCCGTGTTCGGTGGACAGCCGGCTGACCGTACCCGTCGCCAGCTGGAACAGCCGCCCGTCGGCGGGCTCCAGGCCCAGCCGACGAGCCGTCAGCACCCGCAGGAAGTGGGCGTGCGCCACGAGGACCACGTCCCCGTCCGGCAGCGCCGCGTCCACCCGGGCCAGCACCCGGTCGGCCCGCGCCCCCACCTCGGCGGGCGACTCGCCCGGATGCCCCTCCGGGCCGGGCGGCACGCCGTCGGTCCACAGGTACCAGTCGGGGCGGGTCCGGTGGATGTCGACGGTGGTGACGCCCTCGTAGCCGCCGTAGTCCCACTCGTGCAGATCGTCAAAGGGCAACGCCCCGGTGATGCCCGCGAGTTCGGCGGTGCGTATCGCGCGGCCCAGCGGGCTGGTCAGCGCGAGCGAGAAGGTCCGTCCGGACAGGAGCGGAGCGAGCGCCTTGGCCTGCTCCTCACCGTGCGAGGTGAGGGGCAGGTCGGTCCAGCTGGTGTGCTGTCCCGACACGCTCCACTCCGTCTCCCCGTGGCGGACCAGCAGGAGATCCCCCACGGTGCGCCTACTTCGACTCGACGGCGTGCCCGCCGAACTGGTTGCGCAGCGCCGCGATCATCTTCATCTGCGGTGAGTCGTCCTGACGGGACGCGAACCGCGCGAAGAGGGAAGCGGTGATCGCGGGCAGCGGTACGGCGTTGTCGATGGCGGCCTCGACGGTCCACCGGCCCTCGCCGGAGTCCTCCGCGTAGCCGCGCAGCTTGTCCAGGTGTTCGTCCTCGCCCAGGGCGTTGACGGCCAGGTCGAGGAGCCAGGAACGGATGACCGTGCCCTCCTGCCAGGACCGGAAGACCTCGCGTACGTCGGTGACGGAGTCGACCTTCTCCAGGAGCTCCCAGCCCTCGGCGTAGGCCTGCATCATGGCGTACTCGATGCCGTTGTGGACCATCTTCGCGAAGTGCCCGGCGCCGACCTTGCCGGCGTGGACGAACCCGAAGTCGCCCTCGGGCTTCAGCGCGTCGAAGACCGGCTGCACCTTCGCCACGTGCTCGGCGTCGCCGCCGACCATGAGCGCGTAGCCGTTCTGGAGGCCCCACACACCGCCGGAGACACCGGCGTCGACGAAGCCGATGCCCTTGGCGCCGAGCTCCTCGGCGTGCTTCTCGTCGTCCGTCCAGCGGGAGTTGCCGCCGTCGACGACCGTGTCACCGGGGGAGAGCAGGTCGCCCAGCTCGTCCACGACGGACTGGGTGGGGGCGCCGGCCGGCACCATCACCCAGACCACGCGCGGGCCTTCGAGCTTGTCGACGAGCTCGGCGAGGCTCGCCACGTCGGAGACTTCGGGGTTGCGGTCGTAGCCGATGACGGTGTGCCCTGCGCGGCGGATCCGCTCGCGCATGTTGCCACCCATCTTGCCCAGGCCGATGAGTCCGAGCTGCATCTCAGTGCACTTCCTTCAGTTCACGGTAAGCGGCCACGAGGGCGGCGGTTGACGCGTCGAGGCCGGGGACCGAGCCCGCCGCGTCAGCGGCTGATGTAAAGGTTTCGGTGAGGGCGGGCTCGACCCGCTTGGCGAGCACCTTGCCCAGCTCGACGCCCCACTGGTCGAAGGAGTCGATGTGCCAGACGGCGCCCTGTACGAACACCTTGTGCTCGTACAGCGCGATCAGCTGGCCGAGGACCGACGGGGTCAGTTCCTTCGCCAGGATCGTCGTGGTCGGGTGGTTGCCCTGGAACGTCTTGTGGCTGACCAGTTCCTCGGCCACGCCCTCCGCGCGTACCTCGTCCGGCGTCTTGCCGAAGGCGAGGGCCTGTCCCTGAGCGAACAGGTTCGCCATCAACAGGTCGTGCTGTGCCTTGAGTTCGTCGCTGAGCTCGTCCACCGGCTTGGCGAAGCCGATGAAGTCCGCCGGGATCACCTTGGTGCCCTGGTGGATCAACTGGTAGTACGCGTGCTGCCCGTTGGTGCCGGGCGTGCCCCACACCACCGGACCGGTCTGCCAGTCCACGGGCCGGCCGTCACGCTGCACCGACTTGCCGTTGGACTCCATGTCCAGCTGCTGCAAGTAGGCGGTGAACTTGGACAGGTAGTGGCTGTACGGCAGTACCGCGTGCGACTGGGCGCCCAGGAAGTTGCCGTACCAGATGCCCAACAGGCCCAGGATCAGCGGGGCGTTGGCCTCGGCGGGGGCGCTGCGGAAGTGCTCGTCGACGATGCGGAAGCCGTCGAGCATCTCGCGGAAGCGGTCCGGGCCGATGGCGACCATCAGGGAGAGCCCGATCGCCGAGTCGTAGGAGTAGCGGCCGCCGACCCAGTCCCAGAACTCGAACATGTTGTCCGGGTCGATGCCGAACTCGGTGACCTTGCCGCCGTTCGTCGACAGTGCGACGAAGTGCCTGGCGACCGCCTTCTCGTCCCCGCCCAGACCTTGGAGCAGCCAGGAGCGGGCCGAGGTGGCGTTGGTGATGGTCTCGATGGTGGTGAACGTCTTGGACGCGACGATGAACAGCGTCTCCGCCGGGTCCAGGTCGTGCACGGCCTCGTGGAGGTCGGAGCCGTCCACGTTGGAGACGAACCGGAAGGTCAACTCCCGTGCCGTGAAGGCGCGCAGCGCCTCGTACGCCATCGCCGGGCCCAGGTCCGAGCCGCCGATGCCGATGTTGACGACGTTCTTGATCCGGCGGCCCGTGTGGCCGGTCCACTCGCCGGAGCGGACCCGGTTCGCGAAGCCGGCCATCTTGTCGAGCACGGCGTGCACCTGCGGCACGACGTTCTCGCCGTCGACCTCGACCACCGCGTCGGCCGGGGCCCGCAGCGCGGTGTGCAGGACCGCCCGGTCCTCGGTGACGTTGATCTTCTCGCCGCGGAACATGGCGTCCCGCAGGCCGAACACATCGGTGGCGGTGGCCAGTTCCTGGAGCAGGGCGAGGGTCTCGTCCGTGATCAGGTGCTTGGAGTAGTCGATGCGCAGATCGCCGACGCGTACGACGTACCGCTCCGCGCGCCCGGGGTCGTTCGCGAACAACTCCCGCAGATGCGTGAGCCCTTGGGCGCGATGGTCCTCCAGGGCGGTCCACTCGGGCCGCCGGGTGAGGGTGGGGGTGTCGGACATCAGCCGTTCTCCTTGGTGCCCTCGCCCCGCAGGGCGACGGCGTACATCTCGTCCGCGTCGAGGCGCCGCAGTTCCTCGGCGATGAGTTCGGAGGTGGTGCGGACCTTCAGCGCGAGGGTGCGCGAGGGCTGGCCGGGCAGCGACAGCGTGGCCAGCGGGCCCTCGGGGCGGTCGATGACGATCTCGCCGCTCGCGGTGCCCAGACGCACGGCCGTGACGACCGGACCGGCGGTGACCACGCGGTCGACCTTGACGCCGAGACGCGCCTCCAGCCAGCGGGCCAGCAGCTCGGCGGCCGGGTTCTCCTCCTCGGCCTCCACGGCCGCCGAGGTGATCTTCGCGCGGGCCTGGTCGAGCGCGGCGGCCAGCATCGAACGCCACGGGGTCAGCCGGGTCCAGGCGAGGTCGGTGTCACCGGGGGCGTAGGAGTTCACCCGGGTCTTGAGGACCTCAAGGGGGTTCTCCACCGCGTACAGGTCGGTGATCCGGCGCTGCGCCAGCGCGCCCAGCGGGTCCTTGCTCGGGTTCTCCGGCGCCTCCACCGGCCACCACACGACGACCGGCGCGTCCGGCAGCAGCAGCGGCAGCACCACGGAGTCGGCGTGGTCGGACACCTCGCCGTACGTCCGCAGGACCACCGTCTCACCGGTGCCGGCGTCGGCGCCCACCCGCACCTCGGCGTCCAGCTTGGACGACTGGCGGTCGCGGGGGGTGCGGGCGTGCCGCTTGATGACGACCAGGGTGCGCGAGGGGTGCTCGTGCGAGGCCTCCTCGGCCGCCTTGATCGAGTCGTAGGCGTTCTCCTCGTCCGTGACGATGACCATCGTCAGGACCATGCCCACGGCAGGGGTGCCGATGGCGCGGCGGCCCTGCACCAGCGCCTTGTTGATCTTGCTTGCCGTGGTGTCGGTCAGGTCGATCTTCATGGCCTGCGCCAGCTCCGTCCGTCTCGTGCGAGCATCTCGTCGGCTTCCTCGGGACCCCAGCTGCCCGACGCGTACTGCGCGGGCTTGCCGTGCCGTGCCCAGTACTCCTCGATCGGGTCGAGGATCTTCCAGGACTCTTCCACTTCCTGGTGACGGGGGAACAGGTTCGCGTCACCGAGGAGGACGTCCAGGATGAGCCGCTCGTACGCCTCGGGCGAGGACTCGGTGAACGACTCGCCGTAGGCGAAGTCCATCGACACGTCCCGGATCTCCATCGAGGTGCCCGGAACCTTCGACCCGAACCGCACCGTCATGCCCTCGTCCGGCTGGACGCGGATGACGATCGCGTTCTGCCCGAGCTCCTCGGTGGCCGTGGAGCCGAAGGGGGAGTGCGGGGCGCGCTTGAAGACGACCGCGATCTCCGTGACCCGGCGGCCGAGCCGCTTGCCGGTGCGCAGATAGAACGGGATGCCCGCCCAGCGCCGATTGTCGACCTCCAGCTTGATGGCCGCGTAGGTGTCGGTCTTCGACTGCGGGTCGATGCCCTCCTCCTGGAGGTACCCGGCCACCTTCGCACCGCCCTGCCAGCCCTCGGCGTACTGCGCCAGCACGGTGTGCTCGCCGATGTTCTCCGGCAGCCGCACCGACTTCAGCACCTTGAGCTTCTCGGTGAGCAGCGACTCGGCGTCGAAGGCGATGGGCTCCTCCATGGCGGTCAGCGCCATCAGCTGGAGGAGGTGGTTCTGGATGACGTCACGGGCGGCGCCGATGCCGTCGTAGTACCCGGCACGGCCGCCGATGCCGATGTCCTCCGCCATGGTGATCTGTACGTGGTCGACGTACGACCGGTTCCAGATGGGCTCGTACATCTGGTTGGCGAAGCGGAGCGCCAGGATGTTCTGGACGGTCTCCTTGCCGAGGTAGTGGTCGATCCGGAAGACCTGCTCCGGGTCGAACACGTCGTGCACGAGGGCGTTCAGCTCCCGCGCACTGGCGAGGTCGCTGCCGAACGGCTTCTCGATGACCGCGCGCCGCCAGGAGCCCTCGCGGGCGTCCGCCAGGCCGTGCTTCTTCAGCTGCTGGACGACCTTCGGGAAGAACTTCGGCGGTACGGAGAGATAGAAGGCGTAGTTGCCGCTGGTGCCCCGGGAGGCGTCCAACTCGTCGACGGCGGCGCGCAGTTGCTTGAACGCCTGGTCGTCGTCGAAGTCGCCCGGGATGAACCGCATGCCCTCGGCGAGCTGCTGCCAGACCTCCTCGCGGAACGGCGTCCGCGAGTGCTCGCGCACCGAGTCGTGCACGACCTGCGCGAAGTCCTGGTCCTCCCAGTCCCGGCGGGCGAACCCGACGAGCGAGAAGCCCGGCGGCAGCATGCCGCGGTTGGCCAGGTCGTACACGGCCGGCATCAGCTTCTTGCGGGACAGGTCACCGGTGACACCGAAGATGACGAGCCCCGAGGGACCGGCGATGCGGGGCAGCCGCCGGTCGCGGGGGTCGCGGAGGGGGTTCTCCCAGTCGAACCCGGCCCAGGCCTCGGAGGTCACCGAGGCTGCTTCGGCCGCCTCGCCGGCTTCGACTGTCCCGGCGGTTGCGACCGTCTCGTTGGCAGGAGTCTCGGTCATTCCGCGTCGACCCCCTTGCTGTCCAGCGACTTGGCGACGGTGGCCAGCAGGTCGTTCCACGCCACCTCGAACTTGGCGACGCCCTCGTCCTCCAGCTGCTGCACGACCTCGTCGTAGGAGATCCCGAGAGCCTCTACGGCGGCCAGGTCCGCGCGCGCCTGCGCGTAGCCGCCGGTGACCGTGTCGCCGGTGATCTCGCCGTGGTCGGCGGTGGCGTTCAGCGTCGCCTCCGGCATGGTGTTGACGGTGCCGGGCGCGACCAGGTCGTCGACGTACAGCGTGTCCTTGTACGCCGGGTCCTTGACGCCGGTCGAGGCCCACAGCGGGCGCTGCTTGTTGGCCTTGGCGCCGGCGAGAGCGGTGAAGCGCTCACCCGCGAAGACCTCTTCGTACGCCTCGTACGCGAGCCGCGCGTTGGCGAGGGCCGCCTTGCCCTTGAGGGCGAGGGCCTCGTCCGTGCCGAGGACGGTCAGCCGCTTGTCGATCTCGGAGTCGACGCGGGAGACGAAGAAGGAGGCGACGGAGTGGATGGTGGAGAGGTCGATGCCCTTCGCGGCGGCCTTCTCCAGACCGGCCAGGTAGGCGTCCATGACCTCGCGGTAGCGCTCAAGGGAGAAGATCAGCGTGACGTTGACGCTGATGCCGAGGCCGATGACCTCGGTGATCGCCGGGAGACCGGCCTTCGTCGCCGGGATCTTGATCATCACGTTGGGGCGGTCGACGAGCCAGGCGAGCTGCTTGGCCTCGGCGATCGTGGCCCGCGTCCGGTGGGCGAGGCGGGGGTCGACCTCGATCGAGACGCGCCCGTCACGGCCGTTGGACGCCGTGTATACGGAATCCAGAATATCGGCGGCGGCCCGCACATCGGCGGTCGTCATCATTCGTACGGCCTCGTCGACCGTCACGCCGCGCACGGCGAGGTCGGTCAGCTGCTCCTCGTAGCCCTCACCCGAGCCGATGGCGGCCTGGAAGATGGACGGGTTCGTGGTGACGCCCACGACGTTCTTGTTCTCGACGAGCTCGGCGAGGTTCCCGGACTCGATCCGCTTGCGCGACAGGTCGTCCAGCCAGATGGAGACGCCCTCGTCGGACAGGCGCTTGAGTGCTCCCGCGGTCGCGGTTGCTTCGGTCACAGTGATCATCTTCTTTCTGGCGATCGGATCAACCGCGCGCGGCGGCGAGGGATTCCCGCGCTGCTGCGGCGACGTTCTCGGCGGTGAAGCCGAACTCGGCGAAGAGGGTCTTGGCATCGGCGGAGGCGCCGAAGTGTTCGAGGGAGACAATGCGTCCTGCGTCACCTGTGAACCGGTACCACGTCAGACCGATCCCGGCTTCGATCGCGACGCGCGCTCGCACGGACGGCGGAAGGACGGCGTCCCGGTACTCCCGCGGCTGCTCCTCGAACCACTCCACCGACGGCATCGACACGACCCGCGTCCCGACCCCCTCGGCCTCAAGCAGCTCCCGCGCGGCGACGGCCAGCTGGACCTCGGAACCGGTGGCGACGAGGACGACGTCGGGAGTCCCGGTGGACGCGTCCTTCAGGACGTAACCGCCCTTGGCGGCATCCTCGTTGGGCGCGTACGTCGGCACGCCCTGACGGGTGAGGGCGAGACCGTGCGGGGCCGGGTTCGTGGTGTGCCGCTTGAGGATCTCGGCCCAGGCGATGGCGGTCTCGTTGGCGTCGGCGGGCCGCACGATGTTCAGGCCCGGGATCGCGCGCAGGGCGGCCAGGTGCTCGACGGGCTGGTGCGTGGGGCCGTCCTCGCCGAGGCCGATGGAGTCGTGCGTCCACACGTACGTCACCGGGAGCTGCATGAGCGCCGACATGCGGACGGCGTTGCGCATGTAGTCGGAGAACACCAGGAAGGTGCCGCCGTAGATCCGCGTGTTGCCGTGCAGCGCGATGCCGTTCATCTCGGCGGCCATCGAGAACTCGCGGATGCCGAAGTGGACCGTACGGCCGTACGGGTCGGCCTCGGGCAGCGGGTTGCCCTTCGGGAGGAAGGAGGAGGTCTTGTCGATCGTCGTGTTGTTGGAGCCGGCGAGGTCGGCGGAGCCGCCCCACAGCTCGGGGAGCACCGCGCCGAGCGACTGGAGGACCTTGCCGGAGGCGGCGCGGGTCGCGACGGACCTGCCCTCCTCGAAGACCGGAAGGGCGTCCTGCCAGCCCTCGGGGAGCTGCCCCGCGACCACGCGGTCGAAGAGCTCGGCGCGCTCGGGCTGGTCGCCCCGCCACTCGTCGAGCTGCTTGTCCCAGGCGGCGTGCGCCTCGGCGCCGCGGTCGAGCGCCGTACGGGCGTGGGCGAGGACGTCGGCGTCGACCTGGAAGGACCGCTCGGGGTCGAAGCCCAGGACCCGCTTGGTGGCTGCGATCTCGTCGGCGCCGAGCGCGGAGCCGTGGGAGGCCTCGGTGTTCTGCGCGTTCGGGGCGGGCCAGGCGATGATCGTGCGCATCGCGATGATGGACGGCCGCTCCGTCTCCGCCTGCGCCGCCTTCAGCGCCGCGTACAGGGCGGGTACGTCGATGTCGCCGCTGTCGGCGGGCTCGACGCGCTGGGTGTGCCAGCCGTAGGCCTCGTAGCGCTTCAGCACGTCCTCGGAGAACGCGGTCGCGGTGTCGCCCTCGATGGAGATGTGGTTGTCGTCGTAGAGGAAGACCAGGTTGCCGAGCTTCTGGTGGCCGGCGAGCGAGGAGGCCTCGGCGGAGACGCCCTCCTCCAGGTCGCCGTCGGAGACGATCGCCCAGATGGTGTGGTCGAAGGGCGACTCGCCCTCGGGGGTCTCCGGGTCGAAGAGGCCGCGCTCGTAGCGGGCGGCCATGGCCATGCCGACGGCGTTGGCGACGCCCTGTCCGAGCGGCCCTGTGGTGGTCTCGACGCCGGCGGTGTGGCCGTACTCGGGGTGCCCGGGCGTCTTGGAGCCCTGGGTGCGGAACGCCTTCAGGTCGTCGAGCTCGACCTCGTACCCGGCGAGGAAGAGCTGGGTGTAGAGGGTGAGCGAGGTGTGGCCGGGGGACAGGACGAACCGGTCACGGCCGGTCCACTCCGGGTCCGCGGGGTCGTGCCGCATCACCTTCTGAAAGATCGTGTACGCGGCGGGGGCCAGGCTCATCGCCGTCCCCGGGTGGCCGTTCCCGACCTTCTGCACGGCATCCGCCGCCAGCAGGCGGGCGGTGTCGACGGCACGCCGGTCGAGTTCGGTCCATTCGAAGCTGTCCGGTGTCTGCGTGCTCATCTTCAAGAAATCCTCGGTTCGAGCGGGGAGCTGCTCTGACGCGTTCAAAAGTAAAAGTCTGACTTTTACGAGGGAAGGTCGGGGTGTGTCAGCCTGTGGTGAAAGTGGGACACGGACGGCTTGAGCTAGGCGGCACGAGTAGGACATGGCGGACAGACCCATCCAAGGCGGAGACGGCGACGGCGGTGTGAACGGGATCAGAACCTTCCCCTTCCCCATCGAGCTCAGCGTCGGCGGTGTCGGCATGCAGGTCGGCCCGATGGGCCCGCACCGCACCTGGCACGCCGACGCCCCGCTGCACCGCGTCCACCGCATCGACTTCCATGTCGTGATGCTCTTCGACAAGGGCCCCGTCCGCCACATGATCGACTTCGCCGAGTACGAGGCGTACGCCGGCGACGTGCTGTGGATCCGTCCGGGCCAGGTCCACCGCTTCTCGAAGTTCAGCGGGTACCGCGGAACGGTCCTGACCATGCAGCCCGGCTTCCTGCCGCGGGCGACGGTCGAGGCCACGGGCCTGTACCGCTACGACCTGCCGCCGCTGCTCCACCCGGACGCGGCGCAACTGGCCGGCCTCGGGGCGGCGCTCGCGCAGCTGCGCCGCGAGTACAAGGACACGGCGACCCTGCCCCTCAGCCTGCACACGGCCGTGCTCCGCCACTCCCTCACCGCGTTCCTGCTCCGCCTCGCCCATCTCGCGGCGAGTTCGCAGGAGGCGGCGCGGGGGCAGGCGGACACGACGTTCACCCTCTTCCGGGACGCCGTGGAGAAGGACTTCGCCACGAACCACAGCGTCAGCGCCTACGCCGACGCCCTCGGCTACTCCCGCCGGACCCTGGTCCGCGCGGTGCGCGGCGCGACGGGGGAGACCCCCAAGGGCTTCATCGACAAGCGGGTCGTCCTGGAGGCCAAACGGCTCCTCGCCCACACGGATCTGCCGATCGGGCGGGTGGGCGCGGCCGTGGGGTTCCCGGACGCGGCGAACTTCTCGAAGTTCTTCCAGCTGCACGCGGGGCGGACGCCGGTGGCGTTCCGGGCGGAGCTGCGCTGACCCGGCGGACCGCGGAGCCGCGCCGGCTCAGGAGACCGTCGGGGCGGCCAGCCACGGCATCCGGTGTACGAGGGTGTCCCGCATCCGGGTCAGGGCCTCGACGCGCTCGTTCAGCTCGGCCACCCGCTGGGCGCCGACCTCGTAGTTCGCGGCGCACGAGTCCGAGTACGCGAACACCTCGGGCAGATCGGCGTCCAGGAACCGTACGAACGACTTGACGTTCTCCACGGTGAACCCGGAGGCGAGCAGATCCCGGATGTTGCGCACCCGGGCCTCCGCCCCGGGCCCGTAGACGCGGTAACCGGCCGTGCTGCGGCCGGACTCCAGCAGGCCCTGCTCCTCGTAGTAGCGCAGGGCGCGGGTCGTCGTGCCGGTCCGCGCGGCCAGGTCGCCGATCAGCATCTGAGCCACCTCCGGGTTCTCCCTCTCTCGGCTGTCCTGGGCGTCAACCGCCCAGCCGTACCACGGTCTTCCCGGTGTACGCGCCGCGCACGAGATCGATCAGGGCGCGGGGCGCGTTCCGCAGCCCGTCGATCACCGTCTCGTCGTAGACGAGGGAGCCCTCGCGCAGCCGGTCCCGGAACAGTTCGCCGAACTCGGCCGCCAGGTCCATGTGGTCGCGGACGGTGAAGCCGCGGAGGGTCAGCCGCTTGCCGACGACGGTCAGCAGGTCGCCAGGGCCTTCGTCGGGGCGGCCGGTGCTCTGCCGGGCGAGTGCCCCGCACACGGCGATCCGGCCGTGCGGGTTCATCACCTCGATCGCGGCCCGCAGTTGCTCGCCGCCGACATTGTCGAAGTACACGTCGATGCCGTCGGGGGCGGCCTCGCGCAGCCGGTCCAGGACGGGCCCCTCGTGATGGTCGAAGGCCGCGTCGAAGCCGAGCCGCTCGGTGAGGTACCGGACCTTCTCCGCCGAACCGGCGCTGCCGATCACCCGGGCCGCGCCCATGAGACGGGCGATCTGACCCGCGAGGCCGCCGATGGCGCCGGCCGCGCTGGAGACGAACACCGTGTCGCCGGGCTTGAGTTCGGCCACGCGCAGGAGTCCGGCGTAGGCGACGAGACCGAAGCCGAAGTGCAGGGAGGGGTTCGGATAGGCGGTCCTGTCGACCTTGCGGAAGGCCTCTGCCCCGGCCACGGCGTACTCCCGCCAGCCGAGCCGGTGGGCCACCAAGTCGCCCTCCGCCAGGGACGGTTCGGCGGAGGCGACGACCTCGCCGACGGCGTCCCCGTACAGCACCTCGCCGAGTTCGTAGCGGGGCGCGGGCACGCCGGGGTGCTCCGCCGTCAGCAGCACCATGCCGGGGTCGAGCGACATGTACAGGTTGCGGACCAGCACTTGGCCGGGCGCCGGATCCGGCACCGGGACCTCGGCGAGCCGGAAGTCGTCGGGGGTGGGCAGTCCGCTCGGACGGGACGCGAGGTGGATCTCCAGTCCCGTACGGGAGTTGGAGGAGGGAGCGTATGGACGGAAAGGAGAGGAGGAAGTCGTCATGGCGGCGACGCTAGGCGTTGACCCATACGTCAAGGTCAAGCCGCCCAGCGTCGCCGACTCACGCCTCAGTGCCCGAAGGTGAACCAGTTGACGTTGACGAAGTCCGCCGACTGGCCGCTGCTGAAGGTGAGATAGACGTCGTGCGTGCCGGTGACCGAGCTGATGTTGGCCGGGACGGTCCTCCAGGTCTGCCAGCCGCCGGTGTTGGCGATCGAGAAGCTGCCGATCGGGGTGGCGGTCGCGCTGTCGAGGCGTACCTGGACCAGGCCGCTCACTCCGCTCGCCGCACCGCTCGCCACCCGGGCGTTGAACTGGGTCGCCGCCGTGGAGCCGAAGTTGACGCCCTTGTACAGGGCCCAGTCGCCGTTGGCGAGGTAGCCGATGTCCGAGCCGCCGCCGGTGTCCGTGGTGGTCTCCGTGGTGACGCCGGACTGGCTGTCGTAGGACTCGGCCTGGATGGTGCTGTAGGCGTCACGGCTGCCGGTCGGCGGGGGCGTGGTACCGCTCCCACTTGCCGACAGCACCTGGACGTAGTCGACGGTCATCGGAACGCCGGACTGGGTGCCGGAGTCGAGCCCGCCCCCGTACGCGTCCGGGAAGCCGCCGCCCATCGCCACGTTGAGGATGATGAAGAAGCCGTGGTTGGTGGCGTTGGACCAGGTCGTGGCGTCCACCTGGGAGGCGTTGACCGAGTGGAACTGGGTGCCGTCGACGGAGAAGCGGATGGTCTCCGGGCTCACCGAGCGGTCCCACTCCATGGTGTAGGTGTGGAACGCCGCCTGGCAGGTCGAGCCGGGACACGTCGTGTTGTTGCCGATGCCGGTCGTCTCGTTGCACGGCCCGCCGGGGCTGGTGCCGCAGTGCACCGTGGCCCACACGCGGTTGAGGCCCTGGACGTTCTCCATGATGTCCAACTCGCCGACGCTGGGCCAGTTCTGGTAGTTGCCCCGGTACGGCGCGCCCAGCATCCAGAACGCCGGCCAGTAGCCCTCGGCCGCCGTCCCGGTCACGTTGGGCATCTGGATCCGCGCCTCCACGCGCAGCTTCCCGCCGGACGGGGGCTGGAAGTCGGTCCGGTTGGTCTCGATACGGCCGGACGTCCAGTTCCCCGCCGAGTCGCGGACCGGGGTGATACGGAGATTGCCATTGCCGTCGAGCGAGACATTGGAGGTGCTGTTCGTCATCGTCTCGACCTCGCCGGTACCCCAGTTGGCGGGACCGCCGGGATATGAAGTCCCGGTCGCGTACTGCCAGTTGGAGGTGTTGACGCCGGTTCCGGCGGAGCCGTTGAAGTCGTCCACGAAGACCTGCGTCCAGCCGCTGGGCGGCGTCGGCGCGGAGGCGTTCGCAGGCAGGGTGGCGGCCGACGCGACGGCGGCCGCCAGGCCGAGCGTGGCGAGCACGGCGATGAGGGTCCGGCGGCGTCTGGATGTTCCGGAGGGTGCACTCATGGGGTGTGCCTCTCGGGTACGGAGTGAGGTGCGCGGGTGCCCCGAGAGTCCTTGAGAGCGCTCTCAGGGTGGGGTCAATGTGCTCTCGGCCACTGCGGTCGTCAAGAGGTGTAACCGTGAAAGTACTTGGCGGGCGGGCGAGTTCACCCCATGAAGGCATGAATGTGCCGAGAGGTCGCCGCCCGGGGGCGCCGACAGGCGTACCGTCGGACCGGGTCCCGGAGAAGTGGGGGCGTCATGAGCCGGCACTCCGTCACCGAATGCCATCTGCGGCTGATGCTCGACGTCGTCGACGAGGCACGGCACGACGAATCCGACGAGTTCCCGCCCTACTCCCTCCTCGAAGGGCTGGGGCGCCTGATCTCCTGCGACCTGGTGGAGTTCAGCGAGGTCGACCTCCCCACCCGCCGGGGACTGGGCTACCAAGCGGTGCAGTACGGCGGCCCGTACCCGGAGTGGGACGACGAGGTGTGGTGGCTCTGGAAGCACCAGCACCCGCACTGTGTGGACGTGGAGCGCAGCCACGGGCACCTGGATGTCGGCCAGTTGACGGACTACATGCCGACCCGGGAGTTCCGTGACACCGCGCTGTACACGGACTACATGCGGCCCTTCGTCGCCATGATGGTCGTCGCCCTGCCGACCGCGCCCGGGCGCATCCGCATGTACTCCGTGTCCCGTGATCGCGACCGGCCGTTCAGCGATCGCGACCGGCTGACCCTTCAACTGCTGCGCCCGCACCTTCACGCCGTCTACCACGAGGCGGCCCGGCGGCGGCGCGAGCCCGTGCGGCTCACCCCGCGCGAACTCGACGTGCTGCTGGCCGTGGCCAACGGGCTCGGGACCGAGGGCATCGCGGGGCAGTTCGTGGTCTCACCGAGCACGATCCGCAAGCACCTGGAGAACATCTTCCGCAAGCTCGACGTCTCCAGCCGTACCGCGGCCGTCGCCCGGGTCTTCCCGGAGCCCGAGGCGTCCCCGCCCTGACCGGTCCTACAGCGCGCTGCCCGCCTTCCACTCCGCCCAGGACAGGTTCCAGCCGTTGAGGCCGTTGGCCGGATCGACCGTCTTCTCGCCGGAGTTCTTCACGATGACGACGTCGCCGAGCATCGAGGACTTGTAGAACTTGTAGCCCGCGACCGAGCTGTCGTTCGCGCCCTTCGCGTCGTGCAGGCCGACGCAGCCGTGGCTGGTGTTCTGGCTGCCGAAGACCGAGGTGGACGCCCAGTAGTTGCCGTGGATGAAGGTGCCGGAGGTGGTGAGGCGCTGGGCGTGGGGGACGTCGGAGATGTCGTACTCGTCGCCGAGGCCGACCGTGGAGGACTCCATCCGGGTCTCCTTGAACCGCTCGCTGATCACCATGATCCCGGACCAGGTGGTGTGGTCGGAGTCGCCGCCGGAGACGGGGTAGGTGGCGTAGGTCGCCCCGTCCCGCTTCACGGTCATCTCCTTGGTGGCCAGGTCGACCGTGGTGATCTGCTCGCGGCCGATGTGGAAGGTGACGTCCTTCGACTGGATACCGTATACACCATCCTGTCCTTCGACGTCCTTCAACCGCAGACCGAGGGTGATCGTCGTACCCGCCGCCCAGTACGTCTCCGGCCGGAAGTCGAGCCGGGTGTCGCTGAACCAGTGGCCGACCACCTCGACAGCGGGGTCGGCGGTGACGGTGATCGCCTTCTCGACGGCGGCCTTGTCGGACACGGCGTGCGTGAAGTTGATCGACACGGGCATGCCGACACCGGAGGTCGAACCGGCCTCGGGGGTGAAGTAGCCGACGAAGGTCTCGCCGGGAGACTTGGTGGTGAAGGTCGCGGTCTCGGCGTCACCGCCCTCGGCCTGTGCCGTGACCGTGTACTTCGTGCCCGAGTACGGATTCTCCGTCGACGTCCACGAGGTCTTCGCGTCGTTGTACGTGCCGGCCAGCGTGGAGCCGTCGTTCCCGGTGACCTCGACGGAGGCGAGCGTGCCGTCGGTCACGGTGACCTCGACGGGACTGGTGAACGCGGCCTTCTTCGTACCGTCGGCCGGATTCACCGACACGACCGGCTTCTTCGTCGCCACGGCCTTCGCCGACGCCGACGCCGACGCCGACGACTTCGCCCCCTCCGAGGCATCCGCCGACCCGCTGCACCCGGTGAGCACCGCGGCCGGGACCACGCCCAGCACGGTGAGCACCCCGCGCCGCGACCACCTCTCCGACGACTGGTCGGAACGGTTCGATATGTGCGAGACGCCCACGGCAGGCCTTCCTGGGATATCCACCTTTTCCGGGTGCATCCTGCGCCGCGCAGATTTGCTGATCCTTTGAAACCCCGGGCCGTTTCCTGAGATTCCTGTGAGGACGCGGTCCGAGGGGACCCGGCCCCCGACCGGGTCCCCTCGGCGCCGGGCGCCCTCAGGCGTTCATCGGCACCTGCGGCTCCGGCTCGGCCCCCTCGCTCAGCCCGAACCGGTCGTGCGCCCGCCGCAGCGGCTTCGGCGCCCACCACGCCCGTCGTCCCAGCAGCGCCATCGTCGCCGGGACCAGCAGCATCCGTACGACGGTGGCGTCGATCAGCACCGCGAGGGTGAGCCCCAGTCCGATCTGGAGGATCGGGGAGAAGCCGCCCGTCATGAACGCGCCGAAGACGACGGCGAGCAGCAGCGCGGCGCAGGTGACGACGCGGCCCGAGCGGCGCAGTCCGGTGACCACGGCCTCCTGGTCGTCGCCGGTGCGGCGCCGGGCCTCGCGCATCCGGGCCAGGATGAACAGCTCGTAGTCCATGGCGAGACCGAAGGCGATCGCGATGATCAGCGGCGGGGCCGTGAGGCTGAGCGATCCCAGCCCCTGCGCGCCCAGCAGCCCGGCCAGATGACCGTCCTGGAAGACCCACACCACCACACCGAGCGCGGCCCCCAGACTGAGCAGGGTCGTGGCGATCGTCCGCAGCGGGATCAGCACCGAGCCGGTGAACGCGAACAGCAGGACGAAGATGCCGACGAGGACCGTCACGGCCGCCCAGGGCGCCCGGTCGGCGAGCATCGCGCGGAAGTCGACCAGCCGGGCGGCGGGTCCGGTGACCTGCACCGGCTCGGCGCCCCGCACCTCCCGTACGCGCTTCACCAGGTCCGTGGCCCCGTCGCCGTCCACGCTGCCGGGCGGTGGCAGTTCCACGACGGTGGTGCCGCCGGGCAGGTCCCGCGTCTCGGCGCGAGGACTGAGCGACTGTATGCGATCGACGGTCGACTGTCGTGTGCCCGGCTTCAGGACGACCGTCACCGGCGACACCCCGGTACCCGGCGGGAAGTGGGCGTCGACGGTGTCGTACAACTGGCGGGCCTCGGTGCTCGTCGGCAGCTGCTCGGCGCCGCCCAGGTTGATCCGCATCCCGGCGACCGGCAGCGCCAGCACCAGCAGGGCCGGGACGATCACCGCGAGGACGGCGACCCGGTTGCGGGCGGAGAAGCGGGCCAGCCGGGCGAAGACGCGGCCCTCCTCGCCCTCCGCCCGTACCTTCGCCGGCGGGATCCTCCCGCCGAACCGGGTGAGCAGCGCGGGCAGCAGGGTGAGCGCGGCCAGCATGTCGACGACGACCACGGCGGCCACCGCCAGACCCATGCTGCGCAGGAACACGCTCGGGAAGACCAGCAGCCCGGTCAGGCTGACCGCGACGGTGAGCCCGGAGAACAGCACCGTCCGCCCGGCCGCGGCGACGGTCCGGTGCACGGCCTCGGTGACGTCCTCGGTGCTGCGGCGCTCCTCCCGGAACCGGACCAGCATCAACAGGGCGTAGTCCACGGCCAGTCCGAGCCCCAGCATCGTGGTGACCTGGATCGCGTACACGGAGATGTCCGTGACCCCGCTGAACAGGAACAGCGCCAGGAACGCGCCCGCGATGCCGCTGACCGCGACGACGAGGGGCAGGGCGGCCGAGCGCAGCCCGCCGAAGATGACCAGAAGCAGGGCGAGGACGACCGGCAGGGAGATCAACTCCGCGTTCCTGACGTCCTCCTGGGCCCGCTCGCCGATCTGGAGCCCGAGCAACGGGCCGCCGCTGACGTGGACTTCGGGCGCGTCGATCCTCTCGAAGCGGTCGGAGACGTCGTTCACCGTCCGTTCCTCGGCGTCGTCGTCCAGGCCGCCCTCCAGGGCGACGGGGACGATCAGCGCCCGTCCGTCCTCGGCGAGCAGACCGGGCGTGCCGTACGGATCCGGCACGGCGGCGACCCCGGCGAGGTCCCGGACGTCGGCGACGGCCCGCTCGACCTGGGCCCGAACTCCCGGATCGGACACGGCTGTCGCTTCGACGACGGCCGTGATCGAGTCGCCGTCGGGGTCGACCCGGTCGAGATACTGCGCGGCCGCCTCCGACTCGGTGCCCGGGACCTCGGGCACGTTGTCCGACAGGCGGCCGAACACACCCGTCCCGAGCCCGAAGCCCAGCAGCAGGAAGACCACCCAGAGCGCGATGACGGTGAGCGGACGGCGCGTGGCCGTCCGGGCGAGTGTGGAGAGCACGGTCCCTCCCGGCGAGGCGTCGGTTGACATGCCCCTCAGGCTCGTGCGGGAAGGGGCGGTGCCGGATCGCCGGGGGGAGCGGTTTCGAGGGGTCAGCCGTACGGGGGAGTCGAGGGCGCGGCTCACTCCTCAGAGGGAGGAATCGACGGGACCGGTAACGGAGTTGACCATGGTGAACACCGATGATCCCGAAGGAGCCCGCATGTCCGACACGCCCGCAGTACGTGAACTCCGCCTCGTCGTCACGGCCGACGACTACGACGAGGCCCTGCGCTTCTACCGTGACGTCCTCGGTCTGCCCGAACGCGCCGCGTTCTCCTCGCCGGACGGCCGGGTCACCATCCTGGAGGCAGGCCGGGCCACGCTGGAGATCACCGACCCGAACCACGCCGCCTTCATCGACGAGGTCGAGGTCGGCCGCCGCGTGGCCGGACATGTCCGGGTCGCCTTCGAGGTCGACGACTCCACCGCCGCCACGGCGAGACTCGCCGAGGCCGGCGCCGAGGTGATCGCCGAACCGACCCGCACCCCCTGGAACTCCCTCAACTCCCGGCTGGAGGCCCCGGGCGCCCTGCAGTTGACGCTCTTCACCGAACTCGGCGAGAAGGACTGAGGCCCGCGACGCAGGCGTGATCCGCCGGACAGGCCTATCCGGCCCCCGGGGTCACCAGGCCGGTCTCGTACGCGCAGATCACCGCCTGCACCCGGTCCCGCAGCCCCAACTTGCTCAGCACATTGCTGACATGGGTCTTCACGGTGTGCTCGCTCACGAACAGCGTCGTCGCGATCTCCGCGTTGGACAGTCCGCGGGCGAGCATCCGCAGCGTCTCCACCTCACGGGCCGTCAGGACGTCCAGGCGCTGCGGGGTGACATCGGCGGCGGCCTCCTCGCGGCGGCGCCGCACGATGTCCGCGACCAGCCGCCGCGTCACCGCGGGCGCCAGCAGCGAGTCGCCGGCCGCGACCACCCGCACCGCGTGCACCAGGTCGTCCCGGCGCACGTCCTTCAGCAGGAAGCCGCTCGCGCCCGCGTACAGCGCCTCGTACACGTACTCGTCGAGGTCGAACGTGGTGAGCATGACGACCTTGCACGCGGACTGCGCGCACACCCGCCGGGCCGCCTCCAGCCCGTCCATCACGGGCATCCGGATGTCGAGGAGCAGCACGTCGGGCGCGTGCCGCCGCACCGCGTCGACCGCCTCCGTGCCGTCGCCCGCCTCGGCGACCACCTCGATGTCGGACTGCGCCTCCAGGATCATGCTGAAGCCGCTGCGGACCAGTTCCTGGTCGTCGGCGACGACCACCCGGATGCTCACCCCAGCGCCGCCTGCCGGTCCGCCACCGGAAGCCGTACGACGACCCGGAAGCCGCCGTCCGGACCGCGCCCGGCGCGGGCGTCACCGCCGCAGGCCGCGGCCCGCTCCCGGATCCCGATCAGCCCGTGCCCGCCGCCCGGGGCCGCGGGGCCCCGCCCGTCGTCCG
The DNA here is from genome assembly GCF_040644695.1 of Streptomyces sp. NPDC046909. NCBI lineage: Bacteria > Bacillati > Actinomycetota > Actinomycetes > Kitasatosporales > Streptomycetaceae > Streptomyces > Streptomyces sp. NPDC046909. The sequence goes on along the minus strand of NZ_JBEYXC010000002.1, from coordinate 865,157 downwards.
TCACCGTCAGCGTCAACGCCTCCTCCGTCCAGTCGAGTTCGACCGTCGCGGAGGCAGCGTACGCGTGCTTTACCGTGTTGGTGAGGGCCTCCTGGATCACCCGGTAGGCGGCGATGTCGGTGTCCGGGGGCAGCGGACCGGGCTCACCGGTGGTCCTCAACTCGACGCGCAGGCCGGTGGATTCGCCGACCCCGCGCAGCAGGGCGGGCAGCGCCGCGAGACCCGGCTGCGGTGAAGTCCCGTTGCGCTGCTCCTCCTTGAGGACGCCGAGGATTCGCCGCAGCTGCCCCATCGCGTCCCGCCCCGCCGCCGCGATCGCGTCGAAGGCGGCCTCCGCGCGCGCCGGATCGCTGCGCACCACGACCGGACCGGCCTCCGCCTGCACCACCATCAGGCTCACGGCGTGCGCCAGGATGTCGTGCATGTCCCGGGCGATCCGGGCGCGTTCCTGCGCCGTCGCCCGCGCGGTGTCCGCGGCCCGCTCCCGCTCCAACCGCCGTGCCCGGTCCTCCAGTTCGGCGGTGTAGGCGCGCTGCACCCGGGCGAGCACCCCGAAGGCGTACGCGAGCGCCACGCTCAGCAACTGGAAGGCGTACTCGAAGGGTTCGGGCGACTCCTTGTGCGTCATCACGAGCGTGACACCGATCGTCCAGCCCACCAGCATGAAGCGGCGCTGCCAGGGTCTGCCGCCGGCGGCCATCGTGTACAGGACCACCATGCCGCCGTACATCAGGTCGGGCGGCGGCGCGTGATGGATCGCCTGGACCGGGGTGGCCACCGACACCGCGCACGCCGTCGCGAACGGCGCGCGCCGCCGCCACGCCAGGGGCAGCGCCGAGGCCGCGCCGAGCAGCCAGCCCACCAGGGTGAGCCGGTCGCCCCCCTCGTCCGGGAAGATCCACTGGAGCGAGGCGGCGAACAGGACGAGCGCGGCGAGCGCCGAGTCGACGACGTACGGATTCGTCGTACGCAGCCGGGCGGCGACCGGAGTGAACCAGGGCTGAGCGGACATGGGCGGCTCCTCGGGGCAAGGGCCGTACCAGTATCGCGAGGGGTGCGCCGCGCGGGCCTCGCCGGTGAGAGGGATATGCGGGGCTAGTCAGCGGTGCGCAGACCCGGCGTCCACGGTTCGTCCTCCTTTAACTACCAGCGCTTACCTACGCGTCCGTAACCTCACGGCTCCCTCTCACCGCACAGAAGGGACGCTCTGAGGTGAAGTCACGAAAACCCCTGCTCCTGGGCATCGCCGCATTACTGGCCGGCGCGCTGGCCGTCCCGGCCGTCAGCGCCCGGGCCGAGACACCGGCGCCCTGCTCCGCCGCCGACGCCACGATCTACCGGCCGCCCGCACAGCCGTCGGCCCCGGGCACCGTCATCGCCTGCCGCACGGTCGACTCGCTGCCGCTGGTCGGCGACGGCACACCGATGCGCGCGTGGAAGGTCCAGTACGGATCGACCGACGGACACGGGAGGCCGATCGCCGTGGCCGGCACGGTCGTCGTCCCCGACGAACCGTGGACCGGGCCGGGCGAGCGCCCCCTCGTCGCCTTCGCCCCCGGCACACTCGGCATCGGACCGCGGTGCGCCTTCTCCAAACAGCTCGCCGGGGAGTGGGTCGACGCCTACGAGGGCCCGAACATCGCCGCTCTCCTCAAGGCCGGCTACGCGGTCGCCGCGACGGACGGCGTCGGCTACCTCGACGGCCAGGTCCACCCGTACGTCTCCGGCCTCGACGCCGGTCACGCGGTCCTGGACATGGCCCGCGCCGCGTCCGAGGTGCCGGGCGGCGGGGTGAGTCCGGCGGCGAAGGTCGGCCTGTGGGGCTACTCCGAGGGCGGCTCCGGCAGCCTGTGGGCGGCCCAGCTCGCCGCCTCCTACGCACCCGAGCTGAACGTGGCCGGCGTGGCCTCCGGCGGAGTCCCGGGCGACCTCAGGCAGGTCGGCGCCCAGCTCAACGGCGGCGGCTTCGCCGGATTCCTCGTCGACGCGGTCATCGGCCTGTCTGTCACCCACCCCGAGATGCCTTTCGATGAACTCCTCGACGACGAGGGCCGCCAGGCCGTGGCCAAGGCCAAGTCCCTGTGCGCGGTCGGCACGGTGGCCCATTTCATCGGCGCCCGCATCGAGAACTACACCGCCGACCGGCTCTCCCTGGACCGTATCTACGCCCTGCGCGGCCCCGACGGCACCACCTGGGGCGAGATCGTCGACCGCAACCGCCTCGGCGTCGGCATCGGCCGCCCCGGCTCCGGCGCCCGCTACGAGATCGGCTTCCCGGTACTCCAGTACCGCGGCCTCCTCGACGAGGTGATCCCCGCCGAGACCGGCTACGGCACCCGCCGGGCGTACTGCGACGCGGGGATCGCGACACGGTGGAAGTCGTACGCCGGCGACCATCTGCTCGGGGATCCGCAGGCGATCGACGATGTGGTGACGTGGCTGGGGGACCGGTTCGCGGGGCGGGCGATGGCTGCGAGCTGCTGACGGGCGGGCGACGGCATACGGTCGACGGTCGGCCGCGTGTCTACCGTCGACTGTCGACCAGCTCCCTACCGTCGACTGTCGACCAGCTCCCTACTGTCGACTGTCGGCCGGGTGTCTACCGTCGACCGTCGAATGTCGACCGGCTGTCTACCGTCGACTGTCGACCGTCGACCGCCCGCCCACCGTCGACTGCCGCCCGTCGACCGCAGGCTGCCACCCCGCCGCCCGCGATATCCCCCGCGCCGCCACCCGCACCGCCGGTATCAACACCGGTACCTGCGCGTCGACTTGAGGCACCACGATCGACACGGCGGCCACCACCGCACCGCCCGGCCCGCGCACGGGGGCGGCCACCGACAGGGCGTCGTCGGTGACCTGGCGGTCGCTCACCGCCACCCCCGTGCGCCGTACGTCGGCCAGGATCCGGCGCAGCCGGGCCGGGTCGGTGATGGTGTACGGGGTGAAGGAGGCCAACGGGCCCGCGCAGTAACGCTCCTGGAACTCCGGTGACTCGGAGGCGAGGAGCGCGAGGCCGACGCCGGTGGCGTGCAGCGGCCAGCGGGCGCCGACGCGGATGTGGACGCCGACCGAGGAACGCCCCGACAGCCACTCGATGTAGACGACCTCGGCACCGTCCCGCACCGCCAACTGGACGTTCTCGTGCGTGGCTTCGTACAGGTCCTCCAGATACGGCAGCGCGATCTGCCGCAGCGCGAGGCCGCGCGGGGCGAGTGCCGCGAGCTCCCACAGGCGCAGTCCGACGTGGTAGACGCCGGACTCGTCCCGCTCCAGGGCGCCCCACTCGGTGAGGGCGCCCACGAGCCGGTGTGCGGTGGTCAGGGTCAGCCCGGCCCGCCGGCTGATGTCCGTCAGGCTCAGGGCCGGATGCTCGTGGTCGAACGCGGCGAGCACGGACAGCAGTCGGTCGGGCGCGGAGCGGACGGTCATGGCCGGGCGTCTCCCGGGTGGGCGAGGTCGTACGGGCGGGGGTAGGCGGCGGGGCGGTAGCTCACGTAACGCGGCTCGGACGCCGGATCCTCTTGCGCGGCACGGCTGTTGAGGGCCTCCGGTGAGGCGTCCCAGCGGCCCGTGTCCAGGCGGTGCTCCAGGGTGTGCAGGGCGCCGGTCATCTCGCCCGTGGTGAAGGCGCAGTGGCCGGGGCCGTCGACGTAGGCCTGGCGGAGCAGTGGCCCGGAGCCCGCCGTGGTGGCGGCCCGCCGGTAGGCGCTCTCGGCCTGGACGGGGATCAGCGCGTCGCCGGTCGTGTGGATGTTCAGCTGGGGGTCGGTGAGGCGGCCCGAGAGCACGCTGGTCCGCCGCATCCACCGTACGGCCTCGGCGTCGGCGGATATCCGGGGTGCCCGGTTCAGGGCCTTGAGGTCGGTGCGCAAGGACAGCCCCGCTTCCTTGTAGAGCTCCGTCACCTCTTTGTACAGCGGGGAGCGGCCGAGCATCGCCGTGTAGTCGACGCCCGTGTTCCACGACATGTTGCCGCCCGCCCGGCTCTCGGCCTCCTGCCGCCAGCTGAACGCGGGCAGCCCCAGCAGCCCGGAGACCGCCGCGTACTGGTTCGCCTGCTGAGCCGCCCAGTCGGTGGGGCCGGGCTCGGTCTGGGAGGCGTCGTTGTAGCCGGGGATGTTGTGCAGCGCGGCGGCCAGGGCGATACGGGCCCGGCCCGCCGGGGTCTGCTGGGCGTCGGTGACCTTCGCCGAGAGCGCGTTCGCGGCGCCGGCGGCGGCCGACTGGTCGGCGAAACCGGCGAGTTGGATGTCCGCGTCCGGCGCGAGCAGCGTCTTCAGCGCGAACACCGGGTCCAGGGTGCTGTTCCAGTTCGCGACGCCGCCCTGCACCAGACCGCACATCGACAGCGAACCGTCGAAGCGGTCGGCATACCGCTCGGCCAGGGTCGTCGTGACGAAACCGCCGTACGACGTGCCCCAGGCGATGCTCTCCCGCGCCTTGCCGAACTTCGCCGTGAACAGGTCCAGCGTGGCGAGTTGGTCCGGTACGGCGTCGGTGATCGCCCAGCCGTTCGTCGCGTACGAGGAGCCGATGAGCGCGTACCCCTCGGCGAGGAGCTTGGCCAGGACGGCCGAACTCGGCGCGTTCTGGGCGGAGACGGGGGCGCCGGCCGGGCGGTAGCCGTGGCTGTAGAGCAGCACGGTGCCGTTCCAGTCGGCGGGGACGTCCATCAAGTACTTGGCGCCAGAGGGGAGTTGGCCTTCGAGATGGGTGTCTGTCGCGGCGGCTGCCTGGGCGGGGACGGCGGTGGCCGCGCACAGGGTGGCGGTCAGTACGGCGAGAGCGGTGGGGGTTCTCAACACGGGGTCCCTTCCGATGCGGGGGCGGGGGTGCGGGACGCGAGTGAAGTTAGGCAACTCTCACACTGCCGTCAACAACTTGCACAACATTAGTTCAGTCCGTCCTCCGCGATCCGCAGCAGCAGCCCGTGCAGAGCCTCCCGCTCGGCCGCGTCCAGCGGGTCCAGGAGCTCGTTCGTGACGCGCAGGCCCGCCTCGTCGGTGTCGCGCAGGAACGCGCGGCCGTCCTCGGTCAGGACGACGATCCGGCTGCGGCGGTCGTCGGGGGAGGGCCGCCGCTCGGCGAATCCCAGCTTCTCCAGATCGTCGACCAGGCCGACGATTGCGCTCGGGTCGTAGCCGAGCCGATTGCTCAGCTCCCGCTGGAGCGCGCCCTCGGAACCGGCGAGAAAGCGCAGCACCGCGTAGTGGCGCAGTCGCAGCCCCGACTCCTGAAGAAACGTGTTGAACAGCTGACCCGAGCGCAGCCCCAGGCGGTACAGCAGATAGCCCGTGTCGGCGTGCAGCCCGCGCATCCATGGCTCGTCCGCGTCGATCGGGTTCGGATTCGTGACGTGCTGGCGTGTGATGGCGGGCTCCCTGGGTCGGTCTGTGGTGCAGATTCCAGCATGACCTACCCGTAGGTCATGAACAACTATTGACGTCAACAATTATTGCTCTTAGCTTCGATCTCGAAGCCGCACCCTCTGTGGGCAGCCGCACCCCGTGTGAGCAGCCGCACTCCATGTGAAGGGACCCTCCCGTGCCCAGCATCGATCTCTCCGGCAAGGTCGCCGTCGTCACCGGCAGTGGCCGGGGCCTCGGCCTCGCCTACGCGCACGCCCTCGCCGCCCACGGCGCGTCCGTGGTCGTCAACGACGTCGACGAGGCGGTGGCCGAGGCGGCCGTGAAGTCCATCGTCGAGGCGGGCGGCACGGCCGTCGCCGAGGTCGTCCCCGTCGGCACCACCGAGGCCGCCGAGCGGCTCGTGAACCGGGCCGTCGCGGAGTTCGGGCGGATCGACATCCTGGTCACCAACGCGGGCATCCTGCGCGACAAGGTGCTGTGGAAGATGACCGACGACGACTTCGACGCCGTCGTCGCCACCCACCTCAAGGGCACCTTCACCTGCGCCCGCGCCGCCGCGATCCGCATGCGCGAGCAGGGCGAGGGCGGCTCCCTGATCCTCGTCGGCTCCCCGGCCGGCCAGCGCGGCAACTTCGGGCAGACGAACTACGCCGCCGCCAAGGCCGGCATCGCCGCCTTCGCCCGCACCTGGTCCATGGAACTCGGCCGCGCCGGCATCACCGTCAACGCGATCGTGCCGGTCGCCGCCACCGCCATGACCGAGACGATCCCCGCCTTCGCCCCGTACATCGAGGCCATGAAGAACGGCGAGCCGCTCCCCGACTTCCTCCGCAAGGGCGAGGGCTTCGGCACCCCCGAGGACTGCGCGGCCCTCGTCCCCTTCCTCGCCTCCGAGGCTGCGCGGAACATCACAGGTCAGGCCATCGGAATCGGTGGCGACAAGGTGGCACTCTGGTCGCACCCGCAGGAGATCAGGACGGCGTACGCCGACGGCGGCTGGACCCCGGACACCCTCGCCGACGCCTTCCCGACGTCGGTCGGCGCCGAACTCCAGTCCGTCGGCATCCCGGCCCCGAAGCTTCCGGAGGCGTGACCATGGCGAACCTCAACGTCGAGGAACTCGTCGCGATCGACGTCCACACCCATGCGGAGGTCTCCTCCAAGGGCCACTCCTCCCTGGACGACGACCTGCACGACGCGTCCTCCGCCTACTTCAAGGTCGAGGGCAAGCGGAAGCCGACCCTTCAGGAGACGGCCGCCTACTACCGCGAGCGGAAGATGGCCGCCGTGATCTTCACGGTGGACGCGGAATCGGCGACCGGCACCGCGCCCGTCCCGAACGAAGAGGTCGCCGAGGCGGCCGCCGCCAACTCCGATGTCCTCATCCCCTTCGCCTCCATCGACCCCTTCCGCGGCAAGGCCGGGGTCAAGCAGGCCCGCCGCCTGGTCGAGGAGTACGGGGTGAAGGGCTTCAAGTTCCACCCCAGCATCCAGGGGTTCTTCCCCAACGACCGCTCGGTGGCGTACGACCTGTACGAGGTCATTGAGGAGACGGGCACGATCGCGCTGTTCCACACGGGCCAGACGGGCATCGGCGCGGGCGTCCCGGGAGGCGGCGGCATCAGGCTGAAGTACTCCAACCCCCTCCACGTCGACGACGTGGCGGCCGACTTCCCGCACCTCAAGATCATCCTGGCGCACCCGTCCTTCCCCTGGCAGGACGAGGCCCTCGCGGTGGCGACGCACAAGCCGGGCGTCCACATCGACCTCTCCGGCTGGTCCCCGAAGTACTTCCCGCCGCAACTGGTCCAGTACGCGAACACGCTGCTGAAGGACAAGGTCCTCTTCGGCTCCGACTTCCCCGTCCTCACCCCCGACCGCTGGCTCGCCGACTTCGAGAAGCTGTCGATCAAGGACGAGGTCAAGCCGAAGATCCTCAAGGAGAACGCCGCCCGTCTGCTCGGGCTGACGAAGCCGTAAGGGGCCGTACATGCGCAACGAGGGACTGGGGTCCTGGCCCGCACGCCGGGCCCGCAAAACCCCGCACCGCACGGCTCTGGTCCACGGTGAGCAGTCGACGGACTACCGTACATTGCATACACGCACCACGCGCCTGGCCCACGCCCTGCGCGCCCGGGGCGTCCGGCGCGGCGACCGCATCGCCTACCTCGGCCCGAACCACCCCTCCTACCTGGAGACCCTGTTCGCGGCCGGCACCCTCGGCGCGGTCTTCGTCCCCCTCAACACCCGCCTCGCGGGCCCCGAGATCGCCTACCAGCTCTCCGACTCCGGAGCGAAGGCACTCGTCTACGGCCCCTCGCACGCGGGGCTCGTCGCCGGCCTCCCGGGCAGCACCGACGTACGGACGTACGTCGAGGTGGGCGCCGAATACGAGGAGGCGCTGGCGTCGGCCCCGGCCGAGCCGATCGACGAGCCGGTCGCCCCCGACGACACCTGCATCATCATGTACACCTCGGGGACGACCGGCCGCCCCAAGGGCGCCATGCTCACCCACGCCAACCTCACCTGGAACGCGATCAACGTCCTCGTCGACACCGACCTGATCGCCGACGAACGCGCCCTGGTCTCCGCCCCGTTGTTCCACACGGCGGGCCTGAACATGCTCACCCTCCCCGTGCTGCTGAAGGGCGGCACCTGCGTCCTGGTGGAGGCCTTCGACCCGTCCGCCACCCTCGACCTGATCGAACGGCACCGGATCACCTTCATGTTCGGCGTGCCCACGATGTTCGAGCAGGTGGCCCGCCACCCCCGCTGGGCCGGCGCCGACCTTTCCTCCCTGCGGATCCTGACCTGCGGCGGCTCCCCGGTCTCCACGCCGCTGATAGCGGCCTACCAGGAACGCGGCCTCACCTTCCTCCAGGGCTACGGCATGACGGAGGCGAGCCCCGGCACGCTGTTCCTGGACGCGGAGCACGCGACCAGCAAGGCGGGTTCGGCGGGCGTACCGCACTTCTTCAGCGACGTACGCGTCGTACGGCCGGACCTCGGGGCGGCCGACGTCGGCGAGACCGGCGAGGTCCATGTCCGCGGACCCCACGTCATGCCCGGCTACTGGGGGCTGCCCGAGGAGACCGCCGCCGCCTTCGCGGACGGCTGGTTCCGCAGCGGGGACGCGGCGCGGATCGACGAGGACGGTTACGTGTACATCGTCGACCGCATCAAGGACATGATCATCTCCGGTGGGGAGAACGTCTACCCGGCCGAGATCGAGGACCTGCTCCTCTCCCACCCGGACATCGTCGAGTGCGCGGTCATCGGCGTACCGGACGAGAAGTGGGGCGAGGTGCCGCGCGCGGTCGTGGTACTCCGCGAGGGCGCGTCGCTGGACCCCGACGAGGTACTGGCCTCCCTCTCCGGCCGCCTCGCCAAGTACAAGATCCCCAAGTCGGTGGTCATCGCGGACGAGTTGCCGCGCACCGCCTCCGGAAAACTCCTCAAGTCCCGTGTCCGCAACCGGTACGGCAACATTTAAGGAACCCCATGAGCATCACCGTGAACGGCCTCGACGAACTCAAGAAGCTTGCGGGCAGCGACCTCGGCACCAGCGAGTGGATAGAGATCACGCAGGAGCGCATCAACACGTTCGCCGACGCCACGGGCGACCACCAGTGGATCCACGTCGACCCGGAGCGCGCCGCCGAGGGCCCCTTCGGCGCCCCCATCGCCCACGGCTATCTGACCCTCTCCCTCTTCATCCCGCTGTTCACCGAGCTGTTGGACGTCCAAGGCGTCACGACAAAGGTCAACTACGGCCTGAACAAGGTCCGTTTCCCTTCCCCGGTCAAGGTCGGTTCCCGCATCCGCCTCGTCGGGAAGCTGGCCGAGGTCGAGGACGTGGCGGGCGGAGTGCAGATCACCGTCGACGGCACGATCGAGATCGAGGGCGGGGCGAAGCCGGCGGCGGTGTTGCAGAGTCTGTCGCGGTTCTACGCCTGACGGGCGGGCCCCTGTCACCCGAGCGCGCTACTTCTGTCTCAGACACCCCACTGGTGACCTGGGAAAATGAACACACCCTGGCTGAAAAGGCTCCATAGCACCTCAACCAACGGTAGCGTTCTGTCTGAGACACTCCCTTCCCCGAATTTCCGGCGAAGGTCTTTCACCTCTGCCCCTCTGGGCACGCTTCCAACAGGGAACGCCGTGACGATTCAAGCAAGCCTCGCTGCAAGAGCAAGTGCGCAGTCAGCGATCGCCGTCGAATCTTTCGAGCCTGCGTCGCGCCATCATGCACTCGATGCAAGCCATGATCAGAAGAGTGCCCGAGGTGCGCGCCGGGCCCTCTCGTCCCCCGCGGTACGCAAGAAGGCAGGGACGGCTTTCAACTCGAGCATCTGACGACCATCAATAGCTTGTGAATGATCCGCACGTTCCGTTGCGGCAACTCGTACTCAAAGTACACAGCAGGTGCGATCTGGCCTGCCGTCACTGCTATGTGTACGAACATGCCGACCAAAGCTGGAGCGCCAGGCCCAAATTGATCTCTGACGAGGTCATCTCGCGGGTGGCCCTTCGGCTGGTCGAGCATGCCCGAGAACACCAACTCGCCTCCGTCCAGGTGATCCTGCACGGAGGCGAGCCTCTGCTCGCCGGACCGGTACGCCTGCGGCACATCTGTGAGACCCTGCGTGCCGCTCTGTACGGAGTGGCCGATCTCGATCTGCGGATCCACACCAACGGCGTCCAGCTGAGTGAACGTCACCTCGACCTCTTCGCCGAGTTCGACGTGCGCGTGGGCATCTCCCTGGACGGGGACCGGGCGGCCAACGACCGCTATCGGTTGTTCGCCAACGGCCGCAGCAGCTACGACCAGGTGCTCAAGGCGATCGGCCTGCTCAACCAGGACCGTTACCGCCACCTGTACGCCGGGATCCTCTGCACGGTGGACGTGCGCAACGACCCGGCCGCCGTGTACGACGCCCTGGCCGCCGCGGATCCCCCGCGCATCGACTTCCTCCTGCCGCACGCCACCTGGGACACGCCTCCCTTACGTCCCGACGGTGCCGCCACGCCGTACGCCGATTGGCTGCTCGCCGCCCACGACCGCTGGAACGACCAGGGCCGTCCCATGCGGGTGCGGCTCTTCGACTCCGTGGTCAGCACCCTCGGCGGCGGCCCCGCTCTCACCGAGTCCATGGGGCTGGAGGCGGCCGACATCGTCGTGATCGAGACCGACGGGACCTATGAGCAGGCCGACTCGCTCAAGACCGCGTACGACGGAGCGCCCGTCACCGGAATGAACGTGTTCCAGCACTCGCTGGACGACGTGGCCCGGCATCCCGGGATGACGGCCAGGCAGCACGGAATCGACGACCTCGCCGAGCAGTGCCGCACCTGCCCCGTGGTGCGCTCCTGCGGCGGTGGGCTCTTCGCCCACCGGTATCGAGGTGACGGAACGGGCTTTCACAACCCGTCCGTCTTCTGTGCTGACCTCAAGCAATTGGTCCTTGGCATCGATGCCCGCACCGGCGCCGGAGCCCACCGGCCGATCGAGGGCTTCGACGCCTTGGCCGAAGGCACCGACGACGGGGCGGCATTGGGGGTGCTGGTTCGCGCCAGGCGGGAGGTCACCCGCGAACTGCTGGTGATGCTGAACGAGCAACGAGGCCTCCACGAGGGCGAGTTGTGGGACTCGGCCTGGGAACTCGCCCTCGAACTCGGGCAGTCCGGCGGGGACTTCCTGGATTCCTTGTTGTCCCACCCCTACACGCGGACCTGGGCGGCACGCTGTCTCGACGGCGAGGCCCGTCCAGGAGACCTGGCCTGTCTGGTGGCCGCTGTCGCTCTGCCGACCGGACTCGTCGGTCAGGTCAGGGTGCCGGTGCGCGACGGCTTCGTCGCGCTGCCCGGCCTCGGACGTATTCGTGTCCAAGGCGATGGCACAGCAACGGATTTGACGTATTCTCACTTCTCCGACTCGGCCCCTGGATGGGAGCCGCTGCGGTGGATCCGCGCCGAGGGCATGGAAGTCGCCCTGGACGACGTCGACCCGCACCGGGACTGCTACGGCGCCCCGGTCTCCGCACGGCTGACGGATGAGGAGGCGGAGCAATGGCGACATGTTCTGCCGCAAGCCTGGGCACTGATCCACAAAGCCCTGCCCGAAGTCGCCTCCGCGATGGCTCAGGGCGTCCACGTCATCACACCTCTCGCCGACCCGGTCGATCCCGAACTGGCCACCCCCGGGGGCGGGTTCGCGGCGCTTGGTCTCCACCTCGACGCCGATCCGGCACGCGTCGCCGTCGATCTGGTGCGCGGATTCCGGCTCGGCCTGCTGGACGTCCTGCTCGACAGATGCGAACTGTACGACGAGACGGACAAGCGCGCCGGCAGGCTGCTCGCCGACACTTACGCGCGAGTGGCGACCGACGCTCTGCGACACGACCCGGAATCGGTCCGTCGCACCCGGGCGCAATGGGCGGAACTGGCCGCGTCCTCCGTGCTGACCTCGCTCGGGCGGCGGTTCGTCGACGGTATCGGACGATGCCTGTGAGATTCGGTCGCTCGCTCCGGGCGCAGCTCCGGGCGATGGGTGTCAGGCGCGGCGGCGTGCTCCTGGTGCATGCCTCCCTGCGCTGGGTCGGGGTCGGGCCTCATGAGGTCATGGCGGCTCTGCTCGATGTGCTCGGTCCCAAGGGAACGCTGGTCGTTCCCGCATTCACCCCCGGCAACTCCAAGACGTCACTGGCCTATTTGGAAGCCACCCGGCGCATGACCGAACAGCAGCGAGTCGACTATGACGAACGCATGCTGGCGTTCGAGCCAGGGAAGACGCCTTCAGAAGGCATGGGCGTGCTCGCGGAGACGGTTCGACTGCATCCGGACGCGGAGCGCAGTGCGCATCCTCAGACGTCGTTCGCCGCGGTGGGGTTCAGGGCCGCCGACCTGGTCGGAGGGCATGACGAGGAGTGTCATCTGGGAGAGCGGTCCCCGCTGGCCGGACTGTACGAAGCCAAGGCACAGGTGTTGCTTCTCGGTGTCGGCTACGACGTGTGCAGCGCCTTCCACCTCTCCGAGTATCTCGTCGACAGGCAACTGCCCTTCCGGGAGTACGGATGCTGGGTGCTTCGCGGCGGCGAGCGAATCTGGCTCCCCTACAAGGACGTTGACCTCGACGACAGTGACTTCGGGTTCCTCGGCGAGGACTTCGAGGCCGAGGACGCGCGGCGCGCGGAACCGGTCGTTCGGCGCCGGCTTCTCGGCGGGGCCGCCGCCCGACTGTTCCCGCTCACGGACGCCGTCGACTTCGCCACTCAATGGCTGACCGGAAATCGCCCCTACGGCATGGCTACAGACCAGTCACAAGAAGCGGCCACGTCCCTACACTGAGTGTCCGCACCTCCACGAGACGGGGACCGGGGCGGGATCGGGGGATCGCGTGGAGTCGTCGGAATCCTTGGGGGCGGGGGCAGCCGTCCCTTACTTCTTTCTGAGCTATGCACACATTCCCCCGGACGGTTCGTTCGACGACCCTGATCCGAACCTGTGGGTCCGGCGCCTCTTTCGCGATCTCTGCTCCCACATACGGAACATCACCAACGTGCCGGTCGGTGGGGCCGGGTTCATGGACGGTTCGATGCAGGCGGGGCAGATCTGGCCCGAGGAACTCACCCGCTCGATCGCCCGCTGCAAGGTGTTCGTGCCGTTGTACTCGCCCCGGTATTTCAACAGTGCTTGGTGCGGCAAGGAATGGGCGCTGTTCGACAGACGCCGGGTGCGGGTCGATGGGCAGGGAGACCACGGTGGAACTCCCATTGCGATGGTGCCGGCCCTGTGGTCACCGATAAGTGATCGTGAACTCCCGGAATGCGCCAAGGGCATCCAGTACGCGCATCCCGACCTGGGGGCGCGTTACCGATCATTCGGCTTGTACGGTCTCATCAAGGTCAAAGCCTTCCGCACGGACTACGAGCGCGCCGTGCTGCAACTGGCGTACCGCATCAAGGAAGTAGCGGAAAGTGTCAGCGTGGAGCACGGCATCGCCGCCGATCTGGCGAACGCACGCGATGCCTTCGCCCCGCCGGCGACCACGCACTCGTCCACAGGCCGCACACTGCGGATCAGCGTGGCTGCGGGCTCGACGGGCCGGTTGCCCCAAGGGAGCAGCCCCGAGTGCTACGGCCCTTCGCCGCTTGACTGGAACCCCTACCACGCCGACCCCGACCAGCCGCTCGCCAAGACGGCCGAGGCCATTGCCGCACGTCTCGACTACCGGCCCGTGGTCCAGGAATTCGACCCCGCCTTCGGACCGGCCGACGCTCCGGAGATCCTGCTCCTCGACCGCTGGATGCTGCGCGACTCGGAACAGCTGGAGCAACTGAGAGCGTTCGACAGCGACAACACGCGGTCGACCGGACTGGCCGTTCCTTGGAACGAAGCGGACGACGACAACAAAGGCGTCCGCCAGAAACTGGTCGACGACGTGGAGGCCGCCCTGCCCAACACGACGCGTCGGCAGCGTCCGGCGCTCAAGTCCACGGCACTGGGCATCCCCGATCACCGTACGTTCGACGACGTGCTGCCGAAGGTCGTCGCCTGGGCCTCCAGGGAGTACCTGCGCAACGCCCCACCCTGTCCGCCACCCGGCACTGGCCCCGAGAGATTCAGGGTCGGCGAGGCGGGCGGTCATGCCGGGCGGCCCATGGAACACCGTCGGAACGCCGAGGAGGGAAACCGCGATGAGCAGCCCTGACCGACCGGACGGCCGTAACGGCCGCATAGTGACGTTCTACTCCTTCAAGGGCGGCACCGGCCGGACGATGGCACTCGCCAACACCGCCTGGATCCTCGCCGCGAACGGCAAGCGCGTCCTCGCCGTCGACTGGGACCTGGAAGCCCCCGGGCTGCATCGTTTCTTCCACCCGTTCCTGGACCCGGCCACCATCGGAGCCACCACCGGGGTGATCGACCTCCTCAACGACTACGCGTGGGCGGCGACCGGCGACGCCGACAGCCAGAAGCAGCGGGCGGCGGACTGGCACCTGGAATATGCCCGCATCCAGCGCCACGCCGTCTCCCTGACCTGGCCTTTCCCCGAGACCGGAACGCTCGACCTGGTCTCCGCCGGACGGCAGAACCGCGACTACTCGACCTTCGTGAACTCCTTCGACTGGGACAACTTCTACGGCCGGCTCGGCGGTGGCCTCTTCTTCGACGCGCTGCGGGACGACATGCGGCAGAACTACGACTACGTGCTCATCGACAGCCGCACGGGTCTCTCCGACATCGCGGACATCTGCACCGCCCACCTACCCGACATCCTGGTCGACTGCTTCACCCTCAGCAGCCAGAGCATCGACGGCGCCTCCCTCGTCGCCCACGACATCGCCGAACGCTTCCAGAGCCGCGAGGTACGCATCCTCCCCGTACCCATGCGGATCGACGAGGGCGAGAAGGTGAAGGCGGACGCCGGCCGCTCGCTGGCGCGGACGAAGTTCGAGGGGTTCCCCGCCGGGATGACCGAGGAGGACCGAGCCGCCTACTGGGGAGCGGTGGAGGTCCCGTACCGCCCCTACTACGCCTACGAGGAGACGCTGGCCACCTTCGGCGACGAGGCCGGCAACCCGACCTCCCTGCTGTCGGCCTTCGAGCGGCTCACCAGCGTCATCAGCGACCAGGTCGTCAAGGCGCTGCCCCGGATCGACGACGAGGCGCGCCGACGGGTCAACAAGCTGTTCACGCGGACCCGTTCGCCGCTGCCGTCCGACCTGACCGTCAGTTATGTGTCCGAGGACCGCATGTGGGCCGACTGGATCGCCTCGACGCTGTCCCGCGCGGGCTTCCGTGTCGCGCTGAAGTACGTCGGCGGCGAGGACGACGGCGCGGAGAAGCCCGCCGATCGCACGGTCGTCGTGATGTCCGCGGCCTACCAGCGCTCCGCGCGGGCCCACCAGGTGTGGGAGGCGACCGTCGGCGGCACCCACACGGGCCGGCGCCAGGTCGTCGCGGTCAGGGTCGGTGACCTGCGCCCCTCACCCGCGTTCAGCGAACTGGCGTCGGTGGACATGGTGCGCATCACGGAGAACGGCGACTCCTCCGCGCTGCTCAGGACCCTGGGCAAGCCCGCGCTGCCCGCGGAACTGTCCGACGAGGACATGCCGGCCGAGGTCCGCTTCCCGACCGCGTCGCCCAGGACCTGGAACGCCCCGCAGCGCAACACCTCCTTCACCGGCCGCAGCAAACTCCTGGAAGACCTGCGCGACGGGCTCGTCAGCGGTGGCTCGGGCGGCACCCCGTCGACGTACGCCCTGTACGGGCTCGGCGGTGTCGGCAAGACACAGATCGCACTGGAGTACGCGCACCGGTTCGCCGCGGACTACGACGTGGTGTGGTGGATCACCTCCGAGAAGCACGAGTTCGTGGTCTCGGCGCTGGCGGCGCTGGCGGCCAAACTGGGGCTGCGCGTCGGCGAGGACGCGGCACAGGTCGCGCAGGAGGTCCGCGAGTATCTGCGGCAGTCGAGCGGGACGCTGCGCTGGCTCGTGGTGTTCGACAACGCTGACGACGAGCCGAAGAAGTTCCGTGAGCACTTTCCCGGCGGCAACGGCCACATCCTGGTCACCTCCCGCGACCAGACCTGGCTGCAGTTCGCCGAGGCCCTGGAGATCGACCCGTTCCGCCGCGAGGAGAGCGTCGAGCACCTGCTGCGCCGGGCCGCGGGCCTCACCCCGGAGGAGGCGGACCAGGTCGCCGAGGCCGTCGGAGACCTGCCCCTGGCGCTCGACCAGGCGGGTGCCTGGCTCGCCGAGACCGGCACGCGGGTCGACAGGTATCTCGCCGAGCTGGAGGAGCAGACCGAGCGGGTGCTGTCGATGAGCCAGCCGACGGACTACCCGGAACCGGTCGGCGCCACCTGGAACGTCTCCATCGAACGCCTCAAGGAGCGCTCCCCGGCGGCCGTGCGGCTGCTCCAGCTGTGCGCCTTCTTCGCCGCGGAGCCGATCTCCCTGGACAACCTGCTCTACGGCGACGCGATGATCCGCGCCCTGTCCAAAGTGGACCCCTCGCTTCAGGAGAAGATGGTCCTCGGCAAGGTGATCCGGGAGATCGGCCGGTTCGCGCTCGCCAAGATCGACCGGGCGGCCGGCTCGATCCAGGTGCACCGGCTGGTCCAGGCGGTGATCCGCGACCAGCTCTCACCGCGAGAGCAGGAGGACGCCCAGCACGTGGTGCACCGCGTCCTCGCCGGCGCGCGTCCCCCGGGCGAGGAACCGATCGACGACCCGAAGAACCAGGCCATCTTCGCCGCGATCTGGGCCCATCTGGAGGCCTCCGAGGCGAGCACCTGCGACGAGCCCGAGACCCGGCAGCTGCTCATCGACCGCCTCCGCTACCTCTGGAAGCGCGGCGACCTGGACAGGGCCAGTTCCTTCGGCGAGGAGCTGCACAGCCTGTGGGAGCGCCAACTGGCCGACAGCCGCAAGCGCGTCGCCCAGCTCGAACAGGGCACGACCCCCGACCCGGTGCCGCTCACCGGCGCGGACGGCAGCGACGACACCCGGGCGCCCCGCAGCCTCGACGACGAGCGGATCTACGCCGCCAACCTGCAGATCCAGCTGCTCTACCTGCAGTTCCACCGCATCAACGTGCTGCGCTCGCTGGGGAAGTACGTGGAGGCGGCGCAGTTCGGCGAGCAGACCCTGATCCGCCAGCGCGAGGTGCTGCCACCCGGGCATCCGCACATCCTCATGACGGCCAGTGGCCTCTCCATCGACCTCGGCAGCATCGGCAAGTTCACCGAGGCCCTGGAGACCGCCACGGAGGCGTACGTCGGTTTCCGGGAGAGCTTCGGCGAGGACCACCCCCGCACCCTCTCCGCCAACAACAACCGGGCCTGGTGCCTTCGGGTGCTCGGGCGCTACAGCGAGGCCCGCGACGTCGACCAGGAGGTCTACGACCGCCGCCGTGAGGACCTGGGCGCCGCACATCCGTACACCCTGTCCAGCGTGCTCAACCTGGGCCGCGACCTGCGCGAGACCGGTGACTACGAGGAATCGATCACGCTGCTGCGCTCCGGATTCCAGTCCTACGTCGCCCTGTTCGGCGAGGCCCATCCGGACACCCTGCGCATCGCGAAGTGCCTCGCCGTGTCGTTGCGCAAGGCCGGCCTTGTGGACGAGGCGCGCGCGGTGACCCAGCAGACCCGTGAGCACTATCGGCTGCGGGGTACGCCACCGGCCACCCCGGACGTGCTGGACTGCGCCCTGAACTACGCGACGGACCTGTACGCCACCGGGGCCCGCGACGAGGCGCTCAAGCTGGCCCAGAGCACCGTGAGCAAGTACCGGATAGCGCCCGGCGACCGGCATCCGGCGACCCTGGCCGCCGCCAACAACCTCGGCATCTTCCAGCGCGGAGCCGGAGAGGCGGGCAAGGCGAGGAACCTGCTGGAGAAGAACTACACCCTGCTGCGCGAGGTGCTCGGCGACCAGCACCCCTACACCCTGTCCTGCGCTGTCAACCTCGCGAACACACTGGCGGAGCTGGGCGTGCTGCGGGAGACCGAGGACCTGGAGCGCAAGGCCATCGCGGGGTTCCAGGCGGCCCTGGGAATCGACCACCCGGACACGGTCGTCGCCCGCGCCAACCTCTCCGTGACCCTGCGGGCCCTGGGCCGCATCCCGGAGGCGGACCAGCTCCAGTCCAGTGCGCAGGAGGATCTGGCCCGCAGGCTCGGAGCGGAGCATCCGCATACGGTGACGGTGCGCGGGGGCAAGCGGATCCACCGGGATCTGGAGCCGCTGACGGTCTGACCCGAGCAGGCTCAGGCGTGGTCGGCCGCCAGCGGGGAGCGGCCGCCCAGCAGCCAGGTCACCATCTGCGGCAGGACCCGGAGCGACGCGAAATGCGCCTCCTTCGGATGCAGCACGGCCCGCACCCCGGGAATGTGCTCGGCCAGCCACTTGGTGTGGCTGGCCGGTGAGAACACGTCCTGTTCTCCGTGCCACAGCAGCACCGGTACGGAGATGTCGTCCAGGGAGAAGCCCCAGGAGGTGCAGAAGGACAGGGCGTCGTCGACCCAGCCGTCGGCCGAGACGCTCAGCGCCTCCCGGTAGTTGCGCTCCAGCATGGCCCGGATGGCGGCGTCGGCGACGACTCTGAGGTCGGACTCGGTCAGCTCCCACCGCAGTTGGTCGAGGAGCTGACGCGGATCGGCGCGAATGCCGTCGGAGCGCTTGCGCAGACTGTCCGCGAGCTGATCCGGGCCGCTCAGGGCCTCGGCGTACTCCTTGACGTTGGAGGCGGTCATACCGGCGAACCAGTCGAGACCGTCGGCGTCGCAAGGAGCGAGGCTCACCAGGACCGCGACCCGGGTCACCCGGTCGGGCAGCAGCGCGGCACAGGCCAGCGCGTGGGGACCGCCGCCGGAGCGGCCGACCACGGCGAAACGCTCGATACCGAGGGCGTCGGCGATGGCCGCGACATCGGCGGAGACATGGGAGACCTGTCGTCCGGGCAGCCGGTCGGAGGCGCCGTAGCCGGGGCGGTCGTAGGTGATCAGGCGGACCTGCTGGTGGTAGAGCCGCATGGGGCGGGGTGCCGGGCCGAGCCGACTGCCGGGTGTGCCGTGCAGGAGGAACACCGGGGTGCCCGTGAGATCGCCCGCTATCTCGACGGCTAATCGTCGCCCGTCGCCCGCATACACCTCGGTGCGCATCCGCGGCCTCCTCGAAGCCCCCGTCAACTGCGGTATGCCTGCTGGTCGTGCAACGGCCATTCCCCCTAGAGTCCCAGATCATCCCGGTGCGCGGGGCATTTACGACAGTCCGCGCCATCAAGGTGCGCCGCCGTCACAGCTCAGTCGTGCGCGGGCACCAGATCGATCAGCTCCCGGGCCGCCGCGTCCGCGAGCGGGGTGAGGCGTTCGTGCACGTGGCGGAACGTCTTCTCCGCCTCTTCGGCCGGCCAGTCGTCCGGCAGGTGCTTCACCGGGAGCCGGGGGTCGCGGCGGATGACGCGCAGCCACTCCGCCTGGAGCAGCAGCCGTTGGGCGAGCGCCTCGTCGGCCTCGGGGGCCCTGGTCTCCCAGGGCTGCCAGCGTCGTACGAACTGCTCGTAGCGCTCGGCCAGTTCGGCCAGTTCCCAGGTCTCCTCGATCATCGCGCCGATGTCCATGCCGGAGTCGGCGTGCGCGCGGAAGACCTTCACATGGGCCGACAGGCCGAGATCGGCGACCAGTTCGGCCACGTCGACCTCGCCGGGGGCGATCCACAGGCCGCTGAAGAGGGGGCCGAAGCCGCTCCAGGTCAGCTTGGAGCGCAGGTCGTGGCGCTGGCGCTGCCAGGACTCGGGGAGGGAGAAGCCGAGGAGGGTCCAGGTGCCGTCCCAGTGGCGGTTCACCGCTCCCGTCTGCCAGATGCGGCGTTCGCCGTCCCGCAGGACCGCCGCCGAGTGCTCGGTCAGACCGAAGTACATGCGGCGGCCCTCGCGCTGGCGGCGCAGCAGGCCGCGGTTGACCATGCGGGTCAGCGTGGAGCGCGTCGCCTGCTCGCCGACGCCGACCCGGGCGAAGACGTCGATGACGCTGCCCGAGTACACGCAGACGTCACGCCCGAGCACCTGGTCGCCCAGGAACGTGAGCATCAGGGACTGGGGCCGCAGCGACTCTTCCGTGGTCACGCGGCCACCGTACCTCGCCCCGATCAGCCTGTGAGCTGCCGGTACGAGTACACGGCCGTCGCCACCGCGCAGACGCCCGGCGGAATCACCTCCGCGCGGAGCGTGCCGGTGTGCGCGTCGTAGTCGACGCCCTCCGTCTCGAAGGTGCCCGTGCACACGCTGCGCTGCGGCAGGGCGAACAGGCTCTTCACGGCGCCCGTGATCGGCTGCCCGTCCAGCTTGCGGGGCAGGTCGACCTGGAGGAGCGGGCGGAGCTCAGGGAAGAGGGTGCCCGTCGCGTCGTTCGAGGCGCACACCAGGCGGGTGTCCGTCACGAAGTCACAGCCCTGGATGTCGCGCACCGGCTTGTCCAGGGTGATCTGCCAGGCTTCCTTGAGCGCCCCGCCGGTGGGCGGAGTGGCCGGGTTCAGGAGGGGAGCGGGGAAGACCTGGAGTCGGTTCTGGTCGCCCCACTCGCCCGACACCAGCCACTGCCCGTCCGGCGAGACGGTCGCGAAGGAGTTGTTCAGCTTCTCGCCCGGGTTGAGCTGATGGACGTACTCGTACCGCTGCCCGGCCGGTGTGGTGACCGCGAACATCTTCGACGTGGCCGTGTCCGGGCCCTGGTAGGCGTCGAACGTGTAGCCGTTCCGCGAGATGTCCGGGTCGCCCACGTGGTTCCAGCCCTTGAGGCGCAGGTCCAGCGGGATGGAGGCGAGCCCGCGGTACAGCAGGGTGCCGTCCGCGCGGCTCGCCAGCCCCTGGCCGCCGCCGAGGGTGTCGGTGTAGGCGGTGCCGGTCTCCACCCAGCGCGGGTCACCGGTCGCCGACGCGGTGCCCGCCGCTCCGAGCACGAGTGACACCGATAAGCAGCCCAGAGACAGTAGATGACGCTTCATCAGGCACCTGCCACGTCGATGAATACGGGGTTGGAATAGAACCACGTATCCGCCCACGGGTCACCGTTGCCGGGCTCGTGCGGGATGGGCCCGTTCGGGTCGATCGAGGCGCCGAGGTAGCCCGCACCATGGCGGTTGCCGTCGCTGCCGCGCAGCCGGACGTAGAAGGACTCGTCCCCGGCGGTCAGCGGGATGCGCAGGGTGTACGTCCCCTTGCGGCCGCTGACGTCCTTTGTCTGTACGACCTTGGTGTCCGGCGCCTTCCAGGAGTCCCGGTCGGTGACGGGGCCGCGCACCGCGCCGCGGATCACGTCGACGTGCGCCAACTCGGGCAGGATTCCCTGCGCGTTGGGGCGGGACGCGGTCGTGACGGTGACGTACAGGCTGATCTTCTCGCCCTTGCGGACGCGCAGCCGGCCGCCCAGGGTGACGCCCCGGCCGAAGTCGCAGTCCCGCTTGACCCGGACGTCGAGTCCGTCGAGCAGATGCCCGTGGTCGAGCCAGACGCGGCCCGCGCGCAGGCCCGCCATGACCGCGCGGTAGCCGTAGCGGGTGACGCCGACGTGGGTGCGGCTGAACTGGCCGGGCCAGAAGTCGCTGCCGGGCTGCGGGGTGTCGGTGTTCACCGGGTCGGGGAGCTTGCCGGTGTTGTCGAAGTTCTGGCCGGTCGGCCAGTCGCCGTTCTTCCAGGTGTCGAAGACCGTGCGGTGGTTGTCGGAGTTGGTGGTGATCGAGAACAGGCTGCCTTCCGCCAGCATCGAGTCCCACAGCCCGCCGACGGTCGCCGTCGCCCAGTCGAAGCCGCCGTACGTCAGATACGCGTCCGTCGGATAGCCCGCCCAGGACTGGGCGGACGGCTTGTTCTCGTACTCGCCGCGGATGGAGGTCGTACCGCGCCAGCCGGGGATGGCCGCGCCCTGGGCGCCCGGTGCGCCCTCCATGCCGATCATGATCTCGGGGGCCGCGTCCCGCCAGTTGCGCATCTCGCGCGGGGAGTCGATGCCGAGCCGGAGGGGGTGGTTGGCGAGGACGAGGACGTCGTCCACATAGCCCGAACGGCGTTGCTCCGCGAGCCACTTGATCGCCTTGACGGCGTGCGCCTCGTTGCGGGCGGTGTCCGTGCCGGTCGCGGAACCGTCGGTGTAGCCGAGCAGCTTGCCGTCGTAGGCGAGCTCGAACTGCGTGAGCAGGTCCACCTCGTGGGGGCCGGGCGCGGCGAACACCGTGCAGTGCTCGGCGGCCGGGATGTACCACTCCAGACCCTGGAAGATCAGCTGACGCGGGTTCTCCGCACGGGCCTTGAGGATCTCCTCGTGCTCCAGCTTCGCGCCGTAGGAGGCGTGTCCGAAGTTGGAGTGCTCGTTGAACACCATCCAGTCCAGGCCGTAGGTCGCGGCGGCCTTCGCCTGCTGGGAGAACGTGTACTTGGCATCGTGGCTGTAGACGGAGTGGACGTGGTGGTCGCCCACCAGGTACGCCAGCCGCGGGTCGTCCTGGTTGTCGTCC
Organism: Streptomyces sp. NPDC046909; assembly: GCF_040644695.1. Taxonomy (NCBI): domain Bacteria; kingdom Bacillati; phylum Actinomycetota; class Actinomycetes; order Kitasatosporales; family Streptomycetaceae; genus Streptomyces; species Streptomyces sp. NPDC046909. The sequence continues at coordinate 842,764 of NZ_JBEYXC010000002.1, read as the reverse complement.
GCCGCCATGGGGGTGGCCGCCGCGGGGGTCGCCGCCGACCCCACGGCGAAGGCGGCACCGAAGAGTCCGGCGCGCCGAAGAAGTTGGCGCCTCGACATGCCCTGGGCGTCGAGGAAGGCAGGGGAGACGGACGGATCGGCCCAGGCGGGCAACTGTTGCTTGGTCATCGTGGTCCCTGTCAGTGATTCATGAAGGAGGTGACGGGCAGCGCCCGTTCGACGATGCGCACGTCGCCGAGGCGGCCGTGCAGGATCTGGTCGATCTGGCCGCCGTACTCGTAGCCACCGAGCAGCCACGGCAGCCCGACCGAGGTGATGCCGGTCGAGACCGCCTTCGGATTGCGGACCACCGGGCAGCCCTCGACGTACAGCGTGGTGTGGCGGCCGTCGTTGACGACCGCGAGGTGCCACCAGGTCTCCAGTGGTGTCTCCTGGCCCCAGTTGGTGGCGATGCCCTCCTGGTTGAGGGGGCGCATCGCCCACTGCGGTTCGCGGTCGTTGGAGAGCGACAGCGTGGCCAGCGGCTCGTCGGGGTCGTCGCCTGTCTTTCCGGCGGCGCCGCCCGTGCCGGTGCGGCTGACGATGCCGGACCAGGCGTGGTGCGAGGGGTCCCAGTCGGCGGGGAGACGGTAGAACGCCTCGATGGTGTAACCCGCCCTGAACGTCGCCGAGTTGAGGGGCGCCCCGTCGACCGTGCGCAGATACGCGCCCTTCAGCGGGGACTTGTAGCCCTGGAACTCCAGGCTGCCGTGCCCCGGTTGGTCGGGATGGTGGTCGGAGGACCAGCCGAGCGTGCCGCCGCCGACCGTGACCAGGGAGAGGTCGTTGCCGCGGCCCGAGAGGTCACGGACGGTGTCGCTCGCGGCACTCTCGAACCGCCAGTAGGCGACCGTACCCGGGATCAGCATCTTCGACGCGGGGCGTGCCGGACGCGCGGGCACCGGGTCGAACCCGGAGAAGCGGTCGGCGAAGTCGACCTCGACGGTGAACCGGTCGGCGTCACCGCTGAGTTCGATCTCCTGCCGCTCCAGCTCGTTGAGGCCCTTCCCGGCCCGGCCCAGGATCCACGGCGAGACCGTCTCGACGTCGATGACGTTCCGGTCGAGGTCGAAACGGTAGAGGCGGATCATCGCCGCACCGCCGAAGTAGCGGTTCTGGTAGTTCGTCAGATGCAGGTGGACGTCGTTCCCCGCCGCATTCTTGCGGGTCGCCCGTCCCGCGGGCCAGTAGTGGCCGTTGAGGGTGAGGAAGATCTGGTCGTGGTCCTCGATCAGCTGGTCCCACAGCTGCTGACCGTAGGCCGACAACGTGTCGTCCTCGACGACCAGTTCGTGGGTGGTGAGGATGACGGGCGTCCTCGGGTGCTGGGCGAGGACGTCCTTCGCCCACGCGTAGCCCTTCGCCGAGAGCCGCCAGTCCAGCGCCAGGACCATCCACTCCCGGCCCGCGGCCTTGAAGAGGTGGAAGGTGTTGTATCCGTCCGAAGAGGCGCCGCCGTACGTCGGCTTGCCCTTGAAGCGGTCCGGCCCGAAGGCGTCCAGATACGGCGTCGCACCGCGCTGGTCGTCCGTCGAGGACTTCACGTCGTGGTTGCCGGCGAGGACGCTGTAGCCCACCCCGCGCCGGTCCAGCAGCCTGAACGCCTCACTGATCGCGACGACTTCGGCCGTGGCGCCGTTCTGGGTGAGGTCGCCCAGGTGGGACAGGAAGACGAGGTTCTCCTCCTTGCCCTGCTCCAGCAGATAGCGCAGGGACGCTTCGACGGGCGCCTTGTCGATGCTCGGCCCGTCGAAGAGGTACTGGGTGTCGGGCATCACCGCGAGGGTGAAGCGCCGGCTGTCGGTGTCGGGTTTCCAGCGGCTGCCCGACGTGGCGGCCTCGGCCACCGTCGGTACCGCGATGCCCGCCGTGGCGGCGGCACCGAGCAGCGCGGTGGCTCTCAGGAAACTGCGTCGTCCGGCGCCCGCCTGGGCATGCTCGGACCCGTGTTCAGGCGAAGTGCACACGTGTGCTCCGTAAAGGGGGGAAAGCAAAGGGGGTGAAAACAGCGGGAGTTCAGAGCGCGCGCAGGGTCCAGCTCCAGCGGTGGGTGCCCGGTGCGACGAGGTAGGAAGGGAAGGTGTCGGGGCCGCACGACGCCGTGCCGAGACCCCGGTGTGCCGCGTCGAGGTGCACCACGCACCCGGCTCGCGGGACCAGTTGGTCGTGATGGGTGACGGCGGTGAGGTCCTCGGTCCGGTAGCGGGTCACCGATACCTGGCGCGGTTCATCCAGCGTGACCGCGAGACCGGTCGCGTCCGGCGCCGACAGCGTGAAGCGCCGTACGCCGTGGCGACCGCCGCTCTCCTGCGGACGCAGGTAAGGGGTGAACAACTCGTCGACGGGGACCGAGTGATGGCCGACGGGCGCGCTGCTCCGGTCGGGATACGACTCCCAGGGCCCCTGCCCGAACCACTCCAGCAGGTCGAGCCCGGGTACGGTCTCGAAGACCGAGCCGACGCGTGCCACGTCGTCGAACTCCGGGGGCAGCTCGGCCTCTTCGTCGACGCGGATGCCGCCCTCGACCGGCGTGAGGACCTGCCGGTGCCGCACGACACCGACGGTGCCGGCGTACTCGGCGTCCACGGTCACCCGGCCGCCGTCCTCGCGCACCGACACCGCCTTGCGGACGAGCGAGTCGAGCCCCCAGGTCCGCCAGCGCAGGGCCATGCCGCCGAGCTCGTCGTTGTCGGTGGGCGCACGCCAGAGGGAGAGGGTGGGGGCGGCGGTGAGGAGGGGGTGGACGAGCAGGCCGTCGGCGTCGACCTCGACGGAGGTGAGGGCAGACGCCGAGGAGGGCGTGGACGTGGAGGCGAAGGCGGAGGTGGAGGCGGACGCGGAGGCGGAACGATTCGCCACAGCCGGGGGCCCGGCGACCGGCACCGCCCCCTGCACCGCCCCCCGCTCCTCCCGCAACCGCACCTGCGGCAGACACACCACCGTCCCTCGCGGCGCCCACGCCTCGTCCCACGCGGTCGTCACCCGCAGCGTCAGCCACGCCTCGCCACCGTCACGCGGCACCTCGAAGGGCAGCGGCACGGCCGCCGTCTCCCCGGGCCGCAGCTCCGGGAGCTCGGCGGGCGCGGTCAGCGTGCGGCCGTCGGCCAGGGACAGCTCCCACGCACCGGCCAGCCAGTCAAGGCCGCGGAAGTGCTGGTGGTTGCCGAGCACGATGCCCTCGTGCCGGAAGCACTCGATCCGCAGCGGCGCCGCGATCTCGCGGTGCTCGTACATCGCCGGCTTGGGCGTGCGGTCGGGGAAGACGACCCCGTCCGCGATGAACGCGCCGTCGTGGATGGTCTCGCCGAAGTCGCCGCCGTACGCCCAGCGCAGGCCGGGCGCGGCGACACCGTTGTCATAGAGCCCGGCGCCCCCACGCCCGACCGGTCTTCCGTCGTTCACACGCTGGAGAATGCCGTGGTCCCAGAACTCCCAGATGAACCCGCCCTGAAGTCCCGGCGTTGACTCGATGGCCGCCCAATGGTCCGCGAGCGTGCCGTTGCTGTTGCCCATGGCGTGCGAGTACTCGCACTGGATGAGCGGCCGGGTCTGCTCGCCGGACAGCGCGTGCGCGACACAGTCCTCAAGGGGCGCGTACATGGGGCAGGCGATGTCGGAGGCGTCGTCCGTCGCCGCCCAGTCGAGCTTGGCCGCGCCCTCGTACTGGATGGGGCGGGTCGGATCGTGCCGGCGCACCCAGCCCGCGGCGGCGTCGTGGTTGGCGCCGTAGTCGGACTCGTTGCCGAGCGACCAGATGATGACCGAGGGGTGGTTCTTGTCGCGCAGCACCATTCGTGAGACGCGGTCGACGAAGGCGTTCAGATAGCGCGGGTCGTCGGCGATCTCATGGGCGTGGTCGTGGGACTCGATGTCCGCCTCGTCGACGACGTAGAAGCCGAGCTCGTCGGCGAGGTCGTAGAGCGTGGGGTCGTTCGGGTAGTGGGCGGTGCGGATCGCGTTGAAGCCGAAACGCTTCAGCAGGACGAGGTCCGCGCGCATGTCGTCGTACGACACCGTCCGCCCGGTCAGTGGATGGAAGTCGTGCCGGTTCACGCCCCGGATGTACACGCGCTCGCCGTTGACGAGGAGGTCCCGGCCGACGATCTCGACGTCCCGGAAGCCGATGCGGTGCCGCGAGGTGTCGGCGACGGTTCCGTCGGCGCGGTGGAGGCGGACGGTCAGGTCGTACAGCTCGGGTGTCTCGGCGTTCCATGGATGCACATCACTGACGACTGTATGCAGTCGTGCTTCACCCAGGAAGTCGGAGATCCGGTCGTCCTCGATGTTGGCCCGGTCGAACTCCGCGTCCTGGGCGAGTACGTCGTCGTCGAGCTCGCCGGTGACGTACCACCCCTCGGGCAGGGCACCCGTGCCACTGGCGTCCCGCACCCGGCAGTCGACCCGCAGCTCCCCGCTGTACGCGGCCCGCACGGTCACGTCCGCGAGATGGAGGGGGTCGGTGGCGTACAGCAGCACCGAGCGGGTGATCCCGCCGTGCCACCACTGGTCCTGGTCCTCGATGTGGGAGGCGTCGGACCATTTGACGACCGTGAGCCGCACCGTGGCGGGCGAGCCGGGGCGCACCACCGGGGTCAGGTCGAATTCGGCGGCGAGGTGGGAGTCCTTGGAGATGCCGACCGGGCGTCCGTCCACCTGGACGAGCAGCACGCTCTCGGCGGCGCCGACCTGGAGCACGATCCGGCGGCCGGTCCACTCGGCGGGGATGTCCACCGTGCGCTCGTACACACCCGTCGGGTTTCTGTATGCGGGCGACAGTGGCGGGAATTCCGTATACGGCATACGGACGTTCGTGTACTGCGGAAGGTCGTCGGTGTCCTGCATGGTCCAGGCACCCGGCACCTGGGCCGTGGACCACGCACCGCCGACCGGCGCGTCCGGAGCCGGAAGCAACTGGAAGCGCCAGTCGCCGTCCAGGGGGAGTACTCCGGAGCGCCGGTCGACGGCGTTCATGGGCAGCCGCCCCCAGGAGGTCACCTCGGGTGCCTCCCAGGGGCGCAGGGCGAGCAGCGGTTCGCTCGTCATCCGCGAACGGCTCCCTTCGCGAGGTCGCCGATGATCTGCTTGGCGCCGACCGCGAACACGATCAGCAGCGGGATGAGGGCGAGCAGGGCGCCGGTCATCACGATGCCGTAGTCGGTGGTGCCGTGGGTGCCGTTGAGCTGCGAGAGCGCCACCTGGAGGGTGACGTTGTCCGGGTTGGTGAGGGCGATCAGCGGCCAGGCGAAGTCGTTCCACTGGCCCATGAAGGTGAAGATGCCGAGGAAGGCGAGGCCGGGGCGGACCACCGGCAGCGCCACATGCCAGTACTGGCGGAGGAAGTTCGCGCCGTCGAGCTTGGAGGCGTCGAGGAGTTCGTCGTGGATGGCGCTCTTCATGTACTGCCGCATCCAGAAGATGCCGAAGGCGTTGGCGGCGGCCGGCACGATCAGCGCGGTCATCGAGCCGATCCAGCCGATCTTCGCCATGATCACGAACTGCGGGATGACGGACAGCTGCGCGGGCACCATGAAGATGACCATGAGGAGCCCGAACAGCACGTTCTTGCCGGGGAACTCGAACTTGGCGAAGACGAAGGCCGCGAGTGAGTCGAAGAGCAGGACCAGGAAGGTCACCGAGGCCGCGACGAGGAACGAGTTCCACATCGACCCGAAGAAGTCGATGGCGTCGAACAGGTTGCGGACGTTCTCCAGGAAGTGCGTGCCCGGCAGCAGCTTGGGCGGGTAGGAGAAGATCTCCGTCGAGCTGTGCGTCGACATGATCACGGCCCAGTAGAACGGGAAGGCCGAGATCAACGTGCCCACGATCAGCGGGAGATGCAGCGCGATCCCTCTGCGGCGGGACCCCTTGATGGAAGACATGGCGGGCCCTTCCTAGTCGCCCCGGCGCTGCACGAGGCGCCAGTTGATGATCGAGAAGAGGACGACGACGAGGAAGATGCCCCACGCCACGGCGGCGCCGTACCCGAAGTCGTTGTTGTCGAAGGTCTGTTGGAAGAAGTAGAGGACCATCGTCTGGCCGGAGTGGCCCGGACCGCCCGCGAACGTCGAGTCGTTGGAGGAGGTCTGGAGCAGGACCTGCGGTTCGGAGAAGCTCTGGAGGCCGGTGACCGTCGAGACGACGAGCACGAAGAGGAGTGTGGGGCGCAGCAGCGGGAGGGTGATCCGGAAGAAGGTCTGGATCGGTCCGGCGCCGTCCATGCGGGCCGCCTCGTAGAGGTCGCTCGGGATGGTCTGGAGGCCGGCGAGGAAGATGATGGCGTTGTAGCCCGTCCACTGCCAGGTCATCAGCGCGGCGATGGTGACCTTGATGCCCCACGGTGTGTTGAGCCAGGCCACCTGGTCGATCCCGAACCCGTGCAACACGGCGTTGATCACACCGTTGTTGGTGGAGAAGATCGAGCCGAAGACGATCGCGATGGCGACGACCGAGGTGACGTTCGGCAGGAAGTACGCGACGCGGTACAGGCCCTTGAAGCGGACCGCGGAGTTGAGCATCACGGCCGTGACCATCGCCAGGAAGATCATGGGGAAGGTGGCCAGCGCCCAGATGATGACCGTGTTGCCGATCGAGTTCCAGAAGTCGCTGTCGCTCAGCAGGTATTGGTACTGCGAGAGCCCGGCCCACTCCATCGTGCCGAGGCCGTCCCAGCGGTGGAAGGAGAGGTAGAGCGAGAAGCCGACGGGGAAGAGGCCGAAGCCGAGGAAGATCAGATAGAAGGGGGAGATCGCGGCATACAGGTGCCAGTACTTGCGGAAACCCTTCTTGGGCCGGGACGGGGAGGGCTGCGCGACAGCGGGCGGGGTCTGCTCCAGTACGGCCATCAGTAGCTCACCCCCAGGTGCTTCGCGATGCGACGGCATTTGCTCATGGCGTCACTCCAGGCCTTCTTGGGGTCCTTGCCGAGGACGCCGACGTTCTTGATCTCGTCCTTGATGGGCTGCCCGAGCGCGACATCGAACGGGCTGTTGTAGGCGACGGCGATCTTCTGCGCGGCAGGTCCGAAGATGTCGGTCGTGACCTGGCCGCCGAAGAAGTCGTCCGGCTCCTGCATCTGCTTGAGGCCGTACGAGGCGGGCGTGGAGGGGAAGAGGCCCGCGTCGACGTAACCCTGCGCCTGGTTGGCCGCGTCGAGCATCCAGGTGATGATCTGGAAGGCCTGCTCGGGCTCCCGGCACGCCTTGGTGATCGACAGGAACGAGCCGCCGTTGTTGGCGGGCCGCACCGGCATGTCGGCGACCCGGTACCTGCCCTTGGTCTTCGGCACACCGTTCTTGATGTCGAAGGCCGCCCAGGAGGCGCCCAGTTCGCTGGGCAGCTTGCCGTCCTGCTTGGCCGACAGCTGGTCCGGGGTGCCGTTCACGAGGTCGGAGACGATCCCGCGGCGCTTGGCCTCCACGGCGAGCGCCCAGGCGTCGCGCACATGCTCCTGGTCGCCGATGAAATGACGGTCCTTGTCGACGTACCGCTTGGAGCCCTGCTGCACGACGTTCTCGAAGACGGAGTTGACGTCGGTGAGGAGCATCGTCCCCGGGAGCCGCTTCTTCAGCTGCTCACCCGCGGCGAAGAAGTTCTCCCAGGTGTTCAACTCCCGGGACACGTCCGCCGGTTCGTACGGCAGTCCGGCCTTCTGGAAGATGTCGTACTGGTAGAAGTGCGCCACCGGCCCGCAGTCGATCGGGAAGCCGACCATCGTGCCGTCGTCGGCGATGCCCTGGTCCCACTTCCAGGACAGGTACTGGCTCTTGTACTTCTCCGCGCCCAGCGTCCGCAGATCGATGAACTGGTCCGCGTTCGGGAGGTAGGCGGCCATGTCCTCGCCCTTGAGCCCCGCGATGTCGGGGATGTGGGCCCGGCCGGTGATGGTGGTGATGAGCTTGGAGCGGTACTGGCCGCCGATCTGGATGGCCTGGAGATCGACCGAACTGTCGTACCGGGCCTTGGCGTTCTTCACGACGGTGTCGCTCAGACCGCCGCTCCAGTACCACAGGACCATGTTCCGGCCGGTCGAGCCGGTCGGAACGGCACAGCCGGACGCCAGGCCGCCGAGCGCCGTGGCGGCCGTACCGGCCAGGCCCGCGCGGAGCAGGCCTCTTCGTGAGAGCCGCACAGCTCCCACCGCCTTTCGGGTCTTTTCGGGTCTTCGCATGAGGGGCGTTGAGTGGGGGGCGTTGCGTGGGGCGTGGGGGAGTCAGAGGTGCCGTGCGGGTGGGGTCACGGGGGCGTACCGGACGGGAGGGCCGGGATCCGCCGGGATCCGGTCCGACAGAAAACCGTATGCAGTCTTCAGTTCACGGTCGGCCGCGGACAGTCCACGGTCGGCCGCCGACAGCGACCGCCACCAGCGGTCGACGCCGTACCAGCCGGGCGCGGCCAGCGCCCCGCCCGCCCGCTGGACGGACAGCCCGGCCGCGAGCACCGCGAACCGCAGCCGCTCCGCCAGCGGCCAGCCGCCGAGCGAGGCGGCGACGAAGCTCGCGCCGAACACGTCACCGGCGCCCGTCGCGTCCAGGACATCGATGTCAAGGGCCGGGACGTCCGCGTACTCACCGGTCGTCTGGTCCACGGCGACCGCGCCGTCCCCGCCCCGCGTGACCACCGCGACCGGCACCAGCTCGGAGAGCGTGCCGAGCGCCGCGACCGCGCTGTCGGTGCGGGTGTAGGCCATCGCCTCGGTCTCGTTGGGGAGGAAGGCGTGGCACAGCTTCAGCTGGTCCAGCAGGTCCGTGGACCACTGCTGGGTGGGGTCCCAGCCGACGTCGGCGTAGATGTGGGTGCCGTTCGCGGCGGCCCGGGCGATCCACTCGCGGGGTTCGGCCTCGAGGTGGACGAGGGCGGTGCGCGCCTCGGGCGGGTCGCCCATCAGCGTGTCCTGCGAGTACGGGGGTTCCTGGCCGTGGGTGACCAGGGCACGGTCGCCGCCGTGCGCGAGGGAGACGGTGACGGGGGTGGGCCAGCCGTCCGCGGTGCGGGAGAGCGAGAGGTCGACGCCCTCCTGGTCGTCGAGGACGTCACGGCAGTACTCGCCGTAGAAGTCGTCGCCGAAGACCGTCGCCAGGGAGGTCTTCAGGCCGAAGCGGGACGCGGCGACCGCCAGGTTGGCGATGCCGCCCGGCCCGCAGCCCATGCCGGCCGTCCAGATCTCCTCGCCCGGGGTCGGGGGCTTCCCCAGCCCGGTGAGGACGAGGTCGTAGAAGAGCAGCCCGGTCAGGAGCACGTCGGGCCTGTCGTCGTCCACGCGCACAGCCTCTCGTCAAAACGCGTCAATTTCGATGACCGGAATCGTGCGCCGCTCTGCGAGATTGGTCAATACCCGAGCAGAACTGAGCATGGATTTGATTGAAGATGACGAGTAGTGTTCACGGCGTGCTGGCAGAACGACGACATCAACTCATCCTGCGGGCCCTGCGCTCCGGCGGCCCCGCGGCCGTGACCGACCTCTCCGAGCAGCTGGGTGTGAGCCCCGCCACGATCAGGCGTGACCTGGTCAAACTCGAGGAGGACGGGCTGCTCACCCGGGTCCACGGCGGCGCCCGCGCCGAGGAGGGCGACCAGCCCTTCGCGGAGGTCGCCGAGGTCCGGGTGGCCGAGAAGGACGCCATAGCCGTGCGCGCGGCGGGACTGATCAAGGACGGTCAGTCGGTGCTGCTCGACATCGGCACCACCGCGTACCGGCTGGCCCGCCAGCTGCACGGCCGCCGGCTCACCGTGATCACCAGCAACCTGGTGGTCTACGAGGAGCTCGCCGACGACGAGGGCATCGAACTGGTCCTGCTCGGCGGCATGGTCCGCCGCGAGTACCGCTCGCTGGTCGGCTTCCTCACCGAGGACAACCTCCGCCAGCTGCACGCCGACTGGCTCTTCCTCGGCACCAGTGGAGTGCGCCCCGGTGGGCAGGTGATGGACACGACGGTCGTCGAGGTGCCGGTCAAGCGCGCCATGATCAAGGCGAGCGACAAGATCGTGCTGCTCGCCGACGCGGCGAAGTTCCCGGGTACGGGGATGGCGAAGGTCTGCGGTCCCGAGGACCTGGACGTGGTGGTGACGAACGCGCCGGTGGACACGGCGACGCGGGCCTCCCTGGAGGAGGCGGGCGTCGAGGTGGTACTGGCAGGAAAGGCTCAAGTGTGAAGCTGACGATTCTGGGCGGCGGCGGATTCCGTGTGCCGCTCGTGTACGGGGCGCTTCTGACGGACCGCGCCGAGGGGCGGGTCACGGAAGTCGTTCTGCACGATCTGGACGACAGACGACTGTATGCAGTCGCCCGTGTACTGGCTGAACAGGCGTCGACCGTCGACGACGCCCCCACGGTCACCGCCACCACCGACCTCGACGAGGCCCTGCGCGGCGCCGACTTCATCTTCTCCGCGATCCGCGTGGGCGGCCTGGAGGGCAGGGCGAACGACGAGCGGGTGGCCCTCGCCGAAGGCGTCCTCGGCCAGGAGACGGTCGGCGCCGGCGGCATCGCCTACGGCCTGCGCACGGTCCCGGTCGCCGTCGACATCGCCCAGCGCGTCGCCCGCCTCGCCCCCGACGCCTGGGTCATCAACTTCACCAACCCGGCGGGCCTGGTCACCGAGGCCATGTCCCGGCACCTCGGCAACCGCGTCATCGGCATCTGCGACTCCCCGGTCGGGCTCGGCCGCCGTATCGCCCGCGTGCTCGGCGCGAACCCGAAGGAGGCCTGGATCGACTACGTCGGCCTCAACCACCTCGGCTGGGTCCGCGGCCTGCGTGTCGCCGGGCGCGACGAACTCCCGCGCCTGCTCGCCGACCCCGGACTGCTCGGTTCCTTCGAGGAGGGCAAGCTGTTCGGCGTCGACTGGCTCCAGTCCCTCGGCGCGATCCCCAACGAGTACCTGCACTACTACTACTTCAACCGCGAGGCCGTCCGCGCCTACCAGCAGGCCGACAAGACCCGCGGCGCCTTCCTGCGCGACCAGCAGGCGAGCTTCTACGACGAGGTCGGCGCCCCCGGCGCGAAGGCACTGGACCTGTGGGACCGCACCCGCGCCGAGCGCGAGGCGACCTACATGTCCGAGAACCGCGAGACCGCCGGCGCCGGCGAGCGCGACGCCGACGACCTCTCCGGCGGATACGAGAAGGTCGCCCTCGCCCTGATGCGGGCCATCGCCCGCGACGAGCGCACCACCCTGATCCTCAACGTCCGCAACCAGAGCACCCTCTCCGTGCTCGACAACGATGCCGTGATCGAGGTCCCGTGCCTCGTCGACGCCAACGGCGCCCACCCGGTCGCCGTCGACCCGCTGCCCGACCACGCCTCGGGCCTGGTCTGCGCGGTCAAGGCGGTCGAGCGCGAGGTGCTCGCCGCCGCGGAGTCCGGGTCCCGTACGACGGCGGTGAAAGCCTTCGCGGTGCATCCGCTCGTCGACTCCGTGAACGTCGCCCGGCGGCTGGTCGAGGGCTATGCCGAGGTCCATCCGGGACTGGCGTACCTTAAGTGAGCCCCTCGCAGTAAGCGCTTTCCCCTCTCTTCTCCTCTCTGGAGCTCTCCATGCACGACGAACGCCGCCGCATCGAGGAGCGCGTAGAGCGCCTCCACACCCAGCGCATCAAGCCCGCGATCTACGCGGCCACCGTCCCCTTCGAGGTGGAGGCCTGGCAGGCGCCGGGGGAGCCGGTCTCCTTCGAGGAGGCGGCCGCCGCCCGGTACACGCCCTTCGCGATGGACACCCCGTGGGGCCCGCCGTGGGGCACCACCTGGTTCCGGATGCGGGGCGAGGTGCCCGCCGCGTTCGCCGGGAAGCGCGTCGAGGCGGTCATCGACCTCGGCTTCGTGGGCGACTGGCCGGGGAACCAGGCCGAGGCGCTGGTCCACCTGCCCGACGGCCGCCCCCTGAAGGCGGTCAACCCGCTCAACCAGTACGTGGCGATCGCCAACCCGGCGACGGGCGGTGAGCGGATCGACTACCTCGTCGAGGCGGCCTCCAACCCCGACATCCTGGCGAACAACTTCGCGCAGCCGACGCCGCTCGGCGATGTACTGACGGCAGGCGACCGTCCACTGTATACATTCCGCCGCGCCGACATCGCCGTCCTCGACGAGGAGGTCTGGCACCTCGACCTGGACATCCAGGTCCTGCTCGGCGTCATGACCCACCTCGGCGACCACGAGCCCCGCCGCCACGAGATCATGCACGCCCTGGACCGGGCCATGGACGCCCTCGACCTGGACGACATCTCCGGCAGCGCGGCGGCCGTCCGCGAGGTGCTCGCCCCGGTCCTCGCGAAGCCCGCCCATGCGAGCGCCCACGTCATCTCCGGCGTCGGCCACGCCCACATCGACTCCGCCTGGCTCTGGCCGATCCGCGAGACCAAGCGCAAGACGTCCCGCACCTTCTCCAACGTGACGTCGCTGGCCGACGAGTACGACGACTTCATCTTCGCCTGCTCCCAGGCCCAGCAGTACGAGTGGGTCCGCGACAACTACCCGCACGTCTGGGCCCGCATCCAGGAGTCCGTGAAGAAGGGCCAGTGGGCGCCGGTCGGCGGCATGTGGGTCGAGTCCGACGGCAACCTGCCGGGCGGCGAGGCCATCGCGCGTCAACTCATCCACGGCAAGCGGTTCTTCATCGAGCACTTCGGCATCGAGACCAAGGGTGTCTGGCTCCCGGACTCCTTCGGCTACAACGCCGCCTACCCGCAGCTCGCCAAGCTCGCCGGCAACGACTGGTTCCTCACCCAGAAGATCTCCTGGAACCAGACCAACAAGTTCCCCCACCACACCTTCTGGTGGGAGGGCATCGACGGCACCCGCATCTTCACCCACTTCCCGCCCGTCGACACCTACAACGCCCGCTTCTCCGGCGAGGAGATGGACCGCGCGGTCCGCAACTACGCCGAGAAGGGCGCCGGTACGCGCTCGCTCGCCCCCTTCGGCTGGGGCGACGGCGGTGGCGGCCCCACCCGCGAGATCATGGAACGCGCCCGCAGGCTCGCCGACTTGGAGGGCTCGCCCAAGGTCGTCGTCGAGCACCCCGACGAGTTCTTCGCCAAGGCACGCGCCGAGTACGAGGACGCCCCCGTCTGGCAGGGCGAGCTCTACCTGGAGCTGCACCGCGCCACCTACACCTCCCAGGCCCGCACCAAGCAGGGCAACCGCCGCAGCGAACACAAGCTCCGCGAGGCCGAGTTGTGGGCGACGACGGCCGCCCTGCACGCGCCGGGCTACGCCTACCCGTACGAGAAGCTCGACCGACTCTGGAAGACGGTCCTCCTCCACCAGTTCCACGACATCCTGCCGGGCTCGTCCATCGCCTGGGTGCACCGCGAGGCCGAGGCCGAATACGCCCGCGTCGCCGGGGAGTTGGAGGCACTGACGGCCGAGGCGGTCGCGGCGCTGGGCGGCGGCGGGGCACGGGTCTTCAACACCAGCCCGTACGACCGCGCCGAGGTGGTCCGGGACGGCTCGGGCGCACCGGCGTTCGTGACGGTCCCCGCGAACGGCAGCGCGCCCCTCGCGGCCGACGCGCCCGAGCCCGCGCACCCGGTGACGGTGGACGGCCGCGTCCTCGACAACGGCCTCGTCCGTGTACAGGTGGCGGAAGACGGAACACTGTCGTCGGTATACGACATCCGCGCGCACCGCGAAGTCCTCGCCGAGCCCGGCAACCTCCTCCGCCTCCACACCGACCTCCCGAACTACTGGGACGCCTGGGACATCGACAAGCACTACAGGAACCGTTTCACCGACCTGCTGGAGGCATCCTCGGTCGAGGTCGTCTCGGAGGACCCGCTGCTCGGTGCCGTCCGGGTCACCCGCGCCTTCGGCAAGGGCTCGAAGATCACCCAGACGATCAGCGTCCGCGCCGGCAGCCCCCGGATCGACATCGAGACGGACATCGACTGGCACGAGGTGGAGAAGATCCTCAAGGCGGGCTTCCCGATCGACATCCGGGCCCCGCACTCCTCCGCCGAGATCCAGTTCGGCCACATCCAGCGCCCCACGCACACCAACACCAGCTGGGAGGCGGCCCGTTTCGAGGTCTCCGGCCACCGCTGGGTGCACGTCGGCGAACCCGGCTACGGTGTCGCGGTCATCAACGACTCGACGTACGGCCACGACGTGACCCGCACGGTCCGCGAGGACGGCGGTACGACGACGAAGGTCAGCCTCAGCCTGGTCCGCGCCCCGCGCGTCCCGGACCCGGAGGCCGACCAGGGCAGGCACCGCTTCACGTACTCCCTGCTGCCCGGCGCGAGCATCGAGGACGCCGTCGCCGAGGGATACGCCCTCAACCTCCCCCTCCGCGTGGCCGATTCGGCGGGCGAGCCCGAGCCGGTCGTCTCCGTCGACGGCGAGGGCATCACCGTCGAGGCGGTCAAGCTCGCCGACGACACCTCCGGCGACGTGGTCGTACGCCTCTACGAGTCCCGCGGCGGCCGCGCCCGGGGCGTCCTGCGCACCGGATTCCCGCTCGCCGGCGCCAAGGTGACCGACCTCCTGGAGCGTCCGCTGACCGAGGACGAGGCCGCCGTCGACGGTGCTGTCCCCGTGGCCCTCCGCCCCTTCCAGATCCTCACCCTGCGACTGAAGCGTGCCGAGGTGAACTGACCCATGCCGATGCAACCCTGGTTCACCGACGCCAAGTTGGGGATCTTCATCCACTGGGGCATCTACGCCGTCGACGGCGTCCAGGAATCCTGGTCGTTCTACGACGACATCGTCCCGCACGACCAGTACATGTCCCAGCTCCACCGCTTCACGGGCGCCCGGTACAACCCCCGTGAATGGGCCGACCTGTTCGCCCGGGCCGGAGCGAGGTACGCCGTGCTGACGACCCGTCACCACGACGGAGTCGCCCTGTGGGACACGGAGTTCGGCGACCTCAACCTCGGCAAGGACTACATCGGCCCGTACGCCGAGGCGCTGCGCGAGAAGGACCTCAAGGTCGGCTTCTACTACTCGCACTCCGACTGGAGCCACCCCGACTACGCCACCACCCGCAAGCCGGGGCGCCCGCCGGAGCAGGAGGACAACCGCTACTCCGAATGCTCGGCGGAGGACGAGGACTTGGTGGCCTGGGGGCGTTTCATCGCCTACCGGGACGGCCAGATCCGCGAGCTGTCCTCCCGCTACCGGCCCGACCTGATGTGGTTCGACGGCGAGTGGGACCGCAGCGAGGAGCAGTGGCGGATCCCCGAACTCGCCGCGCTCATCCGCTCGTACAGCCCCGACGTGGTCTTCAACGCCCGCATGCTCAGCGAGGGCGACTACGCCACCCCCGAACAGGGTGCCCCCATCGAACCCCCCGAGGGTCCCTGGGAGTTGTGCCTCACCATCAACGACTCGTGGGGCTACCAGCACAAGGATCACAACCACAAGTCGCTCGCCCAGCTGATCCGCTACTTCACCGAGACCATCGGTGGCGGCGGCAATCTGCTCCTCGACGTCGGCCCGATGGAGGACGGCACCATCCCGCAGCCGCAGGTGGAGCGGCTCGAAGGGCTGGGGGAGTGGATCGCGAAGCACGCGGAGGCGGTGTACGGGACGGTGCGCGGGCTGCCCGCCGGGCACCACTACGGGCCCAGCACCCTCTCCGCCGACGGCCGGACGCTCTACCTCACCCTGTTCGACATCCCGCGCGCCGAGATCGGCCTGCGGGGACTGGTCACCCCGGTCCGCGAGGTCACCGTCCTCGGCACCGGCACGGAACTCGGCCACCGGAAGGTGGGCGGCCTGCACGACGCCGTCGGCATCGTGTGGATCGACCCGCCGGCCGCGGCCGACCTCGACCCGTACGCCACGGTGCTCAAGGTCGAGCTGGACGGGGAGCTGGAGCTGTACCGGGGTTCGGGCCGGTTCTGACACCGCGGCGGTGCCTGCCGGTTCAGGGACCGGCAGGCACCGTTGGTTGCGGGACTGGCGGGACCGCCCGATCAGCCGGTGAAGCCGGCCGTGATCGAGGTGAACTGCCAGTTGTTCTGGCTGATGCCGGAGCAGTTGCTGACCACGCCGCCGCCCGCGCACGGCCGGTCACGGTTGACCGACCAGAAGGCGAGTCGCGCGATGTGGTGGGAGTTCGCCCAGTCCTTGATCGAGGTCCAGATCGCGGGAGAGGTGAGCTCCTGCTGGTCGGAGAGACCGTTCATGCCGGAGATGCCGATGTGCGCGTAGGCCGTCGCGTCGTCCCAGCCGAAGGTGGACTTCAGCTTGGTCTTCAGCCCCTCCGTCGCGTTCACGGTGTTGCCGTACATGTCGGAGCCGCCGCCGAAGTCGAACGGCATGATGGTGAAGACGTCGATGTCGGCGCCGAGCGACTTGGCCTGCTCGATCAGCCGGTTGCCGTAGTAGGTCGGTCCGGTGGTCGAGGTGCCGAAGGTGACGATGGTCTTCAGGCCGGGGTTGTTGGCCTTGACCGTCTTCAGGGCGGTGAGGATCTTCGCCTGCACGGCCTCGTTCTCGAACTCGTCCGTGTTCTCGATGTCCATGTCGATCGCCTTGAGCGAGTAGGCGTCGATCACCTTCTGGAGCGCGGCGGCGAGCGCACTGGCGGAGGAGCAGTTGGCGCCGAGCTTGCTGCCCTGCCAGCCGCCGAACGAGGGCACGATGTCCCCGCCCGCCGAGCGGATCTGGTTGATGACGGTCTGGTCGACCCCGCCGGTCAGCGGCCGGGCGCTGTCCCACATCGGGTTGCAGCCGCCGCCGTCCAGCATGAACGCCATCGTGAACCACTTGATGCCGGTCGAGCTCATCACGGTCGACACGCTCGGCGGATCGCCCCAGCCCTCGTACAGATAGGGCGCGGCCTGCTTGAACCCGGTACCGCCCCCGGTGCCCGGATCCGTCGTGACGGACACGGAGTTGGAGGCCGCCGAGGAGTTCCCGGCCGCGTCCCGCGCCCGCACGGTGAACGTGTAGGCGGTGCTGCCGGAGAGTCCGCTCACCGTGGCGGTCGTACCGGAGACGCTGAGCACCTGGTTCGACCCGCTGTAGATGTCGTACGCCGTGACGCCGACGTTGTCCGTCGAGGCGTTCCACGCCAGCGACACGCTCGACGAGGTCTTCCCCGTGGACCGCAGACTCGCGGGCGCGGTCGGCGCCTGGGTGTCCGAACTGCCGCCCGGGCCGTCGAGGTTGATGTCGTCGGCGTAGTAGGTGCCCTGCGCGTACCACCCGTGGACGTACACGGTGGCGCTGGTCTGCGAGGCGCCGGTCGTGAAGGAGACGCTCAGCTGGCTGTACGCCGACGGCGATGTGGTCCAGGTGGAGGAACCGCCGTCCACGCCGAGGTAGACGTAACTGCCGCGCACCCAACCGCTCAGTGTGTACGCGGTGTTGGGCCGCACGGCGACGGTCTGGCTGCACTTGGCGTTGTCGCTCGAACTCACCGCGCCGGCCAGCGCCTTGGTGCCGCCGTGCACGGGGGAGGAGACGACGGACCCGAGGTTGCCGGTGCAGGACCAGGGGCTCGGCGAGCCCGACTCGAATCCGGGGTTGGTCAGTACGTTGGCCGCCTGGGCGGTACCGGGGAGGGCGACGGCACCGGCGAGTGCGAGCGCGGCGGTGCCGAGGAGGGCGAGGAGGCGTCTGGGACGTCGTATGAGAGGGGTGCGCACGTGATCTCCCTGAAGAATGGGGGTGTTCGGGAGTGCGGAGGAGAGTGCGCAACCAAGTTGGTATGGACCAATCCGCCTGTCAAGGGTGAGCGGGGGAATTGGTCCATACCGGTGGGATGAAGTTGTCTTCCGGAGCGGTGCTGTCTAGAGCGGCAGAGCCTGTCCGGCCGTCTCGACGACGACCGACTCCGCCGCCGCGGGGGCGGGAACCGCGGGCAGCGGCTCGGAGACCTCCGCGCGCTGATGCGGAATGGTCACCGGACGCAGCTGGCGCGGTCCCGACACCACCGTGTAGTCCGGTCCGAGGAACGGCGGAACCATCTCCCCGGGGTCCTCGCCCAGCGCCAACTGCACAGCCGCCCAAGGCGCGTTGACCCCGCACAGCGACAGCTGGTGCAGTCCGCCCGCGGGCCGTGTGTTGACGTCCATCAGCACCGGTGTGTCACCGAACATCCGGAACTGGATGTTGGACAGGTAGTGCAGCCCGAACCCCTCCGCGATCAACCGCGCCGGCTCCAGCCACTGCTCGTGCAGCGTGAACCCGCGACGGCGCCCGTTCTTGGTCCGGCCGATCGCGAGCCGCACCCGGTTGTCGGGCCCGGTGAGGCAGTCCACCGACACCTCCGGCTGCTCGAGGCGCGGCATCACCAGCCAGTCCACGGACTCCTCGGCCTGCTCCAGCGCCGTCACGACCATCTCGAGCGGCACATACGGACCGGGGAAGCCGTTGAGGTGCATGAGCGAGAAGGGGGCGCGCGTGATGACGCGGAAGCCCACCCCGCCCGCACCCGACGCCGGCTTGAAGCACGCCTTGTGGCCGCCCGCCTCCAACTCCTCGACGGCGACGACGAGTTCCTCGGCCGACCGCACCCGGTACCACGGCGGCACCGGCACCCCGACGGCCTGCACGGCCTCGTAGGCGATCACCTTGTCCTCGAAGACGGCCACGCCCTCCGGCGGCGGCGCCAGCAGCGCCGTACCGGCCGCCTCGAACTCCGCGCGGTGCGCCACGACCGCCGACTGGTGCAGCCGGGGCACGAACACGTCGATACCGCGGCGGGCGCACTGGTCGAGGGCGTACTCGACGTACGCGGCCGGGGACAGCCCCTCCGGCTCCAGCTCGGCGGTGTCGGCGGCGGCCAGCACGGGGGAGTCCGCGTCGCCGTGCGTCGCATGGATCTCGACGGCGCGATCACTCGGATTTCGGCGCAGCTGATCCATGAAGAACACATTCTCCGCGTACGTGCGGTTGAGCCAGACGCGTACGCGAGAGATCATGCAGGCCGCCTTTCGGGGTATTCGGGCACGGCGAAGCAGGCCGAGCCCGGCCAGGGTGTGTGGAGGGTCACCAAACCGCCCTGTGCGAAGGGAAGTTCGTAGCGGTGGTGTTGGGGCGATCATACGGCTTCCCGGAGCCCCGGCGTGCAACGTGCGTGTTACGGATTCCTGGATCTTGAACGGAGGCCGGGATCTTGTGACGGACACCCCCGGATCCTGTGACCGGCGCTCACGCATGGTGCGGCGGATGCCCTTCGAGCCGAGCCCGGCCCGTTGTCCAGGGGCCGTGAGTATGCTGTCGGGGTCGCGTTCATGAACTCGGAGGGGGCGAGCGGTGACGTCGAGGGCCGGTGCCGCCGGGCAGTTGCTGGCCATCAGCGATCTGCACATCGGCTACCCCGAGAACCGCGCCCTGGTCGAGAAGATGCACCCCGAGACGGACGACGACTGGCTCCTCGTGGCCGGTGACGTAGCGGAGAACTCCGCCGACATCCGCTGGGCCCTCGAAACCCTCGCCGGCCGCTTCCGCAAGGTCGTCTGGGCCCCCGGCAACCACGAACTGTGGACCCACCCCAAGGACGAGATCACCCTGCGCGGCGTCGAGCGCTACGAGCACCTGGTCACCATGTGCCGCGAGCTCGGAGTGACCACCCCCGAGGACCCCTACCCCGTCTGGGACGGCCCCGGCGGGCCGGTCGTCATCGCCCCGCTGTTCCTGCTCTACGACTACACGTTCCTGCCCGAGGGCTGCGCCACCAAGGAAGCGGGACTGGAGTACGCGCACGGCACCGGCATCGTCTGCACCGACGAGTTCCTGCTGCACCCCGACCCCTATCCGACCCGCGACGCGTGGTGCCGGGCCCGGGTCGAGCTGACCGAACGCCGACTCGCCGAGCTGCCCGACGACCTGCCCACAGTGCTCGTCAACCACTACCCGCTCGACCGCCATCCCACCGAGGTGCTCTGGTACCCCGAGTTCGCCATGTGGTGCGGCACCGAGCTCACCGCGGACTGGCACCGCAGATTCCGTGTCCACACCATGGTCTACGGTCATCTCCACATCCCCCGCACCACCTGGCACGAGGGGGTCCGCTTCGAAGAGGTGTCGGTCGGATACCCCCGCGAGTGGCGCAAGCGCGCCCACCCGCCGGGCCGGCTGCGCCGCATCCTGCCCAGGGAGGTCGTGCCCGGTGATCGAGGAGCTGCTGCCGGACTCGGCGGTGGCCGTGGAGACGTACGGTGACGACACACCCGCACCCCTCTTCCCCGAGGAGGCCGCGGTGGTGGCACGGGTCGCGGAGAAGCGGCGGCGCGAGTTCACCGGAGTGCGCTCCTGCGCCCGGCGGGCCATGGAGAAGCTCGGCGTCCCCCGGCAGCCCGTCCTGCCCGGCCCCAGTGGCGCCCCGCAGTGGCCGGCCGGCCTGATCGGCAGCATGACCCACTGCGACCGCTTCCACGCGGCCGCCCTGGCCCGCGCCACCGACCTGGTCTCCCTCGGCATCGACGCCGAGACCCACGAACCGCTCCCCGACGGGGTCCTCGCCTACGCCTGCGTACCCGCCGAGGCGGCCCGGCTGCGGCGGCTGGCCGCGGACCGGCCCGACATCCACTGGGACCGGCTGCTGTTCAGCGCCAAGGAGTCCGTCTACAAGGCGTGGTTCCCCCTCACCGGCCAGTGGCTCGACTTCACCGAGGCCGACATCGAGCTCTTCACGGACCCCGGGGAACGGTTCACCGGTGGACTGCGCGCCGAACTCCTCGTACCCGGCCCGATCGTGGCCGGACGGCGCCTCGGGACCTTCGAGGGCCGCTGGACGGTCCAGGGCGGGTTCCTGGCGACGGCGGTCGTCGTGCCGCACGCCTGAGCCGGGCGGGGGCGCGGCCACGGGAGCCGCGCCCCTGAACGGCGGCCCTCACGCTCGCGGGACCCAGCTCTGGAGCAGCCGGAAGAACGCCTCCTCGTTGCCCGTCAGTCCCGCGTCCGCCAGCGCCTGCTCCGCCTCGGCGAGCACCGAGGGCGGCACGACGGGTGGTCGCCGGCTGTCCGGCGGACCGTCGAAGGCGGCGCGTACGGTGTGCAGCAGCCGGAGATAGGCCTGGACGGCGGTGCGCTCGCGATCGGTCAGTACGGCGGTGGGCATCGGTCGGCTCTCCCCAAGTCGGCTCGTCGGTCTCGCACCCGCACAAGGGGTGCATCTCCAGCTTGCCGCCCACCACTGACAATGAGGGTTCGCTACACCCCGGTTCGCCCGCTTAGCGGAGGCGAAACCTCCTTGAAATCGCCTGTGGGAAAGCAGTTCTACGCTGGAGGCAAGGGCTTTCGGCCGCTGCCCCGCGGCGGCCATGGAACGGGGAGGCACGTGCGTGGTCGACGTCCCGCACCGGCGCCCGGCGCGCACCGTACGGCTGCGCTCGGTGGGCGACGGTGAACTCGAAGTGCAGTACCGGGTCGTGCACGGGTACCGCCGTGCCTTCCGCATGGCCGGCGAGGGCCCCGCGCTGGTGCTCATCCACGGCATCGGGGACTCCTCGGCCACCTGGGCCGAGCTGATCCCCGACCTGGCCCGCACCCACACCGTCATCGCCCCCGACCTGCTCGGCCACGGCGCCTCCGACAAACCGCGCGCCGACTACTCGGTCGCCGCCTACGCCAACGGCGTCCGCGATCTGCTGACCACCCTCGGCATCGAGTCGGCGACCCTCGTCGGGCACTCCCTGGGCGGCGGCGTGGCCATGCAGTTCGCCTACCAGTTCCCCGAGCGCACCGAGCGGCTCATCCTGGTCAGCGCGGGCGGCGTGGGACGCGAGGTCAACCCCGTGCTGCGGCTGGTGTCGCTGCCGGGCGCCCATCTGATGCTGTCCTCGCTGCGGCTGCCGGGCATGCGGCTCCAGGTGGGGCTCGCCGTGCAGCTCATGAAGCTCCTGGACACCGACCTCGGCCAGGACGCCCCCGACCTGCTGAACCTCGTCGACGCGCTGCCGGACGAGACCTCCCGCAACGCCTTCATCCGCACCCTGCGCGCGGTCGTCGACTGGCGGGGGCAGGTGGTGACGATGCTCGACCGCTGCTATCTCACCGAGGGCATGCCGACGATGCTGCTGTGGGGCGACCGGGACAGCGTGGTGCCGGTACGGCACGCGTTCGGGGCGCACGAGGCGATGCCGGGGAGCCGGCTGGAGATCTTCGAGGGGGCGGGCCACTTCCCGTTCCACGCCGACCCCGGCCGATTCGTCTCCCTGGTCGAGGAGTTCACCGCCACGACGGACCCCGCCGACTGGAGCCGCGAGCACTGGCGCGACCTCCTGTGCGAAGGCCGCCCGGGTACCGCCGCCGGGCGGCCCGACAATGTACGCAACCGTGCGGTGGAACGTGACCTGCGCGAGGCGAGCGAGCGCAGCGCCACCTGACCGGCGAGGGCAGCGGTGTCACGTGACCGTGCGATGCCGCCGGTACTCGCCGTGGCCCGGTACGCGCGGTGCCTTCGGTCAGCTCTGCGGCCCCAGATACCCCAGCGACGCCTCGATCCGCCCCGCCAGCCGGTCCCGCTGGATGGGACCCCGTACCGACGAACCGTCCAGCCAGGTACGGCACTTGCTGGCGAGGAGCAGGCCGAAGCGCTCGGCCTCCCGCTCGTCGGCCTGGTCGAAGCGGCTGCGCGCGGCGACCTTGAGGACGGCCGCCCGCAGATCCCCGTCGTCGCTGAGCATGCGCGCGGCGACGGCGGCACCCTCGACATGATGGCCGCAGTGACCGGCCTTCATGTGCCACAGCTCATGGCCGAGGATCACCAACTGGTGCGCGGGCGCGGTGCGTTCCTCCACGACGACGAGGTCCTGGTCGGCCATGTCGAGCCACAGTCCGCTCGCGGTGCCGACCGGGAACGCGGCCGTACGGAAGTGGACCGGGCGGCCCCGGCGCCGGCTCATCGCCTCGCAGAGGGCGGTGTACAGGTCCGTGGGGGGCGCCGGTGCGGGCAGGGTCAGCTCCGCCACCAACTCGCCGCTCAGGCGGCGCATTTCCCTGCCGATGCCCACAGTTATCCCCCGGCTCACGACTCGGGCCGCTTGACGCTCTCCAGGAGCATGTCCAACCACTCGGCGACCTTGTCGCGATGCTGGTCGGTGGGAAGCTGCGCGGCCCGCCAGGCGATCCCGCGCACGCCGTGGTCCTGCAACAGCCGCTCCAGCGGATCACCGGCCGCGGCCGCCGCCTCGTCGTCGCGGTCGGCCAGCTTCTGGAGCAGCTCCTGCTCGGCGCGTTGCAGGGCCCCGGCGAGCGCCTCGGGGTCCTCGGCCGTGAGGAACCCGGCGTGCACGCGGAAGAAGCGCTGGAGGGCGTCGCAGTGCTCCATGGTGGGCCGCCGGTCGCCGTTGATGAGGGCACCCGCCTGCTGCCGTGACATGCCCGCGCCGTCGGCGATCTCCTGCTGGGTGTACTTGCGCCCGTTGGGCTTGAGCCGGGTGCGGCGCAGCAGGTCCAGGCGTTGCAGGAAGCGGGCCTGGACGTCGGGCTCGCCTGCCGGGCGGCCGCTCAGCAGGGCCTTGACCACGGGCTCGGGGACGCCGGAGGCCACGGACAGGCGGCCGGTGTGGAAGACCTCCGCGTGCGGTACGCCGAGCCGGTCGGTGAGCGCGGTGACGCGGGCGACGACGGCCGGCAGCACAGCCGTTGCCGTGGCGCCCGGACTCGCGAAGCCATCCGTCACCGACAGATCTCCTACGTCTCTCACAGGCTTCTCACAAGAAGATCATCACAAGCGGTTGCCGTGAACTCCCGGGAGAGTAGCCCCTTGTTCGAACCCACAGCCAGGTCTCGCCACAACTGTGGCCAATTTCAGCCGTCAACAGGCACGAAATGCCACGATAGTTGACACGACTCGCTCCCGGGCAGCAGGATCGGGGCGCCGCGTGAAGGCCGCATAGGCAAGAGGGGTGACCTCCCGATGGCACAACAGGCAGGAGGGCAGCGGCCGCAGCCGCGGCCTGTCCCCGACAGTCTTGAGGCCCGGGCGTATCTGCAGGACTACGCCACCCTCCTGGAAGCGATCCCCTTTCCCTCCGTGGTGCTCGACCACTGCTGGGACGTCGTGCTGTCCAACACCGCTTTCGAGACACTTTTCCGCGGTGTGGGCCCGCATCCCACGGCCATGCCCGGCGACAACTTCCTCCGCTTCGTCCTCTTCCACCCGGACGCCGCCCATGTGCTCGGCGATCACGAGTCCAGCTGGTTCCTCCCGACGCTGGCCCACTTCGCGGCCGCCGTGGAGCGCGACGGCCAGGACCACGGCCTGCAGGCCATCCGCCGGGACATCGCCCAGGACCCGATCATGGACGCCGCCTACCGCTACGGCCTGCCGCACTGGATCCGCGTGGTCGGCGAGCGGGCCCGCGTCCACGACGGCGCGGTCCGCCCGGTCCTGCACCCGGACCCGCGCTGGGGCGCCACCGACTGCCGGGTCGTGGACGAGACGCCCGGCACCCTGAGCGAGCTCGGCTACACCCGTCTGACCCTGGTCCTCCGCGAGACCCGCACCCCGTCCCGCTCCCGCGCGGCCCGCCGTTCCGCCGCCCATCTGAGGGTGGTCCCCGTCGGCGAGTGAGCCGACGATGCTCGGTGACTCTTCGTACGTTCGATCGCCAAGCGTCAGAGGTGGCCCCCTGGATGTCCGATCGGACAGAAACATTCACATCCGATCCCTCGCGGGCTAGACTCCCGACCCCACACATCGAGGGGAACGGGGCCGCCCATGCACGCCGAGGAGAGGCACCAGGCGATTCTGCGCCGACTGCGCGACAGCGGCTCGATCAGGGTCAGCGACGTCGCCGAGGAACTGGGCGTCTCGTCCGTGACCGTCCGCCGGGACGTCGAGGCCCTGGACGAACGGGGCCTGCTCGCGCGGGTGCACGGCGGGGCCGTCCTGCGGGAGACCCGCACCGGGACCGGCGCCGAGCCCTGGCGGCCCCCGGGCGGCCAACTGCC
Source organism: Streptomyces sp. NPDC046909 (assembly GCF_040644695.1). Taxonomy (NCBI): domain Bacteria; kingdom Bacillati; phylum Actinomycetota; class Actinomycetes; order Kitasatosporales; family Streptomycetaceae; genus Streptomyces; species Streptomyces sp. NPDC046909. The sequence continues at coordinate 817,870 of NZ_JBEYXC010000002.1, read as the reverse complement.
GCGCACCTTCGGCATGATCGTGCCGGACGCCACCTACTACTACCCCGAGGTCATCAAGGGCGCCCGTGAGTCCGCCGGACGGCACGGCGTCCGCCTGGTCCTCGGCATCTCCCGCTACGACGAGTCCGAAGAGCGCGCCCAGGCCGAGCAGTTGCTCGCCGACGGCGTCGACGGCCTCCTCCTCACCCCGACCGGCACCGGCGACGGCCCGCCCTGGTACGCCGAACTGCCCGTCCCCGTCGTCCTCGTGGAGCGCCGGCGCGGCGACGAGACGGCCACCGAGCACGTCGTCAGCGACCACGTCCACGGCGCGCGTCTCGCCGTACGCCACCTCGCGGGCCTCGGCCGCAAGAACATCGGCCTCATCCTGCGCGAGGACAGCCCGCACGCCGACGCGGTCCGCGACGGCTACGAGGCGGCCCTCGCGTCAGCGGGCCTCCCCGCCCCCGAGTCGGCCCGGTTCGTCGCGCCCGCCCCGCCGGACGCCGTCCGCCGCGACTACGACCAGCGCCTGGACGCCTACCTCGACCAGGTCACCGACGGCCGGGTCGACGCGGTCCTCGTCCACAACGACCACGACGCCTTGCTCCTGCTCAACAAACTGCGGGCGCGCGGCATCGGCGTCCCCGGCGACCTCGCGATCGTGGCCTACGACGACGACCTGGCCGCCCTCGCCGACATCCCGCTGACCGCGGTCGCCCCACCCAAACAGGCCGTGGGCGCCTCGGCGGTGGACCTCCTGCTGCAACGGGTCGGCGACCCCGACCGACCGCCGCACCGGCTCTCCATCCTGCCCGAGCTGCACATCCGCGAGTCCTCGGGCCGCACCTGACGCACCGGCGCGTGGAGTGCCGCTTTGGATGCCACTTTCGTTTGTGATCGATTGCGCGTTCGCTCTTGACTCCGATCGAACGTGCTCGCCACATTGTTCGGCATGATCCCTCACCCGTCCCGGCTCTCCTACGGCACCGGCTCCTTCGCGCTGACAGCCCGCACCGCCGTCATCGCGGACGCGGCCACCGAACGCGCGGCCGCCTGGCTGGAGTCCACCCTCACGCGCTCCCTCGGCCGCCGCACCCCCGACGGCGGCCCGGCCGTCCGCCTCACCGGCGCCGAGGGGCTCGGCGACGAGGGCTACCGCCTTCACGTGAGCCCCGACGGCGTGCTCATCGAGGCATCGGCCCACGCGGGGGCGTTCTACGGCTGCCAGAGCCTGGTGCAGCTCCTGCCCCCGCAGATCCACCGCGCCGCCGCACCCGACCGCCCCGACGCCTACGAGATCCCGTCCCTCACCATCGAGGACCGGCCCCGCTTCCGCTGGCGAGGCGTCCTCATCGATGTGGCCCGGCGCTTCCTGCCCCAGCGTGAACTCCTGCGTTACGTGGACCTGTTGGCGCTGCACAAGCTGAACACCCTGCATCTGCACCTCACCGACGACCAGGGCTGGCGCATCGAGAGCGAACGCCACCCGCGCCTGACCGAAGTCGGCGCCTGGAGACGCGAGTCGACCGTCGGCTCCTCGATCCGGGGACACCTCGACGGACGCCCGCACGGCGGCTTCTACACCAAGGCCGACCTGCGCGAGCTCGTCGCCTACGCCGCCGACCGAGCCGTCACCGTCGTCCCGGGGATCGACCTCCCCGGGCACACGCAGGCCGCGATCGCCGCGTACCCCGAACTCGGCAACCTGGGCCGCCCGATCGAGGTCGCCACGGCGTGGGGCCCCTCCGAACACGTCCTGAACGCCGAGGAGTCCACGGTCCGCTTCTTCCTCGACGTCCTCGACGAGGTCATGGAGGTGTTCCCGTCCCCGTACCTCCACATCGGCGGCGACGAGTGCGTGCGCCGGCAGTGGAAGGCGTCGGCGCGGGTGCGGGAGCGGATCCGGGAGTTGGGGCTGTGCGACGAGGACGCGTTGCAGGGCTGGTTCATCGGGCGCCTGGCCGCCCATCTCGCCGCGCACGGAAGGAAGTTGGTGGGCTGGGACGAGATCCTCCAGGGCGGACTCGCCGAGGGGGCGACCGTGATGTCCTGGCGCGGGATGCGGGGCGCGATCGAGGCGGCCCGCGCCGGACACGACGTCATCGCGACCCCCCTCACCCACACCTACTTCGACTTCCGCCAGTCGGAGCACCCCGACGAGCCCATCCCGCTCGGCTGTGTCACCTCACTGCGCGACGCCTACGCCTTCGACCCCGTACCGGAGGAACTCGACGCGGAAGCGGCCCGTCATGTTCTGGGCGGGCAGGCCCAGTTGTGGGGGGAGCCCCTCGACGGACCCCGCTCCCTCGACTACCTGGCCTTCCCCCGTCTGTGTGCCTTCGCGGAGGCCGTATGGGGTCAAGGGCCGCGCGCGTACGAGGAGTTCGCGGCCCGGCTCGTACCCCATCTGGAACGGCTGGACGCGCTGGGTGTGGAGTACCGGCCCCTCGACGGCCCCCGCCCCTGGCAGTCCCGCCCCGACGCGAAGGGCTGGAAGCGGGACCGGGAGGCCGTACTCGCCGATGTGCTCGGCGGTCCCGAGCACGCTCACTGAGCGGCGGTCACCAGCACCAGGGGCACCCCGTCGCACGGCACCAGGCGCAGCCCGCCGGCGTGCTCCGGCCGGCCCGACGCCAGCGCCCGGGCGAAGTCCGGCCCCTTGCTGAGCGAGCCGACCAGATGGCGGGGGTCGGTGGAGGCGGCGACCCGGCCGCGCGCGTTCACCAGCCGCGCCGGTCCGGGCAGCCGGCGCAGCATCGGCATGACGGCCGCCTCGAAGTGCCGCAGATACACGTCCGCGGCGGCCACCCCGGCGAACCGTCCGTCGATCTGGACCGGCGCGGACAGGGTGAGGCTGTACTCGTCGGAACAGAGGTAGTCGACATACGGACCGGCCACCGCGCGCTCCCCGGTGTCGCGGGGGAGGGCGAACCAGTCCCAGTGCGTGTAGTCGGCGTACGCCGAGTGCTCGGGATCGAGGTCCAGGAGCAGTGGCCGTACGTCGCCGTCGCGCCCCGACTGCCACCACTCCAGCCATGCCGGTACGTCGCTCAGCAGGCCCGGCGCGGCGACGAAGCCGACGCCGGACACCAACTCCTCGCGGGCGAGCCGCAGATGGAGGCCCGGGCGGAGTGCGGCGAGGTCGACGGTGGCGGGGCGGCGGCCGTCCGCGGTCACCCGTCGCAGCAGGGCCGTGGTGTCGGCGCGCGTTGCGGACACGGCGTCGAACACCGCCTCCAGGGCGCCGCGGACCCGGGCGGCGACCGATTCCTCCGCCGCCTTGTCGCGTGTTGCCGTCGCGAGGCTCATGGCTGCCCTCCAGCGGACGGGGGACCGGCCCGACCGGTACGGCTACAGCGTCAGACGCAGGGCGATCAGCCGCGACGTCGACTCCAGGACGCACCGCTCGGCGAGTTCCCTGGCCGATTCGTGGCCCCCATCCTGCACGGCCGAGATTACGAATCGGAGTCGCTCGGACACCTCTTCACGATATTCGTCGTCCCCGAGCACAAGACACAGCAGCGCCCCGACCTCCGTCTGCAACGCCACCTGCTCCCGGGTCAGCCGCGCCGACTGCGCGGCCGCGGCCAGCTCCACATGGAACCGCCCGTACACGCGACTGCGCGCGGCGGCGTCCCCGGCTTGCGTCAACTCCTCCGCCGTACGCCGTAGTTGTACGAGATCGTCGGGCTCCGTGCGCTCCGCCGCGAGCCTCGCCGCCGTACCGGAGAGGGCTGCCCAGTGGTCGCCCAGGTCGCGGAGTTCCTCGGTGCTCCAGCCGCGCAGCCGGACCTTGAGGCGGTCCTCGCCGGGGAGTTCGGGGAGGGAGACGAAGGAGCCGCCGCCGCGGCCCCGGCGGGTGGTGACCAGGCCCTGCTGGCGCAGTGCCATGAGCGCCTCGCGCAAGGTCACCGTGGACACGCCGAGCTGTCCGGCCAGCTCGCTCTCGCCTGGCAGTTGCTCCCCGTCGGCGAGCAGCCCGAGCTCGATGGCGTCGCCGATCCGGCGCACGACCGTGTCCACGCGCGCGCGGCTGTCGACCGGGGCGAAGACGGCTCTGCGGGCGCCGCCGTTCATGTGCTGCTGCTTCACGGGCACCACCTTGCACATTGACTCAAGCTTTACCCTAAGGGGGCCTTGAGCTTTGAACTATGACTTCATATGTTTCCCGTCAACAGTTCAACGCAACAGAGCACCAGAAAGGTTCCCGCCCATGGAGGGAATGGCGATCCGGCTGCACGGGCTGCGGAAGTCGTTCGGGGAGACGACCGCCGTCGCCGGGGTCGACCTGGAGATCCGGGACGGGGAGTTCTTCTCGATGCTCGGCCCCTCCGGGTCCGGCAAGACCACGGTCCTGCGCATGATCGCCGGGTTCGAGGCCCCGAGCGGAGGCCGGATCGAGCTCGCCGGGCAGGAGGTCACCGGGCTCGCGCCCTTCGAGCGGGACGTCCACACCGTCTTCCAGGACTACGCCCTGTTCCCGCACATGACCGTGGAGCAGAACGTCGCCTACCCGCTGAAGGTCCGCAAGGTGCCCAAGGCGGAACGGCTGGTCCGCGCCCGCAAGGCCCTCGCCGAGGTACGCCTTGAGGGCTTTGGGAAACGCCGGCCCGGCCAGCTCTCCGGCGGCCAGCGGCAGCGCGTTGCCCTCGCCCGCGCCCTCGTCGGCCGCCCGCGCGTCCTGCTCCTCGACGAACCGCTCGGCGCCCTCGACCTCAAGCTGCGCGAGCAGATGCAGGTCGAGCTCAAGGCGCTCCAGCGCGAGGTCGGCATCACCTTCGTCTTCGTCACCCACGACCAGGAGGAGGCCCTGACGATGAGCGACCGCATCGCCGTCTTCCACCAGGGCCGTATCGAACAGATCGGCACCCCGGCCGAGATCTACGAACGCCCCGCCAGCCCCTTCGTGGCGTCCTTCGTCGGCACCTCCAACCTCCTCGAAGGCGAGTCCGCCCACCGGATCGTCGGCACCCCGGGCACCTACAGCATCCGCCCCGAGAAGATCCGCGTCCTCAAGGAGTCCGCCGAGGCCGACGAGCCGGAGCACTCCACCGCCGTCGGCACCGTCGCCGAGGTCGTCTACCTCGGCGACGCCACCCGCTTCCTCGTCGACCTCGACGGCGGCGGCCGGCTCACCGCGCTCCAGCAGAACCTGGAGACCTCCTCCGAGGACGTGGCCGCCTACCGCGGCACCCGGGTGCGATTGCAATGGCACCGCCGCCACGCCGTCGCCGTGCCGGTGCCGGTCCCCCCGAATGACTGACCCCGCCCCCAACGACTGACCCCGCTCGTCACCCTCACCTCTGGAGTACGTCGTGCGCGTCACCCTCAAGGCGGCCGCGGCCGCCGCACTGCTCCTCGTCGTCACCGCCTGCGGATCCTCCGACGACGGCGACAACGGCTCCTCGGCCACCGGCCTCAACCCCCCTGACCTGAAGGCGCAGTCGAAGCTCGGCGCCACCGAGGGCGAGGTCAACCTCATCGCCTGGGCCGGCTATGTCGAGGACGGCTCCAACGATCCGAAGGTCGACTGGGTCAGCGACTTCGAGAAGCAGACCGGCTGTCAGGTCAACGCCAAGACCGCCGCCAGCTCCGACGAGATGGTCAAGCTGATGAAGACCGGCCAGTACGACGCCGTCTCCGCCTCCGGCGACGCCTCCCTGCGCCTCATCGCCTCCGGCGACGCGGCCCCCGTCAACACCGCCCTCGTCCCCAACTACCAGGACATCTTCAGCGGGTTGAAGGACGGCGACTGGAACTCCGTCGACGGCCAGATGTACGGCATCCCGCACGGCCGCGGCGCCAACCTGCTGATGTACAACACCGAGAAGGTCACCCCGGCGCCGACCTCCTGGGCGGCCGTCTTCGACGACGCGTCCAAGTACCAGGGCCATGTCACCGCGTACGACTCACCCATCTATATCGCGGACGCCGCCCTGTATCTGAAGGCGACCAAGCCCGACCTCGGCATCAAGGATCCCTACGCCCTCGACCAGAAGCAGTTCGACGCGGCCGTGGACCTCCTGAAGCAGCAGAACGCGAATGTGGGCGAGTACTGGAGCGACTACCTCAAGGAGATCTCCGCGTTCAAGAGCGGTGACTCCGTCGTCGGCACGACATGGCAGGTGATCGCCAACCTCGCCACCGACGAGGGCGCCAAGGTCAAGGCCTTCGTGCCGGCGGAGGGTTCGACCGGCTGGTCCGACACCTGGATGGTCTCGGCGAAGGCCAAGCACCCCAACTGCGCCTACAAATGGCTCGACTGGATCGTCTCCCCGTCCGTCAACGCCCAGGTCGCCGAGTACTTCGGCGAGGCACCCGCCAACTCCAAGGCCTGCGCCCTGACCAGCGACAAGAACTTCTGCGCCACGTACCACGCCGAGGACGAGAGCTACTGGAAGAACATCGCCTTCTGGAACACGCCCATCGAGCAGTGCCTGGACGGCCGCACCGACGTCAAGTGCGTGCCGTACGCCAAGTGGGTCCAGGCCTGGACCGAGATCAAGGGCTGAGGCGTTGACCGTACTCAACCGGACCGCGGGGGCGCTGCACCGCCGCCCCCGCCTCCGTCTCACCCTGCTCCTCACGGCCCCGCTGCTGTGGCTGGCCGTGCTCTATCTCGGTTCGCTGAGCGTGCTGTTCGTCTCCGCGTTCTGGACGACGAACTCCTTCACCTCGGAAGTCGTGAAGGTCTGGTCGACCGACAACTTCCATGAGCTGTTCACCACTCCGGTCTTCCGGCAGGTGATATTGCGCAGTGTGGGCGTGGCCCTCGCGGTGACCGCCCTGTGCGCGGTGATCGCCTTCCCGCTCGCCTTCTACACCGCGCGCGTCGCGAAGCCGAGCCGGCGTCCGCTGCTCGTGGTCGCCATCCTCACCCCGCTGTGGGCGAGTTACCTGGTCAAGGTGTACGCGTGGCGGCTGATCCTCTCCGAGGGCGGGCTCGCCGATTGGATGCTGAAGCCGTTCGGGCTCGGCGGACCGGGGTACGGACTCACGGCAGCCGTGCTGACCCTGACGTACCTCTGGCTGCCGTACATGATCCTGCCGATCCACACGGCGCTGGAGCAGCTGCCCGCCAACCTCCTCGACGCGTCGGCGGACTTGGGGGCGAGGGGCTGGCGGACCTTCCGGTCGGTGGTGCTGCCGATGGTGCTGCCGTCGGTGGCGGCGGGGTCGGTGTTCACGTTCTCGCTGAGCCTCGGCGACTACATCACCGTGCAGATCGTCGGCGGCAAGACCCAGCTGATCGGCAACCTCGTCTACTCCAACATCGAACTCAACCTGCCGATGGCCGCCGCGCTGGGCACGGTGCCGGTCGTCGTCATCGTGCTGTACCTGCTGGCGATGCGCCGCACCGGCGCCCTGAGCAGCCTGTAGAGGAGCCCCCGTGCAACTTTCCCGCTCCGCGCGGATCGCGCTGCGTGTCGCCGCCGGGTTCGGCTTCGCGGTGATCTACGTCCCGCTCGTGCTCGTCCTCGTCAACTCCTTCAACCCCGACCGGAGCGCGAGCTGGCCCCCGCCGGGGTTCACCGCGCACTGGTGGTCGGTCGCCCGGGAGAACGAGGGGGCACGGGAGGCGCTGTGGGTCTCGGTCAAGGCGGGGCTGGGTGCCACTGCAATAGCACTCGTGCTGGGCACGCTCATCGCGTTCGCCGTCGCCCGGCACCGCTTCTTCGGCCGGGACGCGATCTCGTTCGTGGTCGTGCTGCCCATCGCCCTGCCCGGCATTGTCACGGGCATCGCCCTCAACTCGGCGTTCAGTACGGTACTTGAGCCGCTGGGGGTCGGGCTCGGGCTGTTCACCGTGGTCGTCGGACACGCCACCTTCTGCATCGTCGTCGTCTTCAACAACGTCGTCGCCCGGCTCCGGCGCACCTCCGCGTCGTACGAGGAGGCGGCGATGGACCTCGGCGCCAACACCTTCCGCGCCTTCGTCGACGTCACCTTCCCGCTGGTCCGGTCGGCGCTGCTCGCGGGCGGGCTGCTCGCCTTCGCGCTCTCCTTCGACGAGATCGTGGTGACCACCTTCACCGCCGGACCGGGCGTCGAGACCCTGCCGATCTGGATCTTCAACAACATGACCCGGCCCCAGCAGGCGCCGGTGGTGAACGTGGTGGCGGCGGTGCTGGTACTGCTGTCGGTGCTCCCGATCTACCTCGCCCAACGGTTGTCCTCCGACACGGCGACGGGGAGCCGCGTCTGAAGAACGCTGGTGCCGCCGCCGGCGGGGTGCGCTCGTGGCGGGCATTCCCCCGTGGAGAGGTATGTGACATAGTACTGATGTGAGCGAGCGACTGACCTGTGACGTCGTGGTCGTCGGAGCCGGAATGGTGGGCGCGGCCTGCGCCCTGTACGCGGCCCGGGCGGGCCTCCGTGTGATCGTGGTGGACCGTGGCCCGGTGGCCGGCGGTACGACCGGGGCCGGTGAGGGCAACCTCCTCGTCTCCGACAAGGAACCAGGCCCGGAACTGGACCTCGCCCTCCTCTCCGGACGCCTCTGGGCGGACCTCGCCGACGAGTTCGGGGCGGCCGTCGAGTACGAGGCCAAGGGCGGTGTGGTCGTCGCCGCCACTCCGGACGGGCTCGCCGCCCTGGAACGGTTCGCCGACGGACAGCGCGCCGCCGGGGTCGTCGCCGAGACCGTCGTGGGGGAGGAGCTGTACGACCTCGAACCCCACCTGGCACCGGGACTTCCCGGCGCCGTCCGCTACCCCCAGGACTGCCAGGTCATGCCCGCGCTGGCCGCCGCCCACCTGGTCCGCGCCTCGGGGGCGCGGCTGTTCACGGGCCGGACCGTGACGGGCGTACTGCTGACCGAGGTCGGCGCGGTGCGCGGTGTCCGTACGGATCAGGGCGACCTTCACGCTCCGGCGGTCGTCAACGCGGCGGGCACCTGGGGGTCCGAACTGGCCGCGCTCGCGGGCGTACACCTCCCCGTCCTCCCGCGACGCGGCTTCGTCCTGGTCACCGAACCCCTGCCTCGCATGATCCGGCACAAGGTGTACGCCGCCGACTACGTGGCCGACGTGGCCAGTGACTCCGCCGCGCTCCAGACCTCGCCGGTCGTCGAAGGGACGGCGGCGGGGCCGGTGTTGATCGGGGCGAGCCGCGAACGGGTCGGCTTCGACCGGTCGTTCTCGCTGCCGGTGATGCGAGCGCTGGCGGCGGGCGCGACCCGGCTGTTCCCGTTCCTGGCGGACGTCCGGGCCATGCGCGCCTACCTCGGCTTCCGCCCGTACATGCCCGACCACCTCCCCGCGATCGGCCCCGACCCGCGCGTCCCCGGGCTGCACCACGCGTGCGGTCACGAGGGTGCGGGCATCGGACTCGCCACCGGCACAGGCCAGTTGATCGCCCAGGCGCTGACAGAGAAGACGCCCGAGCTGGACCTGGCGCCGTTCCGGCCCGACCGCTTCCCCGCCGCCGAGGAGGAGACCGAGTGAGATCCCCGCTCGAACTGGCCGACGCCCACCCGGACCCGTCCTTCACGGTCACCCTCGACGGCCGTGACATCGAGGCGCTGCCCGGCCAGACGGTCGCCGCCGCGCTCTGGTCGGCCGGTGTGACGTCCTGGCGCTCCACACGCGGCGAGGGCCGTCCGCGCGGCGTCTTCTGCGGCATCGGCGTCTGCTTCGACTGCCTGGTGACCGTCAACAACCGCCCGAATCAACGGGCTTGCCTCGTGCCCCTGCACCCGGGCGACGCGATCCGCACGCAGGAGGGAACGGGCCATGGCGCATGACCAGCCGCATCTCGCGGTGATCGGCGCGGGCCCGGCAGGCCTGGCGGCCGCAATCGCCGCCGCCGCACGGGGAGTTCGGGTCACCCTGATCGACTCCGCCCCGGAGGCCGGCGGCCAGTTCTACCGTCGCCCGTCGCCCGGACTCGGCGCCCGTCGCCCGCAGACCCTGCACCACCAGTGGCGCACATGGGAGCGGCTCGACGACAGTCTGCGTACTCACGTGCAGGCAGGCGCCGTACGTCACTTGACGGATCATCATGTCTGGTTCGTCGAACGGCAGTCGGCCGCCGGTTTCACCGTGCACGCCCTCCTCGGCCCCGAGCAGGAGGAACCGGTAGCCGTACGCGCCGACGCCGTGCTCCTCGCCACCGGCGGCTACGAGAACGTGCTGCCCTTCCCCGGCTGGACCCTCCCCGGAGTCGTCACCGCGGGTGGCGCCCAGGCCATGCTCAAAGGCACCCTCGCCGTCCCCGGACGCACCGCCGTGGTCGCCGGTACCGGGCCCCTGCTGCTCCCCGTCGCGACCGGCCTCGCCGCGGCCGGTGTCGAGGTGGCCGCCCTCGTGGAGTCGGCGGACCCGAAGGCATTCGTACGGCGGTCCCGCGCACTGGCGGCTCAGCCGGGCAAGGTCGCCGAAGGCGCCCAGTACGCGGGGCAGTTGCTCCGGCACCGGGTGCGCACGCTCATGCACCACACGGTCGTCGAGGCGCACGGCACCGAGCAGTTGACGGGCGTGACCGTCGCCGCGCTCGACGCCGACGGGCAGGTCAGGCCCGGCACCGAGCGCCGAATCGCCTGCGACACCCTCGCCGTGGGCCACGGCATGCTCCCGCACACCGACCTCGCCGAGACGCTGGGCTGCGGCCTCGACGGCGCGGCCGTGCACGTCGACGACGAGCAGCGCACCGACGTCCCCGGCGTCTGGGCGGCGGGCGAGACCACCGGCATCGGCGGCGCCGCCCTCTCCCTCGCCGAGGGGCACATCGCGGGCCGGTCGATCGCGGCCCGTCTGCACGGTACGGCACCCGACCCGGGAGAGTGGGCCGCGGCCGCGCGGACCCGTACCCGGCTGCGGGCGTTCTTCGCCGCCCTCGACGGGGTCTACGCGTCGCCCGCGCACTGGACCGAGCAGATCACCGACGAGACCGTCGTCTGCCGCTGCGAGGAGGTCACCGGCGGGGAGATCCGCGAGGCGGTGGCGGAGCTGGGCGCGGGTGACATGCGGACCGTGAAGCTGTTGACGCGGGCCGGGATGGGCTGGTGCCAGGGGCGGGTGTGCGGGCCCGCGGTCGCGGGGCTGGCCGGGTGTGAACTCGCCCCGGGGAGGCGGCCGTTCGCGCGACCGGTACCACTCGGGGTGCTGGCCCGGGCCGGAGAGACCGAACAGTAATATGTCACATCTCGTAGAGAGGGCCTCTTCCATGGCCGCCACCGCACATCGCCCCTGGCACGGTGTCCTCGTCGCCACCGCGCTTCCGCTGAACAGCGACCTCTCCGTCGACTACGCCAGGTACGCCGACCACTGCGCCTGGCTCGTCGAGAACGGCTGCGACGGCGTCGTACCGAACGGGTCCCTCGGCGAGTACCAGGTGCTCACCCCCGAGGAGCGCGCCAAGGTCGTCGAGACCGCTGTCGCCGCGATCGGCGGCGAGCGCGTGATGCCGGGAGTCGCCGCCTACGGCTCCGCCGAGTCCCGGCGCTGGGCCGAGCAGGCGCGGGACGCGGGGTGCGCGTCCGTGATGCTGCTGCCGCCGAACGCCTACCGTGCCGACGAACGCTCGGTGCTCGCGCACTACGCGGCGGTCGCCGAGGCGGGGTTGCCGATCGTCGCCTACAACAACCCCATCGACACCAAGGTCGACCTCGTCCCGGAGCTGCTCGCCAAGCTGCACGCCGAGGGGTGGATCCATGCGGTGAAGGAGTTCTCCGGCGATGTCCGCCGCGCCTATCAGCTGGCCGAACTCGCCCCGGAACTCGACCTGTTGATCGGCGCCGACGACGTCCTGCTGGAGCTCGCGATAGCGGGTGCCAAGGGCTGGGTGGCCGGTTACCCGAACGCGCTGCCCCGCGCGAGCGTCGACCTGTACCGGGCGGCCGTCGGCGGTGACCTCGGCACCGCGCGGAAGCTCTACGAGCAGCTGCACCCGCTCCTGCGCTGGGACTCCAAGGTCGAGTTCGTGCAGGCCATCAAGTTGTCCATGGACATCGTCGGCCGGCACGGGGGACGCTGCCGTCCGCCGCGGCAGCCGCTGCTGCCGGAGCAGGAGGCCGCGGTCCGCTCCGCCACCGAGAAGGCCGTCGCCGCCGGGCTGGCGTGACCGTCGGCCGGAGTGGCCGACGGACCGGCGTACCCGTGAGGAGAGGATCGGATCCATGCGCAGCAAACTCGTCCTGCACGCCGTCGACTCGCACACCGAGGGCATGCCCACCCGGGTGATCACCGGCGGTATCGGCACGATCCCCGGGGCGACCATGGGGGAGCGGCGGCTGTACTTCCGTGAGCACCGCGACCACATCAAGCAGCTCCTGATGAACGAACCCCGTGGTCACTCGGCGATGAGCGGGGCCATCCTCCAGCCGCCCACCCGCCCGGACTGCGACTGGGGTGTCCTGTACATCGAGGTCTCCGGGTATCTGCCGATGTGCGGGCACGGGACCATCGGGGTGGCGACCGTGCTGGTGGAGACCGGGATGGTCGAGGTCGTCGAGCCCGTCACCACGATCCGCCTCGACACCCCGGCCGGCCTCGTCGTCGCCGAGGTGACGGTCGAGAACGGGGCGGCGAAGCATGTCACTCTCCAGAACGTGCCGTCGTTCTCCGTAGGCCTCGACCGCAAGATCACGCTCGCCGACGGGCGGACGGTGACATATGACCTGGCGTACGGCGGCAACTTCTACGCCATCCTGCCGCTGGACGAGTTCGACCTGCCCTTCGACCGCGACCGCAAGGACGACATCCTCGCCGCCGGGCTGTCCCTCATAGAGGCGATCAACGCCGAGGGCGAGCCCGTCCACCCGGAGGACCCGTCCATCCGCGGCTGCCACCACGTCCACCTCATCGCCCCCGGTGCCACCGCCCGGCACTCACGGCACGCGATGGCCATCCACCCCGGCTGGTTCGACCGCTCCCCCTGCGGCACCGGCACCAGCGCCCGCATGGCACAACTCCACGCACGCGGTGAACTCCCCCTCGACACCGAGTTCGTGAACGAGTCCTTCATCGGGACGAGCTTCACCGGCCGCCTCCTCGGCACCACCGAGGTCGCCGGCCGCCCGGCCGTCCTGCCCAGCTTCACCGGGCGGGCCTGGATCACCGGGACCGCGCAGTACCTGCTCGACCCGAGCGATCCGTTCCCGGCCGGGTTCATCCTCTGAGACCGGGATAATGCGCGGTGTCGCGTGACATTGCACCACTAGGAGATGCCCCCCATGGCCGCCCAGCGCAGCACCAGCGCCCCCGCCTCCGCCGCTGCCCCCGCCCCGGCGCTCCCCGTCCTCGGCGGAAAGAAGAGCAGCTACCGGGAACGGGTCGCCGACGCGCTGCGGGCCGCGCTGATCGCCGGTGAACTGCTCCCCGGCGAGGTGTACTCGGCGCCGACGCTCGCCGCCCGCTTCGGCGTCTCGGCGACCCCGGTGCGGGAGGCCATGCTGGACCTGGCGAAGGAGGGCCTCGTCGACACCGTTCCCAACAAGGGATTCCGGGTCACCGCGGTCTCCGACAAGCAACTCGACGAGTACACCCACATTCGGGCGCTCATCGAGATCCCCACGGTGGTGGAGCTCGCCCGGACCGCCGACCCGGTCTCCCTGGAGGCGCTGCGTCCGGCCGCCCGGGAGATCGTCCAGGCCGCGGCGGCGGGCGATCTCGTGGGGTACGTCGAGGCGGACACGCGTTTCCACCTCGGGCTGCTGGCCCTCGCCGGGAACGGGCATCTCGTCGAGGTGGTCGGCGATCTGCGCAAGCGGTCCCGGCTCTACGGGCTGACCGCGCTCGTCGAGGCGGGCCGGCTGCTGGCCTCCGCCGAGGAACACCTTGAGCTCATCGACGCGTTGATCGCGCGGGACGAACAGGCGACGCGTGAGGTGATGACCCGGCATCTGGGACACATCAGGGGGCTGTGGGCAGCGGGCCAGTGAGAACAGAGCGAGACGGCTGCCGTAACCGCTACGCAAGCCGCTTGCAGTTCTTGCGCTATTCTTGCGCGCATGACGCGACGACTTGCCGAGGTTGCCAAGAAGGTCGGGGTCAGTGAGGCCACGGTCAGCCGGGTGCTCAACGGCAAGCCCGGGGTCTCCGAGGCCACCCGGCAGGCGGTGCTGAGCGCCTTGGACGTGCTCGGCTACGAACGGCCCACGCAGCTGCGCGGCGAACGCGCGCGGCTCGTGGGCCTCGTGCTGCCGGAACTGCAGAACCCGATCTTCCCGGCGTTCGCCGAGGTGATCGGCGGGGCGCTCGCGCAGCTGGGGCTCACCCCGGTGCTGTGCACGCAGACCAAGGGCGGCGTCTCCGAGGCGGACTATGTGGCGCTGCTGCTCCAGCAGCAGGTCTCCGGTGTCGTGTTCGCCGGTGGGCTGTACGCCCAGGCCGATGCCCCGCACGATCACTACCGGCTGCTCGCCGACCGGAACATCCCGGTCGTCCTCGTCAACGCGTCCATCGACGACCTCGGCTTCCCCGGGGTGTCCTGCGACGACGCGGTGGCCGTCGAGCAGGCCTGGCGGCATCTCGCCTCGCTGGGGCATGAGCGGATCGGGCTGGTGCTGGGGCCTGACGACCATGTGCCGTCGGCCCGGAAACTCGCCGCCGCCCGGGCCATGGCGGAGATCCCCGACGAGCACGTGGTTCGCGCGATGTTCTCCATCGAGGGCGGTCACGCCGCCGCCTCGCGGCTGATCGACCGGGGGGTCACCGGCATCATCTGCGCCAGCGACCCCCTCGCCCTGGGTGCGATCCGGGCCGCCCGCCGCAAGGGGCTCGACGTCCCCGCGCAGGTCTCGGTCGTCGGTTACGACGACTCGGCGTTCATGAACTGCACCGAGCCCCCGCTGACCACGGTCCGCCAGCCCATCGAGGCCATGGGCCGGGCGGCCGTGGAACTGCTGAACACGCAGATCGGCGGCGGTTCCGTGACCCCCGAGGAGCTGCTCTTCGAGCCCGAGCTGGTGGTCCGGGGGTCCACGGCGCAAGCGCCCCGCCCCTGAGATCCGTCCGGCTGTCGAATAATTACAGATCCTGCGCGACATCTTGCGGAGAGATGTCGCCGGTGCTTGAGTGTGCGGCGCCGCACGGTTGGTCCGTACCACCCGCCGCCGTGCCCTCCTTGCTCCTGCCACGAGGGGTCTTTGATGAGAAGCACCGGGTTCCGCCGCACATTCGTCGCGCTCAGCGCCTGCTCGCTCGTCCTCGCCGTGACCTCCTGCGGGTCCGGCGACGAGGACTCCGCGAGCGGCAAGACCCGTATCACGGTCAACTGCATGCCGCCCAAGAGCGCCAAGGTCGACCGGGCGTTCTTCGAGGAGGACACCGCCGCCTTCGAGAAGCAGAACCCGGACATCGACGTCGTCGCCCACGACGCCTTCCCCTGCCAGGACCCGAAGACCTTCGACGCCAAACTCGCCGGCGGCCAGATGGAGGACGTCTTCTACACGTACTTCACCGACGCCAAGCACGTCGTGGACATCAACCAGGCGGCCGATCTCACGCCGTACGTCAAGGAGTTGAAGAGCTACGACACGATCCAGCAGCAGCTACGGGACGTGTACACGGTCGACGGCAAGGTCTACGGCATACCGCGTACCGGATACTCCATGGGCCTGATCTACCACCGCGCCCTCTTCGAGAAGGCCGGCCTCGACCCGGACCGGCCCCCGGCCACCTGGGACGAACTCCGCACCGCCGCACGGAAGATCGCCGCCCTCGGTGACGGAACCGTCGGCTACGCCGACTACAGCGCCCAGAACCAGGGCGGTTGGCACTTCACCGCCGAGCTGTACTCCCAGGGCGGCGACGTCGTCAGCGCCGACGGCAGAACGGCGACCATCGACACCCCCGAGGGCCGGGCCGTCCTCCAGAACCTGCACGACCTGCGGTGGACCGACGAGGCGATGGGCAGCAAGCAGCTCCTCGTCATCAACGACGTCCAGCAGATGATGGGTTCGGGCAAGCTCGGCATGTATCTCTCCGCGCCCGACAACATCCCGATCCTGGTCAAGGAGAAGGGCGGCGACTACAAGGACCTCGCCCTCGCCCCCATGCCCGGCGGCCAGGGCACGCTCATCGGCGGCGACGGATACATGTTCAACAAGAAGGCGACCCCCGCCCAGATCCGCGCCGGCCTGAAGTGGCTCGACCACATGTTCCTCACCCCCGGCGACGGCTTCCTCGGCGACTACGCCCGCGCCGAGAAGAGCGACGCGCCCGTGGGCCTGCCCGAACCACGGCTGTTCACCGGCGCCGCCGACGCCAAGGACCAGCAGGTCAAGAAGGCCAACGCCAATGTCCCGGTGGAGAATTACCAGGCCTTCCTCGACGGCAACCAGAGCCTCGACATGAAGATCGAGCCGCCGCACGCCCAGCAGATCTACTCCGTCCTCGACGGCGTCGTCTCCGCCGTCCTCACCAAGGAGGACGCCGACATCGACCGGCTCCTGAAGGACGCCTCCGGAAAGATCGACGGCATCCTGGCCCGGAGCTGACCCCGATGACGAAGACGACCCAGCGACGACCGGTCGGGACGATCCCCGTACGACCGGTCCCGGCGCCGCCCCCGGCAGGGGACCGGAGGCGGCGCCGCCTCACCGACCAACTCCGCGCCCACGCCTTCCTGTTCGGGGGCCTGGCCTGCTTCGCCCTGTTCTCCTGGTACCCGGCGCTCCGCGCCATCGTGATCGCCTTCCAGAAGTACACCCCGGGCTCATCACCCGAGTGGGTCGGCACCGCCAACTTCACCCGCGTCTGGCACGACCCGGAGTTCGCGGCGGCCTGGCGCAACACCCTCACCTTCACCGTGCTGGCCCTGCTGATCGGTTTCGCGATCCCGTTCGTACTCGCCCTGGTGCTCAATGAGTTGAGGCACGCCAAGGCGTTCTTCCGAATCGTCGTCTATCTGCCCGTGATGATCCCGCCCGTGGTCAGCGCGCTGTTGTGGAAGTGGTTCTACGACCCCGGCGCCGGCCTCGCCAACGAGGCGCTGCGCTTCCTCCATCTGCCCACCTCGAACTGGTCCAACGGTGCCGACACCGCGCTCGTCTCCCTGGTGATCGTGGCGACTTGGGCCAACATGGGCGGCACCGTCCTGATCTACCTGGCCGCGCTCCAGTCCATCCCCGGTGAGCTGTACGAGGCGGCCGAGCTGGACGGCGCCAACCTTCTCCAGCGCATCGTGCATGTGACGATCCCTCAGACCAGGTTCGTCATCCTGATGCTGATGCTCCTTCAGATCATCGCCACGATGCAGGTGTTCACCGAGCCGTTCGTCATCACGGGCGGCGGCCCCGAGAACGCCACGGTCACCGTTCTCTACCTGATCTACAAATACGCCTTCCTCTACAACGACTTCGGCGGCGCCTGCGCGCTGAGCGTCCTGCTCCTGATCCTGCTGGGCGCCTTCTCCGCCGTATATCTGCGGCTGACCCGGTCCGGAGAGGGGGACCTCTAATGAGCACCCGTACCCTCGTCTCCCCGGCGGCCCTGGCCCGCCCCCGTGGCAAGGCCGCTTACTGGACCGTCTTCACCGGTGTCGTCCTGCTCTTCACGCTCGCCTTCCTCTTCCCCGTCTACTGGATGGTCACCGGCGCGGTGAAGTCCCCCGACGAGGTGGCGCGGACCCCGCCCACCCTCGTGCCCGAGCGGTGGCACCTGGGCGGGTACCGCGACGCCTGGGACCTGATGCAACTGCCCACCCACCTCTGGAACACGGTGGTCCAGGCGGCCGGCGCCTGGGCGTTCCAGCTGGTCCTCTGCGCGGCCGCCGCCTACGCCCTGTCCAAGCTCGACCCGGCCTTCGGCAAGGTGATCCTCGGCGGCATCCTCGCGACCCTCATGGTCCCGGCGCAGGCCCTGGTGGTGCCGAAGTACCTGACCGTGGCCGACTTGGGGCTCCTCAACGACCCCCTCGCGATCTGGCTCCCGGCCGCCGCCAACGCCTTCAACCTCTATCTCCTCAAACGGTTCTTCGACCAGATCCCGCGCGATGTCCTGGAGGCCGCCGAGATCGACGGCGCCGGAAAACTGCGCATCCTGTGGTCGATCGTGCTGCCGATGTCACGGCCGGTCCTCGGCGTGGTGTCGATCTTCGCGCTGGTCGCCGTGTGGCAGGACTTCCTCTGGCCCCTGATGGTCTTTTCCGACACCGGCAAACAGCCCATCAGCGTGGCACTCGTCCAGTTGTCCCAGAACATCCAACTCACCGTGCTCATCGCCGCGATGGTGATCGCCAGCATCCCGATGGTCGCCCTGTTCCTGGTCTTCCAGCGGCACATCATCGCCGGGATCAGCGCGGGCGGCACGAAGGGCTGACAGCGCCCGTACGCCTACCGAAGGGAACCCCCGTGGGACAGCCCACCGAGTGGTGGCGCTCCGCCGTCATCTACCAGGTCTACGTCCGCAGCTTCGCCGACGGCGACGCGGACGGCACCGGCGACCTCGCCGGCGTCCGCGCCAGACTGCCGTATCTCGCCGAACTCGGGGTGGACGCACTCTGGTTCAGCCCCTGGTATCTCTCGCCGATGAAGGACGGCGGCTACGACGTCGCCGACTACCGCGCCATCGACCCGGCCTTCGGCACCCTCGCCGAGGCCGAGAAACTCATCGCGGAGGCACGGGAACTCGGCATCCGCACGATCGTCGACATCGTCCCCAATCACGTCTCCGACCAACACCCCTGGTTCCGCGCCGCCCTGGCCGGCGGACCCGAACGCGCACTGTTCCACTTCCGCGCCGGACGCGGCGAGCACGGTGAACTCCCGCCCAACGACTGGCAGTCCCAGTTCGGCGGCCCCGCCTGGACCCGCGTCGCCGACGGCGACTGGTACCTCCACCTCTTCGCCCCGGAACAGCCCGACCTCAACTGGGCCCATCCGGCGGTGCGTCAGGAGCACGAGGACATCCTGCGCTTCTGGTTCGAGCGAGGCGTGGCGGGGGTGCGGATCGACTCCGCCGCCCTGCCGGCCAAGGACCCGCGGCTGCCGGACTTCGTCGAGGGCCGCGACCCGCATCCGTACGTCGACCGCGATGAACTGCACACCATCTACCGCTCCTGGCGGGCGATCGCCGACGAGTACGACGGGATCTTCGTCGGCGAGGTCTGGCTCCCCGACACCGAACGCTTCGCGCGCTATCTCCGTCCCGACGAACTGCACACCGCCTTCAACTTCTCCTTCATGACCTGCCCCTGGGACGCCCGGCGGCTGCGCGACTCCATCGACGAGACGCTCGCCGAGCACGCCCCCGTCGGCGCCCCCGCCACCTGGGTCCTGTGCAACCACGACGTCACCCGGACGGTGACCCGCTACGGCCGCACCGACACCGGCTTCGACTTCGCCACCAAGGCCTTCGGCATCCCGACCGACCTCGCCCTCGGCACCCGGCGCGCCCGCGCCGCCGCACTGCTGTCGCTGGGGCTGCCCGGGGCGGTGTACGTGTACCAGGGGGAGGAGCTGGGGCTGCCCGAGGCGGAGATTCCCGTCGACCGGATCCAGGATCCGATGCACTTCCGGTCGGGCGGTGTCGATCCGGGGCGCGACGGCTGCCGGGTGCCGCTGCCGTGGGCCGCCGGGGCGCTGTATGCGGGATTCGGTTCACTGGAGACACCGTGGCTACCGCAGCCCGTCGACTGGACATCGTATGCAGTCGACCGTCAGCAGGATGATCCCTCCTCCATGCTCACCCTCTACCGCGAGGCCATCCGCCTGCGCCCCGCACTCGGTGACGGCCCGCTCGTCTGGCTTCCGGCACCCGACGGCGTCCTCGCCTTCACCCGGGGCGCCGACGTGCAGTGTCTGGTGAACCTGGCCGACGCCCCGGTCGCGCTTCCCGCCGACGCCGAACCCATCCTCGCCAGCGGCCCCCTGGACACGGACGGCCGTCTGCCGGGCGACACCGCGGTCTGGCTCCGCGTCTGAGCCCGCCGCACGCACTCTGCTCTCCCTTGCACTCCGCTATCCCCTTGCACCCCCACTCCGAAGGGATCGGCACATGCACAAGCCTGTCAGGCTCATGCCAACCGCCATGGTCGTGGCTCTCTCCGCCGGACTCCTCACCGCCGTCGCCCCCACCGCGCACGCGGCCGCCGGTGCCGCGCTCCCGTTCACCTCCGTCGAGGCGGAGTCGGCCACCACGACCGGCTCGAAGATCGGCCCCGACTACACGCAGGGCACGCTCGCCTCGGAGGCGTCGGGGCGGCAAGCCGTCAGGATCGGATACGGGCAGCGTGTCGAGTTCACCGTGCCGGGCGCGGCCAACGCGGTGAACCTCGCCTACAGCGTCCCGGACGGGCAGTCGGGCTCGCTCGACGTGTACGTCAACGGCCAGAAGCTGGCGAAGACCCTCGCCGTTACCTCCAAGTACTCCTACATCGACACCAGTTGGATCCCCGGCGCCAAGACCCACCACTTCTACGACAACGCCCGCCTGTTGCTCGGCCAGAACCTCCAGGCGGGCGACAAGGTGGCCTTCCAGGCGACCGGTGTCCAAGTCACCGTGGACGTGGCCGACTTCGAGCAGGTCGCCGCGGCCGGGAGCAAGCCGGCCGGGGCCGTGTCGGTCACCGACAAGGGGGCCGATCCGAGCGGGCAGGGCGACTCCACCCAGGCCTTCCGGGACGCGATCGCCGCGGCCCAAGGGGGAGTGGTCTGGATCCCGCCCGGCGACTACCGGCTGACCTCCTCGCTCAGCGGCGTCCAGAGCGTCACGCTCCAGGGCGCAGGCAGCTGGTACTCGGTTGTGCACACCTCCCGGTTCATCGACCAGTCCAGTTCCTCCGGCGGCGTCCGCATCAAGGACTTCGCGGTCATCGGCGAGGTCACCGAGCGCGTCGACTCCAACCCCGACAACTTCGTCAACGGCTCACTGGGCCCGAACTCCAGCGTCTCCGGCATGTGGCTCCAGCACCTAAAGGTGGGCCTCTGGCTGCTGGGCAACAACGACAACCTCGTCGTCGAGAACAACCGCTTCCTCGACATGACGGCCGACGGTCTCAACCTCAACGGCAACGCGCGCGGCGTCCGCGTCCGCAACAACTTCCTGCGCAACCAGGGCGATGACGCGCTCGCCATGTGGTCGCTGTACGCGCCGGACACGAACAGCAGCTTCGAGAACAACACCATCACCCAGCCGAACCTGGCCAACGGCATCGCGATCTACGGCGGTACCGACATCGCCGTGCGGAACAACCTGATCTCCGACACCAACGCCCTCGGCAGCGGTGTCGCGATCTCCAACCAGAAGTTCCTCGACCCGTTCTTCCCGCTGTCCGGCACCATCACCGTCGACGGCAACACCCTCGTGCGCACCGGCGCGATGAACCCCAACTGGAAACATCCGATGGGCGCGTTGCGCGTCGACTCCTACGACAGCGCCATCAACGCGAACGTCAGCATCACCAACACGACCATCACCGACAGCCCTTACAGCGCCTTCGAGTTCGTGTCCGGCGGGGGACAGGGCTATCCGGTCCGCAATGTCACCGTGGACGGCGCGACCGTCCGCAACACGGGGACCGTCGTCGTCCAGGCCGAGGCGCAGGGCGCGGCGGCCTTCCGCAATGTCACGGCGGCTTCGGTCGGCGCGGCCGGCATCTACAACTGCCCCTACCCGGCCAACTCAGGTGCCTTCGCCCTCACCGACGGCGGCGGCAACTCCGGCTGGAGCAGCACCTGGTCGGACTGCTCGACCTGGCCGCAGCCCGGTCAGGGCAACCCGGACCCGGACCCGGCCCGCAATCTCGCCAAGGGGCGTCCGGCCACCGCGACCGGCTCGCAGGACGTCTACACGCCCGGCAAGGCGGTCGACGGGGACGCGAACAGCTACTGGGAGTCCACCAACAACGCCTTCCCGCAGTCCTGGACGGTCGACCTCGGGACGTCCTACGCGGTCCGCCGACTGGTGCTGAAGCTGCCCCCGTCCGCCGCCTGGGGCGCCCGCACCCAGACCGTCACCGTGCTGGGCAGCACCGACGGCTCCACCTATTCGACGGTCGTGGGCGCGACCGGCTACCGCTTCGACCCCGCCACCGGCAACACGGCATCCGTCTCCCTGCCGAGCGGTACGAACCTTCGCTACCTGCGGCTGTCGGTGAGCGCCAACACCGGCTGGCCCGCGGGGCAGTTCAGTGAGGTGGAGGCGTATCCGACTTCGTGACCGCGTCCTGCGGGACCCCGCGCTTCGCCGCCTGGATCTGCTCGTACACATGGGTCCGCAGCTCGGCGAAGCGCGGGGCCACGCGCGTGTGCAACTGGTCGCGCTCGTCCGGGAGATCGACCTTCAGCTGCTCCTGCACCACGGTGGGGGAGGCCGACAGCACGATCACCCGCTCGCCCAGGTACACCGCCTCGTCGATGTCATGGGTGACGAACAGGATTGTGATGCCCCGCTCCCGCCACAGCCGCCGTACGAGGTCCTCCAGATCGGCGCGGGTCTGGGCGTCCACCGCCGCGAACGGCTCGTCCATCAGGAGGACTTCGGGCTCGTACGCCAGCGCGCGGGCGATCGCCACCCGCTGCTGCATACCGCCGGACAGCTGCCAGGGATACGCCCCGGCGGCGTCCGCGAGCCCAACCGACTCCAGGGCGTCGGCGACCAGCTCGCGGCGCCGCTTCTTGTCCAAGTTCTTCTGCTTCAGCGGGAGTTCGACGTTCTCGCCGACCCGCTTCCAGGGGAACAGGCTGCGTCCGTACTCCTGGAACACGAACGCCATCCCGGGCGGCGGGCCGTTCACCTTCTTCCCCGACAGCAGGACTTCGCCGTCGGTCGGTGCGAGGAGGCCGCCCATGCACTTCAGCAGGGTCGTCTTGCCGCAGCCCGACGGGCCCACGAGACAGACGAGTTCGCCCGCCTCGACGGTGAAGGTGAGGTCGCGGACCGCCTCCACACGGCGCCCGGACCCCTCGTAGACCTTCTTCAGGCCGTGTACGTCGAGCATGGACCGCCCTTTCGTGAGCGTCACGGGGACCGCCGGGTCGAGGCCCGCAGACCGTGGTACCAGCCGAGCACCCGTCGCTCCACGAGCTGGAAGACGACGGAGAGCAGGAAGCCGAGCAGACCGAGGACGAGGATCCCGGTCCACATCTCGGGGATCGCGAAACTGCGCTGGAACTGCACGACGGTGAAGCCGAGGCCGTCGCTGGCCGCGAACATCTCGCTGATGACCATGAGGATGATGCCGATCGACAGGGCCTGGCGCAGGCCCGCGAAGATCTGCGGGCTCGCCGAGCGCAGCACCACGTCCTTGAGCCGCGCCAGGCCCGTGATGCCGTACGAGCGGGCCGTCTCCGCCATCACGGAGTCCACCGCGCGGACCCCCTCGACCGTGTTGAGCAGGATCGGCCAGACGCAGCCGCTCGCGATCACGACGATCTTCATGGTGTCGTCGATGCCGGCGAACAGCATGATGACCGGCACGAGGACCGGCGGCGGCACCGCCCGCAGGAACTCCAGGACCGGCTCGCACACCGCCCGCACCCGCCGGTAGGAGCCGATGACCGTGCCGAGCGCGACGCCCACGGCGGCGGCGATCGCGTAACCCGCCAACAGGCGTATCAGGCTGGGCAGTACGTCGTCCTTGAGTCGCTGGCCCGTCCAGACGTCCGGGAAGGTCTTGAGGGTGGTGCGCAAGGGCGGCCAGAACACGTTCGTGCTGCCGTCGGACGCGAACCACCAGCCTGCCAGCAGCAGCAAGGGCAGCGCGAGTACGAAGAAGACCCGCAGCGCAACGCCCTTCAAGCCGCCCTTCACACCGCCACCTCCCCGCGCACCGACTGGTGCCAAGCCAGGGCCCGCCGCTCCACGGTACGCGCGCCCACGTTGATGAGCAGCCCCAGTACACCGGTCACTACGATCAGCGCGTACATGTCGGGGACCGCCTGCGAGTTCTGCGCGACCGCGATCCTGGCGCCCAACCCCGGTGCGCCGATGACGAGTTCGGCGGTGATGGCGAGGATCAGGGCGACGGCCGCGGCCAGCCGGATGCCGGTCATGACGTACGGCAGCGCGGTGGGCCACAGGACATGGCGGACCCGGGCCCAGGTGCCGAGACCGTACGAGCGTGCCGTCTCCTCGGCGACCGGGTCGACGTCCTGGACGCCGTACAGGACCTGGATCAGTACCTGCCAGAACGAGGCGTAGACGACGAGCAGCAGCACCGACTTCAGTTCCGTGCCGTACAGCAGGACCGCGAGCGGGATCAGGGCGACGGACGGGATCGGGCGCAGGAACTCGATCGTGGAGGCCGTCGCCTCGCGCAGATAGGGCACGACGGCGATGGTGACGCCGATGACGATGCCCGCCGTCGACGCGATCGCCAGGCCCACCGCCCAGCCGGTGAGGGTGTCGCCGAGCGCCGACCAGAAGGCGCTGTCGGAGAGTTCGCTGCCGAGGGCGTCGGCGATGCGGGTGGTGGGCGGGAAGTAGGCCTCTTTGACGAGGCCGAGCCGCGGCACCGCCTCGCCGAGGGCGAGGAAGGCCGCGAGCCCGGCCGCACCGAGTGCGAAGTTGAGTCCTTTCACGGCAGCAGCTTGTCCAGGTCGGGCTCGGTCTTGAAGAGGCCGTCCTCCTGGCCGAGCTTCTCCAGCGCGTCGAGGGAGGCCCGGTCCGGTTCGGCCGGCCAGGCCGGGAGGGTCACCTTCGCGAGCACGGCCGCCGGGATCTTGGTGTACGTGGTGACGATCTGGCGGGCCTCGTCCGGGTGGGCGTCCGCGTAGGCGAGGGACTCGGCGGCGGCCTCCTTGAACTTCTTGACCACGTCCGGGTGTTGCTGCTCGTACGAGGTCGAGGTGAAGTACATGGCGACGGTGAGGTTCGGCGCGACGTCGACCAGCGGGGAGGCGATCTCCTTGCCGCCCTGGCTCTTCACCGTGGCCAGCGCCGGCTCCACGACCATCGCCGCGTCGATCTGCCCGCCGTCGAGGGCGGCCGGCATCTGGTCGAAGGCGAGCTCCACGAACTTCACCTTGTCCGGGTCGCCGCCCGCCTTGCGCACCGACTCGCGCACCGCGGTCTCGTTGATGTTCTTCAGGGTGTTGATCGCGACCTTCTTGCCCTCCAGCTGACCGGCCGACTTGATCGAGCTGTCGCCCTTCACGACGAGCGCCCCGAAGTCCTTGCCCTGTACGCCGGTTGAGGCGATGCCGTTGGTGACGACCTTCACCGGCACGCTGTTGGACTGGGCGATCATCAGCGAGGTCGAGTTGGAGAACCCGAACTGGTACTGGCCGCTGGCGACGGCGGGCACGATGGCCGCGCCGCCCTGCGCGAGCGACATCTCCAGTTCCAGGCCGTGCTTCTTGAAGATGCCCTTCGACTGCCCCAGATACAGCGGGGCGACGTCGACGATCGGGATGACACCGACTTTGACCTTGGTGGTGCCGTCGGACGACGACGCCTTGTCCGACGAGCTGGAGTCCCCGGACGAGCCACAGGCCGACACGGTGACCAGGAATGCTCCGGCCGCTAGAGCGGCGAGCAGACGACGCATGGCTCCTCCTGCGCAGACTTCATTGTTCCGACAGGTGTGCGCAGAGCGCACGTTGGTGCACAGCGCGAAAGGTAGAGTTTTTGCTCGCCGCGGTCAATGCCCTCGGCTAACAATATTGTTGACAGTCTGGAGGCGTCGATGCCTGCAGCAGCCCGCGCCCCGCATTTCGTCCGCTCCTTCGAGCGGGGCCTCGCCGTGATCCGCGCGTTCGACGCGGAGCACCCGGAACTGACGCTCAGTGAGGTCGCCCGCACCTGCGGACTGACCCGAGCGGCCGCCCGCCGCTTTCTGCTGACCCTGGTCGATCTCGGATACGTCCACGCCGACGGCCGCGCGTTCCGGCTCACGCCCCGCGTGCTGGAACTCGGCTACTCCTACCTCGCCGGCTTCTCCCTGGCCCAGATCGCCGAGCCGCATCTGGAGCAACTGGTGGACCGTACAAGGGAGTCGTCGTCCCTGTGCGTGCTCGACGGCGACGACATCGTGTACGTGGCACGGGTGCCCGCGCGCCGCATCATGACGGCGGCGATCACGGTCGGGACCCGCTTCCCGGCGTACGTCACATCGGTGGGCCGGGTGATCCTCGCCCATCTGCCGGAGGAGGAGAGGGAGTTGCGCATCTCGCGCATCGAGCTGCGGCCGCTGACCCCGCGCACGATCACCGACGCGGACCTGCTGCGGGCCGAGCTGGAGAAGGTGCGGGCGCGCGGATACGCCGTCGTGGACCAGGAGTTGGAGGAGGGGCTGCGCTCGCTCGCCGCCCCGGTGCGGGACCGGGGCGGCGAGGTGGTGGCGGCGGTGAACATCCCGGTGCACGCCAGCCGCAACACCCTGGCGTCGGTGCGGCGCGATCTGCTGCCGCATCTGCTGGACACGGTCGCCGGGATCGAACGGGACCTGCGGATGGCTACAGGTCGAGGACGAGCCGCTTCCCCCGACACCGGGACACACAGATCATCATCGTCTCCCCGGCCGCCCGCTCCTCGTCCGTGAGCACCGAGTCCCGGTGGTCCGGGGTGCCTTCGAGGACATCCGTCTCGCAGGTCCCGCAGGTGCCCTCGGTGCACGAGAACAGCACCTCGACGCCGGCGCCGCGCACCGCGTCCAGCACGGAGACGTCCGCCGGCACGGTCACCGTCGTACCGCTCTGCGCCAGCTCGACCTCGAACGCGCTGTTCTCGCCGGTCTCCTGCTCCTTCGGCGTGAACCGCTCCATGTGCAGCACACCCGGCGCCGGGCAGCGCGCCTCCACCGCGTCCAGCAGCGGCCCGGGGCCGCAGCAGTAGACGAGCGTGCCCTCGGGAACGTCGTCCAGCACCGACGCCAGGTCGAGCAGCCCGGTCTCGTCCTGCGGAGCGACGGTGACGCGGTCGCCGTACCGGCTCAACTCCTCCGTGAAGGCGATGGAGTCGCGAGTCCGCCCGCCGTAGAGCAAGGTCCACTCCGCGCCCTGTGCCTCGGCCGCCGCGAGCATCGGCAGGATCGGGGTGATGCCGATGCCGCCCGCGATGAACCGGTAGCGGGGCGCGGACCTGAGGGCGAAGTGGTTGCGCGGCCCGCGCACCCGGACCTTGTCGCCCTGCCCCAACTGCTCGTGCACATGGGCGGATCCGCCGCGCCCGTCCGGTTCGCGCAGCACGGCGATCCGCCAGGCGGCGCGGTCGGCCGGGTCGCCGCACAGCGAGTACTGGCGCTCCAGGCCGGGACCGAGCACGACGTCGATGTGGGCGCCGGGCTCCCAGGCCGGAAGCGGTTCGCCGACGGGGTGGCGCAGGGTGAGGGCGAGCACCCCGTCGGCGGCGAACTCCCGCTGACCGACGACGAGTTCGGCCTCGTACACCTCACTGCTCATGAACTGTTTCCTCGCGGCTCGTGTCCCTGCGGGTGGGCGAGCATCCACTCCCACATCTCGATCGGGTCCTGCGAGGTGTGCTCGCGGCCGCAGTGACAGGTGCCGTGCAGCACATCCGTGCCGGGCAGCCAGTCGATGCGGTAGATCTCGCCGGTCGGGGTGTTGCTCACAGCACCTTCTCCACGGGCTTGTCGCCCTCCTCGACCAGCCGGGCGAGGATACGGCGGGCGGCCAGACCGCCGGTGTCGATGTTGATGCTCAGCTCCTGGTACCCCGTCCGCTCGGTACCGAGCGTCCGCTGGAGCAGGTTGAGCGCGTCCACGTCCTGCATGACCACGGTGTGGTTGTTCTTCCGCAGGAACCCGGTGACCTCGTCGTCCTCGGTCGCCCAGTCCCGCGAGACCATCCAGAAGTCGTACACCTTCCCGTCGGAGGACGGCGTGATCGCGTACGTCACCTCGGTGTGGAAGCCGCCTGGGTCACTGCCGTCCGCCTCGGGCACCACCCCGACGGGGGCGACCCGGCTGTGCAGCAGGTAGAGGCAGGGCGCGTGGTACTCGATGTCCTGCCAGCGGGTGATCCGCCCCTCGATCCCGGTCGACTTGGCGTAGAACGGCGGGCACTCGGCGTCGTCCATGTGCCGGCTGACCCGTACGATCCCCGCGCCCTCGTCGACCTCGGTCGTGATCGGCGTCTCCGCGACCTCGGGGGTGCCTATGTATCCGCCGTGCAGATACGTCTCGTGGGACAGGTCGAGCAGGTTGTCGACGAGCAGCCCGTAGTCGGCGTCGATGGGCTCCATCCCGCGTACGGTCGTCCAGCCGGGGGAGTCCAGGTGCCGGGCCCGCGGGATGGTGCCGGCGTCGGCGAGGGCCGGGTCGCCGATCCACACCCAGATCAGGGAGTCCTGCTCGACGATCGGGTACGAGGCGACCCGGGCCGTCCGCGGTACGCGTTTCTGTCCCGGCACATACACACACGTGCCCGTCGTGTCGTACGTGAACCCGTGGTACCCGCACACGATCCGGTCACCGTCGAGCCGGCTCGGCTTCTCGTGCAGCGGGAACCGCCGGTGCACACAGCGGTCGGCCAGCGCGACGGGCGTCCCGTCCTCCTCCGTCCGGTAGAAGACGAGCGGTTCCCCGAGGATGGTCCGCCCGAGCAGCTCCTCGCGCCCGACCTCATGGCTGTAGGCGGCGACGTACCACTGATTTTTGGCGAATGCGGTGGTGTGCGGCATCGTTGCGGCTCCCGTCTGTCTGCTGTGCTGGCATCGTCCGGAAGGGCGCCGCCGCACCGCAACACCGCTTCCGCCTCACGGAAGGGGATCGGCGAAAGGCCTGTTGAGAGGGGGCCGAATCCGAGCCGAATGCCTCCGGGCCGAATGCTGTGCGCCCCGGAGCAGGGGACGGGTCATTCGACCGCCGCGCCCCCCGACAGCCGGACCTCCTCGCTGTCGAGAGCGGCCTGCAGGCGGCGCAGTACGGTGTCGTCGATCCGGCGTTCGTCGCGGAGCCGGACGACGGTGGCGCGCTTGTCGGCGATGAGGGCCAGGCGCAGGGCCAGGTAGTCCTGGTGCTGGACGACGGCCGGGTCGTCGTGGGCGCCCGCGCTTCTGGCCCGGACCGACGCGAGGGTGGCCTCGTACTCCTGACGGAGCCATTCGACGATCTTCGGATCGGTGCGCAGCTCGGCGGCCAGCCGGGGCATCGCCTTGATCGCCTCCTCGACGGCGGTGGTCTCGGCGAGGTCGTGCTCCTCGTCGACAGAGGTGTCGGGCGGGAGCTTCGCCCAGCGCGCCGCCACCGGCAGCAGCAGTCCCTGCGCCACGAGCGTCACGAGGATGACGCCCGAGGTGACGAAGACGATGAAGCTGCGGTCGGGGAACGCCTCGCCCGAGTCGAGGGTCTGCGGCACCGACAGCACCATCGCGAGGGAGACCGCGCCCCGGAACCCGGCCAGGCCGTTGACGACGCGGGTGCGATGGCCGACCCGGAGCGTGCGCTGGCGGGGGCTGCGGTCGAGGGCGCGGATCAGGTACGTGGAGGCGTAGAGGAACGCGAGGCGTACGGCTACGAGGACCACGCAGATGACGCCCACCGCGATGAGTGCGTCCCGGAGGTCGGCGCGGCCCAGGTCGCGGACCGCGTACTGGAGTTCCACCCCGACCAGGACGAACAGCGCCCCGTTGATGAGGAAGGTGGCCAGCGGCCAGAACGCCAGTGCCTGGGTGCGGTGCCCGGCCGGGATGATCCTCGGGGCGACCTGGGACATGATCAGACCGCTCACGACCACCGCGAGGACGCCGGACGCCTCGATCAGCTCGGCGAGCAGATACGCCGTGAAGGGCGCGAGGATCATCACGAGGTTGCCGAGCAGGGGGTCGGTCAGGCGGCGGCGCAGGTTCATGTTGACCCACGCGACCGCGACACCTACGGCCGCGCCACCGCCGTAGGCGAGCAGGAAGAGTCCGCCGACGTGCGGGACGCTCAGGTGCTCCTCGCCGACCGTGATGCCGACGGCGAGACCGTAGACGACCAGGGCCGTGCCGTCGTTGACCAGGCTCTCCGCGCGCAGGATGGTGACCTGGCGGCGCGGCAGGGCGCGGGCCAGGACGCCGACCGCCGTCGCGTCGGTGGGCGCCAGGGCCGCGCCGAGCACCCACGCCGGGCCCCACGGCAGCCCGAGGGCGTGCCCGGTCGCGGCGACGGCCCAGGCCGTGAGGATCACCAGGACGGTGCTCAACTGCACGATGCCGCGCAGGTTGGTGCGGATCTCCCGGAGGGACGTGGTCAGGCTCTCCCAGTACAGCAGCACCGGAAGGAAGAGCAACAGCACGACCTCCGGGGGCAGTTGGGCGTTCCGGACCGCCGGCACGAACCCCAGCAGCACCCCCGTCACCAGCAGGACGACGGGCGGGGCGATGCCGAAGCGCTGTCCGACGACATTGCCCACGAGGACGGCCACGCCGAGGACCACGACGAGTTCCAGACCGAGCACAGTGGTTGTCTCCTGTGGTTCAGCGCGCGAATGAAGGGAATTCCCTGAAAGGGCCGTACCCAGGATAATTCCACCCCGGGTGTGAGGTATCCAGGGACAAAACCCTCCTACCCAGCCGAGTGGCGGGCGACCGCGAACTGAGGAAATTCGTGATTCCGGGACGCCGGGAATCCTTGAATGGGATTGCTGATTCCCAGGGACAAATCCTTCCTACCTTTGTCGATGAATTCCGTGCCATGCTGCAGGAGCAGGATTCACAGGAACCTTTTCCAGGAGCGATTTCCCTATGTCCGCCACCTCCCGGCCCACCGTCGCCATCGCTTTCCATTCCGGTTACGGCCACACCGCCGTCATAGCCGAGGCCGTGGCACGCGGCGCCGCCGAAGCCGGTGCCGAGGTGATCTCGATCCCCGTGGACACGATCACCGACGAGCAGTGGGCGCAGCTGGACGGCGCCGACGCGATCATCTTCGGTGCCCCCACCTACATGGGCACCGCGTCCGCCGCCTTCCACTCCTTCGCCGAGGCCAGCAGCAAGCGCTGGTTCACCCAGAGCTGGGTCGACAAGATCGCCGCCGGTTTCACCAACTCCGGTGCCAAGAACGGCGACAAGTCCTCGACCCTGGGCTACTTCTTCACGATGGCCGCCCAGCACGGCATGCACTGGGTCAGCCTCGGCGTGCAGCCGGGCTGGGCCTCCACCCAGGGCAGCGAGGACGACATCAACCGTCTGGGCTACTTCGTCGGCGCGGGCGCGCAGACCCCGACCGACGCCGGTCCGGAGGCGGTCCACACGTCCGACATCGCCACCGCCGAGGGACTCGGAGCCCGGGTCGCGCGGCAGACCGCGTTCTTCCGCGCGGGCCGCGCCGCGCTCGCCGCCTGAGCCTCCTGCGCTTGAGCGCTGCATCTCACCCACAGTAAGGAGCACCGTCATGTCCGATTCCCCGAACCTCGCCCTCGGCTTCCCCTACGGCGGTGTCTACAAGACCTGGGCCGGCGCCGGCGGCGATTCCTTCGGCCGCCTGGCGCCCCGCTTCACCTCTTTCGGCGCGGTCGCCGAGGAGTTCTACGACGCCGACGGCGACCACGTCTTCGTACGCGGCCACTGCCACGCGGTGTCCAAGTCCGGCGCGGAGTCGGACGCCCGCTTCATCCACCTGTGGACGGTGAGCGGCGGCAAGCTCACCCACCTCGTGCAGGCCGCCGACAGCCACGTCGTCCAGCTGGCCGCGAACAACTGACCCCCCTCAGGGAGAACACCATGGCGAAGATCCTCTTCCTCATCACCGCCGCCGACCACTGGACCCTGGCCGACGGGTTCGAGCAGCCGGCCGGCTTCTGGGCCGAGGAGGCCATCGGCCCGTACGGCGTCTTCAAGGAGGCCGGCCACGAGATCGCCGCGGCCACCCCGGGCGGCGTCCCGCCCACCGCCGACGCGCTCAGCCTCACCCCGGACTTCAACGGCGGCGAGGAGGGTGCCGAGAGGATGCGGACCGCGCTGAAGGAGGCCACCGAACTGGCGGACCCGATCCGCATCGAGGACGTCGACATCGACGACTACGACGCGGTGTTCGTGCCCGGCGGCTGGGGTCCGATGGAGGATCTCTCCGACGACCCGGCGGCCGGAAAGCTGCTCGGCGACTGGCTCGCCTCCGGCAAGATCGTCTCGCTGGTCTGCCACGGCCCCGCCGTACTCCTGTCCACCGTGGACACCGACGGCAAGTCCCCGTTCTCCGGCTACCGCCTCACCGGCCTGTCCAACGCCGAGGAGATCCAGAACGGCCTCGCCGACCGCGCGAAGTGGCTGCTCCAGGACCGTCTCGTCGCCGACGTCGGCGCGGACTACCGCAAGGGCGAGGAGAACTTCGCGCCCCACCTGGAGCTGGACCGCACCCTCATCACCGGCCAGAACCCGGCCTCGGCCGTCCCGCTCGCCCGGGAAGTCGTCAAGGCACTGGGCTGACACCCCACCCCACACCCTCACTCACAGAACGAGGTAACACCCATGGACAGCAACGCCACCCTCCCCAGCGTCGGCCAGACCTGGCTCGCGGACCTCGGTCCCGACACTCCGCTCGGCCACTTCACGGTCGAGATCACCTTCGACTCGGCGACCCAGGTCAGCTTCGAGGTGACGGGCGGTGCCATCGCGGGCCGCAAGCAGACGATGGAGTACACCACCACCCAGCTCCGCGACGGCCTGTTCATCGTCCGCTGGACCGAGCCCGACGCCGGTGACCACGTCACCCACATCGAGGACTACACCGAGGGCACCTGCATGGCCAGCTCGGTCATCGGCGGCGAGTTCGTCCAGCTCCACGGGAAGTGGAGCCGCGTCCGCTGAATCGGCGGCGCGACTGTACCGGCGGCGCGACCGTGCACTTCCAGGGACAGAACTCTCCCCCTGACAACCCGGCCCCGCGATGCCAAGGTGAGGTCATGAACCGCGATCCTCACCGCCATGATCTGGGGGAATTCCTGAAGGCGCGGCGCGCCGAACTGAACCCGGCCGCCGTCGGACTGCCCGACGGCGGCCAGCGGCGCGTCGCGGGTCTGCGCCGAGAGGAGGTCGCCGTACTGGCGGCCATCAGCACCGACTACTACGCCCGCCTGGAACAGGGCCGTATCCAGCCCTCGCCGTCCGTCCTGGAGTCCCTGGCCCGGGTGCTGAACCTGGACGAGGACCAGCGCGCCTACCTGTACGAGCTCGCGGCCAAGGAGGAGTTCCGGCCGCCCCGGCGCCGACCCCGCCCCAAGGTGCAGACGCAGCTCCAGCGCATGATCGACGACATGGCGCACACCCCCGCCTTCGTGATCGGGCCGCGCACCGAGATCGTCGCCTGGAACACCATGGGCGCCGCCCTGGTCACCGACTTCGGGAAGATCCCCGAGAAGCAGCGCTACTACATAAGGCTGCTCATCACCGACCCCACGATGCGCGAGCTCTACGCGGACTGGGAGGGCGTCACCCGGCTCGCCATCGCCCAGCTGCGGATGCACAACACCAACAACCCCGGGGACGCTCAACTCGCCGCTCTGGTCGGTGAACTCTCCGTCCGCGACGACCAGTTCCGCCAGTGGTGGGGCGCCCACAACGTCGCCGTCCGCGACACCGGCACCAAGCATCTGCGCCACCCCGTCGTCGGCGACCTCCACCTCGACTGGAACGCCGTCACCTGGGCCGCCGACACCGACCTCCAGATCATCGTCTGGACCGCCGAAGCCGGCACCCCCACCCACGACAGCCTGCGCATGCTGGCCTCCTGGGCGGCGGACCCCAGCCACGAGGCCCGGAGCAGCAGCTCCGCCTGACCGCCCGTGGATATTCCCTTCAGAGGGGGGAGCCTTTCCTCCTACGCGCCCCGCGCCCAGGAGAAGGCTCTCCCCTTTTTCCCGTACGGCCCTCCTGGCACGCTCGTCACGAGCCCGACCGCGCACCCGCAGCCACCCCCGGTCGCCTCCTTCTCCTCCCTCTCCTTCTTCTCCTCCGCCAGGAAAGAGATCCACCTCCCCATGTCCCTGACCCAGCCCCGCCCCGCGACGCTGCCCTCCGCCCCCGAACCCCGTTGGAGCGCCCGCCTCTGGGCCGTCCTCGCCGTGCTGTGCCTCGTCCTGTTCCTGGACGGCCTCGACGTCTCCATGGTCGGCATCGCCCTGCCCTCCATCGGCCACGACCTCGGCCTGGCCACCGGCTCGCTCCAGTGGATCATCAACGGTTATGTCCTCGGCTACGGCGGGCTGATGCTGCTCGGCGGCCGTACCGCGGACCTGCTCGGCCGTCGCCGGGTCTTCCTGATCGCGCTGGCCGTGTTCGCCGCTGCCTCCCTGCTCGGCGGCCTCGTCGACGACGGCACGCTGCTGATCGCCACCCGCTTCGTCAAGGGCGTGGCCGCCGCCTTCACCGCGCCCGCCGGACTGTCCATCCTCACCACGACCTTCCCCGAGGGCCCGCAGCGCAACAGGGCCCTGTCCGTCTTCAGCCTCTTCGGCGCCCTCGGCTACTCCTCGGGCCTGATCCTGGGCGGACTGCTCACCGGGTTCGGCTGGCGCTGGACCTTCCTGATGCCGGTCCCGCTCGCCCTGCTCGCGCTGGTCGTCGGCCTGGTCCTGATCCCGCGCGACCGTCCCGCCGGGACCGGCGGCCAGGATCCGGCCGGAGCGGTCACCCTCACCGCCGGGATGCTGCTCGCCGTGTACGCCGTGGTGACCGCACCTCAGACCGGCTGGACGTCGGCGGCGACACTGGCCGCCTTCGGGGTCGCCCTCGTGCTGCTGCTCGCCTTCGTGCTGATCGAGAAGCGGGTCCGGCACCCGCTCGTCCGCTTCGGCATCCTGCGCAAGGCCACCACGGTCCGGGCCAACCTCAGCATCGTCGCGCTGATGGGCTCCTACCTCAGCTTCCAGTTCATGATGACGCTGTTCCTCCAGGACGGACTCGGCTGGTCGCCCCTGCGCATGGCGTTCGCGCTGCTCCCGGTCGGCCTGATCGTGGCCGTCGGCTCGCCGCTCACCGGAAGACTCGTCACCCGCTTCGGAACCGCGCCGCTGATCGTCGTCTCGATGACCTCGCTGACCCTCGGCTACGTCTGGTTCCTGGCCACGGCCGGGTCCGCACCCCCCTACCCGCTCGCCATGTTCCCGTCCCTGATCCTGCTCGGCGGCGGCTTCGCGTTCGGCTACAGCGCGATCATGTCCCAGGCCACCGAGGGCATCGACGACTCCGAACAGGGCCTCGCCTCCGGCCTGGTGCAGACCTCGGGGCAGGTCGGCGCCGCGCTCGTCCTCGCCGTCCTCACCGCGGTGCTCTCCGGAGCTGGCGGGAGCGGCGCCGACTTCGCCGCCTACCGCCCCGGGCTGGACCTGGTCACCGGTGTCGCGGTCGTCGGTCTGCTCCTGAACGTGGTCCCCGTACTGCGCCTGGGAAAGGACCGCACCGCGCGCCGATGAGTTCCGGCGGGTCCGGGAGTCTGCTCCGGTGACGGCCGGGGGCCGTCGTACGACGCCCCCGTCACCCGATCCGTCACCTGACACCCGTCACCCGTCATCCCGGAGGACCCCATGCCGACCGCACCCGACGCCCCGACCCCCGAACTGCCCGGCCGCCCGGCCGTCGTCGACCTGGCCACCTGGCAGGCCGCCCGTGATGAGCTCCTGGTCCGCGAGAAGGCCCACACCCGCGAGGGCGACGCCATCGCCGCGGCCCGGCGCCGACTGCCGATGGTGGAGTTCGACGGGACGGTCGAGATCGTCGGGGCCGAGGGCCCGGTCCCGTTCCTGGAGCTGTTCCAGGGGCGCGAGGAACTCGTCGTCTACAAGCACATGTGGTACGACGGGGCGCCGCACCAGGGGCAGTGCGAGGGCTGCACCACGACCGCCTGGCACCTGGACGACGCCGTCTACCTCAACGCTCGCGGCGTGTCGTTCGCGGTCCTGACCACCGGGCCGTGGGAGGAGGTGGCGCCCTTCGTCGCGTTCATGGGGTACACCCAGCCCTGGTACTCGGTGCGGGACGTGGCCGGACCGGCCGGCGGCGACATGGGCTTCCTGACCAGCTATCTGCGCGACGGCGACCGCGTGTTCCTCACCTACTCCACGACGGGCCGCGGCAACGAGCGGGTCAACAGCTCCATGGGCCTGCTCGACATGACGCCGTACGGCCGGGGCGAGACCTGGGAGGACAACCCCGAGGGCTGGCCCAAGGGGCAGGGCGCCTGCTGGTCCTGGCGCATGGACGCGGACGGGAATCCCACCTGGGGGCCGACCGGCCGCCCCACACCGCAGTGGTCCCGCCCCGGCGCGACCCCGGTGGAGACGCTCGGGCGGCACGGCCACTGTCACTGAGAGGAGCGCGCGAGCCACCGGCACACTGCTTGACCAAGGGTCTGCACTCCACGATGCTGTGTTGCGACACATGAGATGCGTGCCGTAATGAGCAACATCTGATTCGCGTCCCGACCAGTCGAGGAGTGGCCATGTCGCACCAGGTCCGTGGAGTCGTCGCGCGGGGCAAGGGCGCCCCCGTCAGCCTGGAGACGATCATCGTGCCCGACCCGGGTCCGGGGGAAGCGCTGGTGAAGGTCGAGGCGTGCGGGGTCTGCCACACGGACCTGCACTATCGCGAGGGCGGCATCAACGACGACTTCCCGTTCCTGCTGGGGCACGAGGCCGCCGGTGTGGTGGAGTCGGTGGGGGAGGGCGTCACCGACGTCGCCCCCGGCGACTTCGTCATCCTCAACTGGCGTGCCGTGTGCGGGAACTGCCGCGCCTGTCTGCGCGGGCGCCCGTGGTACTGCTTCAACACCCACAACGCCACGCAGAGGATGACCCTGCTCGACGGCACCGAACTCGCCCCGGCGCTGGGCATCGGCGCGTTCGCGGAGAAGACGCTGGTCGCGGCCGGACAGTGCACCAAGGTCGACCGGGCCGCCTCCGCGGCCGCCGCCGGGCTGCTGGGCTGCGGGGTGATGGCGGGCATCGGTGCCGCCATCAACACCGGCAACGTCGGCCGTGGTGACACCGTGGCCGTCCTCGGCTGCGGCGGGGTCGGCGACGCGGCCGTCGTCGGCTCCCAGCTGGCGGGCGCCGCGAAGATCATCGCCGTGGACATCGACGACCGGAAGCTGGAGACCGCCCGCAAGCTGGGCGCGACCCACACCGTCAACTCCAAGGAGACGGACGCGGTCGAGGCGATCCGCGAACTGACCGGCGGCTTCGGCGCCGACGTCGTCATCGAGGCGGTCGGCCGCCCGGAGACGTACCAGCAGGCCTTCTACGCCCGCGACCTCGCCGGGACCGTCGTGCTGGTCGGTGTGCCCACGCCGGACATGAAGCTGGAACTGCCGCTCCTCGACGTCTTCGGGCGCGGCGGCTCCCTGAAGTCCTCCTGGTACGGCGACTGCCTGCCCTCCCGGGACTTCCCGATGCTCATCGACCTCTATCTCCAGGGCCGGCTCGACCTGGACGCCTTCGTCACCGAGACCATCGCGCTGGACGAGGTGGAGAAGGCCTTCGAGCGGATGCACCACGGCGACGTGCTGCGCTCGGTGGTGATCCTCTGATGGCCGCCCGTGTCGAACACCTCGTCACCTCCGGGCAGTTCAGCCTCGACGGCGGCACCTGGGACGTCGACAACAACGTGTGGATCGTCGGCGACGACACCGAGGTGATCGTCATCGACGCCGCCCATGACGCCGACGCCATCGCCGAGGCCGTCGGCGACCGTGCCGTGCGCGCCATCGTGTGCACCCACGCGCACAACGACCACATCGACGCCGCCCCCGCCCTCGCGGCCCGCACCGGCGCCCCGGTCCTCCTCCATCCGGACGACCTGCCGCTGTGGAAGCAGACCCATCCCGACCGGGCCCCGGACGCCGAACTGGCCGACGGCCAGGGGATCGTGGTGGCGGGCGTGGAACTGACCGTGCTGCACACGCCAGGCCATGCCCCCGGCGCGGTCTGCCTGTACGCGCCGGCGCTGACGGCCCTGTTCAGCGGCGACACGCTGTTCGCGGGCGGGCCGGGGGCGACCGGAAGGTCGTACAGCCATTTCCCGACCATCATCGAGTCGATCCGGGACCGGCTGCTGACGCTGCCCGGAGACACCGTCGTGCACACCGGGCACGGCGACACGACCACCGTCGCCGCCGAGGCCCCGCAGCTGGCGGAGTGGATCGACCGCGGCTTCTGAGGTCTCTGCCAGGACCTTTCCTACGGCCCTCCCCATGGCGCCCGTTCCGCCTGTTTCCGCAGGTGGCCCGGGCGCTTCGGGCTGCCCGCACAGCCGTCCGCACACCGGTGCGAACGAGGCCCGGTGACGCCTTGACAACGGTTCGGAGCGGCCCGCAGACTGGCGTTGCGTCAATCGCAATCCGTTTCGCTATACGCACCGAGGTGTCATGATGATTCCCGCGTGCCGTCTCGAGGACCTTCCGCGAGGCGAGGCCCACCGGCTCGACATCGATCCGCCGGTATCGGTGTTCCACACCGACGACGGCGAGCTCTTCGCCATCGACGACACCTGCACCCACCAGGACGCGTCGCTCGCCGACGGCTGGCTGGAGGGCTGCGAGGTGGAATGCCCGCTGCATGCTTCGAAGTTCGACCTGCGGACGGGTGCGGTCGACTCCCCGCCCGCCAGGCTTCCGGTCCGGACGCACGAGGTCGTCGTCGAGGACGGCACGATCTATGTCCGGGTCTCCACCGAGGCCCCCAATCTGCCGCCCTGCGTCGCCGCCCGGCTCGCCGGAGGTCCCGCGTGAGGACCGTCGCCGTGGTCGGCGCCTCGCTGGCCGGACTGTCGGCGGCGCGCTCGCTGCGGAAGCAGGGCTACGACGGTCGGCTGGTCCTGATCGGCGACGAGCTCCACCGCCCCTACGACCGGCCGCCGCTGTCCAAGGAGTTCCTCGCCGGCACCCTCGGCGAGGCCGAACTCGCCCTGGAGACCGACGGCGAGGACCTGGGCGCCGAGTGGCTGCTAGGCGTCCGCGCCACCGGACTCGACCACACCGCGCGCGCCGTCCGGCTCACCGACGGAAGCGCGGTTCAGGCCGACGGTGTCGTCATCGCGACCGGCGCCGCCGCCCGCACCCTGCCCGGCTCCGCGGGCCTTGCCGGGGTGCACACCCTGCGCACCCTCGACGACGCCCGCGCCCTGCGGGACGAACTGGCCCTGGGCGGACGGCTGGTGGTGATCGGCGGCGGCTTCATCGGCGCCGAGGTCGCCTCCACGGCGTACACCCTCGGTCTGGACGTCACCGTCGTGGAGGTCGCCCCGACCCCGCTCGCGGGGCCGCTCGGCGAGGCCATGGGGGCCGTCGTCTCCGGTCTCCACGGCGACCACGGCGTACGGCTGCTGTGCGGGGCCGGCGTCAAGGGGCTGAGCGGGGAGACCCGCGTCGACGCCGTCCTGCTGGAGGACGGGCGCAGCATCCCCGCCGACATCGTGGTGGTCGGGGTGGGCGCACGGCCGTGCGTCGAGTGGCTGGAGGGCTCCGGCATCGCGCTCGACAACGGCGTGAAGTGCGGCGCGGACGGCCGTACCAGCCTCGCCGGGGTGGTCGCCGTCGGCGACTGCGCCAACTGGTACGACCCGCGCGCGGGCCGGCATCACCGGGTCGAGCACTGGACCGGCGCGCTGGAACGCCCGGCCGCCGCCGTCGCCGCGCTGCTGGCCGGGGGCGCGGTGGAACCAGGGGTGCCCAGGCCGCCGTACTTCTGGTCCGATCAGTACGGCGTGAAGATCCAGTTCGCCGGTCACGCGGCCGCCGCGGACAGTGTGACGATCGAGGCGGGCAGCGCGGACGACCGCGATGTCCTGGCCGTCTACCGGCGGGCCGGGGATCCGGTCGCCGTGCTCGGGATGAACCAGCCGCGGCTGTTCACCCGGCTGCGCAAGCAGCTCGCCGCCGTGTCTTGACAGCGCCCCGGCGCCATCCCATGCTGCGGTTTCACATGGTACGCAGCGTTGCTCCATGCACAACGCGGTCCGGCCTCGCCCTCCCCGGCGCGTGAACGACCCCGCGTGAACGCCCCCTCCCCGACGTCCTCCCGAGGAGTGCACCGTGACCTCGACCAGCCTGCCGGACAGTCTGATCGCCACCCTCCCCGGCTCCTCCTACACGGATCCCGGGATCTTCGCCCAGGAGCAGGAGCGCATCTTCGAGACCATGTGGTTCTGCGTGGCCCGCGCCTCCGAACTCGCCAAACCCGGCGCGTTCCGCACCGTCGACGTGGGCCGCGAGTCCATCCTCGTCACCCGGGCCCGCGACCACTCGATACGCGCCTACTTCAATGTCTGCCGGCACCGTGGGGCCAAGCTCTGCACCGAGGAGACCGGGGAGGTCAAGCGCGCCTTCCAATGCCCTTACCACGCCTGGACCTACGGTCTGGACGGCAAGCTCGTCGCCGCCCCCAACCTCACCAAGATGCCCGACGTCGGCCGCACCGAGTACGGCCTGGTCAGCGTGGCCGTACGCGAATGGCTCGGCTATGTGTGGGTGTGCCTCGCGGAGAACCCGCCCTCCTTCGAGGAGGACGTCATCGGCGAGATCGTCGGCCGGCTCGGGGACGTCGAGTCCATCGAGCACTACGACATCGACAACCTCACGGTCGGCAAGCGGATCGTCTATGACGTCCAGGCCAACTGGAAGCTCATCATCGAGAACTTCATGGAGTGCTACCACTGCGCCACCATCCACCCCGAACTCACCGAGGTGCTCCCGGAGTTCGCGGACGGATACGCCGCCCAGTACTACGTCGGCCACGGCGCGGAGTTCGGCGCGGACGTCCAGGGATTCACCGTCGACGGCTCGGAGGGCCTCGACCGCATCCCGGGCGTCGCCGAGGACCAGGACCGCCGCTATTACGCGATCACCGTCAAACCGCAGGTGTTCATCAACCTCGTGCCCGACCATGTGATCTTCCACCGGATGTACCCGGTGGCCGTGGACCGCACGGTTGTCGAGTGCGACTGGCTGTATCTGCCGCATGTCGTCGAGAGCGGCAAGGACGTCAGCCGGTCCGTGGAGCTCTTCGACCGGGTCAACCGGCAGGACTTCGACGCCTGCGAACGCACCCAGCCCGGCATGAGCTCCCGTATGTACGCCAAGGGCGGCGTGCTGGTGCCCAGCGAGCACCACATCGGCGCCTTCCACGACTGGGTGAACGAGCGCCTCGGAATCTCCGGCGGGTGACTCAGCCCAGATAGCCCATCCGGTGGCTGATCTCCTCGGCGCCCTTGACCAGCACCGGGGAGAGCTCGTGCAGCCGCTCCTCGGTGAACCGGTAGGAGGGGCCGGAGGCGCTGAGGGCCGCGATGACCACGCCGTCCCGGTCCCGGACCGGGGCGGCCATGGCGTGCAGCCCGATCTCCAGCTCCTCCAGGGTGAAGGCGTAGCCCCGCTCCCGCGCCTCGGCGAGATTCTTCTCCAGCTTCGTCTTCGCGGTGATGGTGCGCGGGGTGACCTTCTTCATACCGCCGGCGGCCAGCAGCGCGGCGCGTTCCTTGGCGGGTGCGTGGGCCAGCAGGATCTTGCCGCTCGACGTGGCGTGCAGCGGGGTCAGCTGGCCGACCCAGTTGTGGGCGGTGACCGCGCCCGGACCGCGCACCTGGTACAGGTTGATCGCGTAGTGCTCCTGCATCACCGCGATGTTGACCGTCTCACCGATCTCCTCGGCGAGGCGCTCGCAGACGGGACGGCCCTGCTGGGTGATGTCGATGCGCCCGGTGACCGCGCCGGCGAGGCGGACGATCCCGAAGCCGAGCCGGTACTTGCCGCGCTCACCGGCCTGCTCGACCAGACCGCGTGCCTCCAGGGCGCCGAGCAGACGGAAGGCCGTGGACTTGTGGACGTCGATCTCACCCGCGACCTCGCTCAC
Source organism: Streptomyces sp. NPDC046909 (assembly GCF_040644695.1). NCBI lineage: Bacteria > Bacillati > Actinomycetota > Actinomycetes > Kitasatosporales > Streptomycetaceae > Streptomyces > Streptomyces sp. NPDC046909. The sequence goes on along the minus strand of NZ_JBEYXC010000002.1, from coordinate 776,223 downwards.
GCCCGCCTCGCCGCGCTGGGCGAGGATCTCCAGGACGCTGATGGCACGGTCCACCGACTGCACTCCGCCGGCCTGTGAATTCGACGTTTCTGTGTCAGGGCTGTAGTTGCTCACAGTGAAACTATACGCGTAGTACGGTACAACGCGTTTACGTTCAAGACTCTGATCAGGGCTTTTCTCCTGGTAGGGGCCGATGCCCATATCTGATGACTTCCGACCCCTACCTGCGAGCATCCGGGCGTTCGGCCGCTAGGAGACGAGCTCCTTGGTGATGCGGTCGAGCATGTACGCCGAGGACTCCCGCGCGCGTTCCTCCCAGGCGAACACGCAGGCCGTGGCGACGCCGTCGAAGTCCAGCTCGCGGAGCGTGCCGAAGAAGGCGTCCCAGTCGACCTCGCCCTGGCCGATGTCCAGGTGCTGGTGGACACGGGCGGTGGTGCCGGGCGGGTTGAGGATGTAGCGGAGCCCGCTGGAGCCCTTGTGGTCGAAGGAGTCGGCGATGTGGACGTGCTGGAGCCTGTCGCCGGCGTGGCGCAGCATCGCCGCGATGTCCGTCCTCGGGTCGGCGCCCGAGAGATGGAAGGAGTGGGGCGCGCAGTAGAGGTAGTTCACCCAGGGCTTGTTGATCGCGCGGACCAGGTCGACCGCCGGGGCGTTCTCCTCGCAGAAGTCGTCCGGGTGGGCCTCCAGGTTCAGAGCGATGCCCTCACGCTCGAACACCGGCAGGAGTTCCTCCAGCGAGCGCCAGAACGCGGCCTCGCTCTCGGCGGCGTGCTCGGGGCGGCCGTTGAACTCGCTGTTCATCAGCGGGCATTCGAGGTCGGAGGTGATCTCGATCATCCGCTTCCAGTAGCGGACGGCCGACTGCCGCTCGGTCTCGTCGGGGGACGACCACTTGTAGAGCGGGAGCACGGAGGACAGCTTGACGCCGTGCGCGCGCAGGGAGTTCTTGAGCTCCGCGACCCGCTCGTCGTCCGCCCGCGGATGCAGGAAGAACGGCATGAAGTCGTCGCGGGGCGACAACTCGATGTACTCGTAGCCGAGTTCGGCGACCGTGCGCACCATGTCGTCGATCGGCAGGGCGCGGAACATGTACGGGTCGAGGGCGATCTTCACGCGGCACCTCCGTAGAAGGCGGGACGGGGCTTGAGGTCGGTGGTGACGACGCGGCCCGACTCCAGGGCCTCGACGGTCGCGGCGGTGATGACGGTGGCGGCGTAACCGTCCCAGGCGGAGGGCCCGGTGGGCTCCTCGCCGGCGGCGATCCCGGCGATCCACTCCCGGAACTCGGTGTCGAACGCGTCCCGGAAGCGGCCCACCCAGTCGGTCAGCACCCCGGTGCGGTGCGCGGCGGCGGTACGCACCCCGACGGCGGCCGGGTCGGGCAGCCGGACCAGGCCCTCCTCACCGACGGCCTCGCACTGGATGTCGTATCCGTACTGGCAGTTGACGAAGACCTCCAGATCGATCCGGACGCCCTTGGCGGTCTCGAACAGCATGATCTGCGGGTCCTTGAGGTGCTCGAACCGCTTGCCGGTGGGGCGCGGGGTGATCACCTGGGTGGAGACGATCTCGTCGTCCAGCAGCCAGCGCAGTACGTCCACCTCGTGCACGGCGGTGTCCAGGGCGGCCATGGGGGAGGTGTAGGACGCCGGGACCGTCGGGTTGCGGTGGGCGCAGTGCACGATCAGCGGCTCGCCGATCCGGCCGGAGTCGATGACCTCCTTCATCTGCCGGTAGCCGGCGTCGTAGCGGCGCATGAAGCCGACCTGGACCAGGCGGCGGCCGTGCGCCTGCTCCGCCTCGATGATCCGCAGACAGTCCTCGGCGGTGGTGGCCAGCGGCTTCTCGCAGAACACCGGCTTCCCGGCGGCTATCGCGCCGAGCACGTGCTCGGCGTGGGTGGGACCCCAGGAGGTCACGAGGACGGCGTCCACGTCCTCCGCCGCGGCCACGGCGGCACCGTCGGGCAGCACCCGGGCGCCGACCGGCGCCGCCGCCTCCTCGGCGCGGGCCGCGTCGATGTCGGTGACGGCGGTGACCCGGGCGCCGGTGACGGTGTCGGTCAGTCGCTTGATGTGCTCTTTGCCGATCCAGCCGGCGCCGATGACACCTACACGTACGGTCATGTTTGTTTCCCAACTGGTCCTGAACCGGGAGGAGTTCGGCGTGCTGCGGGCTTGCGCGTCACCGCGTGCCCTTCGCGGCGAACTCGGCCACCTCGTCGACGTTGTCCTTGGTGATGAAGGCGGGGCCGGTCAGGACAGGGGCGGTGCCGCCGCCGCTGAAGTTGCCGTTGGTCCTGTAGAGCCACAGGGAGTCGACCGCCAAGTAGCCCTGGAGGTAGGGCTGCTGGTCGACGGCGAACTCGATGGTGCCGTCCTGGATGGCCTTGACCAGGTCCTTGTTGAGGTCGAAGGTCGCCACCTTGGCCTTGCTGCCCGCGTCGGACAGCGACTGGACGGCGGTCAGGGCGATCGGGGCGCCCAGGGTGACGACCTGGTCGATGGAGGGGTCGGCGCTGAGCTTGGCGGTGATGGTGGACTTCACGGACGGCATGTCGGTGCCGTTGACGTAGAGGGTGTCCGTCTTGCCGCTGAAACCCTTCTTCAGGCCGGCGCAGCGGGCCTCCAGGGCGACCTGGCCCTGTTCCTGGATGACGCACAGGGCGTGCTTGGCGCCGAGCTGGTCGAGGCGTTCGCCGAAGGCCTGCCCGGCGATGTTCTCGTCCTGCCCGAAGTATTCGAGCATGCCGAGCTCCTTCCAGTCGCTCACACCGGAGTTGAAGCCGACGACGGGGATGCCTGCCGCCTTCGCCTTGGCGACGACGTCCTTCATGGCGTCCGGCTTGGCCGCGGTGAGGGCGATGCCGTCCACCTTCTGGTCGATGGCGTTCTGGACGAGCGTGGCCTGGGCGCCGGCGCTCGGGTCGGAGGAGTAGACGAGCTTGACGTTGTCCTTGGCGGCGGCGGCCGCGGCGCCCTTGCGGACCAGGTCCCAGAAGGTGTCGCCGGGCGAGGCGTGGGTGACGATGGCGACCGTCATCCGGGGCGTGGTCGCCTTGCCCGCGGAGACCGCCGCTCCGTCCTCCTCGGACTTCTTGCCGCCCGAACCGCTGGAGCAGCCGGCGGCGAACAGGGCGCAGGCCAGGACGGTGGCGGTCAGAGCGGCGGCTCGGTGGTTTCTGTGCATGTCCCTCGCACCTCACTGTGCTGAAGAAGGGTCCCTGGCGGTTCACTGGAGCGCGTTACTAGCGCGCTCTAGTGCCCGTACTATGTGGCGCCCTCGAAGTGAAGTCAATAGGTTTGTCAGGACGTATCGACAAGCTTTCCGGCGGTGGCGGCCCGGGCGCGGGTAACACCGCCGAAACCAAGCCCTAGAGGTTGCGCGGTTCGCAACCTGGTGCGTATGGCGCTACCGGGTTTAGCATGCCTCGCATATCTACGGCGCGAGCGAGACGAGACACCATGGCTCCTGTGCAGTACGACTACGTCATCGTCGGTGGCGGTTCGGCCGGCAGTGCGCTGGCGAACAGACTCTCCGCCGACCCGGCCCACCGCGTACTCGTCCTGGAGGCCGGCCGACCGGACTATCCGTGGGACGTCTTCATCCACATGCCCGCGGCGCTCACCTACCCGATCGGCAGCCGGTTCTACGACTGGAAGTACGAGTCGGAGCCCGAGCCCCACATGGGCGGCCGCCGCATCTACCACGCGCGCGGCAAGGTGCTCGGCGGCTCCAGCAGCATCAACGGCATGATCTTCCAGCGCGGCAACCCCATGGACTACGAGCGCTGGGCCGCCGACCCCGGCATGGAGACCTGGGACTACGCGCACTGTCTGCCGTACTTCAAGCGCATGGAGAACTGTCTGGCGGCCGACCCGGACGACGAGTTCCGCGGCCACGACGGCCCCCTCGTCCTGGAGCGCGGCCCCGCCACCAACCCGCTCTTCACCGCCTTCCAGAAGGCCACCGAGGAGGCCGGGTACGCCCCCACCGACGACGTCAACGGCTACCGGCAGGAGGGCTTCGCCAAGTTCGACCGCAACGTCCACCGCGGGCGGCGGCTTTCGGCCTCCAAGGCGTACATCAAGCCGGTCCGCAAGCGGCCCAACCTGACGGTCAAGACCCGCGCCCTCGTCACCCGCGTCCTCTTCGAGGGCAAGAAGGCCGTCGGCGTCGAGTACCAGCGCGGCAAGAAGGGCGCCCTCCAGGAGGTCCGCGCCAAGGAAGTCATCCTGTGCGGCGGCGCGATCAACTCCCCGCAGCTCCTCCAGCTCTCCGGCGTCGGCAACGCGGAGGAACTGCGCGCCCTCGGCATCGACGTCGTGCACGACCTGCCGGGCGTCGGCGAGAACATGCAGGACCACCTGGAGGTGTACATCCAGTACGCCTGCAAGCAGCCCGTCTCCATGCAGCCGTACCTGGCGAAGTGGCGCGCCCCCTTCATCGGCCTCCAGTGGCTGTTCCGGAAGGGCCCGGCCGCCACCAACCACTTCGAGGCCGGCGGGTTCGCCCGCAGCAACGACGACGTCGACTACCCCAACCTGATGTTCCACTTCCTGCCGATCGCGGTCCGTTACGACGGCTCGGTGCCCGCCGGCGGACACGGCTACCAGGTCCATGTGGGCCCCATGTACTCCGACGCGATCGGCTCGGTGAAGATCAAGAGCAAGGACCCGCGCGAACACCCGGCCCTGCGCTTCAACTACCTCTCCACCGAGCAGGACCGCCGGGAGTGGGTCGAGGCGATCCGGGTGGCCCGCAAGCTCCTCAACCAGCCCGCCCTCGCCCCCTTCAACAACGGGGAGGTCTCGCCAGGACCGGCCGTCGAGACCGACGAGCAGATCCTCGACTGGGTCGCCAAGGACGGCGAGACCGCCCTGCACCCGTCCTGCACCTGCAAGATGGGCTCCGCCGAGGACGAGATGGCCGTCGTCGACCCGGCCAGCATGCGGGTGCACGGAGTCGAGGGCCTGCGCGTCGTCGACGCCTCGGTGATGCCGTACGTCACCAACGGCAACATCTACGCGCCGGTGATGATGATCGCCGAGAAGGCCGCCGACCTGATCCTCGGCAAGGAGCCGCTCGCGCCCTCGAAGGCCGCGTACTACCGGCTCCGCGACGCCGAGCAGCAGGCCGGGTAGCTCTTGGACGCCACCGCGCTGAGGGCGCTGCTGCACCGCGTCCGCTACGAGGTGCTGCCCGCGAGGGCCACCGAGGAGAAGGTCCTCGCCCATGTGCCGGGCGACGTCGTCGTCACCGTGACGGCGTCGCCGGTCAAGGGCCTGGAGCCGACCCTCGACCTCACCGGCCGGCTCGCGGCGCACGGCTTCCGTGTCGTCCCGCATGTGCCCGCGCGGCTGCTGCGGGACGACACGCATCTCAAGGAGGTCGTCGACCGGCTCCGCGAGGCGGGTGTCGAGGACGTCTTCGTCCCCGCCGGGGACGCCGACCCGCCCGCCGGCTCCTTCGACGCCGCGCTGCCGGTGCTGCGCCGGCTGAGCGAGCTGGGCGGGCCCTTCGCGCGGGTCGGCATCACCGGCTATCCGGAGAGCCATCCCCTCATCCACGACGACATCACCGTCCAGGCGATGTGGGACAAGCGCGAGCACGCCACGTATCTCGTGAGCAACCTCTGCTTCGATCCACGGGTCCTGGGGGAGTGGCTCGCCCGTATACAGCGCCGCGGCATCACGCTGCCCGTCCATCTGGGCGTCGCGGGGCCCGTGCACCGTGCCAAGCTGATGGCGATGGCGACGAAGATCGGTGTGGGGGAGTCGACGCGGTTCCTCGCCAAGCACCCCTCGTGGTTCCTGCGGTTCGCGGCGCCCGGCGGCTACTCGCCCGAGCGGCTGCTCACCCGCACCGAGGTGACGCCCCAGGTGGCCGGACTGCACCTGTTCACGTTCAACCAGATCGCCGAGACGGAGAACTGGCGCCGCGAGCTGCTGGACCGTCTGGGCGGCTGAACTTCTGGGAGAAGAATGACGGACTGGAAACTGACCCGCACCTTCACCAGCACCTCGGGCGACGTCCGCTGGGACCGGCTCGGAGAGCCCGGTCGGCCGCCGGTCGTCCTCCTGCACGGCACGCCCTTCTCGTCGTACGTCTGGCGCGCCGTCGCCCGCTCCTTGGCCCGCCGGTACGAGGTGTACGTCTGGGACATGCCCGGCTACGGCACCTCCGAGAAGGCCACCGGGCAGGACGTGTCCCTGGCCGCCCAGGGCCGCGTCTTCACGGAACTTCTCGGCCACTGGGGCCTGACGGAACCCCTGGTCGTCGCCCACGACTTCGGCGGCGCCGTCGCCCTGCGGGCCCATCTGCTGCACGGCGCCCGGTACCGGGCCCTCGCCCTGGTGGACCCGGTCGCGCTGGCGCCCTGGGGGTCCCCGTTCTTCCGGCTCGTCGGCGAGCACGCCGACGTCTTCGAGCGACTGCCGCCCGCCCTGCACGCCGCCCTGGTGCGCGAGTACGTCGGCTCCGCGAGCGGTCCCGGGCTGCATCCCGCGGTCCTCGACCGGCTCGTCGAGCCGTGGCTGGAGGGTCCCGGGCAGGCGGCCTTCTACCGGCAGATCGCCCAGGCCGACCAGCGGCACACCGACGAGATCCAGGGCCGGTATCCCGGGATCGACCTCCCCGTGCTGGTCTGCTGGGGCGAGGACGACACCTGGATCCCCGTCGCGAAGGGCCGGGAACTCGCCGGCCTCGTTCCAGGCGCCCGTTTCGAGCCCATCGGCGGCGCCGGTCATCTCGTACAGGAGGACGCTCCCGCGGAACTCACCGGCGTGCTGGGGGAGTTCCTTCGGGAGCACGGCTGAGCCGGAAAGCCGTATACGAAAGGGGCGGGGCTTCAGGCCCCGCCCCTTTCGTGTGTCGGTGTCAGCGGAAGACCACCGTGCGGTTGCCGTCCACCAGGACGCGGCTCTCGCTGTGCCACTTGACCGCGTGCGCGAGCACCTGTGCCTCCACGTCCCGGCCGACCGTGACGAGGTCACCGGGGTCGAGGGAGTGGTCCACGCGGACCACGTCCTGCTCGATGATCTGGCCCTCGTCCAGTTCCGGGGTGACGTAGTGCGCGGTGGCGCCGACGAGCTTCACGCCGCGTGTGTAGGCCTGGTCGTAGGGGCGGGCGCCCTTGAAGCTGGGGAGGAAGGAGTGGTGGATGTTGATCGCGCGGCCCTCCAGCTCCTTGCACAGGTCGTCGGAGAGGACCTGCATGTAGCGCGCCAGGACGACCAGGTCGATGTCCAGGTCGCGGACCAGCTCCAGGAGCCGGGCCTCGGCCTCGGGCTTGGTCTCCTTCGTCACCGGGATGTGGTGGAAGGGGATGTCGTAGGTGTCCGCGAGCTTCTCGAAGTCCCGGTGGTTGGAGACGATCGCGGGGATCTCGATGTTGAGGGCGCCGGTGCGGCGGCGGAAGAGCAGGTCGTTCAGGCAGTGCCCGAACTTCGACACCATGATCAGGGTGCGGGTCGGGGTCGAGGCGTCGAACAGCCGCCAGTCGATCCCGTACGCCTGGGCCACCGGACCGAACCGGTAACGCAGTTGTTCCAGGTCCATGTCGGGATCGGAAACGTCGAAGTGGACCCTCATGAAGAAACGGCCCTGGAGCCGGTCGTCGAACTGCTGGCTCTCCAGGATGTTGCCGGAGTTCCGGACGAGGAAGCCACTGACGGCGTGGACCAGTCCGGCGCTGTCCGGGCAGGAGAGGGTGAGGACGTATTCGCGGCCGGGGTGCGGTCGAGGGGACATGTGCGGCCTCCGTCGGTGCGCATTGCACAACAGGGTGAGCGATACGCAACATAGTCGGCTCGGCGCCCCTTCCGGTCAAGGGCCGGGTCGCCCGAGTGATCGCATGGCCAAATCGTCATCGGCGAAGCACTTGACGTCTGTCCGGACATTCGCCAGGGTGTTCCACCACAAGCAATCGGGTGCACGATGCGCAACGAAGTTCCATCGAAAGGCTCGGCGCGTGGCAGACCTGTATGTGGATGGCGAATGGCGGAACCCGGTGGCCGGAGGGCACCGGGACATCCGATGTCCGGCTGACGGCACCCTCGCGGCGACCGTCTCCGAAGGGACCCGCCCCGACACCGAGGCGGCGATCGAGGCCGCCCGCCGCGCCTTCGACACCGGACCCTGGCCGTCCACCCCCGAGCGCGAGCGCGGCGCGGTCCTGCTGCGCACCGCCGACATCCTGGAGCGCGACGCCAAGGAGTTCGCCCGCGCCGAGTCCCTGGACACCGGCAAGCGGCTCGTGGAGAGCGAGTACGACATCGCCGACGTCGTCTCCTGCTTCCGCTACTACGGCGGCCTCGCGGGCACCGACGCCGGCCGCGCCATCGACACCGGCCGCGACGACGCCGTCAGCCGCGTCGAGTACGAGCCGGTCGGGGTCTGCGGACTGATCACCCCCTGGAACTACCCGCTGCTTCAAGCCAGTTGGAAGGTCGCCCCGGCACTCCTGGCCGGCAACACGATCGTCCTCAAGCCCAGCGAGCTCACCCCCTCCACCTCGATCCTGCTGATGAAGGCCCTGGAGGAGGCCGGACTCCCCGCCGGCGCCGCCAACCTCGTCCTGGGCACCGGCCCCGAGGTGGGCGCACCCCTCTCCGAGCACCCAGCCGTCGACATGGTCTCCTTCACCGGCGGCCTGGAGACCGGCAAGCGCATCATGGCCACCGCCGCCGCGGGCGTGAAGAAGGTCGCGCTGGAACTCGGCGGCAAGAACCCCAACGTCGTCTTCGCCGACGCCGACTTCGAGACCGCCGTCGACTTCGCACTCACCGCCGTCTTCCTGCACTCCGGGCAGGTCTGCTCAGCCGGCGCCCGGCTGATCGTCGAGGACTCCCTGCACGACCGGTTCGTCGACGAGGTCGTCCGCCGGGCCCGGCTGATCCGCCTCGGCGGCCCCTTCGACCCCGAGGCCGAGACCGGGGCGCTGATCTCCGCGGCGCACCTGGCGAAGGTCGAGGCGTACGTCGCCGCGGGCCTCGCCGAGGGTGCCGTACTGCGCTGCGGCGGCGCCCGCTCCGAGGACCCGGCGCTCGCGAACGGCCACTTCTACCCGCCGACCGTCCTCGACGGGTGCACCCAGGACATGCGCGTCGTCCACGAGGAGTCGTTCGGGCCGGTGCTGACCGTCGAGCGCTTCACCGGCGAGGACGACGCCGTACGCATCGCCAACGACACCGAGTACGGGCTCGCCGGAGCCGTGTGGACGCAGGACGCCGGCAAGGCCCAGCGGGTCGCCCGGCGGCTGCGGCACGGCACCGTGTGGATCAACGACTACCACCCCTATGTGCCGCAAGCGGAATGGGGTGGCTTCGGGCATTCGGGAGTGGGCCGGGAGCTGGGACCGACCGGTCTGAACGAGTACCGAGAGCCCAAACACATCTGGCAGAACATCCACCCCCGGCCGCAGCGCTGGTTCAGCGGCTGAACGCCGAAAGAAGGTCGAACGTGACCACACAGACCGAGGTGCCGCAGCGGCGCGGCGCGCCCCAGGACTCGGGCTCCACGCCTGTCATCTCCGTGCGCAGGCTGTGGAAGGTGTTCGGGCCGAAGGCGGACCAGGTCCCGGACTCCGAGGAGCTGTGCGGCCTGACCCGCCGCGAGCTCATGGACCGCACCGGCTGCACCGCCGCCGTGCGCGACGTCCACTTCGACGTCTCGCCCGGCGAGGTCTTCGTCGTCATGGGCCTGTCCGGTTCGGGCAAGTCCACCCTGGTGCGATGTCTGACCCGGCTGATCGAACCCACCGCCGGTGAGGTCGTCTTCGAGGGCGAGGACATCCGCCAGGCCGACGACAAGCGGCTGCGCGACCTCAGGCGCCGCAAGTTCTCCATGGTCTTCCAGCACTTCGGTCTGCTGCCCCACCGCCGCGTCGTCGACAACGTGGCGTTCGGTCTGGAGATCCGCGGCATGGGCAAGGCGGAACGCACCAGGCGGGCCCAGGAGGTCGTCGAACTCGTCGGCCTCGCCGGCTACGAGAACTCCTACCCCGACCAGCTCTCCGGCGGCATGCAGCAACGCGTGGGCCTGGCACGGGCGTTGGCGGGCGACCCGGACGTCCTCTTCTTCGACGAGCCGTTCTCCGCCCTCGACCCGCTCATCCGCCGTGACATGCAGAACGAGGTCATCCGGCTGCACCACGAGGTCGGCAAGACCATGGTGTTCATCACCCACGACCTCTCCGAGGCACTCAAACTGGGCGACCGCATCCTCATCATGCGCGACGGGAAGATGGTCCAGTGCGGCACCGGCGACGAGCTCGTCGGCGCCCCCGCCGACGACTACGTACGGGAGTTCGTGAAGGACGTACCGCGCGGCGATGTGCTCACCCTGCGCTGGATCATGCGCCCGCCGGCCGACGGCGACGAGCTGGACGGTCCCGAGCTCGGCCCGGACGTCGTGGTGAAGGAGGCCACCCGGGCGGTGCTCGCGGCCGACAAGCCGGTCAAGGTCGTCGAGAACGGCAAGCTGCTCGGCATCGTCGGCGACGAGGAGATCCTCGCGGTGGTCGCCGGGCAGGAAGGCGGCGTGTGATGACCGTCGTCATGGAGAAACCCGAGAAGACCGGGACGGTCGAGGAGAGCCCGCCGGTCAAGGCCGAGCGCCGGATCAGCCGGTCCATGGTGATCGCCGCGATCCTCGTCGTGTGGCTGCTGCTCTTCGCCGTACTGCGCGGCAAGCAGACCCTCACGCTGGCCGCGGCCGACCTCACCGATCTGCACCGGTGGTTCAACGACGTCAACGACTCCATCGGCGCGAACCGCAACTCCAACCCGCTGTTCCTGTACTTCTTCAACGAGATCCGCCTGGTCATCGACTCCGTGGTGACCTTCGTGCAGGACCTGATCTCGCAGCCCACCGGCGACCGGCCGGTCCCGCAGATCGGCTGGCTCGGCGTGGTCGGCGTCGTCGGCTTCGTCTCCTGGGCCGTCGGCAACTGGCGGGTCGCGCTGCTCGCGGTGGCCGGGTTCACCTTCCTCGGCCTCCAGGGCCTGTGGCAGGAGAGCATGGACACCCTGGCGCTCACCCTCTCCGCGGTGTTCGTGGCGCTGCTGTTCGCGATCCCGCTGGGCGTCTGGGCGGGGCTGTCCGACCGGTTCAACCGGATCGTGACGCCCTTCCTGGACTTCATGCAGACGATGCCGACCTTCGTCTACCTCGCCCCGCTGACCCTGTTCTTCCTCATCGGTCCGGCCTCCGCCAACATCGCCACCATGATCTACGCGGCCCCGCCCGCGATCCGCATCACCGCGCACGCCATCCGCTCCGTCCCGCACACCACGGTCGAGGCGGCCGACTCGCTCGGCGCGACCCGACGGCAGTCCCTGACCAAGGTGCTGCTGCCGATGTCCAAGCGGACCGTCGTCATGGGCGTCAACCAGACCATCATGGCCGCCCTCGCCATGGTCACCATCGCCGCCCTGATCGACGCGCCCGGGCTCGGCAAGACCGTCCTCCAGGCACTCCAGTCGCTCGACGTCGGCACCGCCTTCAACGCCGGTCTCGCCATCGTCGTCATGGCCATCGTGCTGGACCGGGTGACGACCGCGGCGGCCGGACGCGAGGAGGCGGCACGGCGCTCGAAAAACCGCTTCCTGGCCTGGCGGCGCCAACTCCTGGCCGCGGGCGCGGTGGTGGCGGCGGTCCTCGTCTACCTCTCGCACACCTATGTGTGGGCGGCGGAGTTCCCCGGCGAGGGCGGCACGGGCACCGCCATCCGCAGCGGGGCGGACAACGTGACCACCTGGGCGCAGGACAACCTGTCGGGCATCACCAACGCCTTCCGCGACGCCATCACCAACGGCCTGCTCAACCCGTTCCAGTCGCTGCTCACCGACTCCCCGTGGTGGCTCGTCGGCGCCGCCCTGATCGGGATCGGCGTCGTCCTCGGCGGCCCGCGCGCCGGGATCACCACGGCGGTGTGCGTGGGCCTCCTCGTCGGCACCGGCGTCTGGTCGGACAGCATGACGACGCTGGCGTCGACCGCCGTCGCCACCGCGCTGGTGATGCTGCTCGGCATCGGCTTCGGCGTCTGGATGGGCCGCAGCGCCCTCGTGGACCGGCTGCTGCGGCCGACCCTGGACGCCGCCCAGGTCATGCCGCCGTTCGTCTACCTCGTGCCGTTCCTCGCCCTGTTCGGCGCGACCCGCTTCACCGCGATCGTCGCCGCCGTCGTCTACGCCGCCCCCGTCGCCATGAAGATCGTCGCCGACGGGGTGCGCAACGTGCCCGCCACCACCGTGGAGGCGGCCACGTCCGCCGGGTGCAACACCTGGCAGATCATCACCAAGGTCCAGCTGCCGATGGCCCGCAGCGCTCTGACCCTCGCCACCAACCAGGGCCTGATCTACGTACTCGCCATGGTCGTCGTCGGCGGCCTGGTGGGTGCGGGCGCGCTCGGCTACGACGTCGTGGCCGGCTTCTCCCAGGGACAGCTGTACGGCAAGGGCCTGGCGGCCGGGCTCGCCATCGTCCTGCTCGGCGTCATGTTCGACCGGATCACTCAGGCAGCGGCTCGCCGCACCAGCGCATAAGGAGCACCACACCATGGCAAGACACTGGCGAGCCGGAGCGGCCGGCATAGCGGTCCTGGGCCTGGCCCTCACCGCCTGCGGCGGTGCGAAGGTCGGCGACGACAGCGCCGGTTCGGGCGAGTCCGGCAAGTGCGGCACCTTCAACCTCGCGGTCAACCCGTGGGTGGGCTACGAGGCGGACGCGGCCGTCGTCGCGTACGTCGCGGAGCACGACCTCGGCTGCAAGGTCAACTCCAAGGACCTCAAGGAGGAGATCGCCTGGCAGGGCTTCGGGACCGGCGAGGTGGACGCCGTCCTGGAGAACTGGGGCCACGACGACCTGAAGAAGAAGTACATCACCGACCAGAAGACCGCCGTGGAGGCCGGCTCCACCGGCAACAAGGGCATCATCGGCTGGTACGTGCCGCCGTGGCTGGCCGAGGCGCACCCCGACATCCTCGACTACAAGAACCTCAACAAGTACGCGGCGAAGTTCAAGACCTCCGAGTCCGGCGGCAAGGGCCAGCTCCTCGACGGCGACCCCTCGTACGTCACCAACGACGAGGCGCTGGTGAAGAACCTGAAGCTCGACTTCAAGGTGGTGTACGCGGGCAGCGAGACCGCGCTCATCCAGGCCTTCCGCAAGGCGGAGAAGAACAAGGAATGGGTGATCGGCTACTTCTACGAGCCGCAGTGGTTCCTGTCCGAGGTGCCGCTGAAGAAGGTCTCCCTGCCCGCCTACAAGGACGGCTGCGACGCGGACGCGGAGAAGGTCGCCTGCGACTACCCCGTGTACGACCTCGACAAGATCGTCAGCGCGAAGTTCGCCAAGTCCGGCAGCCCGGCCTATGACCTGGTGAAGAACTTCAACTGGACCAACGACGACCAGAACACCGTCGCCAAGTCCATCGCGGTGGACAAGCTGACGCCCGAGGCGGCGGCGAAGAAGTGGGTCGAGGCCAACCGCGACAAGGTGGACGCCTGGATCAAGTAACTCCTGTACGGATGCCCGGTGGGCGGTGCGCGGGGACGCGCGCCGCCCACCGGGCATTCCTGTTTCCCGGGGGTCCCCGGGGGGTTTTCCGCGGCGGGTTCGCGCACGTCACCGGGCTCTTGACACCCACCTGCCGGACAGGCACATTGAGTTGCGCAACCTGAATCATGTTGCGTAGAAAGCAACTGAACCGGAGGTGCGGCAATGGCGGGACCCCGAGTGGTCGTCATCGGAGCGGGCGTCGTCGGCGCGGCCGTCGCGGACGAGCTCTCCGCGCGAGGGTGGACCGAGGTGACGGTGGTCGACCAGGGCCCGCTCCCGGCGACCGGGGGCTCCAGCTCGCACGCCCCGGGCCTGGTCTTCCAGACGAACTCCTCGAAGACCATGACCGAGTTGGCCCGCTACACCGTCGAGAAGTTCTGCTCCCTCGACGTCGACGGCAAGCCCTGCTTCCTCCAGGTCGGCGGCCTCGAAGTCGCCACCACCCCGGAGCGCCTCGCCGAACTCCACCGCCGGCACGGCTGGATCACCGCCTGGGGCATCGAGTCCCGGCTCCTGACCCCCGACGAGTGCGTCGAGCGGCACCCGCTCGTCGACCGCGACCGCGTCCTCGGCGGCCTCCTCGTCCCCACCGACGGCCTCGCCAAGGCCGTCCTCGCCGTCGAGGCGCAGATCCGCCGGGCCACCGAGCGCGGAGTGACCTTCCTGGCCCGCCACGAAGTCCTGGACATCCTCCAGGCCGACGGCGAGGTCACCGGCGTCCGCACCGACCAGGGCGACCTGGAAGCCGACATCGTGGTGTGCTGCGCCGGCATCTGGGGCCCGAAGATCGCCCGCATGGCCGGGATGAACCTCCCCCTCACCCCGCTCGCCCACCAGCTCGCCTGGACCGGCCCGATCCCCGCCCTCGCCGGCCAGACCGAGGAGGCGGTCCGCCCGATCCTGCGCCACCAGGACGCCGACCTCTACTACCGCGACCGCTTCGACGGCATCGGCATCGGCTACTACGGCCACCGCCCCATGCCCATCACCGCCGACGAGATCCTCTCCGTCGACGCCGCCGACGACATGCCCTCCGTCCTGAAGTTCACCGAGGACGACTTCGCCCCGGCCTGGACCGAGACCCAGTCCCTGCTCCCGTCGACGCGGGAGGCGAAGATCGAGGAGGGCATCAACGGACTGTTCTCCTTCACCACCGACAACTTCCCGCTCCTCGGGGAGTCCCAGGACGTCAAGGGCTTCTGGGTGGCGGAGGCGGTCTGGGTCACCCACTCCGCGGGCGTCGGCCGCGCGATGGCCGAGTGGCTCGTCGACGGCCACTGCTCGTCCTTCGACCTCCACGAGTGCGACGTCAACCGCTTCGAACCGCACCAGCTCGCCCCGGAGTACGTCCTGGCCCGCGACTGCCAGAACTTCGTCGAGGTCTACGACATCCTCCACCCCCTCCAGCCCTCCGGGAACCCGCGCCCGATCCGCACCAGCCCCTTCCACACCCGCCAGCAGGAGCACGGCGCCTTCTTCCTGGAGGCGAACGGCTGGGAACGCCCGCAGTGGTACGAGGCCAACGCGGGCCTCGTGGAAGGCCGTTCGATCCCCACCCCGAACGACTGGGCCGCCCAGTTCTGGTCGCCGATCGTGGGCGCGGAGGCCCAGGCCACCCGCGAGACCGTCGCGATGTACGACATGACGGCCCTCAAGCGCCTGGAGGTCACCGGCCCCGGCGCCGCCGACTTCCTGGAGCGCCTGGTCACCGGCAAGGTCGCCAAGTCCGTCGGCTCGGTGACCTACACCCTCCTGCTGGACCACGACGGCGGCATCCGCAGCGACATCACGGTGGCCCGGCTGGCCCGCGACCTCTTCCAGGTCGGCGCCAACGGCAACCTCGACCTCGACTGGTTCACCCGTCACCTCCCCGCCGACGGCACCGTCCAGGTCCGCGACATCACCCCCGGCACCTGCTGCATCGGCCTGTGGGGCCCGCTCGCCCGCAAGGTCCTCCAGCCCCTGACCGACGAGGACTTCAGCAACGACGGCCTCAAGTACTTCCGCGCCAAGCGCGCCTACATCGGCAGCGTCCCCGTCACCGCCATGCGCCTCTCCTACGTCGGTGAACTCGGCTGGGAGCTCTACACCACCGCCGACCAGGGCCAGAAACTCTGGGACACCCTCTGGCAGGCGGCTAAGCCCCTCGGCGGTGTCATCGCAGGGCGCGGCGCCTTCAACAGCCTCCGCCTGGAGAAGGGTTACCGCTCCTTCGGCACCGACATGACCTACGAGCACGACCCCTACGAGGCCGGCGTCGGCTTCGCCGTCAAGCTCGACAAGGACGACTTCATCGGCAAGGCCGCGCTGTTGCTCCGCAGGGAGAACGTGAGGCGCAGGCTGACGTGCCTCACCATCGACGACCCGCAGTCGGTCGTGATGGGCAAGGAGCCGGTGTTCGACGGCGAGCGGGCGGTCGGCTACGTCACCAGCGCGGCGTACGGCTACACGATCGGCAAGGGCATCGCGTATGCGTGGCTGCCGACTGAGGTTGCCGTGCCCGGCAGCAGGCTGCACATCGGCTACTTCGACCAGCGCGTCGAGGCGCTGGTCGCCGAGGAGCCCCTGTTCGACCCCACGATGTCACGGCTCCGTGGCTGAGCGCTGCCAGGGCCGTGCCGCGATGTCCCGTCATTCGTCTGCGGGTTCGTCGTGGCTGGTCGCGCAGTTCCCCGCGCCCCTTGAGGGCGTTCACCTCAGCCTCGTTGGAAGGAGCATCCCCGGTGACCACACAACTCCTTGACGGCAAGGCGACCGCCGCCGACATCCGCCGCGAACTCGCCGAACGGGTCGCCAAGTTGACCGCCGACGGGGGACGGCCGCCCGGCCTCGGCACCGTCCTCGTCGGCGACGACCCCGGCAGCCGCGCCTACGTCGCAGGGAAGCACCGGGACTGCGCCCAGGTCGGTATCGCCTCCCTCCGCAGGGACCTGCCCGCCGACGCCACCCAGCGGCAGGTCGAGGACGTCGTCGACGAACTCAACGCCGACCCGGCCTGCACCGGCTACATCGTCCAACTGCCGCTCCCGAAGCACCTGGACGCGGGCGCCGTACTGGAACGCATGGACCCGGCCAAGGACGCCGACGGACTGCACCCCGTCAACCTCGGCCGGCTCGTCCTCGGCGTCGACGCCCCGCTGCCCTGCACCCCGCGCGGCATCGTCGAACTGCTGCGCAGGTACGAGGTGCCGCTCACCGGGGCGCGGGTCTGTGTGATCGGCCGGGGCATCACGGTGGGCCGGCCGATCGGACTGCTGCTGACCCGCCGCTCCGAGAACGCCACCGTGACCCTGTGCCACACCGCCACCAAGGGCCTGGCCTGGCATGTGCGCGAGGCGGACATCGTCGTCGCGGCGGCCGGCTCGCCGGGGCTCGTCACCGCGGACATGCTGCGCCCCGGCGCCGCCGTCCTGGACGTCGGCATCACCCGCACCGACAGCGGCCTGGTCGGCGACGTCCACCCGGACGCGGGGCAGGTCGCCGGATGGGTCGCGCCGATGCCGGGCGGGGTCGGCCCCATGACCCGGGCGATGCTGCTGGCCAACGTCGTCGAGGCCGCCGAACGGAACGCCGGCGCCGTATGACCTCACGCACCGCGGGCGCCACCAGGGCGCCCGCGGTGTTCCGACTCCTCCCGTACCGCCGACTTTCACATGGACGCCACCGGACCCTTCCCTGACGTTTGGTGCTCTTGGAACACTCGCTCCGCGCGCATTCCGTCAGGTTCCGGCCATCCGCACCCCAGGATGAGAGGCAGTACCCACCCATGTCCGAGGTCAACCGGCGCAGATTCCTCCAACTCGCGGGCGCCACCACGGCGTTCACCGCGCTGTCGAGCTCCATCCAGCGTGCCGCCGCGCTCCCGGCGAACCACCGCTCGGGGTCGATCGAGGACGTCGAGCACATCGTCGTCCTGATGCAGGAGAACCGCTCCTTCGATCACTACTTCGGCAAGCTCCGGGGCGTCCGCGGCTTCGGGGACCCGCGCCCGGTGACCCTCCAGAACGGCAAGTCGGTCTGGCACCAGGCCGACAGCACCGGCAAGGACGTCCTGCCCTTCCACCCCGACCACGACGACCTGGGCCTCGCCTTCCTCCAGGACCTCCCGCACGGCTGGAACGACGGCCACGCCGCCTTCAACGCGGGCAAGTACGACAAGTGGGTGCCCAACAAGAGCGCGACGACGATGGCGTACCTGGAACGCGAGGACATCCCGTTCCACTACGCGCTCGCCGACTCCTTCACCATCTGCGACGCCTACCACTGCTCGTTCATCGGCTCCACCGACCCCAACCGCTACTACATGTGGACGGGGTACACCGGCAACGACGGCAAGGGCGGCGGACCGGTCCTCGGCAACGACGAGGTCGGGTACGGCTGGACGACGTACCCCGAACGCCTGGAGCGGGCGGGCGTCTCCTGGAAGATCTACCAGGACATCGGCGACGGCCTCGACGCGGCCGGATCCTGGGGCTGGATCAACGACGCCTACCGCGGCAACTACGGCGACAACTCGCTCCTGTACTTCAACCAGTACCGCAACGCCCAGCCCGGCGACCCGCTGTACGACAAGGCCCGCACCGGCACCGACTACACCAAGGGCGAGGGCTACTTCGACCAGCTGCGGTCCGACGTGAAGAGCGGCAAGCTGCCGCAGATCTCCTGGGTCGTCGCCCCGGAGGCCTTCACCGAGCACCCCAACTGGCCCGCGAACTACGGCGCCTGGTACATCGCCCAGGTCCTCGACGCGCTGACCTCGGTGCCGGAGGTGTGGGCGAAGACGGCGCTGTTCATCACCTACGACGAGAACGACGGCTTCTTCGACCACGTGGTCCCCGCCTTCCCGCCCGCCTCCGCGGCGCAGGGCAAGTCGACGGTCGACCCCGGGCCCGACCTCTTCAAGGGCGACAGCGGCCATGTCGCCGGCCCCTACGGTCTCGGCCAGCGCGTGCCCATGCTGGTCGTCTCGCCCTGGAGCAAGGGCGGTTACGTCTGCTCCGAGACCCTCGACCACACCTCGATCATCCGGTTCATGGAGCGCCGCTTCGGGGTGCACGAGCCGAACATCTCGCCCTGGCGGCGCGCGATCTCCGGCGACCTCACCTCGGCCTTCGACTTCTCCCGCAAGGACGTGAAGCCGGTCGCGCTCCCGGACACCGACGGCTACGAGCCGCCGGACCGCGTCCGCCACCCCGACTACGTCCCGACGCCGCCCGCCACCCCGGCGCTCCCGAAGCAGGAGCACGGTCTGCGCCCGGCCCGCCCTCTCAAGTACGCGCCCCACGTCGACGGTTCGGCCGACACGGCGGCGGGCAGGTTCACGCTCACGTTCGCCTCGGGGGCGAAGGCGGGCGCGGCCTTCCTGGTGACGTCCGGCAACCGCGCCGACGGCCCGTGGACCTACACCACGGAGGCCGGCAAGACCGTCTCCGACACCTGGAACTCGGCGTACTCGAACGGCTCGTACGACCTGACCGTGCACGGCCCCAACGGCTTCCTGCGCGTCTTCAAGGGCCCGAACAAGGCCGCCGGACCCGAGGTCACCGCCCGGCACGTCGGCGACACCGTCGAGCTGACCTTCACCAACAAGGGCTCCGGCGCGGTACGCCTCAAGGTCACCAGCGGATACGGCGGCCGCGTGCGGACGTTCACGGTCCGCCCCGGCACCACCGTCAAGCACACCGCCGACCTCACGGCGAGCCGACGCTGGTACGACCTCACGGTCACGTCCGAGTCCGACGCGGCCTTCCTGCGCCGCTTCGCCGGCCACGTCGAGAACGGCCGCCCGGGCGTCAGCGACCCCGCCCTGTCGGCCGTGTAGCCCTCACAACGGCGTGAGATGCCCCGGCTCGGCCTGCCGGGGCATCAACCCCGCCTCGGCCGCCCCCTTGGCGGCCTCCAGCGCGAGAACGGCGGCGACGGGGTGCTCGTCGTAGGGGTGACCGGCCACGCCCGCGGGCCGCTCGTCACCGGCACGCGCGTGCTCCTCGCGGACCATCGCGCCCTCAGACGTCACCTCGCCGGCCGCCACCACCGGCGTCACCCGGCTCAGCACCACGACACCCCACGCCGCCAGCCCCGCCCCGGCCAGGGCCAGCAGGATGCCCGCGGGGCCGCCCTGGAGGCGTTCGCCGAGCAGGGTGAGGCCGATCACGGCGGCAGCCACCGGGTTGGCCAGGGTCACCACGGCCAGCGGGGCGCCCAGGCCACCCCTGTAGGCGACCTGGGACAGCAGCAGGCCGCCCGCGGCGAACGTGGCGACCAGGAGGGCGACGCCGATGACCTGGACGCTGAGGAGGGATTCGGAGCGGTCCGTCGCGGCCACCGTCACGGTCTGGGTGAGTGCTGAGGCGACTCCGGAAGCGAAGCCGGACGCGGAGGCGTGCCGGAGGCCGGGGCGGGCGCCTCGGCGGGCGAGCAGGCCGATCACCGCGGCGGTCACACCGGCGACCGCGACGGCCTCGGGCGCGCTGAGCACGTCCTCGGGCGCCGGACCGGACGCCGTCACCAGGATCGCGGCCAGACCGAGGAGTGTGTACGCCGTGCCCCGCCACTCCGCCGCGCTGACCCGCCGGCCGGCGACCCGGGCACCCATGGGCACCGCGGCGACCAGGGTGAGCGCACCGAGCGGCTGGACCACGGTCAGCGGGCCGTACTTGAGGGCGACCACGTGCAGCAGCGCCGCACCGGCGTTGAGGACCACCGACCACCACCAGGCACCCGAGGTCAGCATGTGCAGCATCCCCGCGCCCGGTTCGCGGGAGGCGAGCCGCTCCTGGGCGACGGCCGCGGCCGCGTAGGCGACGGCGGAGAACAGGGAGAGGACGACGGCGAGGACGGTGGCGCTCATCGGCCGGCTCCGACCAGGACGTTCTCCTTGGCGGGAGCGAGGCTCTCCTGGGCGCGGCCCGCGGTCGTCGTGGTCCGGTGCGGCAGGTGGATCACCGCGAGGGCGATCCCGAGCATGGCCGCCGCCACGATCGCGTCCAGCCAGTAGTGGTTGGCGGTCCCGACGATCACCGTCAGGGTCAGCAGCGGATGCAGCAGCCACAGCCACCGCCAGCGCGACCTCGTCGCGACGATCAGGCCGATGGCCACCATCAGGGCCCAGCCGAAGTGCAGCGACGGCATAGCCGCGAACTGGTTCGAGAGGTGGTCGGTCCGCGGCGGCCCGTACACGGACGGCCCGTACACCTTCGCCGTGTCCACCAGCCCCGTCGCCGCGAGCATGCGCGGCGGCGCGAGCGGGAACGCGAGATGTACCAGGAGCGCGGCGGCCGTGACGGCGGCGAGGACCCGGCGGGCCCAGACGTAGTGCGTCGGCCGGCGCAGATAGAGCCAGACCAGGAAGGCCAGGGTGGCCGGGAAGTGGACGGTCGCGTAGTAGGTGTTCGCGAGGTGCGCCAGGGTGTCGCCGTGCAGCAGCAGATTCTGCACATCGCCCTCGCCGGGGAGATGGACGGCCCGTTCCAGGTCCCACACCCGGTGCGCGTTGCGGAACGCTTCGCCGGTGTGGCCGGCCGCCAGCTGACGGCCGAGCTTGTAGACGAGGAAGAGCCCTGCGACGAGCAGGAGCTCACGGACGAGCGGCGGCCGCGCTATGGCACGGGTCTCCGCCTCTGCAGGCTCGGTGCGGGCATTCATCCCCCGGCCCCTTCGCTGACGGTGGTGCGGGTAGAGCTGGTGACTCGTCGGGTGCGGCGAACTCATCGCGCTCATCGGTACTGGTTCGTTCCGATACGACAGTGTACCGATACGCGAGTGTACCGATACGATCGGGTACCGGTACACTGACGTATCGATAGACGTACGCCACACTGGATGCGGACACCCCCCTCAAAACCTTGGCCGCAGCCGCTCAAGCGGCACTAGAACGAGGAGAAGAGCCGATGACGTCGCAGGCCGCGGACGGACCGGACATGGTCACCGCCTCGCGCCGCTCCAAGATCACGCCGGAGCGTGAGCAGGAGTTCTTCGACGCCGTGCTCGAACAGGTCCGTGAGTGCGGCTATGAGGCCGTGACCATGGAGGGCGTCGCCGCCAGCACCCGGTGCAGCAAGTCCACGCTGTACCGGCAGTGGAAGACCAAGCCCCAGTTCGTGGTGGCCGCGCTGCGCTCCCGGCGCCAGTCGAAGTTCGACGGCATCGACACGGGATCGCTCGCGGAGGACCTGCGCGAGGCGGCGCGGGCCGCGGGCCGCTGGTCCAGCAGCGACACCAAACTGCTCCAGGCCCTCGGGCACGCCGTCACCCAGGACCCGGAGCTGGCGAAGGCGCTGCGGGAGGCGCTCGTCGACCCGGAGATCGCGGCGCTGAAGGAGATCCTCCAGCGCGGCGTCGACCGGGGCGAGGTCATCGCGGGACATCCGGCGCTGGAGTACATCCCGGCCCAGATGTTCGGTGTGATCCGGGCCCGGCCCATCGTGGACGGGGAGTACGCGGATCCCAACTATCTGGTCTGCTTCGTGGAGGCCGCGGTGCTGCCCGCACTCGGCCTCACCTGAAGACCCAGGCCGCCGTCCACGGGATGACTGGACGGTGACCTGCACGCGCCGCACCGTGGGGACGGGGGCGGCGCGCACCCCCCGGCCGGGTGGGGTTCCTCTTGAGCGGAGAGGCGCCCCACCCGGCCGACTGGTTCCCCGGGTTGTGGACGACGGGGGTGTCAGACGTCCTGGCCGCTGCCGCCGCCCGTGGACACCTTGATCCCCTTGGTGATGTCGTCGATCAGGGACTGCTTCTCGCCGACGTCCACACCGAAGCGCACGACGACGATCTGTGCGGAGTTCGCGGGGGAGGGGAAGGCCAGCGACTCGACGTAGCCGTCGGCGCCCTTGCTGGTGACCGCCTTCCAGCGGACCAGATAGCCCTTCTGCCCGGCGACCGTCACGGCCTTGGAGGCCAGCACCTCGTGCGAGGTGATCGAGCCGTACGTCTTGCCGCCGTAGGACTGCTCGGCGTTCGCCTCGATGTCCGCCTTGGCGATCTGCTCGGCCGTGCTGCCGGTGGTGCCCAGCAGCTGCGCGGGCGCCGAGTACGCGCCGCCCTTCGTGCAGGTCTGCGTGGTGTCACCGGGGCAGTCGTAGGAGTCGTTGGACGTGACCGACGCGCCCGCCTGGATCTGCTGCCCGTACCAGTCGTCCGGGATCGGGATGCTGATCCCGGAGACCGCGTCGGTCACCGAGCCGCTCTCGATCTTCGGCGCCTCGGACTGCTGCGGCGAGGGCGAGGCCCCGTCGGAACCGCCCGAGCCGCCGCCGGGGCCGCCGTTCCCGCCGTTGCCGCCGGGTCCGCCCTGACCGCCCGTGGAGCCGTCCTGTCCGCCGGGCCCGCCCTGGCCGCCCGGACCCTGCTGCGAGGTGGCGTTGCCGCCGCCCGAGTCGTCGCTGCCGGCCAGCGCCCACACGCCCACGCCGATACTGGCGAGGACGGCGACGGCGACCGCGACGGCTATGCCGGTGCGCAGTCCGCGCCGGCCGCCCGCCGGTGGCGGGGCGGGGTACGCGGGATACGCCGGATACGCCCCGGCCTCGGGGGTCTGCGCCGGCGGACCCCATACGGCGGCCGACCCCGCGGGGCGGGTCTGGTCCGTCCATGCCTTGCCGTCCCACCAGCGCTCGGTGGCGGGACCGTCACTTGTCTGCCCGGGATCGGGGTACCACCCGGGAGGAGTCACCTGCGTCATGTACCCACCGTATGAGGCGTCGGTGAAAGGCGGATGAGAGGGCCTGACCCCATTCCGGTCACTTCAGTACGAGTCGTACAGGACCCTCTCGCGCGGGCGGCGGCAGCCGCAGCCCGTCCCGGCCGGGAGTGACCGAACCGAGCACGCGCGCGTGCCGGGCGCCGGTGCTCGCGGGCACGGTGCCGGGCAGCCCGTGCGCGGTCAGGAACCCGAGCACGGCGAAGGCGTACGCCTCCTTCGCCGCCGACGGCAGCCCCAGCTCGTCGGAGGTGCGCAACGGCACCCCCGGCAGCTCCTCGGCCAGCATCGCCCGCAGGACCGGATTGCGGACGCCGCCGCCGGAGGCGATCACCTCCGTCGCCCCCACGGACCGCACCGCGTCCGCCACCGTACGGGCGGTCAGCCGGGTCAGCGTGGCCACGACGTCCTCGGCGGGCAGCGTCCCGGTGCCCGCCAGGGCGTCCCGCAGATGCCCGAGGTGGAACAGCTCCTTCCCGGTCGTCTTCGGCGGCGGCAGCGCGTAGTACGGCTCGGCCAGCAGCCGGTCGAGAAGCGGCCCGTGCACCTCGCCGCGCGCGGCCAGCGCCCCGTCGGCGTCGTACGCGAGGCGTCCGCCGCTGAACCCCCGGGCCGCCGCGTCGATCAGCGCGCACCCGGGGCCGGTGTCGAAGGCGGTCCCGTCGGGCGCGGTGAGGTTGGCGACACCGCCGAGATTGAGCGCGACCGGAGTGCCGGGACGGCCCCGCAGCCACAGCAGGTCGACCAGGCTGACCAGCGGCGCGCCCTGACCGCCCGCGGCGATGTCCCGCGGCCGGAAGTCGGCGACCACGGGCAGCCCGGTCGCCTCGGCGATCCAGGCGGGCTGCCCGATCTGCAACGAGCCGTGGACCCTGCCGCCGACGGCCCAGTGATACACGGTCTGCCCGTGCGAGGCGACCAACTCGGCCCGCCCGTCGCACAGTTCACGATCGGCCCGCACCGCCGCCGCGGCGAACGCCTGCCCGATCAGGGTGTCAAGGCGGCACACCTCCGCCATCGAGGTCGCCCCCGGCGGAAGCGCCGCCGCGAGCGCCGCCCGCAGCTCGTCGTCGTACGGCCGGCTCACCATCCCCAGCGGCCTGAGGACCAGACCGTCCCCGACGAACTCCAGGTCGGCCGCCGCCGCGTCGATGGCGTCGTACGACGTCCCGGACATCAGGCCGATCACCCGCATCCACTCAACCCGCCTTCCGTCCAGGGGACTTGGCCAGCGCCAGCACACTCACCGCGCACGTCACGGCCGCGTAGTAGGCGGGGATGTCCACGTTCCCGGTGCGTTCCACCGTCTTGGTGATGATGAGCCCCGCACAGCCCGAGAACACCGCATTGGACAGGGCGTAGGCGAGTCCGAGGCCCGTGTACCGCACGTTCGTCGGGAACAGCTCCGCCAGCATCGCGGGACCCGGCCCCGCCATCAGACCCACCACGGCACCCGCGGCGAACACCGCCACCCCCTTCGCGGCATTCGAAGTCCCGCCGCTCTGCAACAGGTTGAGCAGCGGCACCGAGAGCACCGCCACCAGCAGCGCGCCCGTCAGTATCACCGGGCGGCGCCCGACGCGGTCGCTGAGCAGCCCCGCCGGGAGGATGCTCGCCGCGAAGCCCAGGTTGGCCAGCACCGTCGCGATCAGGGCCTGCCGGAAGCTCGCGTGCAAGGTGCTCTGCAGATACGACGGCAGCACGACCAGGAAGGTGTACCCGGCCGCCGCCCACCCCATGATCCGTCCCGCGCCCAGCGCGATCGCCCCCACCACCCGGCGCACCGGCGGGCGTTCGGCCTCGTGCTCCTCCCGGAACGCGGGCGTCTCGTCCAGCCGCAGCCTCAGCCACAGCGCGCCCAGCCCCAGCGGCAGCGTCAGCAGGAACGGCAACCGCCAGCCCCAGTCGCCCAGTTGCCCCTCGGACAGCACGCTCGCCAGCAGCGCCGCGACCCCCGCACCGCCCAGCAGCCCGAGCGCCACCGTGAACGACTGCCACGCCCCGTACAGCCCCCGCCTCCCGGGCGGCGCGAACTCGGTCATCAACGACACCGCCCCGCCGAACTCCCCACCGGCGGACAGCCCCTGAAGGACCCTCAGAAAGGTGAGCAGCCACGGCGCGAGCGCGCCGACCTGGCTGTACGTCGGCAGCGCGCCGATGAGGGTCGTCGCGCCCGTCATCAGGGCGATCACCAGGATCAGCACCGGACGCCGCCCGATCCGGTCCCCGAGACGGCCGAACAGGGCGGCGCCGACCGGCCGGAAGAAGAACGCCAGCGCGAACGACGCGTACGTCCTCACCAGCGCCTCGACCTCACTCCCGCCCTCCGGGGTGAAGAAGCGGGCCGCGATGATCGTGGCGAAGTAGCCGTAGACGCCGAACTCGTACCATTCGATGAAGTTGCCCACCGACCCCGCGACCAGGGCACGGCGGGAGCTTCCTGCCTTCGGATCTCGGAAAACGGTCTCCTCCTCCGGTTTTTGACCATCAGTCAAACAACACGGGACGGCAGGTCAGCGGCCTGATGCGTCGACCGTCCGAAGCCGCCGTCACCCGTCACGGCAACAGCTGCCCGGACCGCCCTCCACATAGGCAAGCGGACGGCTACGCTCGTGGTCTGTACGTCGTTCGGGCGACTTGGGGAGGTATTGGGATGACGGAGGAAGAGCCCGCACCGGCCGCCTCGGCCTCCCTCCTGTGGGAGCGCGAGACGGAGGTCGCCGCCGTGGAGCGGGCGATCGCCACCCTCCGCGCGGACCGCTCGTCCTCGGGCAGCCTCCTGCTGGTCCGCGGCGAGGCGGGACTCGGCAAGACCGCGCTGCTCACCGAGGCCCGCCGGATCGCCGAGGAACACGGCTGCACCGTCTGGTCGGCCCGCGGCGGCGAGACCCTCAGGTCCGTCCCCTTCAACGTGGTCCGCCAGCTCCTCCAGCCCGCCCTGATCTCCCTCATGCCGGAGGAGGCGCGCGAGTACCTCGGCGACTGGTACGACATCGCCGGCCCCGCCCTCGGCATCACGGACCCCGGCGAGCGCCAGGCCGACCCGCAGGGCGTGTGCGACGGCCTCGTCGCCGCCGTCCGCAGGCTCGCCCGCCGCGACTGGCCGCTCGTCCTGGTGATCGACGACGCCCACTGGGCCGACCAGGAGACCCTGCGCTGGCTCGCCGCCTTCGCCGAGCGCCTCGACGACCTGTCCGTACTCGTCCTGGTGGCCCGCCGCCCCGGCGAGGTCAGCGGCGAGAGCGCCCGCCACCTCGACGCGGTCGCCGCCGCGGGCGCCCCCGTCGCCACCCTCAGCGCCCTGACCCCCGCCGCCACCGAGGGCCTCACCCGCGCCACCCTGGGCGCCCACGCCGACGCCCCGTTCTGCCGCGAGGTCTGGGCCGTCACCGGCGGCAACCCCTACGAGACCGTCGAACTCCTCGC
This sequence comes from Streptomyces sp. NPDC046909, assembly GCF_040644695.1. Taxonomy (NCBI): domain Bacteria; kingdom Bacillati; phylum Actinomycetota; class Actinomycetes; order Kitasatosporales; family Streptomycetaceae; genus Streptomyces; species Streptomyces sp. NPDC046909. The sequence goes on along the minus strand of NZ_JBEYXC010000002.1, from coordinate 749,528 downwards.
CAAGGTCCAGGACAGCGAACTCGAACCCGTCGAGGCCCAGGCCGCCGAACTGCGCGCCCTGAACCGCTCCGCCCGCGGCGGCGGACTCGTCGCCCGCCTCGAAGGGCTCGGCATCGAGGCCACCCGGTTCGCCTGGGCGGCCGCCATCCTCGGCACCGGCATCTCCGTCGACCTCGTGGCCAAGCTCGCCACCATGGGCCGCGACGAAGCCGTCCGCTGCGCCGAACTCCTGCGCACCGCCCGCATCCTGACCGAGCCCGACCCGGCCGCCGTACCGGCCGACGACGGCGACCTGGAGTTCGTCCACCCCCTCATCGCCACCGCCGTCTACAACTCCATCCCCGACGCCCTGCGCACCGCCATGCACGGCATCGCCGCACAGGTCGTCGCCGAGTCCGGGCTCGGCGCCGCGATGGCCTCCCGGCACCTCCTCCAGGTGCACCCGGACGACGACGAGGAACTCGTCGAGCAGCTCCGCGAGGCCGCCCGCGAACACCTCGCCGTCGGCGCCCCCGACGCGGCCCGCCGCTGTCTGGAGCGGGCTCTGCTGGAACCGCCCCGCCCCGAGGTGCACGCGCAGGTGCTCTACGAACTGGGCTGCGCCACCCTCCTGACCGCCCCCGCGACCACCGTCCACCACCTCCAGTCCGCGCTCGGCATGCCCGGCCTCGACGGCCCCGAACGCGTCGACGCCGTCTTCCGCCTCTCCCAGGCCCTCCTCCACAACGACCAGCTGGAGGAGGCCGTCCGCACCGTCGAGGCGGAGGCCGCGCGCCTCGAACCCGGGCCCGCCCAGATGCGGCTCCAGGCCGTCCAGTACATGTGGGAGGGCATCCACGCGGGCGAGGCGTCCTCCCCGGGCCGCTCCGAGCGGCTCGCCGAACTCGCCGCCACCTGCACCGGCCGCGACAACTCCGAGCGCGCCCTGCTCATGCTGCGCGGCTTCGACGCCATGACCCACGGCGAGAACGCGGAAGTCGTCGTAGAACTCTGCGACCGCGCCCTCGTCAACGGCCGCCTCGCCCCCGGACTCGGCTGGACCGACCCCGAGTGGGGCATCGAGATCCTGATGATGCTGGCCAGCTCCTACACCTACACCGACCGACTCGACCGCGCCGAGAGCCTCTTCACCGAGGGCCTGCGCACCTACGAGTCCGCCGGCTGGAGCGGCGGCCACCTCTCCCTCGCGCACGCCTTCCTCGGCTTCGCCTACCGCCGCCGAGGCCGCCTCCGGGAAGCCGAGGCCACCCTCCGCGAATCCCTCCGCATCGCCGAGCGCGTCGGCCGCGGACTGCCCCTGTACTGGTCCGCGACCTGCAACCTCGTCGACACCCTGCTCGCCCGCGGCCACGTCGACGAGGCCTGGGAGGTCGCCGAACAGTACGGCTTCATGCCGCCCTACCCCTCCACCATCGTCCTCCCCGACCCCCGCTCGGTCCGCGGCCGCCTGCTCCTCGCCGTCGGCCGTACCCAGGACGCCATCAACGAACTGGAAGCCGCCGAGAAGGCGGCGACGGTCCGCGGCCACCACAACCCGGTGATGGTCCCCTGGGGCCTGGACCTCGCCCGCGCACTCGCCGTCGACGACCCGACCCGCGCCGCCCAACTCGCCACCGACGCCCGCCGCCGCGCGGAGCGCTTCGGCACGGACACGGCGATCGGCGAGGCGTTGAGGTGCGCCGCGGCGCTGGAGACGGGGCAGCGGGCGGTGCGGCTGCTGTCGCAGGCGGTGACGTATCTGGAGGCGTCACCGTGTCAGTACGAGCACGCGGCGGCAAGGGTGGAGTACGGAATCGCCGCGAGGTCGGTGGCGGAGATCAACAGGGGTCTGTCGCTGGCGCGTTCGTGCGGCGCGGACGGCTTGGTGGCGCAAGCGAGGGAAGTCCTCGACACAGGACGAGGCTTGCGCTGAGCCCCGTAAGGGGCGCGGGGAACTGCGCGATCAGCCCCAACGCACCCGCACACGGCCTCAGAGAGCAAGCAGCTGCTCAGTAGCCGCAGAGAGCCGCTTCTGTACGTCCCTGTCGTACGTCTCCTCGTGCGCCCGCGCCGGACTCGTCCCGTCGAAATACCCACCTGTCCCCAAGTCCCGCGTGGCCAGGGCCAATACCCCCGGCGCCCCGTCCGCGACCGTGTTCCACGGCGTCACCCCGCCCTCGCGCACCATCGCGGTGTCCATGAAGGTCGCCGGATGCAGCACGTTCACCGCGACGCCTGTACCCGCCAACTCCTCGGCCAGCGTGAATGTATGCGCCGCCAGCGCGAACTTGGCCCGGCAGTACGCCCCGAACCCGTCGTACCCGCGCCGGAACTCGATGTCGTCGAAGTCGACGGGATTCTGCCCGACGGAACCGACGTTGACGATCCGCGCGGGCGTGTTGGCGCGGAGGACCGGAAGCAAGGCTCGGGTCAGGACCACCGGCGCCAAGTAGTTGACGGCCAGCCGGAGTTCATGCCCGTCGGCACTCAGCTCGCGCCCCGAGCCAGGCGCACCGGCACCCACCCCCGCGTTGTTGATCAGCACATCCAGGTCGGGATGCGCCCCCGCGACATGCGCCCCCAGCTCCCGCACCTCCGCCAGTGAGGCGAGGTCGGCGACGAACGCCTCGGCGTCGCCTTCGGTGCGAAGCTCCTCGACGAGCTGTTCGGTACGCCGGGGATCGCGGCCGTGGGCGAGGACGACATGGCCGGAGCGGACCAGCTCGAAGGCGACGTAGCGGCCGAGTCCGGAGGTGGCACCGGTGATCAGAATCGTGGACATGCCTCCACCGTAGGCGCGCGGCGGAGGCATGTGCGTGGTGCTGTCGAAGCTACGTCCCGCAGGGTCACCCTTCTTCTTCGGCTGTTTCCTCCGCCAGGACCCGCTGAGCGGTGGCGAACGCCGAGTTCGCGGCCGGAACCCCGCAGTACACGGCCGTCTGGAGCAGCACCGCGCCGATCTCCTCGGGTGTCAGACCGTTGCGCCGGGCGGCCCGGACATGCATGGCCAGCTCGTCGTAGTGGCCGTGCGCGACCAGCGCGGTCAGCGTGATCATGCTGCGCTCGCGGCGGCTGAGCGTCGGGTCGGTCCAGATCTCGCCCCACGCGTAGCGCGAGATGAAGTCCTGGAAACGGGCGGTGAAGCCGGTCTGCCGGGCCTGCGCCCGGTCCACGTGGGTGTCGCCCAGCACCTCCCGCCGTACCTCCATGCCCCGCTTGGCGCCCCCGTCGAAGTGGGCGCGCAGAGCGGTCAGCACGGCCTCCGGGCACTGCGCGGGCGCCAGATGCGAGGCGCCCGGGAGCTCGACGAGCGCGGCGCCCGGCACCGCGTCCGCGATCTCCCGCAGATGCGCGGGCGGGGTCGCGGGGTCCTCGCGCCCCGCGACCAGGAGTGTCGGCGCGGAGATCTCCGCCAGCCGGTCCCGGATGTCGAAGGCGGCGAGCGCGTCACAGCAGGCGGCATACGCGGCCGGGTCGGCGTCCCGGTGGTCCCGCACCAGCCGCGGCACGGTGAACCCGGGCGTGAACCAGCGCGCGTCCGCGCTCTCCACCAGCCACTCCATGCCCTCGGCCCGCACCCGCGCGGCCCGCTCCTCCCACGCCTTCGAGCCGTTGAAGTGGGCCGACGAGCAGACGACCGCCAGCGACGAGATCCGCCCCGGGTGGCGCACGGCCAGCTCCAGCCCGACCGCACCGCCCAGCGAGACCCCCGCGTACGCGAACCGCTCGATGCCGAGCGAGTCGGCGAGCGCGATCACCAGATCGGCCAGGTCGCCGACGGTGGCCCCGGGGCCGATCAGACCGGCCGCGCTGCCGCCGTGCCCCGGCAGGTCCCAGCGGACCACCCGATGAGTGGTCGACAGCTCGGGCGCGACCTTGTCCCACAGGGCGTACGACGTCCCGAGCGACGGCCCGAGCAGCAGCGGGGGAGCCGAAACCGGGCCCTCGGCATGGTGGTTGAGGAGTTTCTCGGTCAACGTCGCTCCAGAGCACGGTCGGTGAGAGTGGCGGCGGCGCCCGTGTAGCGGGCCGGGTCGGTGAGCGCGTCGAGGTCGACGCCCTTCAACTCCGGTTCCTCCGCCATGAGTTCGCCGAGACCGCGGCCCTCGGCGTAGGTGCGCTCGGCCAGCTCGGTCAGCAGCGCCTTGGCGCGCGCCCGGCCGAGCACGGGGGCCAGCTCGGCGGAGAGCCGCTCGGAGACGATCAACCCGTGGGTGAGGTCCAGGTGTTCCCGCATGACGTCCGCGTGCACCCGCAGCCCCTCGGTGAGTTCGGCGGCGTCATGGGCGGCGCCGCCGACCAGCCGCAGCAGATCCCGCAACGGCTCCCACTCGGCGTGCCAGGCCCCGGCCGGCCGCTCGTCCTCCGCGGCCAGGGAGCCGTACAGCGTGGCCGCGAGCTGCGGTGCCCGCCGGGCCGCCGCCGCGATCAGCGTGGACCGTACGGGATTCGCCTTGTGCGGCATCGCCGACGAACCGCCGCCGCTGCCCTCCGCGACCTCGGCGATCTCGGTACGGGCCAGCGTGAGCACATCCGTGGCGAGCTTCCCGAGCGCTCCGGCCGCGAAGGCCAGACACCCGGCGAGATCGGCGATCGGCGTCCGCAGCGTGTGCCAGGGCAGCTCGGGCGCCTTCAGCCCCAGCTCGCGCGCGTACGCCGCCGGCAGCGCGGTCGGATCGGTCGCGCCGTACGCCGTGAACGCGGCCAACGTCCCCGCCGCACCGCCGAGTTGGGCGGGCAGCGAGTTCCGTACCGCCGTCACCCGGTCCCGCGCGTCCAGGACCAGCGACCGCCACCCGGCGGCCTTCAGGCCGAACGTCGTCGGTACGGCGTGCTGGGTGAGCGTCCGCCCCGGCATCGCGGTGTCCCGGTGCGCGGCGGCCAGCCGGGCCAGCGCCGCCTCCGTACGCCCGAGGTCGGCGCGGACCAGGTCGAGGGTGCGCACCGCGACCAGCACGGTCGCCGTGTCCATGATGTCCTGGCTGGTGGCGCCCCGATGGACGTACGGCCCGTACTCCGCCCCCACCGCCTTTGTCAGATCGGCGACCAGCGGGATCACCGGATTGCCGCCCGCCCGTGCCCGTACGGCGAGGTCGCGGGCGTCGAACTCCCCGGCTCGGGCGGCCGCGGTCACCGCCGTGGCCGCCTCCTCGGGAGCTAGCCCCAGCGCCGCCTGGGCGCGGGTCAGCGCGGCCTCCGCGTCGAGCAGCGCCCTCAGATAGGCGGCGTCGCCGGTCGCGGAGGCGGCGGGGGAGCCGGCCCACCCGGGGGCGAGCAGACCGGCGTCGGGTTCGGCAGAAGTCACTGGAACTCCAGGAAGACCGTCTCGCCTTCGCCCTGAAGGCGGATGTCGAAACGGTACGTTCCGTTGCCGCCGTGGGCCGCGATCAGCGTGCCGCGCCGCGCGGGGTCCACCTGGTTCAGCAGCGGGTCGGCGGCGAGCGCGGCCTCGTCACCGGGGAAGTAGATCCGCGTGTACAGGTGTACGAGCAGCCCGCGCGCGAACACGCACACACTCAGATAGGGCGCGCTCCGCCCCCGCGCGCCCGGCCGCAGCGTCCGCGCCGACCAGTGCCCGCTCGCGTCCGTCTGGCTGCGGCCCCACCCGGTGAACTCCACCCCGGTACGCCCCATGAAGCCACCACTGGCACCGTCGCGCCGCATCGACCCGTCGACCCGCGGGATGTTCCCGTCCGGGTCGGCGCCCCACAGCTCCACGAACGCGTCGGGGAGCGGGTTGCCCGCACCGTCGTAGAGGTAGCCGTGCACGGCGACGGTGTCCGGGTGGCCGACGGGCGCGATGTCCTCGCCGCCCGGGAACGGCAGGGCGTGTCCGTAGAACGGCCCGACCGTGTGCGACGGAGTGGGCAGCACCGTCTCGGGACGGCTCGTGTCGATCTTCGTCATGGCAGGTCAGCGCCCTTCTTCGATCCAGGTGGCGTTCGGGCCGTCGAGCACGATGTCCCAGTGGTAGCCCATCGAGAACTCCGGCACCGACAGGTCGTGGTCGTACGTCGCGACCAGCCGCTGCCGGGCCGCGTCGTCCGTCACCGACTGGATGATCGGGTCGTACGGGAACAGCGGGTCGGCCGGGAAGTACATCTGCGTCACGAGCCGCTGCGTGAACGCCGAGCCGAACAGCGAGAAGTGGATGTGCGCCGGCCGCCAGGCGTTGAGGTGCTGCCGCCACGGATACGGGCCCGGCTGGACGGTCGTGAAGTGGTACTCCCCGTCGTCGCCTGTCAGCGTACGGCCGACGCCGGTGAAGTTCGGGTCCAGCGGCGCGTCGTGCTGCTCCCGCTGATGCGCGTACCGCCCCGCCGAGTTGGCCTGCCATATCTCGACGAGCTGCCCCCGGATCGGCCGCCCGTTCCGGTCGAGCAGCCGCCCCGACACGGTGATCCGCTCCCCGATCGGCTCCCCGTTGTGCTGCCGGGTCAGATCGTTGTCGATCTCGGTGATGTCCCGCTCCCCGAACGCGGGCGAGTGCAGCTCCACCAGCTCCGGGTCCTTGGACACATCGATGGTGACCGGCGGCTGCTTGGGATGCCGCAACACCGAGGAACGGTACGGCGCGTAGTCGCGGCGCGGCTGATGCTCGACGGGGGCACCATCGGCGACACGCTTCTCGTAGGCGGCGTGCTCGGCGGCGATTTCCTGGTCGATGTCGTGCTGGGTGAGAGTCATGAGAAGTCCCGGGGGCTTGACGTTCTTAGCGTTCGAGGACGAGGGCGAGGCCTTGGCCGACGCCGATGCAGAGCGTGGCCACACCGACTCCACTGCCCTGGCGGGCCAGTTGATGGGCGACCGTGCCGGCGAGCCGGGCACCGGAGGCGCCGAGCGGATGGCCGAGGGCGATGGCACCGCCCTGCGGGTTGAGGATCGCGGGGTCGAACTCGGGCCACTCGGCGACACAACCGAGCACCTGCGCGGCAAAGGCCTCGTTCAGCTCCAGGACCGACAGATCGTCAAACCCCTTGCCGGCCTTGGCGAGCGCCCGATTGACGGCCTCCACGGGGGCCAGGCCGAAGTAGTCCGGGTCGAGAGCGTTCACGCCGGTCGAGGAGATACGCGCGAGCGGCTCCCGCCCCGTGGCCCGCAACCCCTCCTCGTCCACCAGCAACAGCGCCGCCGCCCCGTCGTTCAACGGAGACGCGTTGCCCGCGGTGACCGTCCCCCCGTCCGTACGGAAGGACGGCTTCAGCTTGGCCATCGCCGCGAGGGACGCGTCGGCCCGTACGCACTCGTCCGCGCCGAACACCACCGGCTCGCCCTTGCGCTGCGGAATCGCCACTGGCGCCAACTCGGCGTCGAACAGCCCCGCTTGCTGCGCGGCGGCCGCCTTCTGATGGGAGCCCAGCGCGAACTCGTCCTGCTGCTCACGCGTGATCTTGTGCTTGTCGGCGATCAACTCGGCGGACTCACCCAGCGGAATCGTCCACTGCGGATCCATCCTCGGATTGACCATCCGCCAGCCCAGCGTGGTCGAGTACAGCTCGGTGTGCCCGGCCGGAAAGGCCCGGTCGTTCTTCGGCAGCACATACGGCGCCCGTGTCATGGACTCGACCCCGCCCGCCACGGCGATGGACGCGTCCCCGACCGCGATGGCCCGGGCCGCCTGGATCACCGCCTCCAGGCCGGACGCGCACAGCCGGTTGACGGTCACCCCCGGCACCGACGTCGGCAGCCCGGCCAGCAGCGCGCCCATGCGCGCGACGTTGCGGTTCTCCTCACCGGCCCCGTTCGCGTTGCCGAAGTACACGTCCTCGATCCGCGCCGGGTCCAAGTCCGGCGTACGGGCGAGGAGTTCACGGATGGCGTGCGCGGCGAGGTCGTCCGGCCGCACCGAGGACAGACCGCCGTTGTAGCGGCCGATCGGCGTCCGGACCGCGTCGACGATGTATACGGGCTTCACAGCAGGTCCTCCGCGACGGTGAGCTTGGCGCCGGTCCGGGCGATGACGTCGTCGACGGTGACATCGGGGGCCACCTCGGTCAGCACGAGGCCGTCCGGGGTCACGTCGATCACGCCGAGGTCGGTGATGACCCGGTTGACGCACGCCTTGCCGGTGAGCGGCAGCGCGCACTCGTCGAGGATCTTCGCCGAGCCGTCCTTGGCGGTGTGGGTCATGACGACGATGACCGTACGGGCGCCGTGGACGAGGTCCATCGCCCCGCCGATCCCGGTGATCATCTTGCCGGGGATGGCCCAGTTGGCGAGGTCACCGCCCGCGGACACCTGCATCGCGCCGAGCACCGCGACATCGATGTGCCCGCCCCGGATCATCGAGAAGGACAGCGCCGAGTCGAAGAAGGAGGCGCCCGGCAGGACCGTGACGGTCTCCTTGCCGGCGTTGATGAGGTCCGGGTCGACCTGGTCCTCGGTCGGGTAGGGGCCGGTGCCGAGGATGCCGTTCTCGGACTCCAGGATCACCTCGACGCCCGGCGGAAGGTAGTTGGGGATCAGCGTGGGCAGGCCGATGCCGAGATTGACGTACTGCCCGTCCTCAAGCTCGCGCGCCGCCCGCGCGGCCATCTGCTCGCGTGTCCAGGCCATCAGTTGCTCACCGTCCGCTGCTCGATCCGCTTGTCGGCGGCCTGCTCCGGCGTCAGTGCCACCACCCGCTGCACGAAGATCCCCGGCAGATGCACCGCGTCCGGCTCGATCCCGCCCGGCTCGACGAGTTCCTCGACCTCGGCGATCGTCACCCGACCGGCCATCGCCGCGAGGGGGTTGAAGTTGCGGGACGACTTGTTGAAGACCAGGTTCCCGTGCCGGTCGCCCTTCCAGGCCCGCACCAGTGCGAAGTCCGTACGGATACCACGTTCCAGCACATACTCCGTGCCGTCGAACTCGCGCACCTCCTTCGGCGGTGAGGCCAGAGCGACGCCGCCCTCACCGTCGTACCGCCAGGGCAGGCCGCCCTCGGCGACCTGGGTGCCGACGCCGGCGGGGGTGTAGAAGGCGGGGATCCCGGCGCCCCCGGCGCGCAGCCGTTCGGCGAGCGTGCCCTGGGGGATCATCTCGACCTCCAGCTCGCCGGCCAGGTACTGGCGGGCGAACTCCTTGTTGGCGCCGATGTAGGAGCCGGTCACGCGCGCGATGCGCCCCGCCGCGAGGAGGACGGCCAGGCCGGACTCCATGGCACCGCAGTTGTTGGAGACGACGCCCAGGCCGCTGACCTCACGCTCGTACAGGGCCTGGATCAGCACGTTCGGCACACCGCTGAGTCCGAAGCCGCCGACGGCGAGTGTCGCGCCGTCCGGCACATCGGCCACCGCCTCGGCGGCTGTGGCGACCACCTTGTCCATGCGTGAAGCTCCATCCCGCTGAATGCTCAGGGCACTGACTATTTCGGTGAAGTTTCCTTCACGCTGCCACCGGACGGGGATCGCGTCAAGACCCAGGAGAAAGGTGAGGTCAGGAGTGTGGGTGGGGTTGCAGACAGTGCGCCGGTCGGCGGGTATCGTTCAGTGCACCAATCAATTCGTCCCGTGTATCGATCGACTCGACCGTGGGGAGCGCACATGGCCGCGGTGGACCTCACCACCCACCCCGGGCACCTGGCCCGCCGCCTCCAGCAGGCCCACTACCTGCTGTGGAACACGATGGTCTCGGAGGAGATCACCTCGCCCCAGTTCGCGGTCCTCAACGCGCTCGTCGCCGAGCCCGGCCTCGACCAGCGCACCGTGGGGGAGCGGGTGGGGCTCGACCGGTCCACGATCGCCGAGGTGATCAGCCGGCTCGGCCGCCGCGGACTGCTGGACAAGGTGCGTGACCCGCAGGACGGCCGTCGCTTCCTGCTGCGGCTGACCGAGGACGGGCTGCGGACCCACCGCAAGCTGACCGTGCGGACGGCCCGTATGAACCAGGTCTTCCTGGCCCCGCTCTCCGCCGCGGAACAGTCCGTCTTCTTCGAGCTGATCCAGCGCGTCGCGGACGCGGCCGAGGGGCTCCGCAATCCGGCGGAACCCCTCGTCGCGCAGCGTTAGGCCTTCACGAAGAGCACCCACACCTGACCCTTGGCGAAGTTCACCGGGTCACCGCCGCTCGTGGTGAAGGTGGTGCCGTCCGTCGCCTTCTCCCGCTCCCAGTCGACGTTGTACGCCTTTCCGCCGCGCAGCACCTTCGCCTTCCCGGAGCCCACCGTCTCGGTGTACGGCGTGTTGTTGCCGAGGAAGTCGTAGAAGTCGGACTTGCGGATCTTCACGTACTGCACGACGACCGTCGCCGGGGCGATCCGCTTGCCCCCGGTCGTGATGGCCGGGGTGCCGTCCATCGAGACCAGGTAGCGGTCGCGGCTGGACGACCAGGTGAAGGAGTAGGTGGCCGCCGGGTAGCGCACGGTCTCCGAGGTGTCCTTCTTCCCGCCGGAGGGCGCGGTGCCGTAGGTGAAGCCGGTGGTCAGGGCGTCCGCGCCGGGGGCGGCCGGCATCAGCCGGGCCGGGCGGAGATAGAGGTTGTGCGGGGCGGGCTTCTCGGTGCCCCGGAAGTAGGCGCCGGAGGTCTTGCCCGGGGTCTGCGGGTTGAGCGGCGCCTTGTTGATCAGCGGCATCAGCTTGCCCTGGGCGCCGGAGAAGGTGAGCGTCGGGTTGTCGAACTGGCGCAGCAGCTCCAGATCGGACTCCCGGGCGCTGCGCACCGGCCCGATGACCTTCGGCAGCTTGGTCGCGTACACCGCCATCAGCCGGCTCAGACCGCCCTCGACCTGCTCGGCGTAGATGATGTCCGCGGAGTCGGTGCCCGTGTGCGGCCGGGCCGCCCGTACGTTGTCGATCTTCACGGCGAGGACCGACTCGCCGGCCAGCCCGCTCTCCGCCGGGTCCTGGCCGTCGTCGGCGCTCTGCCCGCCGTCGTGTGTCTCGCCGGGCCCGCGCCCGTCGTCCACCGGTCCGGGCCGGTTCGTGCCCGTGCAGCCCGCCGCCAGGGAAACCGTCAGTGCGGCGGCCAGAAGCGCCGCCGTCGTCGCGGCGCGTCGCGTGCGCGCCCTTCGTCCCATGCCCACCGTCGCCACCCAAGTCTCGTTTCACTGATTGTGCGCTTATCTGTTCATTGGTGGCCATACCCGCTCGGATTTGATGGACTTGGGTGAATACTCCTGACGGAGCGTGTTGCTACGCCGAGCGGCTCAGAAGGGGGTTAACCCAAGATCGCGTCGAGGTCGTAGCTGACCGGCTCCTCCAGCTGCGCGTACGTGCAGCTCTCCGGTTCCCGGTCCGGGCGCCAGCGGCGGAAGCGGGCCGTGTGCCGGAAGCGTGCGCCGTTCTCCATGTGGTCGTACGCCACCTCGGCCACCCGCTCCGGTCTGAGCGGCACCCACGACAGGTCCTTCTTCCCCGACCAGCGGCTCGGCGCCCCGGGCAGCCGGGCGCTCTCATGGGCCGCCTCGTCCGACCAGGCCGCCCAGGGATGTCCCTCGGTGTCCTGGAGCCGCAGCGGCTCCAGCTCCTCGATCAGCTCGGCGCGCCGTTTCATGGGGAAGGCGGCGGACACGCCCACATGCTGGAGGGTGCCCTGGTCGTCGTAGAGCCCGAGCAGCAGCGAGCCGACGACGGGGCCGCTCTTGTGCAGGCGGTAGCCCGCGACGACCACGTCCGCGGTCCGCTCGTGCTTGATCTTGAACATGGCCCGTTCGTCCGGTCGGTAGGGCAGCGTGAGCGGCTTGGCGATGACCCCGTCCAGGCCCGCCCCCTCGTACTGCTCGAACCACCGCTGGGCCACCTCGACGTCCGTGGTCGCCGGGGCCACGTGCACGGGCGCGGTCGCCCCGGACAGCGCCGTGGTCAGCAGCTTTCTGCGGTCGCTGAGCGGGACGTCCAGGAGCGGCTCGTCCTGGAGGGCGAGCACGTCGAAGGCCACGAAGGACGCCGGGGTCCGCTCGGCGAGCGTGCGGACCCGGGAGGCCGCCGGGTGGATGCGCTCGGTCAGCGCGTCGAAGTCCAGCCGCCCGTCCCGCGCGATGACGATCTCCCCGTCCAGGACGCAGCGCTCGGGCAGGTTGCCCTTGAGGGCTTCCACCAGCTCCGGAAAATACCTGGTCAACGACTTCCCGGTACGGCTGCCCAGCTCGACCTCGTCCCCGTCGCGGAACACGATCGCCCGGAACCCGTCCCACTTCGCCTCGTACTGCATGCCCGGCGGGATCTTCGCCACGGACTTGGCGAGCATCGGCTTCACGGGCGGCATCACCGGCAGGTCCATGGTCCGATTCTGTGCCCGACTGTCACGAAATGCCTTATATGTGATGCTCGCCTACCGTGGCTCGCATGGGTGACGCGGTGGAACTGGAGGTGGGCGGGCGGAGCGTACGGCTGTCCAGCCCGGACAAGGTCTTCTTCCCCGAGCGAGGTTTCACCAAGCTCGACCTCGCCCGCTACTACCAGGCCGTCGCCCCCGGCATCCTGCGCGCCCTGCGCAACCGCCCCACCACCCTGGAGCGCTACCCGGACGGCGTGACCGGCGAGTCCTTCTTCCAGAAACGGGCCCCCAAGAACATGCCCGACTGGATCCCCACCGCCCACATCACCTTCCCCAGCGGCCGCAGCGCCGACGAGATGTGCCCCACCGAGGAGGCCGCCGTCCTGTGGGCCGCCCAGTACGGCACGCTCACCTTCCACCCCTGGCCGGTACGCCGTGACGACGTCGACCGCCCCGACGAACTCCGCATCGACCTCGACCCGCAGCCCGGCACGGACTACGACGACGCCGTCCGCGCGGCAGGCGAACTCCGGGCCGTACTGGAGGAGTTCGGCGGCCTGCGCGGCTGGCCGAAGACCTCCGGCGGGCGGGGCCTGCATGTCTTCGTGCCCATCGAACCCCGCTGGACCTTCACCCAGGTGCGGCGGGCGGCGATCGCGGTGGGACGGGAGATGGAACGCCGGATGCCGGACCAGGTCACGATCAAGTGGTGGAAGGAGGAGCGCGGAGAGCGCATCTTCGTCGACTACAACCAGACGGCCCGGGACCGGACCATCGCCTCCGCCTATTCCGTACGACCTCGCCCGCACGCCCCTGTCTCGGCACCCTTGCGCTGGGAGGAGGTCGGCGAGGCGCATCCGCAGGACTTCGACCTCGCGACCATGCCCGCGCGCTTCGCCGAACTCGGCGATGTGCACGCGGACATGGACGATCACGCCTTCTCTCTGGACGCGCTCCTTGAGCTGGCGCGTCGCGACGAGCACGACCACGGACTCGGCGATCTGCCGTACCCGCCCGAGTATCCGAAGATGCCGGGGGAGCCCAAGCGGGTACAGCCGAGCCGGGCGCGCAAGGAACCCTCTTAGAGCTCCTTGATCCGGATGTCCCGGTACGAGACCACATCCGTAGTGCTGTGCACCTGGAGTCCGACGTAACCGGAGGCGAACCGCCGTCCGTCCGTGCCCGGGTCGTCCGAGCGGGGCGGGACGAAGTCCTGGCCGCCGATGTTGTCGAACTCGTTGATCAGGACGCCGTTGCGGTAGACCGAGTAGTGCTGGTCGACCACGCGGATCTCGTAGTCGTTCCAGGTGCCCTTCTGGGTCACGCCCGCGCCGGCCAGGCCCACGCGGTCGAACCCGTAGATCGAGCCCGTCTTGTACATGTCGCCGTCGGGCCGGTCCAGGACCTGTACTTCATGCCCGTACTTGATGGCGACCCACTCGGGGCGGGACTCCTCGGGGTGGTCGTGGACCCACGGGAAGCGCACGAACACACCGGAGTTGGCGTTGCCGGTGCCGGGGGCGTCGTCGCGCCACTGGAGGCGGAGCGAGAAGTCGCCGTACTTGCGCTCGGGGAACCACAGCATGCCGAGTCCGGCCCTGGCCGTCCCGGAGGTGATGGACCCGTCGGCGTTCAGTCCGAACGAACCGCCGCCCACCTGCTGCCACTTGGCGAAGGAGTCCGCGCTGCCGTCGAGGATCTTCCGGTAGCCCTCGGTCTGCCCGGGCTTGCCGATCCCGGACTGGCGGGCCGCCTTCTGGATGGCGTCGTACTCGCGCTGGTCGACGACCCCTTCCTTGAGCAGCTTGTCGAGGACCGTCTTCACGTGCTTGAGGAACAGCGCGTGGGACGTCCACTCCTTCTCGTCCTCGATCAACTCGTTGATACGGCAACGGCTGTTGGTGAGCCGGTTCGGCACGCCCGAGTCGACGTCCCCGACGATCACCGTCAACCGCTCGTCGAACTCGGGGCAGTTGGGGGCGGGGACCTGGCTGGAGACGACGGTGAAGGTCACCGTGCGGGCGGCCGATGTGTTGCCCGTCCTGTCGGTGGCCCGATAGGCGAGGGTGTGGGTGCCGGCCCGGTCGACGATCACCGGTGTGGTGTATGCGATGTACGGTCCACCGTCGATCGAGTACTCGATCCGGTCGACGCCCGACCCGCCCTCGTCCGTCGCGCTCACGGTCACCCTGGCGTTGCCGACATAGGCCCCGCCGGAGTTCTTCGTCCCCTCGACGGTCACCCCCGTCACCGGCGGTGTGGTGTCCGGCGTGGGCGTGGCGACCACCGTGAACCGCACATTCTTCTCGGCGGAGACGTTCCCCGCCTTGTCGGTGGCCCGGTAACGCACGGTGTGGGTGCCTAACTGATGCACCATCACGGGTGCGGTGTACGGCTGCCAGGCCCCGTCGTTCACGGCGTACTCGATGGTGTTGACCCCGGAGCCGGTGTCCGAGGCGGACACGGTCACCGTCGCCATGTCGAGGTAGGCCCCGTCGGTGTTCCGCTCGCCGGTCACCGTCGCCGAGGTGTCCGGGGGAGTGGTGTCGTCGGACTGCGGGGCGACGACCGTGAACTGGACGTTCTTCTCGGCGGAGACATTGCCCGCCTTGTCGAGCGCCCGGTAGCGGATCGTGTGGCTGCCGATCTGGTCGACGACGATGGGTGCGGTATACGGTATCCAGTCGCCCGCAGTGCCGACCGCGTACTGTATACCGTCGACCCCCGACCCGCCGTCGCCGTCCGTCGCACTGATCGCGACACTCGCCGAGCCGACGTACTCGCCCTGCGCGTTCCGCGTCCCGGTCACCTGGGCCGCGGTCTCGGGCGGGGTGGTGTCCTCGCCGCCGGCCTCGGTCACCACGAGGATGCCCTGCATGGAGCCGTGCCCCGGGATCGTGCAGTGGTAGAAGTAGCGGCCCGGGGTGAGGGTGACCTCGGCGGTGTGACGGCCGCCCATGTCGTCGTTCGGGTTGGCGAGGATGTTCAGCTCGACATCGCTGTTGAACTCGGGATCGCTCGTCACGAACGTCAGCGTGTGCGGCATTCCGGTGGTGTTGCCGGTCGCCGCACTGTTCTCGAAGACGATCGTCGCCTGCCCCGCCACCGCGGTCGTCGGCGCCGATGTGTACTGGGTGATGTCGTCACCGGCCGTCCAGGTGAGCGTCTGCGCGGCGGCGGCCTGGGGCGCGGGCCGCTGCGCCGGCTGCTGAGCGGAGACGGGTGCGGCTTGCAGCCCCAGCAGGACCAGTACGGCGGCGAGCAGGGCGGTCCAGATCCTTCGTCGCTGTCCCGTCATCGAGCGGCCCCCCTCGCCAGCAGGTCGGCGGCCGGAGTGGGCCCGCCGCCCGTGTAAGTGACCCGCCACAGCGCCGACTTCGCGTCCGAGGTGAAGAAGCCCCGGCCGTAGTCGAGGACGTACAGCGAACCGTCCGGGCCGAACTTCCAGTCCATGAGGTTCTTGATGCCGTCGTTGCCGATCGGGATGATCTTCTTCAACGACTCGGAGTGCACGGGCAGTCCGCCCTCCCCATGGTTCTTCGGGTCGGTGATGACGGCGTTGCGCGGCTGGTCGGCGTCGTAGAAGTCACCGACGAACCACTTGCCGTCCCAGTACGCGGGCCACTTGACGTCGCTCGCGCTCGTGGTGTCGTAGCGGTAGACCGGCCCGTTCATCGCGGCCTGCCCGCCGCCCTTCAGCCACGGCAGCAGATACGTGGACTCCTCCTGTTTGTATGACGGGACGCCGTTCGCGTCACGTGGGAAGTCCGGGGCGCCGCCCTGGGGCGAGTACCAGATGTTGTTGCCGGTGACCGGCGGGAGATTGACGAGGCCGTTGTTGTTCGGGGACTCGTTCTTCGGGTGGTCGCAGTCGTACCAGCCCAGCGGCTTCGTCGGGTCGGGGAGGTTGCGGTCGCGGTAGGGCTGCTTGTTGCCCATGCAGTACGGCCAACCCCGGTTGCCCGCCTTGGTGATGACGGCGAACGTGTCGTACTTGGCCGGACCCCAGGTCGTCGAGGGCGCCGAGGCGTCCGGGCCGACCCAGCCGGCGTAGAGGATGTCGGTCTTCCTGTCGACGAAGATGCGGGCCGGGTTCCTGACCCCCATCACATAGATCTCGCCGCGTGTCTTGCCGCCGCCCTCGTCGGTCTCCTGCCCGGTGAAGAGGTTCCCGGCGGGCAGCGTGTACGTCCCGTCAGCCTCCGGGTGGATGCGCAGGATCTTGCCGTTGAGGTTGTTGGTGTTGCCGGCGGTGCGGCGGGCGTCGGCGAAGGAGACGCCCTTGTAGTTGGGTTCCGGGTTGTTGCCGGAGTAACCGTCGCTGAACCGGCTGGAGTTGTTGTCACCGGTCGCGATGTACAGGTTGCCCTGGGAGTCCCAGGTCATCCCGCCGCCCGCGTGGCAGCAACTGTGGATCTGCACCGGCCACTTGAGCAGCACCTTCTCACTGCTCAGGTCCAGCTTGTTCGTGGCGAGGTCGAGCGTGAAGCGGGAGACCCGCCGCTCGGCCATCCGTGTCTCGCGGTTGATCTGTGAGTGCGGGGTGTAGTGCAGATACACCCACCCGTTCTCCTCGAACCGCGGATCGAGTTCGATGCCGAGCAGCCCCTCCTCGACCTTGACCAGTTCGTCGCCGCCGCCCTTGTTGCCGAAGACGGTCAACGCCCCGGCCAGGGTGACCTTCTTGGTCTTCGGGTCGTAGACGTGGATCTCGCCCTTGCCCTTGCCGATGTCGGGGTTGTTCCAGTCGGTGATCACCGGCTGCGAGGAGTCCGCGCCGCCCCGGCCGATGTAGAGCACCCGGCCGTCGGGCGCGGTCACCAGGCCGTGCGGCTCGCCGATCTGGTCGTTCTGGCCCGGCTGGTTGGGCTGGGTGAGACGCTCGGCCTTGTAGTTGCCGGTGATGGTGGCCTTGCAGTCGGCCTGGGCGATACGGGTGGTCCACATCAGCGCGCCCCGCAGATGCGCACGGAAGTCGGTCTCGTCGTAGGACGACACCGTGCCGCCCATGCCGGTGTAGAAGGAGCGGCCGCCGTCGTAGTCACGGCACCAGCTCACCGGATGGTCCCAGCCGTTCTTGCTGTCCCCGGGCTGGTACGTGGACTCCCGCACCCGCGCGACGGTGTGCACGGAACCGGACGGGTTCTTCGCCCAGTTGAACCACTGATCGGGCCGTTTCCACTGCACCGGCAGATCCTTGGTGGCCGGATGTTGACGATCGCCGACCTCGACGACAGCCCGCTGAACGGCCGTTGGGCTGCCCGCGGCCGGACGGGCCCCGACCAGACCGGTGAACCAGTCCGAGTACGGCTCCGCGCGGGCCGCGTCATGGACACCGACGAACCCGCCGCCGGCCTCCATATAGGCCTCGAGTCCGGCTTCCTGCTCCGGATCGAGGATGTCACCGCCGCCGGTCAGGAAGACGATCGCGTTGTAGCGCCCGAGCCGCGTCTCGTCGGTGAACACCGAGGCGTCGTCCGTGGCCTCGGTCCTGAAGCGTTGTTCCGTCGGCCCGGACAGACCGATCCTCTCGATCGCCTCGATCCCGGCGTTCACGACCGGCGACTCCTCCCCGGCCGCCGCGGAACCGTAGAAAATCAGCACGCGTACATTCGCGCCGCCCGGAGGCGACTTGATGGACATCGTTGTCAGGGGCGGCTCAGGAGCCGGGCGCGCGCTGGCGGCGGGACCCGACAGCAGTCCGGCGACGACGATTCCGGCGGTCACACCCGCCACACCGATCCGTCTTCTCGTGCTCAACCCTCGTAAGTGCATGGGCACCTCCTCGGTCACAGCAACAGCGCGTTGGAAGCTAGACCTCATTGCGCAACTCGCCAATACCTATGACCGAGTTGGGGTCAACTTTGTCCTTGGTGTGGATAAACGGCGGAAGCGCCGGTACCGTCTCACAGGTTCATCACAGGTGCGTCTCCGCAAATTCCGTATCAGGGTGGGGAGTTCCGCATGGACCGACGCGGGTTCAACCGACGAGTACTGCTGGGCGGGGCGGCCGTCGTGGGCACCGGGACCGTCGCGACATCGTTGTCGCTGGCGCCCGAGGCCGCGAGCGCCGACACCCCACCGAGAACCGCCCCGGCCGGCGGGGAGGTGAGACACCTGAAGCTGTACGCCGAGAAGCTCGCCGACGGGCAGATGGGCTACGGCTTCGAGAAGGGCAAGGCGACCGTCCCCGGGCCGCTCATCGAGCTCAACGAGGGCGACACCGCGCACATCGAGTTCGAGAACACCATGGACGTCGCGGCCAGCCTGCACGTCCACGGCCTCGACTACGAGATCTCCAGCGACGGCACCAAGCTGAACAAGAGCGACGTCGAGCCCGGCGGCACCCGCACCTACACCTGGCGCACCCACGCCCCCGGCCGCCGCAAGGACGGCACCTGGCGGGCGGGCAGCGCGGGCTACTGGCACTACCACGACCACGTGGTGGGCACGGAGCACGGCACCGGTGGCATCCGCAAAGGCCTCTACGGCCCGGTGATCGTGCGCCGCAAGGGCGACATCCTCCCGGACACGACGTACACGATCGTCTTCAACGACATGCTCATCAACAACAAACCGGCCCACTCCGTGCCCGACTTCGAGGCCACCGTGGGCGATCGCGTCGAGTTCGTGATGATCACCCACGGCGAGTACTACCACACGTTCCATCTGCACGGTCACCGCTGGGCCGACAACCGCACCGGAACCCTCACCGGCCCCGACGACCCGAGCCAGGTCATCGACAACAAGATCGTGGGCCCGGCGGACTCCTTCGGCTTCCAGGTGATCGCGGGGGAGGGCGTCGGCGCGGGCGCGTGGATGTACCACTGCCACGTCCAGAGCCACTCCGACATGGGCATGGTCGGCCTGTTCCTCGTGAAGAAGACGGACGGCACGATCCCGGGGTACGAACCGCACGAGCACGTTCACTGACGGGCCCGGAGAGCGCTCTCACACCTCCCGCGGCCAGGGATATCCTGGGCCGCAACCGCGAGGAGGGCCCCGAAGTGACCGAGACAGCGCCGCGTCCGACGTTGGAGGCCGTGGCTGAGCGGGCCGGGGTGTCGCGGGCCACCGTGTCGCGGGTGGTGAACGGTGGGGACGGGGTCAGGGAGCCGCTGGTGGAACGGGTTCGGCGGGCGGTGGAGGAACTCGGGTATGTGCCCAATCAGGCCGCTCGCAGTCTCGTCACCCGGCGGCATGACGCGATCGCCGTCGTCGTCGCCGAGCCGGAGACACGGGTCTTCGCCGATCCCTTCTTCGCCCTGCAACTCAGGGGCATCAGCAAGGAGTTGACCTCCCACGACAACCAGCTCGTGCTGCTGCTGACCGAGGGGCGGGACGATCACGCCCGGGTCGGCCGGTATCTCGCCGGGGGGCATGTCGACGGGGCGCTCGTCTTCTCGCTGCACCTCAACGATCCGCTGCCCGGGCTGATCCAGCGGGCCGGCATCCCGACGGTGTTCGGGGGGCGGCCGGGGTGGAGCGACGGGAGCCGGGACGTCGTGTTCGTCGACAGCGACAACCGGGGTGGGGCCCGGGACGCCGTACGGCATCTCGTCGGGCTCGGCCGTACCCGCGTCGCGCACATCACCGGGGCCCTGGACCAGACGTCCGCGGCGGACCGGCTCGAAGGGTTCCGGGATGTCGTGGGGGACGTCGATCCCCGGCTCGTCGTCGAGGGGGACTTCACCCCGGCCGGGGGCGAGCGGGCGATGCGGGAGCTTCTCGACCGGTGCCCGGACGTGGACGCCGTGTTCGCGGCGAACGACCTCACCGCCTCCGGGGCCCTGCGGGTGCTGCGCGAGCGGGGGCGGCGGGTTCCGGACGACGTCGCTGTCGTCGGGTTCGACGACATGCTGCCGGTCGCCGAGCAGACCGACCCACCGCTCACGACGATCCGTCAGGACATCGAGGAGATGGGCCGGTTGATGGCACGGCTGCTGCTGCGGGGGGCCGGGGACGCGCCGTCCGGGGTGGTGCTGCCGACCACCTTGGTGCGGCGCGCCTCGGCATAGGCCGCCCCTCAGCCCTGCTGCGGCACGCTCTTGATCACCGCGAACCGGGCCCCGTAAGGATCCGCCAGCTTGGCGACCCGGCCGACGCCCTCCATGTCCGTGGCGGGCATCCGCACCGTGCCGCCCCGCTCCCGGGCCTCGGCCACCACCTGGTCCGTGTCCGTGACCTCGAAGTACGGCAGCCAGTACGGCTCCGTCTCCCCGGGGGCGTCGGCGAGCGGCACGATGCCGCCGAACATGGCGTTCTCCGTCTCACCGGCCGGGTTGATGGTGGTGTACGTGCCGCCGGGGAAGTCGACGCCGTACGTCTCCAGGCCGAGGACGGCGTTGTAGAAGAACGCGGCCATCGGCTGGTCCGCCGTGTACAGCTCCAGCCAGCACAGCGAACCCGGCTCCTGGACGACGTCGAGCCCCTTGTTCCGGCCGGGCTGCCAGATGCCGAAGGGGACGCCCGCCTTGTCGGCGAGGATCGCCATGCGGCCCTGGTCCATGACGTCCATGGGCTGCACCAGGACCGCGCCGTGCGTCTGCTCGGCGGCCTTCGCCGTGGCGTCCGCGTCCGGTGTCTGGAAGTACACCGTCCAGGACGGCGGTCCCTGCTCCTCGGTGGTCTGCATACCGGCCGCGACGGTCCTGCCGTCCAGCCGGAAGAAGCCGTAGCCCCCGGCCTCGGGCGGCCCGGGCTCGAACCGCCAGCCGAAGAGCGCGCCGTAGAAGGAAGCGGCGCCGTCGATGTCGGGGGTACCGAGATCGATCCAGTTCGGGGCGCCGGTGACATAACGGGTGGTGAGCATCTCTGCCCCTCCTCATAGGGGTCCCGCTGCCTGCACTGCCGAGTCTGGCACCGCCCACTGACAATCGCCCGGAACCGCGACCGTCCGTGACCCATCGTGACCGGCGGGCTGCTCCCGGTTTCCCGCCGATACCGCTTTCCCGCGATCCCGCGCGCCGCCGTGCGCCACGCCGTGCGGCGGAGGACCATCGAGGCGGCCGGAGGCCCATGAACGCGGCGTTGATCCCGCGTTGATCGAACGTTTTTCGCTGCCCGGCACGATCCTGACCATGCTCATCGACACGATCACCCCGCCCGACCTGGAGTGGCAGGACGAGGCGTTGTGCGCACAGACCGGCGGCGACTTCTTCTTCCCCGAGCCGGGCAGCTCCGTACGGGAGGCGAAGCGGATCTGCGGCCTGTGCCCGATCCGCTCCGCCTGTCTGAACTTCGCCCTCGACAACGACGAGCGTTTCGGCGTCTGGGGCGGCCTGTCGGAGAAGGAACGGCTGGAGATCAGGCGTACATCACGCTGAACCGCCACGTCCCCGCCGGCACCCGCACGTCCTGCCCCGTCACCGGCAGCTCCCGCCCGTTCGCCTCGGCCGAGCGCACCTCGCCGAACCGGCACGGGTAGACGAACCGCACACCGTCCGGCGCCTGCGTGATGTCCACGGTCACCGTCCGCGCGCCCGGGTCGTGGGCGAGCCGGTAGCCGAACGGCGCGCCGAAGAGCGTCGGAGCCGCGTCCACGGTGACCCTCCCCCAGCCTTCGGCCGGGGGGACCCCCATCTCGCTGCGCTCGTCGCCGGGCACCCAGTGCGGCCGTACCCCCGGGGCGATGTACAGATGAGGGTCGCGGTCCTCGTCGGCCTCGAAGAAGAGGATGTCGCGGATCAGCAGCAGATACTCGGCGGCCGCCCAGCCGTGCGGGATGTCGCCCATGTACCAACGGCTGAACGGGACTTCGGCGAAGTCGGACGCCACCGGGTACGCGTGCTGCTCGTTCCACGCGCCCAGCGCCACCGCCCGCCCGGCCGTGTGCGGGAAGCCCGCGCCGAAGATCCAGCCGAGCAGTTCGTCCATCCGCCCCGGATCACCGGCCAGCAGATACGCGTGCGCCAACTGCATGGTCAGATAGGGCCCGTACGCGTTCCAGGCGGCATCGTGCCGGTAGCCGCCCGTGACGAAGTGCGCGTACATCGTGTCGAGCGTGAAGCGGGCCGCCCGGTCGATGTCGTCGCCGAGCTTGCTGCCCATGTGCAGACGCAGCGGGTGGAAGTACGCGGCCGTGCCGATCATCGTCGAGTCGAGCCGTCCGACGTCGCCGGGCCCCGTCGGAATGTACGTCTCCCAGGCGCCGCGCGCCCGCTGCTGGTCCAGCACCCAGCGGATCGAGTCCCCGGTGGCGCGCTTCAAGTCGTCGAAGGCGCCCCAGAGTTCGGCGACCTCGGGCGCCCCGATCCGCTCGGCGAGCCGGGCGGCCTCGTAGAGTCCGGCCAGTCCCCAGAAGTCGTCCCAGTAGTGCGGTTGGTTGCGGTCGCCGAGGTGTTCGGCGCTCCAGCCGCTGTGCAGCAGGCCGAGTCCGTCGCGGTTGTCACGGATCCAGCGGGCCGCGTCGAGCACGTAGGGGACGTACAACTTGGCTCCGAACGCGGCCCGTCGGCCGCTGGTGCGGTCGAACCGGCCGATCGCCCACAGGGCTTGGCCGTTGCTGTCCCACTCGCGGTCCTCCTTCTCGTGCGGGCCGCCGTAGAAGCCGTACTCGGCGCACTCGCCGATCCGGCCCGTCCCGCGGTTGAACTTGAGCGGGTAGTGGGTGCCCAACTGCCGTTCGGCCAGGGCCGAGTCGCCGACGAGCGAGCACGCCGTCGCCTCGACGGAGGAGTCACGGATCCAGAAGGAGTCGTACACGGTCGGGCCGGGATGGATCTCGCCGTGGTCGGACAGGATCAGGAGCTGCGAACGCGCCTGCCGGAACTGGTCGGTGAGGTGCGCCACCGGGCGCGGCAGCCCCGGCTGGAGGCCCTGCCCGAGGAGCTTCGCCGTCCAGAAGTCCCGGTTGGCGTCCTCCAGTTCGGCGGTCGGCGTGCCCCTCAGCTCCGCCAGGTCGGCGGCGCCGGAGAACTGGTCCACGGGCAGCCGTACGTCGATCTCGAAGCCCTCGTCCTCGGCGACCCGGAACGGCCACGCGAACACCGCGCTGCACAGCCCCGCCACCTGGTCCTGCGCCTCCAGGGCGCCGTTCAGCTTGCCGCCGACGGCCAGGTCGTGGAAGGCGCTGCGGATGAGATAGGAGTCCGGGTCGAAGGAGAAGTCCGCGTTGCCGTACACCCCGTACTGCTCGGGCGCGGTGTCGAAGACCGGGCCCCAGCCCGAGTTGGTCTCCACCCGCTGCTCGTCCGGGAGATGGCGCAGGAACGTCAGCCGCCGGTCGGTGATCTGCCGCCCGTTGCGGTCGTGCCGCTGGAAGCCGCTGGGCCCGGCCGGCAGCACCGCCGCACACAGCAGCCCGGTGCGCTCCTGTCCCGTCGGGCTGCCCACGGTCACCCGGGTGACGACAAGGTCCCGTTGGCTCGCCCCGACCGTGGTGCCGAAGGTGCGCTGCACGAACTCGACGTCGTCCTCCGTACGGAACGTCGTCAGCACGACCGGCAGATGCGGTGCCTCCATCCGCTGCTCCACCCGTCCGCCGTCCGGGAGTTGAGGCAGCCGTAAGGCACCCGTCGCCGGATCGTGCAGGAAGAAGGAGAGGCTGTACTTGTCGTAGACCGGTTCGATCTCTCCGGCCTGGCCGATCAGGGACTCCTGCCGGTGGTCCTTGACGCCGACCATGTGCCAGTACCGGTACAGGGCGTTGGAGGCGAAGGCCGCCTCCTTGGACTCGTAGGTGCCGGAGTCGAAGTCGTCGCTCCAGCGTCGGAAGGCCTGCTGCGCCCACCAGGGCACGGGATACGGGACCCGGTCCCGACCCGCCCAGCCGCGCCACATGACCTCGTAGAACATCCACTCATGGGTCTGGGCCATGGAGTTCACCCCCTTCGGGCACCGTTGCACCGCCGGGACGTTCCGTAAATCGGTGCGACCGGCCGTCGGGGGTGCGGTTAGGATCCGGGGGCGCACCCGGGCGTAGCGCAGAGGCAGGCGCACCCGCCTTGCCCAGGCGGAATCACACCGGTTCGAATCCGGTCCCCGGGCTGCGTGCGGGGCCCTGTAGAGCAGAGGCAGACTCGCCGCCCTCTCAAGGCGGATACGCCGGTTCGAATCCGGCCGGGGCCACGGTACGACGGGACACGGGGCGGGACGGCACATGAGCGAGGCGATCGGAGAGACGGTCAGCGAGGCGGAATTGGCCGCCTTCCACCAGGTCGTCGGCAAGTTGCGTGCCCTGCCCGTCGACGATCCGGTGCGGCTGCGTGCCGAGCAGGTGGCCGCCTCCTTCGCCCGTGACGGGCGTTTGCGGCGCCGCAAGGCGCGGGGCGTGGAGGCGACGGCCGCCGACGCCTCCGTGATGGCCGCCACCGCGACCGGCGCCCTGGAACGACGCGAGGACGCCCCGCTGGCCGGGTCCGGCACCGGCGGTGTCTTCCGCAAGCCGCGCAACTGCTATGTCTGCAAGTCGGCCTATCGAGAGGTCGACTCCTTCTACCACCGCCTGTGCCCGGCCTGCGCCGCCGACAACACGACTCGGCGTGCCCTGAGCACCGATCTCGGCGGCCGCCGCGTGCTGCTCACCGGCGGCCGTGTGAAGATCGGCTTCCAGCTGGCCCTGATGATGCTGCGCGACGGCGCCCAGGTCCTGGTCACCTCCCGCTTCCCGCACGACACCGTGCGCCGCTTCCGCGCCGAGCCGGGCAGCGAGAAGTGGCTCGACCGGCTGACCGTGCTCGCCGTCGACCTCCGCGACCCGCGCCAAGTTCTCGGCCTGTGCGAGGAGTTGCGGAGGGAGGGCGAGCCGCTGGACATCCTCGTCAACAACGCCGCGCAGACCGTGCGCAGGCCCCCGGAGTCGTACGCGCTGCTCGCCGCCGGGGAGTACGACGCCCTGCCCGAGGGCGCGCGGCAGGCGCCCGGGTTCACGCCGATGCGGATGCTGGAGAGCGGCGCCGCGTCGCTCCCGGCCGCCCTGCGTGAGGCCGACGAGGCCGGTCTGCTGCCTGACCCGTCCCCGGAGAACTCCTGGTCGGCCCGGCTCGGCGCCCTCGACCCGGCCGAGGTCCTGGAGACCCAGCTGGTGAACGCCCTCGCCCCGGCCCTGCTCTGCGACCGGCTGCTGCCCCTGCTGCTCGCCTCGCCGCACCCGCGCCGGTACGTCGTCAACGTGACCGCCGTCGAGGGCCGATTCGCGGTCCGCAACAAGATGGCGGGGCATCCCCACACCAACATGGCCAAGGCCGCCCTCAACATGCTCACCCGCACCAGCGCCGCCGAACTCGCCGAGCAGGGCGTCCACATGTGCGCCGTCGACACCGGCTGGATCACCGACGAGAACCCCGCGCCGAAGAAGGCCCGGATGGCGCAGGCCGGGTTCCGGACGCCGCTGGACATCGTGGACGGGGCGGCGCGGGTGTACGACCCGATCGTGCGGGGTGAGGCGGGGGATCCCGTGGCCGGGGTGTTCCTCAAGGACTACCGGGAGGCGGAGTGGTGACACCGGATGAGTCGGGCGAATCGGACGAGGGGTGGCGGTCGGAGGCGGACGGGTTCGCCGGTGTGCCGTCCGTCGTGTCGCGTCCGGTCGCCGAACTCGCCCCGTTGCTGGACTGGTTGCGCGCCGGGCGCCCCGCCGGGGAACGGCTGGACTTCCCGGCCGGTACGGCGCTGCCCGACGGGCGGCTCGACCTGTGCAAGCAGGAACTGGGCGCCGAGGGCGCGGCTCTCGTCGCCGAGGCGCTGGGTCAAGGTCCGTCGCCTGTACGTCACTTGCTGCTCGGCACGGACGGCCTCGGGGACGCCGGGGCGGCCGTCGTGGCCGGGGCGAGCGAGGACGTCGAGACGCTCTACCTCGGCTGCAACGGCATCACGGCGGGCGGCGCCTGCCGGATCGCCGACCAGCTGCGGGCCTCTCCGCAGGTCGTCACCGGCGTGTGGCTCAAGCGCAACCCGCTGGGCGCCGGGGGAGGGCGGGCGGCGGCCGAACTCATCGAGTCCGCACGGTCGTTGCGCACCCTCGACCTCGTCCAGACCGGCCTCGACGCGACCGGAGCCCTAGTCCTCGCGGACGCGCTGCTGACGGCCGCAGGCAACGGGCGCCGCGTCGAGCGGCTCTTCGTCGGCGGCAACCCGCTGGGGGAGGCGGGCGCGGAGGCGCTCGGCGCGGTGGTCGCGGCGGGCGCGATCGACGAACTGTACGTCTCCGCCGCCCGGTTGGGGGACGCGGGCGCGCTCCGCCTCGCCGACGCGCTGGACCGGGCACCGTACGGCCGGCTCACCCGTCTCGCCGTCGCCAGCAACGGCATCGGACCGGTGGCCGCCGCCCGACTGGTGTCGGCGGCCACCGCGGCCGGGGTCACCCTGCTGGACCTCGGCCGGGTGCGCGCTGCGGCGGTCCTGGGCGCGGCCGACAACCACATCGACCTGCCCGCCGCCGAGACGATCGCCGACGCCTTGGCAGCCGCCGAGCACCGCCTGACCCACCTGGTCCTCACCCACACCGGCATGCGCAGCCGCGAGGCCCACCGCCTCCTCGACACGGCCCCGCACGCCGCCACGGCCACCCGCTTCGTCCTCGGTCAGGGCATCGCGGCGAGCGTCAAACGCCGCCTGGAGGCACTCAGCGCCCACGTCCCCCGACCGGAGGTCCCGGCCGACGTGGCCGCCGTACGGAGCGTCCACCGGACGGCTCCGCCCGACGCCTGAGCCTCACCGTCTCCGCATCCCCATGAACACCTCCGTCCAGAACCGCTGCTGCCGCTCCGACGCCCCCACGAGATACGTCGCCCGGAGCTTCGCCGGCAGCAGGGCCACCAGCCGGGTCACCACCGCGCGGTGCTTCTTCAGCTGGGACAGTTCCGCGTTGGCGAGGATCTGGTGGACCACGTCACTGTCGTCGCCGCCCTCGTCGGAGTGCGCGGCGGCGCGGCGCAGCCGGGCCTCCCACGCGTCGGCGTCCCGGGCGAGCTCGCGCAGGCCCGTGACCTGGCGGCCCTTCAGACGGGCCATGAGGGCGGTGAGCGGCACCGGCGCGTACTCGCCGTCGCCCAGGTACACCGTGCCCATCTCCAGCGGGAGCCCGCGCCGGTGCAGCTTGATGAGCCGCTCCAGCGTGCGCTTGGTGATCCAGGCCCGGCCGTCGTCGTCGATGTCGTGCTTCCACCACTCCAGGACCGTCTCCGCGTCCGAGCCGTAGTGCGCGAGCAGCCACTCGTTGGCCGGGATGTCCTCCGGCTCGACGGTCAGCGAGGCCGTGAAGCGGGTCGCCTGCGCGATGTTGTTGCGGGACACCAGCAGCTTGCGGCCCAGATGGTACGGCGGGTTCTGGACGGCTATCTGGGCGCGCAGGTTCTCGATCCGCCGCCCAGCCAGCGACCACTCCTGGGTGATCTCCATGAGCTTGGCGAACGCGGCCCTGTCCTTGGGCCGGTTGTACTCGTCCCACACGATCGCCTTCGGCTCCGGACCGGTGAAGTGCGCGGCGAGGAGGTTGTCGAGGGTGCCGTCCGATGACGGGATCGGCACGCACAGGTCCTCGACGTTCGTCACCGGCAGCGAGAAGTACAGCGCGTCCCGGCCCAGCCCCTCGCGCACGGTCTGCCGCACCAGCTCCGTCTTGCCGCACCCGGGCGGGCCCTGGAGCAGCACCGTCCAGCGGTTGCGCAGCGCGGCGCGCACGACCTGCCGTACCGGGTCGGGAATCGTCGAGGGGTTGGCGACGCCGACGGACTCGGCGACGCGGTCCAGGATCTCGTTCGTACGGTTCTGCCCCGGCCTGCCGTCAGGACCCGGCTCGGCCAGCCGCAGCCGCTCGCCGTCGACCAGGGGCAGGCCCCAGCGCAGCGGGAACCCCTCCTTCGCGTTGGCCAGGACGTGGTCGAGGGTGCGCGGGGAGAGCCGCTCGCGCAGGGCGGGGGAGAGGGACGCCCACAGCGAGAACACCGGACGCAGGTCCCACGGGCGGTACTTGGCCGCCAGATGCCTGCGCCAGGACGTGTCGTCGGCCGTGATCCGCATCGTGGCCATGCGGTCCAGGAGCGCGAGGTCGCCGCGCCGGGACGAGGTCTCCGACAGGGACTCGTTGTCGGTCAGGAACACCCCGACGCAGCCGAGGGCCCGCAGATCGTGCTCGCCCAGCGTCCAGTCGCAGGCGATCTGCATCAGCTGCGACTGGATGGTGTCGCCCGCCTGGAGCGAGTCGTCGATGAGCAGCACGAACGGCGTGCCGGGCTTCAGCTGGCTCATCACCAGCTGGCGCAGCACCAGTTCACCGGTGCGCGGATCGCGCACGGGCGCGTTGACGAGCAGGTCGTCCGGCGTGAGGTTCGCCGCCGGCACGTACACCAGGGCCGTGCCGGGGTGGGCGCGGGCGATGTGCGAGAAGAACGTCGCCGTCTTGCCGATGCCGTGCTCGCCGAAGATCTGGCCCGTCTGCCCCATGTCGATCATCGCGTCGATGAAGGACTCCAGGCGTGAGACGGCCGTCGACCGACCTGTCTCCGACTGCCTTGTCTCTGTGGTCATTACCGCGATCCCGTGGTCACGCGATGGCAGTCCATCGCGGGTGTGTGCGTCTCGGGCCATTCGTCGCCGCCCTCCGTGATCAGCCAGATCCATTTGTCCGGCTCGGCGGGCGTGATCGGCGGCGCGTATCCGTCGGTGAGCATCACGACAGCGTCCGGGGTCTCGTCGAAACGCCGCCCCCTCACCTCCGTACGGCCCTCCACGTAGTCCGCGACCACCTGGAAACTCGTGCCGCCACCGCCGTAGACCCGCTCGCCCGGCACGAAGGGCATCACCACGCCGTCGAAGGACAGCCAGTGCGCCTCCACGCCGTCGATGCGGCCGACCAGTTCGGTCAGCCAGGTGATCACGTGGTGCGGCATCGAGCCCGAGGTGTCGTACGCGATGACCAGCACCTTGTCCCGGACCGGGCCGCGCCGCGCGAGCATCGGGTCCTGGCCGAGGGCCGCGAGCAGGGCGCCGCGCTTCTTCGGGTACACCAGCCGCTCGCCGTCGCGGAGTCTGGAGCCGAGGACGTCGACGAGCCAGCGCTGCCACCAGTCGACCGTCCGCGTGCGCGTGGTCCCGCCGCGCAGCGTGCCCGCGCCCAGGTTGCCCCAGATGCGGGCCGCGCGGGCGTTGCCGTCCTCGGTGCGGCCCATCAGGTCGAGCAGTTCGCCCTCCGCGCCCGTGTGCCCGCGCCGGGCGGCCAGCAGGGAGTTGAGCAGCGCGGAGGAGGTCACCGCGTCGACGGTCTCCTGGTCGGCCGGGACCGGGTCGCCGTCCGCGAGGTGCACGCAGAGCCGCCGCTCCGGAACCGGAGGGTTGTGCATGCGCTTCAGCTCGCCGTACACCCGCATGTCGGTCTCGGTGAACGTCTCGTACGGCACCGGCTCCAGGCCGTGGGCGGTGAGGTCCGCGCGGTAGCGCTCGTACACCTCGCGCGGGTCGATGCCCGTCGGACGGCCGTCCAGCAGGGGGAGTCCCTCCCGGTTGAGCCGGATCAGCGCCACGTGGTTGATGGACACCTCGGCGGCCAGCTCGAAGACCGGGTCGTCGCGCAGGTCCGGGTCGGTGAACAGATGGCGGTGCACGAGGTGGCGTGCCTCGTGGAACAGGACGAACTTCACGCCGTCCAGGCCTAGTCCGACGAAAAAGTCCGGGTTGTAGAGCAGCAGGCAGGTGCCGTCGCCCGACGCCACCACGGCCGCCGTGTCGATCGCGGTCGTCGGGATCTGGTGGTGGCACTTGGCGTACAGCCAGGACGCCACCGCCGACTCCGTCAGCCCGAAGTCCAGCAGCGCGGCCTCCTTGAGCCGCCGCGCCTCCGCCACCACCGCCGGATCCGCCGGGCGGTACGCCTCCAGCGCCCTGCGGTCGGCGAGGTCGACCACCGGGGCACGCCGCCCCCGCTCCCCGTACGCCATGTCATGCCCCCCGTACTGACGTGCCCCCGTGCCTCATTGGTACCAGGGCCCACTGACATCGGGCCAAGGCATTACGATCTGGCGCCAAGGGCGGGGTCGTAGCGCAGAGGCAGGCGCACCGGTCTCCAAAACCAGAACACGCTGGTTCGAATCCAGCCGCCCCGCCCCCTAGGCGATGGCGCCCGCGGTCACCACGAGTTCGGGCGTGTTGCCGTGGAACGTCTCGATCAGCTGGACCAGCACCGCCCAGGCCTCCTCGTTGTCGCCCAAGTGGTCCTGGACGAGCGGGCGGAGAGTGGCCTCGGCCTCCTGGGCACGCGCCGGGAACAGGGCGTGCCCCAGCGCGAGGACCTCCAGGACACGGATGGCCGGCCCCTCGGACGTCACGTACTCGGCGGGACCGTCGTACACGCCCGCCTGCCGCAGCCGGTGGGTGAACTTGCTGTGCGAGCCGAAGGCTTGGCGTATCAAGGGCGGGCAGTCCGGGCGCACGGACAGGGCCCAGCGGGCGTAACCGGGCAACGGGCGGTCGAAGTCCGCGTCGCCGACGGTCCACCAGTCGTCCTGCGTGAGCACCATGGAGGCGGCGGCGCGTCCCGCGGCCATCGAATCGACCTCACGCAGACTGCCGACGAGACCATGACGGACGTAGCTCTCGGGGATCTCGGGTTCCTGTCCCGGGAGCATGCGATCGACCGGGATGATCCCCGTGCGACCGGGCCCGAACGGCACCCCGCGCGCGATGGCCCGGCGCAGCCCGGAGTCGGTCGGGATGTGCCGCCACACGACGGCGTTGAGCCCGGGGTCGTCGTTCTCCAGGATCCACAGCGCCACGGAGGCCGGCAGATGCCGCGCCCACGTCCAGGCCCGGCGCAGCCGCTCGACCGTCGCCTCGGGTCGCTCGGAGCCGGGCAGACCGGTGCGGGCCCGGACCCGCCCGGCGATGTCCTCGTCGACGAGCCCGAGCAGAAAGCCGACCGCCTGCTCCGCAACGCTGTTCTGCCGCATGGCCGCATGATGTCGCGGGCCAGGGGCGCACCGCATCGGAAATACGGCGGTCGGCCGGAGGCGGGGTCAGCCCGCCGCGCGGGCCGCCATCCGCGCCTTGCGCGCCGCCAGCTTCTCGTCGAACTTGAGGGCCTCGGCGTCCAGGCCGCCCATGAACAGGCCGAGTTCGTCCTGGGCCCGCTGTCCCTCGGGGCCGAGGCCGTCGATCTCCATGACCTTCAGGTGGCGCAGGACGGGCTGGAGGACGTCGTCGTGGTGGATGCGCATGTTGTAGACCTCGCCGATCGCCATCTGGGCGGCGAAGCGCTCGAAGCCGGGCATGCCGTGGCCGGGCATGCGGAAGTTGACGACGACGTCGCGCACCGCCTGCATGGTGAGGTCGGGGGCGAGTTCGAAGGCGGCCTTCAGCAGGTTGCGGTAGAAGACCATGTGGAGGTTCTCGTCGGTCGCGATGCGCGCCAGCATGCGGTCGCAGACCGGGTCGCCGGACTGGTGGCCGGTGTTGCGGTGCGAGATCCGGGTCGCGAGCTCCTGGAAGGCGACATAGGCGACCGAGTGCAGCATGGAGTGGCGGTTGTCGGACTCGAAGCCCTCCGACATGTGCTGCATACGGAACGCTTCCAGCTTGTCCGGGTCCACCGCGCGCGAGGCCAGCAGGTAGTCGCGCATCACGATGCCGTGCCGGCCCTCCTCGGCGGTCCAGCGGTGCACCCAGGTGCCCCAGGCGCCGTCGCGGCCGAAGAGGGAGGCGATCTCGTGGTGGTAGCTCGGCAGGTTGTCCTCGGTCAGCAGGTTCACGACCAGCGCGATCCGGCCGATCTCGGTGACCTTCGACTGCTCCTTGTCCCAGGCCTCGCCGTCCTCGAAGAAGCCGGGGAAGTTGCGGGCGTCGCTCCACGGCACGTACTCGTGCGGCATCCAGTCCTTGGCGACCTTGAGATGCCGGTTGAGCTCGGTCTCGACGACTTCCTCCAGCGCGTACAGCAGCTTGGCGTCGGTCCAGACGGCGGGGCTGCCGAGGTGAGGGGAAGTGATCGTCACGGGGACTCCAGGGGGACGCGTAACAAAGCGGGGAGACCGGCGAGCGGTGGCCGGATCCGATGCAACCTACGTGAGCGTAGGCTACGAAGCCGTAGGTTACGAGACCGTAGGTTAAGCGCGATGTAAAGATCCCTGATCAGCAGGTGTGCCAGGGGTATGCCGAAAAGCCCCAGGACCGCAGGTCCCAGGGCTGAACGGATGAATCGCGCACGCGGTCAGGCGTACAGGTCCCGCATCCGGACCGAGAGGCACGTCACACATCCTTCGAGCTTCTCGAACTCGCCGATGTCGACGACGACGGGATCGTGCCCGAGATCGGCGAGCAGTTCCGCCGTCTTGGGCGCGCTCGCCGAGATGAGCAGCTTGTGGCCGCCGAGCAGCACCACATGGCCGCCGGCCTCCTCCGGCACCGACAGGAAGCGCGGGAAGAGCGAGGGCCGGTCCACCTTCGGGATGTGCCCGACGACCGTCCCGTCGGGCAGCGCCGTCACCGCCGACTTCAGATGCAGCACCTTGCTCACCGGCACCGCGACGACCCGCGCCCCCAGCGGCTCGAAGGCGGCCCGCAGCTGCTGCACGCCGGCCGCGTTGGTACGGCCGCCACGGCCGACGTAGATCGTGTCGCCGACCTTCAGGACATCGCCGCCGTCGAGCGTGCCCGGCTCCCAGATCCAGTTCACCGAGCAGCCGAGCGAGGCCACCGCCTCCTCGACCCCGGCGGTCTCCCCGCGCCGGGCCTCGGCGCCGGGCCGGGTGATCAGCGCGACGTTCTTGTACATGACGACCGTGTCCTCGACGAACACGGAGTCCGGGCAGTCGTCGGCCGGGTCCACCTCGACGGTCTCCCAGCCGTGCGCGCGCAGGGTCTCGACGTACGCCTCCCACTGTTCGACCGCGAGATCGACATCGATCTTCTCGCGCTCGATGTGCGTCACCAGGCCTTCGGCGAGGCGCGGGCTGGGGCGGCGGACGAGGGCCTTCTTGCTGGGCACGAGGAACTCCGTAACGGCGGCAGGGGCGGCGCCCCGAGAAGGGGCGCAGCCGCCATCATGCAGGGCGCGCCCGCCCGCACAAAACCCTCGTTGCCAGGCTGTGGCCCTCCTGAGATACGCGGCGGTAACCAGGCCCGGCGCCCGGGAGCGGCTCTCCCGGGCGCCGGACCCGGCCATCGCGCCCGGTGCCGGGCCCGCGGATCACCCGATCTCGTCCGGCGTGATCTCCCGCAGCTCGCCGTCCAGCAGCAGCCAGCGGGTGACGCCGATCGACTCCAGGAACGGCACGTCGTGACTGGCCACGATCAACGCCCCCTCGTACGACTCCAGCGCCGTGGTGAGCTGCCGGACGCTCGCCATGTCGAGGTTGTTCGTCGGCTCGTCCAGCATCAGCAGCTGCGGCGCGGGCTCGGCCAGCATCAGCGCCGCCAGGGCCGCCCGGAAGCGCTCACCGCCGGACAACGTGGCCGCCGGCTGGTCGGCGCGGGCGCCCCGGAACAGGAAGCGGGCGAGCCGCGCCCGGATCCGGTTGTTGGTGGCGCCCGGCGCGAACCGGGCCACGTTCTCGGCGACCGACAGCTCACCGTCGAGCACGTCGAGGCGCTGCGGCAGGAAACGCAACGGCACATGCGCCGTCGCCTCGCCCGACACCGGCGCCAGCTCCCCGGCGATCGTCCGCAGCAGCGTCGTCTTGCCCGCGCCGTTGCGCCCGATCAGCGCGACCCGCTCCGGGCCCCGCAGATCGAAGCCGCCCTTCACCCGGGCCCCGTACGCCAGCTCCAGATCCATGAGCGTGAGGACGTCACGGCCCGGCGGCACGGCCGTGTACGGCAGGTCGACGCGGATCTCGTCGTCGTCCCGTACCGCCTCCACCGCGTCGTCGAGCCGCTCCTTGGCCTCGGCGAGCCGCTCCTCGTGCATGATCCGGTGCTTGCCCGCCGAGACCTGGGCCGCCCTCCTGCGCGCCCCCATGACGATCTTCGGCTCCCGCTTCTGCTCGAACATCTTCTGCCCGTACCGCTTGCGGCGGGCCAACTTGGTCTGCGCGTCGGTCAGTTCGCGCTTCTGCTTCTTCAGATCCGCCTCGGCGACCCGCACCATCCGCTCCGCCGCCTCCTGTTCGGTGGCGAGCGACTCCTCGTACGCGGAGAAGTTGCCGCCGTACCAGGAGATCTCCCCGGACCTCAGATCGGCGATCTGATCGACCAGGTCCAGGAGTTCACGGTCGTGGCTGACCACGACCATGACCCCGGGCCAGGACGCGACGGCCGCGTACAGCCGCCGGCGGGCGTACAGGTCCAGGTTGTTGGTCGGTTCGTCCAGCAGCAGTACGTCGGGTCGGCGCAGCAGCAGCGCGGCCAGCCGCAGCAGCACCGACTCGCCGCCGGACACCTCGCCGATCGTGCGGTCCAGCCCGATGTCGCCCAGGCCGAGTTCACCGAGCGTGGCGAGGGCGCGCTCCTCCACGTCCCAGTCGTCGCCGAGGGTCTCGAAGTGCGCCTCGGACGCGTCGCCCGCCTCGATGGCGTGCAGTGCGGCGCGCCGCGCGGCGATTCCGAGCACCTCGTCGACGCTGAGGCCGGTGTCGAGGGTGACGTTCTGCGGCAGGTACCCCACCTCGCCCGCGACGCGCACGGCGCCGTCGGTCGGGGTGAGTTCACCGGCGATCAGCTTCAACAGGGTGGATTTCCCTGACCCGTTGACGCCGACGAGGCCGGTCCGGCCGGGGCCGAAGGCGACATCCAGGTCCTCCAGGACGGGGGTGCCGTCGGACCAGGAGAAGGACAGGGACGTACAAGTGACGGAAGTAGACATACGGGCCTCGCGGTTGCTCGATGCGGCTGGGGGGCAAACGCGTATCGAGACACCTGCGACCAAGGGGGAGTCAGGCTCAGCGGGTACAGGGCATGAAAAAGGGCCCTGCACCGGAGGACGGCTCGACGCCGAGGTCGCACGCGGCGCACACACACGTGTGGTGTGTGACGCGGTGTCTCAAGACCTCAGAGGAGCAACGTCCTTCTCCGATCGACGGCAACAGAACCGTCGTCAACGGTAGGAGGGGGCACCGAGGCTGTCAACGAATTAACGTGAGACCCGACCGCACCTCAAGGAGGCCCCGTGCCCAACGGCCCGCTGTCGCTGCCGGCCCGGCTGTTCCTGCTGGCCTGGGACCCCGGGGGGAACGAGCTCACCTCCACCACCCACGCCCAGCACCTGGTCCGCGCCGGCGCCCTCGCCGAACTGGCCCGGCGCGGCCTCCTCGTCGACGACGACGGCATCGCCACCCCGGCCGACATGGACTCCCACACCGGCGACTCCGTCCTCGACGGCCTCCTGGAGCTGGTGCGCGAGTCCCGCCCGCACCACTGGCGCAGCTGGGTCCCGCTCCACGCGCGCGTGACGCTCGAAGCGGTACGGGAACAACTGGCCGCCGAGGGATACCTCCGGGCGGAGAAACGCCGGGTCCTCGGCGTCTTCCCGACGGTCGAGTACACCCTGGACCGTCCGGCCGTGGTGGCCGCACTCCGCGAGGAGGTCCGGCAGGTCCTGGAGGGGCCCGCGAACCCCGCGGAGATCTCGGACCGGGACGCCGCCGTCGCCGTACTGGCTGCCGCGGCCGACCTGCGCACCCTGGGCCCGCGCGGGGAGCGCTCCCGGCACAAGGAGCGACTGGAGGCACTGGTGGAGCGCAGCGCGACGGCGACGCCGCCGCTGCGGACGGTCGTACCGGAGCTGTGCGCGGCGCTGAGCACGGTGGTGGCGCCCACAGGGGGCTGAGGCGGCGGGCGGCGGGTCGGCCGGACCGTCGTACCAAGGCTGCGCTCACGCCGCCCCCGTACCTGCCTCCGGCGGCCCGACGTACCCGTCGGATTCCTGCCAGCCCCGCCCCACCGCCCACTGCTTGAGTGGACGCCATGACGAACCAGACCTCCCTCCGCGACCGCGCCCTCGCCTTCCACGCCCTGCACGTCCCGGGACGCCCGCTGGTCCTGCCGAACGCCTGGGACACCGCGAGCGCCCGCCTGGTCGAGGACGCCGGTGCCGCCGCCGTGGCGACCACCAGCGCCGGGCTCGCCTGGGCCCTCGGCGCGGCGGACGGCGACCGGGTGGAGCGCGACCGCGCGCTCGGCGTCGTGGCGGACATCGTGGCCGCCGTCGCCGTACCCGTCACCGCGGACATCGAGAGCGGTTACGCCGACGACCCCGAGGGCGTCGCCGCCACCGTCCGCGCGGTGCTCGCGGCGGGCGCGGTGGGCGTGAACATCGAGGACGCGCTGTACGAGAAGGGCACGGGCCCGTTGCGCCCCATCGGCGAGCAGTCCGAGCGCATCACCGCCGCCCGCGAGGCCGCTGACACGGAGGGCGTGCCGCTGTTCATCAACGCCCGCATCGACACCTTTCTGCGGGGCTCCGGAGACGTCGACCTGACTCTGGAACGCGCCGCCGCCTTCCGGTCCGCGGGCGCCGACGGCATCTTCGTCCCCGGGGCCGTCGACCCGGGAACGGTGAAACTGCTCGCAGACGGCGTCGACGGCCCCCTGAACATCCTGGTGGGCCCGGGCGCCCCGCCGATCCAGGACCTGGCAGCGCTGGGAGTCGCGCGCGTGAGCGCCGGTTCGAGCATCGCGCAGGCGGCACACGCACTGGTCCGGCAAGCGGCAAGGGACCTGCTGGAGCTGGGCACGTACGAGAAGCTGGAGGACGGCCTCGACCACAGCACCCTC
Organism: Streptomyces sp. NPDC046909; assembly: GCF_040644695.1. Lineage (NCBI taxonomy): Bacteria > Bacillati > Actinomycetota > Actinomycetes > Kitasatosporales > Streptomycetaceae > Streptomyces > Streptomyces sp. NPDC046909. The sequence goes on along the minus strand of NZ_JBEYXC010000002.1, from coordinate 712,712 downwards.
AACACATTGCTGGGCACGGCACGGTAGACGCGCCCCAAAGGGGCGCGGGGAACTGCGCGACAAGCCACAACGAACCCGCAGACGCCGACGGTCGATCGTGGCACCCCGTTACGCGTCCCGCATGAGCTCGACGAGCTGCTGATCCAGGTCGAGCTGCAAATGCTCCAGCCCCACCGGCACCAACTCCCCAGTCGCCTGCAAGAACCGCCGCACCTCCCCGGTCCGCACATGCACCACCGCGGTCCCCTCCGGCGCATGGAACTCCAGCACAGTGCGGTCGTACCCGTACGGCCGCACCCGCACGTCCCCCTGCCCCTCGGAACTCTCCAGCCCCGCCGTCAGCAGCTCACGCGAGAAGGTCCAGCAGACCTCCACCCCCTCCAGCGTGGCCGGCGCGGGAAAGGTCATACGGACGGCGAACGGATCACGACGGTCGTAGCGCAGCTTCGCGGGAATGCTCGGCATCCGCGGCGCGGCGGCGACGAGACGGGCCTCAACGGGCTGCTCGATGACAGTGGACAACGCGTTGCTCCCTCGTGACGGCTGGACTGACTTCCGGGCGGATGAGGCCGGCATTGGAAGAGACGACGGAATCGGCCGATCCGTGTACACGAATGTCGAGTGACCTCGGTCACCGTTTTCCATGCACACGAGTGGCGCAGACCACCTTCCGTTCCCCGAAGGACACTTGTGGCGCCCCCCGCCCCGTCCGTGCCCCGCCCGACGGCGGTCTGGACGGCCACGGGCGCGTGGGCTAGCTTCGCCCGCCATGAGGCGCTTGGGGATCACGCGACGCAGGGGACACCAGGGACGTACGGGCAGACGGGCCGCGGCCGCGGGGGTGGCCTGCGCGGCGGCACTGGCCGCGCTGACCGCCGTACCCGCACAGGCGACGGGGACGGCGGGGACGACGACGGCGGGGACGACGACGGCGGAGACGACGACGGCGGAGACGGCGGGGTCACCAGGGCCGGCGCACCACGCGCCGCACTGGGAGCTCAAGGACAGCGGCACCCCGGACGTACGGTTCCGAGGCCTGTCCGCCGTCAGCCGGACCACCGCCTGGGTCTCCGGCACCCAGGGCACCGTGCTGCGCACCACGGACGGCGGCGCGACCTGGCGGAACGTCTCTCCGCCGGGCACCACGGACCTCCAGTTCCGGGACATCGAGGCGTTCGACGCGCGGCGGGCCGTCGTCCTGGCCATCGGCGAGGGCGAGGCGTCCCGCGTGTACCGCACCGACGACGGCGGGGTCACCTGGACCGAGTCCTTCCGCAACACCGACGCGCGGGCCTTCTACGACTGCATGACCTTCTTCGACCGCACGCACGGACTGGCGATGAGCGACCCGGTGGACGGGAAGTTCCGCATCCTGTCGACGAGTGACGGCGGCCGTTCGTGGAAGGTGCTGCCGAACGAGGGCATGCCCGCCGCGCTGGACGGTGAGGCCGGGTTCGCGGCGAGCGGGCAGTGCCTGGTGAGCTCGGGTCCGAAGGACGTGTGGCTGGCCACCGGCGGAGCGGCACGCGCACGCGTGCTGCACTCTTCCGACCGCGGCCGCACCTGGACCGCCACGGACACCCCGATCCCGGCCGGCGACCCCGCCAAGGGCGTCTTCGCGCTCGCCTTCCGCGACCGCACCCACGGCCTCGCCGTCGGCGGCGACTACCGCGCCGACCAGGCGTCCCCGCAGGCCGGCGCCGTGACCCGGGACGGCGGCCGCACCTGGCGGCCCTCGGCCACTCCGCCGCCCGCCTACCGCTCGGGCGTCGCCTGGCTGCCGTACAGCCGTACCGCGGCCCTCGCCGTGGGACCCACAGGCACCGACCTCACGACCGACGGCGGGCGCACCTGGAGCACGGTCGACACGGGCTCGTACGACACCGTCGACTGCACCCCCGACCTCGGCTGCTGGGCGGCCGGCGAGAAGGGGCGCGTGGCGCGGCTGGAGAGCTGATCCGGAATGTGGGTACCCGGTCGCCGAGTGCGGAAGGAGTGAGCCCCCATGCCACGTGGTTCGAGCCCGAAGAGGGAACGCCAGTACGAGCACATCAAGCAGAGCGCGAAGGACCGGGGCGAGAGCACCGCGCGGGCCGAGGAGATCGCCGCGCGGACCGTCAACAAGGAACGCGCCCGCTCCGGGGAGTCGAAGACCGCGAGCCGCACCTCGACCCAGGACATGTCGTCCGGGAAGAGGGGCGGTCAGCGGTCCGGCAAGGGCTCCCAGGGCCCGACCTACGACCAGCTCTACGAGGAGGCCAAGCGCCGCAACATCAGCGGGCGTTCGGACATGAACAAGAGCCAGCTCCAGCGCGCGCTGGGCGGCAAGTGAGGCTTCAGGAGAGCGACTCGCGGTACCGGTCCAGCTCCGGCGCGGTCTTCGTCGCCGCGAACTCGGTGACGCGGTAGGCGCAGACGCCGGCCGTGACGAACGGGTCGGTCGCGGCGATCGCCTCGATCCGCGCGCGGTCCTCCGCGACGGCCAGGATCACCCCGCCGTCGCGGGGGTTCTTGCGCCCCGAGGCGAGGAACACGCCCTGGGCGTACTGCTCGTCGAGCCACGCCACATGGGCCGCGAGGGCGGCGTCGACCTGATCGAGCGGGGCGGTGTAGGTCAGCTCCAGTACGAACATGATCGCGAGCCTACGCCGACGTACGCTCATGGCCATCATGAAGACCGTGAGCATTCCCGCGGGCTGGCCCGCGACCGAGGAGCAAGCCCGCGCGGTCCAGGACGAGTTGCGGACGAAGGTGGTGCTCGACGAGCCGGGCCCGCCGCCCGGCACGGGGCACGTGACCGGCGTGGACGTGGCCTACGACGACGAGCGGGACGTCGTGGCGGCCGCGGCGGTGGTGCTGGACGCGGCGACCCTCGACGTCGTGGCCGAGGCGACGGCGGTCGGCCGGATCTCCTTCCCGTACGTGCCCGGCCTGCTGGCCTTCCGTGAGATCCCCACGGTCATGGCCGCGTTGGACGCCCTGCCGTGCCCGCCCGGCCTGGTCGTCTGCGACGGCTACGGCCTCGCCCACCCCCGCCGCTTCGGCCTCGCGAGCCACCTGGGCGTCCTCACCGGGCTCCCCACGATCGGCGTCGCCAAGAACCCCTTCACCTTCACGTACGACGATCCCGGCGCCCCGCGCGGGAGCGCCTCGCCGCTGCTCGCGGGCACCGAGGAGGTCGGCCGCGCCCTGCGCACCCGCGAGGCCGTCAGGCCGGTCTTCGTCTCCGTCGGCCACCGCGTGAGCCTCGACAACGCCTGCGCCCACACCATGGCGTTGACCCCGGTGTTCCGCCTCCCGGAGACGACTCGGCGGGCGGACGCGCTGTGCCGGAAGGCGCTCAAGGAGGCGACGCGGGACACCGTCTGAGTACGCGAACTGAGTATCCGTACGGATGTGGACGCCCCGTCGTGATCGGCAGGCTGTGCCCCATGACGACGCACCGCATGACGACGCAGCGCATGCCCCGCCACCGCTCCCCGCAGCCCCTCGCCGACCCCCACCGTCCCGTCGAGCGCGCCGTGCTGGCCGCGCTCTTCCTGGCCGTGCTCGCGGGGCTGGCGTGGATCTGCGGGATGATCTACACCGTCGCGACCTGGCCCTTCTAGGGCGACCTGGCCCTTCTGGGGCGCGGTCAGCGGCTCTTGGCCACCCGGAAGACGATCCCCGCGCGCCGCAGCCGTTCGATCAGCGCGTCGCCCATGGCCACCGCCGTGGTGACCTGACCGGAGGTCGGGGGGAGGTCGTCGAAGGCGAGGGACAGGGCCGACTCGGCGAAGATCTTCGCCGTCTCGTCGTAGCCCGGGTCGCCGCCCGCGACCTCGGTGAAGACCTGGCGGCCGCCGCCCTCGCCGACGAAGCGGACCTTGAACCAGCTCTTGGCGCGCTTCTCGGCGCTCGGACCGTCCCCGGGCTTGAGCCGGTCCGACAACCAGCGCCGCGCGGGCGGCAGTTGGGCCGCCGCGAACAGCGCGCCCGCGGCCGCGACCCCGCCGACGGCGATCGGCAGCCGGCGTACGGCCGCGTAGTGGCGGTAGCGGAAGTCGGGGCCGTAACGTTCCAGCGCCCGGGCCGAGCGTCCCACGATCTGCGCGTCGATGGTCGGCAGCGGCAGCGCCCACGCGTCGACCTCCCCGACGTACCGCGGCGCGCCGTTCGGTGTGGACGCCCGGCGTCCCACCAGGCGCGGCTCGTGCCGTCCGCGGTCCCGCGCGGCGGCGATCATCTGCCGGCCGCGCGCGAACTGGTTCAGCGCCGAGGCGAAGGTGCCGCCCGAGAAGGTCGCGTCCACCGTCACGAACCCGTCCACCCTGAGGGGCACGCCCTCCGGCAGCTGCCGGACCGTGAAGTAGGCGCCGAGGTCGTGCGGCACCGAGTCGAACCCGCACGCGTGCACCAGCCGCGCACCCGTCTCACGCGCGCGTGCGTCGTGCCGGACGTACATCCGGTCCACGAACTCCGGCTCACCGCTGAGGTCGAGATAGTCCGCCCCCGTCTCCGCGCAGGCGGCGACCAGCTCCTCGCCGTAGGTCACATAGGGGCCCACCGTCGTGGCCACCACGCGCCCGTGCTCGGCGAGCGCCCGCAGCGACGCCGGATCGGCCACGTCCGCCCGCAGCACCCCGATCTCCGCGCCGCCCGGCAGCCGCTCCCGCAGCGCGTGGAGCTTCTCCTCGCTGCGCCCGGCGATCGCCCAGCGCAGCCCCTCGGGCGCGTGCGCGGCGAGGTACTCCGCGGTGAGCATCCCCACGAAACCCGTGGCTCCGAAGAGCACGATGTCGTACGGACGGTCCGCCCTGTTCAGCCTGCTCATGACACCCCTCGGTTCCGCACCACGCGCCGTTGTCGGTGGCCGAGGCTAGCGTGAGGGGTGCGGAGCCGCCCTCGCGGGGCAGGGCGAACGGTGATTGTCCAAGCGCTTGCTCGTTCGGTCTTGTGCCGAGTGGAACAGGTTCTTAGCATCACTGGTGTTACATCGGTTGTGTCACGCCAATGGGGGCTGGATGACAACGGCAACGACGCCGGGGCAGGGACCGCTGACCGGAGTGCGCGTACTCGAACTGGCCGGCATCGGACCGGGCCCGTTCGCCGCCATGCTCCTCGCCGACCTGGGTGCCGACGTCGTGCGCGTCGACCGGCCGGGCGGGCCGGGCCTCGCCATCAACCCCGGCTTCGACGTCACCAACCGCAACAAGCGCTCGGTGATCATCGATCTGAAGGCCCCGGACGGCGCCGCCCGCGTCCTCGACCTCGCCGCCCGCGCCGACATCCTCATCGAGGGCTACCGCCCCGGCGTCGCCGAACGCCTCGGCATCGGCCCCGAGGCCTGCCACGCCCGCAACCCGCGGCTCGTCTACGGCCGCATGACCGGCTGGGGGCAGGACGGCCCCCTCGCCCAGCGCGCCGGCCACGACATCGCGTACATCGCCCTCACCGGCACCCTCGGCATGATCGGCAGCCCCGGCGAACCCCCGCCCGCCCCCGCCAACCTCCTCGGCGACTACGCGGGCGGCTCGCTCTACCTCGTCGTCGGTGTCCTCGCCGCCCTCCACCACGCGCGCGCCACCGGCGCCGGACAGGTCGTTGACGCCGCCATCGTCGACGGCACCGCCCACCTCTCCGCGATGATCCACGGCATGCTCGCCGCCGGCGGCTGGCAGGACCGGCGCGGCGCCAACCTTCTGGACGGCGGCTGCCCGTACTACGGCACCTACGAGACGGCCGACGGCGGCTACATGGCGGTCGGGCCCCTGGAGCCGCAGTTCTACGCCGAGTTCGTACGCCTGCTCGACCTGGCGGAGCATGCCGAGGCCCGTAAGGACTGGACCCGCTGGGGCGAACTGCGCGAGGCCGTCGCCGCCCGCTTCAAGTCCCGTACGCGCGAGGAGTGGACGACCGTCTTCGACGGCACGGACGCGTGCGTGGCCCCCGTGCTGTCGCTGCGCGAGGCCCCGCACCACCCCCACCTCGCCGCCCGCGGCACCTTCACCGACCACGCCGGCCTCACCCAGCCCGCCCCCGCCCCCCGCTTCTCCGCCACCCCGACCGCCGTACGCACCGGCCCCGCACAACCCGGCGCGCACACCGAGGCCGTGGCGCACGACTGGGACGTACCCGACCTCCTGAAGGGCCCCGAAACGCGATGAAGCGGCAGATCTTCGCCCCCGAGCACGACGCGTTCCGCGAGACGGTGCGCGCCTTCCTGGCCAGGGAAGTGCTGCCCTACTACGAGCAGTGGGAGAAGGACGGCATCGTCTCCCGTGACGCCTGGCGCGCGGCCGGCAAGCAGGGCCTGCTCGGGCTCGCCGTGGCCGAGGAGTACGGGGGCGGCGGCACCGCCGACTTCCGCTACAGCGCGGTCCTCGCCGAGGAGTTCACGCGCGCGGGCGCGCCCGGACTCGCGCTCGGCCTGCACAACGACATCATCGGCCCGTATCTGACCGGCCTGGCCACCGAGGAGCAGCGGCGGCGCTGGCTGCCCGGCTTCTGCGACGGCACGCTGATCACGGCCATCGCCATGACCGAGCCCGGCGCCGGATCCGACCTCCAGGGCATCCGCACGCACGCCGAGGACCGCGGCGACCACTGGGTCCTCAACGGCTCCAAGACCTTCATCTCCAACGGGATCCTCGCCGACCTGGTGATCGTCGTCGCGAAGACGACCCCGGAAGGCGGCGCGCACGGCCTGTCCCTCCTCGTCGTCGAGCGCGGCATGGCGGGCTTCGAGCGCGGCCGCAACCTCGACAAGATCGGCCAGAAGGCGCAGGACACGGCCGAGTTGTTCTTCCACGACGTGCGCGTGCCCAAGGAGAACCTCCTGGGCCGGCTCAACGGCGCCTTCGTGCACCTGATGACGAACCTCGCGCAGGAGCGGCTGAGCATCGCCGTCTCCGCGATCGCCGCCGCCGAACACCTCCTGGAGATCACCACCGAGTACGTCAAGGAACGCGAGGCGTTCGGGCGGCCGCTCGCCACCAAGCAGCACATCCGGTTCGAGGTGGCGGAGATGGCCACCGAGTGCGCCGTCACCCGCACGTTCCTCGACCGCTGCGTCGAGGATCACTCGAACGGGGAACTCGACGCCGTCCACGCCTCCATGGCCAAGTGGTGGGCCACCGAGCTCCAGAAGCGCGTCGCCGACCGGTGTCTGCAACTGCACGGCGGCTACGGCTACATGAGCGAATATCCCGTCGCCCGGGCCTTCACCGACGGCCGCATCCAGACCATCTACGGCGGCACGACCGAGATCATGAAGGAGATCATCGGCCGTTCCCTGCTGGGCTGACCCTCACCCTCGACCACCCCCGAAAGGCCTCCTCGTGAGCACCGAAGCGTATGTGTACGACGCGATCCGCACCCCGCGCGGCCGCGGCAAGGCGAACGGCGCCCTGCACGGCACCAAGCCCATCGACCTGGTCGTCGGACTCATCCACGAGATCCGCAGCCGCTTCCCGGGCCTCGACCCGGCCGCGATCGACGACATCGTCCTCGGCGTGGTCGGCCCGGTCGGCGACCAGGGCTCCGACATCGCCCGGATCGCCGCCGTGGCCGCCGGACTCCCGGACACGGTCGCGGGCGTGCAGGAGAACCGCTTCTGTGCCTCGGGCCTGGAGGCCGTCAACATGGCCGCCGCCAAGGTCCGTTCCGGCTGGGAGGACCTCGTCCTCGCGGGCGGCGTCGAGTCCATGTCGCGCGTGCCGATGGCCTCGGACGGCGGCGCCTGGTTCAACGACCCGATGACCAACCTGAACGTCAACTTCGTGCCGCAGGGCATCGGCGCCGACCTCATCGCCACCATCGAGGGCTTCTCCCGCCGGGACGTCGACGAGTACGCGGCGCTGTCGCAGGAGCGAGCGGCGACGGCCTGGAAGGAGGGCCGCTTCGACCGTTCCGTCGTCCCGGTGAGGGACCGCGCCGGTCTGACCGTCCTCGACCACGACGAGCACCTGCGCCCCGGCACCACCGCCGACTCGCTCGCCAAGCTCAAGCCGTCCTTCGCGGACATCGGCGACCTGGGCGGCTTCGACGCCGTCGCGCTCCAGACGTACCACTGGGTCGAGAAGATCGACCACGTCCACCACGCGGGCAACTCCTCCGGCATCGTCGACGGCGCCTCGCTGGTCGCCATCGGCTCCAAGGAGGTCGGCGAGCGCTACGGCCTCACCCCGCGCGCGCGGATCGTCTCCGCGGCCGTCTCCGGCTCCGAGCCGACCATCATGCTCACCGGCCCCGCCCCCGCCACCCGCAAGGCCCTCGCGAAGGCCGGGCTGAGCATCGACGACATCGACCTGGTCGAGATCAACGAGGCGTTCGCGGCGGTCGTCCTGCGCTTCGTGCAGGACATGGGCCTGTCCCTGGACAAGGTCAACGTCAACGGCGGCGCCATCGCCCTCGGCCACCCGCTCGGCGCGACCGGCGCGATGATTCTCGGCTCGCTCGTCGACGAACTGGAGCGCCAGGACAAGCGCTACGGCCTCGCCACGCTCTGCGTGGGCGGCGGCATGGGCATCGCCACCATCGTCGAGCGCATCTGACCCCCCTCCCGACGGATACGACGGATCACACGGAGCACCTCCACATGAGCACTCAGTCCACCACCATCCGCTGGGAACAGGACCGCGAAGGCGTCGTCACCCTCGTCCTCGACGACCCCGACCAGTCCGCGAACACCATGAACCAGGCGTTCCGCGACTCCCTCGCGCACGTCACCGACCGCCTGGAGGCCGAGAAGGACTCCATCCGCGGCATCATCCTCACCTCCGCCAAGAAGACCTTCTTCGCCGGCGGCGACCTGCGCGACCTCATCCGGGTCACGCCGGAGACCGCGCAGGAGCTGTTCGACGGCGGCCTCGCCATCAAGCGCGACCTGCGCCGCATCGAGACCCTCGGCAAGCCGGTCGTCGCGGCGATGAACGGCGCGGCCCTGGGCGGCGGTTACGAGATCGCCCTGGCCTGCCACCACCGCGTCGCCCTCGACGCTCCGGGCTCGAAGATCGGCTGCCCGGAGGTCACCCTCGGCCTGCTGCCGGGCGGTGGCGGCGTCGCCCGTACGGTCCGCCTCCTCGGCATCGCCGACGCGCTGCTGAAGGTGCTGCTCCAGGGCACCCAGTACACCCCGCAGCGCGCCCTCCAGAACGGCCTGATCCACGAGGTCGCCGCCACCCAGGAGGAGCTCCTCGCCAAGGCCCGCGCGTTCATCGAGGCCAACCCCGAGTCGCGGCAGCCCTGGGACAAGCCCGGCTACCGCATCCCCGGCGGCACCCCCGCCAACCCCAAGTTCGCGGCCAACCTGCCCGCCTTCCCCGCCACCCTGCGCAAGCAGACCAACGGCGCCCCCTACCCGGCCCCGCGCAACATCCTCGCCGCCGCCGTCGAGGGCGCCCAGGTCGACTTCGAGACCGCGCAGGTCATCGAGGCGCGCTACTTCGTGGAGCTGGCCGCAGGGCAGATCTCCAAGAACATGATCCAGGCGTTCTTCTTCGACCTCCAGGCCGTCAACTCCGGCGCCAACCGCCCCAAGGGCATCGCACCGCGCCAGGTCCGCAAGGTCGCCGTCCTGGGCGCCGGGATGATGGGTGCGGGCATCGCCTACTCGTGCGCCCGCGCGGGCATCGACGTCGTCCTGAAGGACGTGTCGGCGGAAGCGGCGGCCAAGGGCAAGGCGTACTCCGAGAAGCTGTGCGCGAAGGCGGTCTCCCGAGGCCGTACGAGCCAGGAGAAGGCGGACGCCCTGCTGGCCCGCATCACGCCGACCGCCGACCCCGCCGACGTCGCGGGCTGCGACGCGGTCATCGAGGCCGTCTTCGAGAACCCCGAACTCAAGCACAAGGTCTTCCAGGAGATCCAGCACCTCGTCGAGCCGGACGCGCTGCTGTGCTCGAACACCTCGACCCTCCCGATCACCGCGCTGGCGGAGGGCGTCGAGCGTCAGACGGACTTCATCGGTCTGCACTTCTTCTCGCCGGTCGACAAGATGCCGCTCGTCGAGATCATCAAGGGCGAGCGGACGGGGGAGGAGGCCCTCGCGCGCGCCTTCGACTTGGTCCGGCAGATCAAGAAGACCCCGATCGTCGTCAACGACTCGCGCGGCTTCTTCACCTCCCGCGTGATCGGCCACTTCATCAACGAGGGCGTCGCCATGGTCGGCGAGGGCATCGAGCCCGCGTCGGTCGAGCAGGCGGCGGCGCAGGCCGGCTACCCGGCGAAGGTCCTCTCCCTGATGGACGAACTGACGCTGACCCTCCCGCGCAAGATCCGCAACGAGTCCAAGCGGGCCGTCGAGGAGGCGGGCGGCGTGTGGCCCACGCACCCCGCGGAGGCCGTCATCGACCGCATGGTCGACGAGTTCGGCCGGACGGGCCGCAGCGGCGGAGCGGGCTTCTACGACTACGACGAGACCGGCAAGCGCGCGGGCCTGTGGCCGGGCCTGCGCGAGCACTTCACGCGCGCGGGCGCCGAGATCCCGTTCAAGGACATGCAGGAACGCATGCTCTTCTCCGAGGCCCTCGACACCGTCAAGCTCCTGGAGGAAGGCGTCCTGACCTCCGTCGCCGACGCCAACATCGGCTCCGTCTTCGGCATCGGCTTCCCGGGCTGGACCGGCGGCGTCCTCCAGTACATCAACGGCTACGAGGGTGGCCTCCCCGGTTTCGTGGCACGCGCGCGTGAGCTCGCCGAGCGGTACGGGGAGCGGTTCACGCCGCCCGCGCTGCTGGTGGAGAAGGCGGAGAAGGGGGAGACGTTCACCGACGGACGCTGACGACGCCGGCCGACACCCGGTGACGTACCGCTGAGCGACACGTCACGCTTGCTCCTCGGGGGACGGTGCCCCGACGCTGACCTGCGAACCGGTCCCCGTCCCCACCGAGGAGCCCTCATGGGAACCCGTCCCGCCCTCGCCTTCCTGGACATCCTCCGCGGCGAGGGCGTGGACCGCGTCTTCGGCAACCCCGGCACCACCGAACTGCCCTTCCTGGCCGCGCTCTCCCAGGCCGAGGACGCCCCCGAGTACGTCCTCGGCGTCCACGAGGGCGCCGTCGTCGCCATGGCCGACGGATACGCGCGCGCCACCGGCCGCCCCGCCTTCGTCAGCCTGCACATCGCCGCGGGGCTGGCCAACGGACTCATCGGCCTCCTCAACGCCCGCCGCTCCCGCACCCCCCTCGTGGTCACCGCTGGCCAGCAGGACCGCCGCCACCTCCAGCAGGACCCCATGCTCTCCGGCGACCTCGTCGGCCTCGCGGCCTCCGCGGTGAAGGCGGCGTACGACGTCCAGCACGCCCGCGATCTCCCGCTGGCGTTGCGTCGCGCCTTCGCCCTGGCCGTACGACCGCCCGCGGGCCCGGTGTTCCTGTCCGTTCCCATGGACGTGTTCGCCGAGGACACCGAGGTCGAGATCCCGGCCCCCACCCCCGCGCCCCCGCCGGGACCGGCCCCCGGCATCGAACGCGCCGCCGTCCTCCTCGGCGGCGCCGCCCGCCCCGTGATCGTCGCCGGGGACGGAGTCGGCCGCGAGGACGCGGTCGGCGCCCTGGTCCGCGCGGCGGAGGCCTGCGGGGCGACCGTGCACCACCAGCCGATGGCCGACTGTCTGAACTTCCCGACCACCCACCCCCTCCACGCCGGGATGCTGCCACCCCGCCACGACGCCATCCGCGCCGCGCTCGCCCCCTACGACGTGCTCCTCATCGCCGGCGCCCACGCCTTCACCCCGCACCACTACACCCCGGGCCCCGCGCTGCCGCCCGGCCTCACCGTCGTCCAACTCGACTCCGACCCCGACGAGATCGGCCGCAACTTCCCCGCCGAGGCCGGCCTGGTCGGCTCCCTCACCCCGTCCCTCCACCGCCTCGCCGACCTCCTGCGCGAACGCGTCCCCGCTCACACCGCCAAGGGCCGCACCCTGCGCGCCGGCGAACGCCACACCGCCGACCGCGACCGCGCGGAGTCCGCGGCCCGCGCCGCCTACTCACCGGCCCCCCTCGCCCCCTGGGCCGCCGCCCACGCCGTCGCCCGCGGTCTGCCGCCCGGCGCCGCGGTCGTCGAAGAGGCCATCACCGTAGGGCTGTTGCTCCGCCGCCTCGTACGCCTCGACCGCCCCGGCAGCTACACCCACACCGTCGGCGGCGGCCTCGGCTGGGGCATCGGCGCCGCCGTCGGCCGCGCGCTCGCCGAACCCGGGCGCCCCGTCGTGGCCGTACTCGGCGACGGCTGCGCCCTGTTCGGCCTCCAGGGCCTCTGGAGCGCCGCCCGCCAGTCCGCCCCCGTCCTGTTCGTCGTGATGAGCAACGGCGCCTACCGCACCCTCCAGGACACCTACGAGGCGATGGGCGGCCTGGGCACCTGCCCCGGCACCGACCTGGGCGCCCTGGACTTCACCCAGGCCGCAGCCTTCTTCGGCGTCGACGCGGTACGCGCCGAGAGCGCCGAGCATCTGCGCGAACTGGTGGCGGGGGCAGGGAAGTTGAAGGGGCCGCTGCTGGTCGACGTACCGCTGCGGTCGTGACAGGTACCGCCGAGGTCACGAGTGGATACCGCTGAGGAGATGATCCGCCACTCACAGCGACGCACACCTTGCCACCCGCCCACCCAAGCCCCACCATTCGGTCCATGACGGACGACGGTCCTCTGCCCAAGTCGGTGCTCGCACGCGGAGTGACCCTGCTGCGCGCCTGCGGGGACGCCGGGACCGCCCTCACCCTCGCCGAACTCGCCCTGCGCACCGGCCTCCCGAAACCCACCGCGCACCGGCTGATCGGCGAACTGGTCCGCCTGGGCCTGGTCGAACGCACCCCGGACGGCAGGTACCGCATCGGGCTCGGCCTCTTCGTCCTCGGCCAGTCCGCGCCGTCCGTCTGCGAACTCCGGGACGCCGCCCTGCCGTACCTCGGCGATCTGCACGAGGCCACCCACGAGAACGTGCACCTCGCCGTCCCGGACGGCACCGACACCCTGTTCCTGGAGAAGATCACGGGCCGCCGCGCCACCCCGATCGTCTCCCGCACCGGCGGCCGCCTCCCCGCCCACTGCACCGCCACCGGCAAGGTCTTCCTCGCCCAGGACCCCCGCCCCCTCCACCGCACCCTGCTCCGCCTGACCCCCCGCACCCTGGTCCTCCCCGGCCAACTCGCCCGCGACCTCGCCCTGACCCGGGCCCGCGGCTTCGGCGTCAACCTGGAGGAGGCCGAGATCGGCGTCTCGGCGGTGGCCGCCCCGGTCTACGCCCACAGCCGCGACTCCCGCCCGATCGCCGCGATCTCGGTGACGGGCGGCACGCGACGGCTGGACGTGGCGAGGGTCGGAGCGAGCGTCTGCGCGGCGGCGAGGGCGCTGACGCGGACCTTGTCGGCGTGAGCGTGGGTGATTGGCAGATCTGTTCCACACCCCGCCCGTAAAGCCGCAGGTCACAGCAGCCTGCTCTGGAACAGATCTGCCAATCACCCACGCTCAGCCCGGCGCCGACCTCAGCCCGCCCCCGACCTCAGCCCGGCGCCGACGCCCCCTGCTGCATCGCCACCGCCAACGCGTGCTCCGTCAGGTGCGCCCCGTGGATCTCGCCCGTCACCCTGCCCCGCACGAACACCAGCACCCGGTCGCAGACCTCCGTCAGCTCCGCCAGGTCCGTCGACGCGATCAGGACCGCCGCGCCGCCCGCCGCCAACTCGCCCACGATGCAGTGCATTTCGGCGCGTACACCGACGTCGACGCCCCGGGTCGGATCGTCGAGGACGACGATCCTCGGGTCGGTGGCCAGCCACTTGGCGAAGACGACCTTCTGCTGGTTGCCGCCGGAGAGGCGGCCCACCACGTCGTGCGGTCCGCCCCGCAGGCGCAGTCGCCCGGTCAACTCGGCGGTACGGCGGACCAGTTCGGAGCGTGAGGGCGCGATGCCGCCCCGGCCGAGGGCCAGCCAGCTCACCGACGTGGTGTTCTCCCACACCTCACGGTCGGTCATCAGCCCGTACCGCTTGCGGTCGCTCGGCACGAAGGCGACCCCCGACCGCACCGCGTCCCGCAGCGAGTGCGGCAGGCCCCGGCCGCCGACGTCCACCCGGCCCGCCGAGACGGCCGTACGGCCGCACACCACCTCCAACGCCGAGAGATGGCCCGCCCCTTGCAGCCCCGCGAACCCGACCACCTCACCCGCCCGCACGGTGAAGGTCACGTCCGCGAGCCGGCCCGGCACGCTCACCCCCGACAGCACCACCGGGGGTGGCAGGTCCACCACGGTCCGGGTCCGGCGTGCCCGCTGCTCGGGCCGGCCGCCCAGCATCGCCGTGACCAGTTCGGGCACATCGAGGTCCGCGCGCCGCACGCCGGCCAGCGCGACCTCTCCGTCCCGCAGCACCGTGACCCGCTGGGCGAACCGCATCACCTCCTCCAGGAAGTGGGTGACGTACAGGACGGCGATGCCCCGCCCGGTCAGGGTGCGCAGGATGCCTTCGAGGCGGTCGACGGCGGCGGCCGGCAGCGCCGAGGTCGGTTCGTCGAGGATCAGCAGCCGGGGGCGGCGCAGCAGGGCCCGTGCGATCTCCGTCAACTGCTGGTCGGCGAGGGGGAGTTCGCCGACCTCCGTGCCGAGGTCGACGTCCAGGCCCAGTTCGGCGAGGACCGGCCGGGCCGCCCGGTCCATGGCGCCCCGGTCGAGGAGGCCGAGGCGGCGCGGCGGACGGTGGGGGAAGAGGTTCTCCCGGACCGTGAGGTCGGGGAAGAGGCTCAACTCCTGGGAGACGGTGGCGATCCGGGTGTCCTTCGCGAGCCGCACCGCCCCCTCCTCCGCCGTCAGCGACCCGGACAGGATCCGCACCAGCGTCGACTTGCCGGCCCCGTTCTCCCCGACGAGGGCGTGCACCTCGCCGCCCCGCAGCCGTATCCCGGCCCCGTCCAACGCCCGTACTCCGCCGTAGGACTTGACCAGGCCCTGGGCCACGAGGATGTCGCCGTACGTCATCTCAGCGCGCGTCCTTCAAGGGGTGCAGCTGTCCCTCCTGGTCGCCGAGCAGCTTGTCGATCGTCGGCTTGTACCAGTCGTACGCCGCCTCCGGGGACTTCTGGCGGGCGATGATGTCGTCGATGTTGGAGGAGTCGACGACCCCGCCGGGGGACAGGAACCAGCCGTCCGGGAGCTTCCCGTCCTTGTCGCGCACCGACTCGATCAGGATCGCCGTCGAGAGGTAGCCCTTGAGGAAGTGCTGGGGGTCGATGGCGACGAAGTTGGAGCCGTCCTTGACCGCTTCCAGGGTCTTCGGGTCGACGTCGAAGCCGGCCGTCAGCCACTTCCCGCCCTTCGACTTCTTGATCTTGGCGAGGTTGTAGCTGTCGGCGTCCCCGACACCGAGGAACGCCAGCGCGTCCGGATGCGCGTTGACCTGCGCGGACCAGGAGCTGTAGTTCTGGCCGGGATCGCTGTACGTCTGGAAGGGGCCGAGCACCTTCACGTCCGGCGCCTCCTTGGTGAACGTGTCCTTGATGCCCTGCGCCCGGTTGTCCAGCACCGGCGTCCCGGGGTTGGGCACGCCGATGACGATCTCGCCCTCGGGGTCGTCGCCCAGCCGCTTCAGGGCCTCCTTCGCCATCAGCTCGCCGAGGGCGTAATTGTCGTTGCCCACATAGAAGTTCACCTTGCTGCCGTCGGTGGGGGAGGTGTCCAGGGCGACGACCGGGATGCCCTTGTCGACGGCCCGGGCGGCGGGGCGGGTGAAGATCGGCGGGTCGAGGTTCTCCAGGACGATGCCGTCCTTGGCGGTCGTCTGGAGGTTCTGGAACAGCTGCACCTCCGCCGGGCCGTCGGTGTTGGGCGGGCCGACCGCCTGGAAGTCGACGTTCTTCGCGTGGTCCGCCGCGCTCTGAGCGCCCAGCACCATCTCGTGGGCGAAGTTCAGTGAGATGTTGGCCACCGCGATGCCCATGTCGAGCTTGCCGCCCTTGCCGCCGCCCGACCCCCCGCTCTCGCCGCACCCGGCGGCGCCCAGCAGGACCAGGACGCCGAGCGCGGCGGCCACCGTACGGAATCGAGGGTGCATCAAGGCCTCCAAAGGGGCGGCTCACAGGGGCACTTCGGCGCCTTCGAGCGGGGATTCATCGCCGCCGGCGTCCGGTCCGGCGCAGCGCGCTGTCCGCCGCGACCGCGACGAGGATGACCCCGCCGGTCGCGAACGACGTCCAGTTGATGGGTACTTCGAAGAACACGAGCCCGGCGGCCACGACCGACAGGATCATCGCCCCCGCCACCGCGCCGACCACCGAGCCGCGCCCGCCGGCCAGCGGGGTGCCGCCGATGATGCACGCGGCGATGGCCTGCAACTCGTAACCCTGGCCCAGCGTCGGGTCGCCGGCACCGTAGAACGCCAGGGCGAGCACCGCCGCGCACGCCGTGGTCAGGCCGGACAGCGCCAGGGCCTGGACGCGGGTGCGCACGACCGGGATGCCGCTGAACGCGGCCGCGTCCGGGTTGGAGCCGATGGCCCGCACCCGGGACCCGAAACGGGTGCGGGTGAGCACCACGGCCAGCACGGCGACCACGACGAGCAGCACCCACAGGGCGAACGGCACCCCGCCCGGATCCCCGCCCGCGAAGGTGAAGAACGAGTCGTCCAGCGGCAGATCGGTGATCTGCTTGCCATCGGCCAGCGCGAGGCCGACACCCCGGAACAGCATCAGCGTGCCCAGCGTCACGATGAACGACGGCAGCGCCAGCAGCGTCGTCACCAGCGCGTTGAACACGCCCAGCACGATCCCGGTCACCAGCATCACCGGCACCGCGAGCCAGGGCGCCCACCCGTCCCGCACCAGCAGCGCCCCGACGACCAGGACCATCGCGTACGTGCCGCCCACCGACAGGTCGACCTCGCGCATGGCGAGCGCGAACACCATCCCGCACGCCATCAGCGAGATGTAGACCGAATTGTGGGCCGTGGACAGCAGGTTGTCGGTGTCGAAGAAGTCCGGGTAGGGGATCCCGATCCCCACCACCAGCAGCCCCAGCACGAGCAGCACGCCCAACTCGTCCCGCACCAGCCGGTGGGGCCACGGCAACGGCCACCACCGCCGTGCCGGGGCGTCCTGTTCGCGGGCGCGCTCGGCGTCGTCCACGGCACGCTCGGTCTCGGTCATCGGGCACGGCTCCCGTACGGCTGGCGCTGACGGCCGCCCCAGGGCGGCTGCCCTTCGCGGCTGCCCCCAAAGGCGGCTGGCCGCAGCGTCGGCCCCCCGGGGCCGGGCGGCAACACGGGCGTTCCAGCGAGTGAAATGCGCTCTTGCCCGGTGCCTGACGGGTCGTCACACTCGGCGCATGGAGACGCGTACCGCCCTGGTGACCGGAGCGGCACAGGGCCTCGGGCAGGAGTTCGCCATCGCGCTCGCCGGGCGCGGCTACCGGGTCGCGGGACTCGACCTCGTGGCGCAGCCGCGGACCGCGGGCAAGATCCTCGACTATCTGGAACTGGTCGCGGACGTCACCGACGAGGAGGCCGTACGCGCCGAACTGGAGCGCGTCATCGACCAGTTCGGCACCCTGCACGTGGTCGTCAACAACGCCGGCGTCTACCCGTCGAAGCCCTTCGAGGAGACCACCGCCGAGGACTGGCGCCGCGTCATACGCGTCAACCTGGAGGCCCCGTTCCTGGTGACGCAGGCGGCACTGCCGTATCTGAAGGCCGCCGGGTGGGGCCGTATCGTCAACATCGCCTCCGCGGCCGTGTTCACCGCACCGTCCACGATGGTCCCCTACGTCGCCTCGAAGATGGGCCTGATCGGCTTCACCCGCGCGCTGGCCACCGCGCTCGCCCCGTACGACATCACCGTCAACGCCATCGCGCCCACCATGGTCCGCACCGCGACCGCCGAACGCACGGTCGGCGCGGACGGCGGCTTCGAGTCCGTACGCGCGGGCCAGGCCGTCGCCCGCACCCAGGAACCCGCCGACCTGGTCTCGACGCTGCTGTACGTGGTCGACGAGGGCAGCGGCTTCCTGAC
This sequence comes from Streptomyces sp. NPDC046909, assembly GCF_040644695.1. Classification (NCBI taxonomy): domain Bacteria; kingdom Bacillati; phylum Actinomycetota; class Actinomycetes; order Kitasatosporales; family Streptomycetaceae; genus Streptomyces; species Streptomyces sp. NPDC046909. Next base: position 694,739 of record NZ_JBEYXC010000002.1, on the reverse strand, counting down.
CGGCCAGACGCTCAACGTGTCAGGAGGATCCGCCTACTTGTGACGAGCCGTCGCCGAGCAGGGGCACCCATTCGCTGAGCTCCTCCTTCAACGACCGCTGGAACGTGGTCAGCAGCGCCTGCACCACGATCGGATGCATATGGGCGGACAGCGACTTCACGTCCTGCGTGTCCCGCTCCGCGACCTCCCCGCGGAACAGCTCCGCCAACTCGTGCGCCGCGGCCCGCGAATGCTCGATGAGCACGCTCCGCGCCGCGAGGATCGACTCCAGCGACAGCGGTACGTCGAGCAGCCGCACGGCGAGCCGCAGCAGCCCCGCGTCGCAGCGGAACCCGTCCCCGTCCGCCCGCACGACGTTCATCGCGGCGAGCCGCTCCACGTCCTCGTCGCCGAGCGCCCGCCCGGCCCGCCGCTCCAGCTCCTGCCGGGTGACCGTCTCCACCGTGTCCGGCGCCCAGGAGGCGACGACCGCGCGGTGGATCGCGAGATCGTGCGGACTGAGATCCGCGGGCAGCTGCCGCAGATAGCGCTCGATCGCCGCCAGCGTCATGCCCTGGTGCTGCAACTCCTCGATCAGCGCCAGCCGGGCCAGATGCTCGCTCCCGTAGTGCCCCACCCGCCGCGCACCGATCACCGGCGGCGGCAGCAGCCCCTTGGTGCCGTAGAAACGCACCGTACGCACCGTGACACCGGCCCGCGCGGCCAGCTCGTCGATGGTCAGGGCGGTCTCGTCGGTATCGGTCGTCATGTGCAGCAGTATCGCTGTCTCACCAATACTGTGAAACCTCACACCCACCGCCGTTGTCAGTGGCGGCCTCTACGGTGGGGTCATGTCGGAGATCACTTACATCAGGGGGGACGCCACCGCTCCGTCGGTGAAGGGCGTCAAGGTGATCGCCCATGTCTGCAACGACATCGGGGGATGGGGAAAGGGCTTCGTGCTCGCGCTGTCGCGCCGCTGGCCGCAGCCGGAGGCCGCGTACCGCGCCTGGCACCGGGGGCGCGCGTCGAACGACTTCGGCCTCGGGGCCGTCCAGTTCGTGCGGGTCGAGCCGTACGTGTGGGTGGCCAACATGGTCGGGCAGCGGGGGACACGCACGGGCAGCAAGGGCGTCCCGGTGCGCTACGAGGCGATCGACGCGGCCCTGGAGAAGCTCGCCGGGAAGGCCGCCGAGCTCGGCGCCTCCGTGCACATGCCACGGATAGGGTGCGGCCTTGCGGGGGGTAAGTGGTCCCGCGTCGAGCCGCTCATCACCGAGCGGCTGACCGCGCGAGGGGTCGCCGTCACGGTCTACGACCATGGGGAGAGCCGGAGTTGAGCAAGGACATCGACGTTCTGGTGCTGGGCGGCGCGGGCGTCGACACCATCATCCACGTACCGGAGCTGCCGCTGCCTTACGCGGACAGCTACATGATCGACTCCGGGATCCGCACCCGCGCGGGCCAGACCGGGGACTTCGTCGCCGTCGGGCTCAGCGCGCTCGGCCTGCGCACGCACCACCTCGACATGCTCGGCGACGACCCCGAGGGCGACCTGGTCCGCGCCCTCCACCGGGACCGGGGCATCGGCCTCACCGCCGTACCGCAGCCCGCCGGGACCAAGCGCGCCGTCAACCTCGTGGGGCCCGACGGGCGACGCCTGTCCCTGTACGACGTCAGCCGCGGCCACCCCGACGACCGGCTCCCGGAACCCACCGTCCGGGCACTGGCCGAGCGGAGCCGGCACGCGCACGTGTCCATCACCCAGCCGTGCGCCCACGCCCTGCCCGTCCTGCGCGACACCGGGGTCACCCTCTCCACCGACCTGCACGACTGGGACGGCGAGAACCCCTACCACGAGCCGTTCGCCCTGGCCGCCGACGTCGTCTTCCTGTCGGCGGCCGCCCTGTCCCGACCCGAGCTGACCATGCGCCGCATAGCCGACCGAGGCCGGGCCGAGGTGGTCGTCGCCACGGCCGGAGCCAAGGGCGCCTACCTGCTGGCCGACGACGAACTGACCCACATACCCGCCACGCCGCCGCCGGCACCGGTGATCGACTCCAACGGCGCCGGCGACGCCTTCGCCGCCGCATTCCTCTACGGCTGGCTGAACCGGGAACCCCCGCACCGCTGCGCCCAGTACGGAGCGGTGGCAGGGGCCCATGCGTGCACGGTCCCGTCGACGGAGACGAACCCGATCAGTCGCGCCGAGCTCATGACGCGGGCGACCACAGCGCCGCGCTAGGGGCCCGGCAGGCGCTCAGTGCACGTCGTTCGTCGCCGCGATCTTCTTCCAGGACTTCGGCTGCACAGGCGCGACCGACGTGCGCACCGCCGCGGGCGCCGCCGGCTTCGACGGCTGGAACAGCCAGGTGTCGAAGAGCGCCGACAGCGACTGCCCGGAGATCTGCTCGGCGTAGGTCCGGAAGTCGGCGACCGACGCGTTGCCGTACGCGTACTTCTGCGGCCAGCCCTTCAGGATCGCGAAGAAGGCGTCGTCGCCGATCTCGTTGCGCAGCGCCTGCAACGCGAGCGCGCCCCGGTCGTAGACGGCGATGTCGAACTGGTTGTCCGGCCCCGGGTCACCGGGCTTCACGGTCCAGAACGGGTCGTCGGCCGGGTGCGCGGCGTACACGTAGTCGGCGAGTTCCTGGGCCGTGCCCTCGTCCTCGTGCTCGGACCACAGCCACTGGGCGTACCGGGCGAAGCCCTCGTTGATCCAGATGTCCTTCCACCCGGCGACGGAGACGAGGTCGCCGTACCACTGGTGGGCCAGCTCGTGCACGACCACGGAGACGTTGGACCCGTTCGCGAACTGGCGGGGGCTGTAGAAGGGCCGGGTCTGCGTCTCCAGCGCGTACCCCGTGGTCGTGTTCGGCACATACCCGCCGAGCGCGTTGTACGGGTACGGCCCGAAGTACCCGCTCAGCCAGTCGGCGACCTCACCGGTCCGCTCGATGCTCGCCCGCGCGGCCCCCGCGTTGTCGCCGAGGTCCTTGCTGTACGCGTTGATGACCGGAATACCGCTCTCGGTCGTCCCCGTGGTGATGTCGAACTTCCCGACAGCCAGGGTCGCCAGATACGTGGCCTGCGGCTTGTTGGACCGCCAGTTGTAGCGGGTCCAGCCGAGGCGTGAACTCGTCGACTGGAGCGTGCCGTTGGAGATGGCCTGGCTGCCGTCCGGCACCAGCACGGACACGTCGTAGGTGGCCTTGTCGAGCGGGTGGTCGTTGCTCGGGAACCACCACCAGGCCGACTCGGGCTCGTTGGCGCCGACCCCGCCGTCCGGGGTGCGGTGCCAGCTCGTGAAGCCGTACGCCTGCTTGGACGACGGCACCCCGCTGTACCGCACGACGACGGTCACCGAAGTGCCCTTCGCCAGCGGCGACTTGGGCGTGATCTCCAGCTCGTGCTCCCCGGAGGTGGTGAACGACGCCTTCGCACCGTTGACCCGCACCTCGCTGACGTCCAGCAGGAAGTCCAGGTCGAACCGCGACAGATCCTGGGTGGTACGGGCCAGCAGCGTCGCCGTGCCCTCCAGTTCGTCCGTGGCCGGCTGGTACTTCAGCCGCAGGTCGTAGTGCGAGACGTCGTATCCGCCGTTGCCGTAGGCCGGGTAGTAGGGGTCGCCGATGCCCGGGGCGCCAGGGGAGTAGCTCGCGGCCGATGCCGGGATCGCCAGCAGGACGGACGCGGCGGCCAGTGCTCCGGGCGCGATGAGTCTGCGGTGCACGAAAGCTCCAAGTCGTAGGGGACCGAAGTCTGTTCGCAGCCTATTCAGTCCCTGTGGACCCACCCGTGTCCACGGCCGCACCTGTCACACGATCGCCATTCGGCCGTCATGAGCGACCACGCCCCACGCACCTTTCCAGCCACCCACCGACTGCCCCGATCGGCCCTCTTTTGCACGGGAGTTGACCGCTGTACCGTCCGCGCCATGCCGATACGCACGCGCTTCACGACCTGGAGAACGTTCGCTACGGCGGCCACCGCCGCCCTCCTGGCCACTTTCCTCACCCCCGCCGCCGCACAGGCGGCCCCGCGTGAGAGCCAACCCGTCTACTCGTACGACAACGCCGTCCGTGAGGCCGTCTGGGTGGACACCGGGCTCGACGGGGACGGCGACGGCAAGGGCGACCGGGTGGCCGTCGACATCGTCCGCCCCCGTGAACCGGCCGAACAGGGCCGCAAGGTGCCCGTCATCATGGACGCCAGCCCCTACTACTCCTGCTGCGGGCGAGGCAACGAGAGCCAGAAGAAGACGTACGACGCCGATGGCGATGTCGTCCAGATGCCGCTGTTCTACGACAACTACTTCGTGCCGCGCGGCTACGCCTTCGTCGGCGTCGACCTGGCCGGCACCAACCGCTCCGACGGCTGCGTCGACGTCGGCGGGCGCTCGGACATCCTCTCCGCGAAGGCGGTCGTGGACTGGCTGAACGGCCGGGCCACCGCTTACACGACCCGCACCGGCACCGCACGCGCGCCCAAGGCCGGCTGGACCAACGGCAAGACCGGCATGATCGGCAAGAGCTGGGACGGCACCATCGCCAACGGGGTCGCCGCCACCGGTGTGAAGGGCCTGAAGACGATCGTCCCGATCAGCGCGATCTCCTCCTGGTACGACTACTACTTCCAGCAGGGCGCCCCCCTCTACGACTCCGGCCCCGACTGGCTGTCGAACTACGTCGACAGCCCCGACGCCCGCGCCAAGTGCGCCGCCGTCCAGCAGAGGATCGTCGACGGCGCCCCGCGCACCGGCGACTGGACCGGCTTCTGGACCGAGCGTGACTACGTCAAGGACACGGCCAAGGTGAAGGCCAGCGTCTTCGCGATCCACGGCCAGCAGGACCTCAACGTCCGGATGAAGCACCTCGGCCAGTGGTGGGACGCCCTCGCGAAGAACGGCGTCGAGCGCAAGATCTGGCTCTCCCAGACCGGCCACGTCGACCCCTTCGACTTCCGCCGCGCCACCTGGGTCGACACCCTGCACCGCTGGTTCGACCACGAACTCCTCGGCTACGACAACGGCATCGACCGCGAACCGATGGCCGACATCGAACGCCACCCCGACCAGTGGGTCACGTCGAAGGTGTGGCCCCCGCGCGGCACCGCCACCGCCACCCTGCGCCCCGCCCAGGGCACCCAGCCCGGCGTGGGCACCCTCGGCCTGACCAGGACCACCGGCACCGAGACCTTCACCGACGACCCGGCCCTGAGCGAGACCGACTGGGCCGCCAAGATAGACACCGCCACGCCCGACAAGGCGGGCTTCACCACCGGCGCCATCACCGAGGACCTGCGCATATCCGGCTCCTCGAAGGTCACCGTCACCGCCACCCCGACCACGGCGACGGCCCACCTCTCCGCCGTCCTCGTGGACCTCGGCCCCGCCACCATCCGCGACTACGCGGCCTCCGGCGAGGGCATCAGCACCCTCACCGACCGCACCTGCTGGGGTGTCGGCTCGGCCGGCGACAGCGCCTGCTTCAAGGTGACGCAGGCCAGGACCACCGACGTCGACTACGAGGTCGTCAGCCGCGGCTGGGCCGACCTGGGGACCTACGCGAACCCCGGCAAGGGCGTCCCGCTCACCCCGGGCAAGGCATACACCATGACCATCGACCTCGCGGCCACCGACCATGTCGTCCCGGCCGGCCACCGCCTCGCCCTGATCGTCGCGGGCACCGACAAGGACCTCATCGACCCGCCGTCGACCACCCCGACGCTCACGCTCGACCTGTCCCGCACGAAGGCGAGCGTCCCGTTCGTCGGCGGCACCGCGGCCTTCGCGCACGCCACGGACGGCGCCGCCATCGTCGTACCGGAATCCGCGCCGCTCGACGGAGTGACGGCGCCGCGGTCCGTCCAGCGCGTCCCGGGGGCCGGCTCGTGATCCGAGCCCTCACGCTGAGCACGGCGGCCCTGGCAGCGTCCTTGGTCGCCGTGCCGGCGCACGCCGCCGAACCCCCGCCCCGCACCGGCTTCGAGCAGTCGAACGGGGCCCGCTGGACCGGCGAGGCCGAGGAGCAGGACTTCCTCGCGGCCGTCGACAGGGCGAGTGACCGGGTCTCCGTCGCCCGTATCGGTACGACGCGGCAGGGCCGCCCGGTCCAAGTCGTCAGGGTCGGCAGGCAGAGCACCCCGAACAAAGTGCTCCTCGTGTGCAGCCAGCACGGTGACGAACCCTCGGGCCGCGAGGCCTGTCTCACCAGGGTCCGCGACCTGGCGTACGCGAAGGACGCCGGCACCCGGCGCTTCCTGGACCGCACCACCCTGCTCGTCGTCCCCACCGCCAACCCCGACGGCCGCGCCGCCGACACCCGGGGCAACAGCGACGGCGTCGACATCAACCGCGACCACCTCGCGCTCAGGACGGCCGAGGCACGGGCCATGGCCGCGCTGATCCGCGACCAACAGCCCGATGTCATCTACGACTTGCACGAATACACCCCGACGCCCCCGTACTACGACAAGGACCTCTTCGACCTCTGGCCCCGCAACCTCAACACCGACGAACGGGTCCACGACGAGGCCGAGACCCTGTCGCAGGAGTACGTCCGCCCCGCCGCGCGGAACGCCGGCTACACCACCGGCACGTACGGCATCTGGACCGACCCCGTCACCGGCGACCCGGTCAAGCAGACCGCAGGGGACGGCCAGGAACGCATCCTGCGCAACATGTCCGGCGTCAAGCACGCCGTCGGCCTCCTCATCGAGAGCCGCGTCGACGCGCTCACGGACGTCGACGAGGCGACCAACAACCGACGCCGGGTCGCCTCCCAACTTGCCGCGCTGAAGGGCCTGTTCGGCTTCGCCGACGAGCGGCGCGGTCGTATCGAGGCGGCGACGACCGAGGCCCGTCACGCAGGCCGGTCCGACACCGGACCCGTCTATACAGGCGGCGCCGACAACGACCCGCCCGAACCCGCCGAGGTGATCCAGGACCCGCCCTGCGGCTACCGGCTCACCGACGACCAGTACACGGAGGTCAAGGACGAACTCGCCCTGCACGGCGTGCGGACGAAGGGCACCTACGTCCCCCTCCGTCAGCCCCTGCGCGCTCTCGTCCCGCTGCTCCTCGACGAAAGCGCCCCGTACCACCTGACGGTCGGGGAGCCCGACACCGACTGTTGAGACAAGGTCATTCGTCGCATTTGTGGTAGTCCGTACCCATGGGTTACGGGAGAAGGTGCCGCGAATGACGGAAGACTTGACCAAAAGGGGTGGCCGGGAGGGTCCCTCGGATGTTCCCGGCCCCCACACCACGGACCGCGTCGTGTTCGGCGTCACCGCCGTCATCACCGTGGCCTTCGTGATCTGGGGCTCGACGGCCACGGACTCACTGGAGAGCGTCTCCACGAAGATGCTCAACGGCCTGATCCACAACGGTGGTTGGGCCTTCATGCTGGCGGCCTCCTGCTTCGTGGTCTTCGCCCTGTGGCTCGCGGTCAGCCGCTACGGCCGCATCCACCTCGGCGCCGAGGGTGAGGAGCCCGAGTTCAGGACCGTGTCCTGGGTCGCGATGATGTTCAGCGCGGGCATGGGCATCGGCCTGATGTTCTACGGCGTCAGTGAACCGCTCTCCCACTACACGACCCCGCCACCGGGTACCGGCCCCGCCGACTCCGCCGAACGCATGGAGACGGCGATGGCCACCACCCTCTTCCACTGGACGCTGCACCCCTGGGCGATCTACGCGGTCGTCGGCCTCGGCATCGCCTACAGCACCTTCCGCAAGCGCCGCCGCCAGACCATCAGCGCGGTCTTCACCCCGCTCATCGGCGAGAGGCACGCGAACGGCACCGGCGGCCGGGTGATCGACATCCTCGCGATCATCGCCACCGTCTTCGGCTCCGCCGCCTCACTGGGCCTGGGCGCGCTCCAGATCGGCTCCGGCTTCCAGGAACTGGACTGGATGGACGACGTGAGTGAGGGACTGCTCGTCGCCATCATCGCCGTGCTCACCCTCGCCTTCGTCGCCTCGGCGATCTCGGGTGTCGAGCGGGGCATCCAGTGGCTGTCCAACACGAACATGGTGCTCGCCCTGATCCTCGCGGTCTTCGTCTTCATCGCGGGCCCCACCATCATCGTCCTCGACCTGCTGCCCACCTCGGTCTTCGCCTACCTCGGCGACCTGCCCCAGCTCGCCGGCCGCACCGAGGCCAGCGGCGGCGAGGGCGTCGCGGAGTGGCTCGGCAGCTGGACCGTCTTCTACTGGGCCTGGTGGATCTCCTGGACGCCGTTCGTCGGCATGTTCATCGCCCGCATCAGCCGCGGCCGCACCATCCGCCAGTTCGTCGGCGGCGTCATCCTCGTGCCCAGCACGGTCAGTCTGATCTGGTTCGCGGTCTTCGGCGGTACGGCGATGAAGCTGAAGGAGGGCGGCGCGCTGCGCGGCGCGGACACCCCCGAGAGCCAACTCTTCGGCGTCCTCAAGGAGTTCCCCGTCGCCACCGCCACGAGCCTGCTGGTGATGATCCTGGTCGGCATCTTCTTCGTCTCCGGCGCTGACGCCGCCTCCATCGTGATGGGCACGCTGTCCCAGCGGGGCGCGCTCGAACCGGGCCGTTTCGTCGTCGTGTTCTGGGGTGTGGTGACCGGCGCGGTCGCCGCCATCATGCTGCTCGTCGGCAGCGGGCAGGGTGACGCGCTGACCGGCCTCCAGAACCTCACGATCCTCGCGGCCGCGCCGTTCGTCCTGGTGATGATCGGCATGTGTGTGGCTCTGATGCGGGACCTGCGGCGGGATCCGGTCATCGTGCGTGGCGAGATGGGGTCCGAGGCCGTTGAACTCGCCGTGATCGAGGGGCACAGGAAGTACGACGGTGACTTCGAGATCAAGGTGGGGCCGGGGCCCGGGACGGAGACGGAGGGGGATCCACTGGGTCACGATCACGGTTAGGTGCCTTCACGAGGAGGCGAGCCCTGCCGCCTCCTCCGCGCACCCCCACGCCACCGTCACCCCCGCCCCGCCGTGACCGTAGTTGTGCACCAACACCCGCTCCTCCTCCAGAAGTTCGCGCTCCAGTCGCACCGCGTCCCGCGCCGGGCGCAACCCCACCCGGTGCCCCAGCACCCGCGCCCCCGCGATCTCCGGACGCAGCGCCGCACACCGCCGTACGATCGCCTCGGCCACCGCCGGATCCGGCTCGGTGGACCACACGTCCTCGTCCGCCGTGCCGCCCAGCAGGAGCCGGTCGCGGTGCGGGAAGAAGTACGCCATCTCGCCGGCGGTGTCCGTCGAGACGACCCAGGTCCGGAGGCCGGGGTTCTCCACCACGACCAGCTGCCCCCGCACCGGCCGCACCGACGCGTCCGGCACCAGCTCGTGTGCCCCGAGGCCCGTGCAGTTGACGACCACCGGCGCCTCGACCGACGCGAGATCGGACACCGTACGCGTCTCGACGACACCGCCCGCGTCGAGCAACCGCCGCCGCAGCCAGGGCAGATGGACCGTCATGTCGATGAGCGGCAGCCGCGCCCACAGTCCGGAACCGGCGTACTTCTCGGCCGTCGTCGCGCGCAGCCCCGGCAGGCGCTCGCCCGCCCACGCCCCGGCCGCGTCCGGATCGGTCTCGCCGAGTACCCCTTCGACCATGCGTACGCCGGTCAGGTCCGGGTCCGCGGCCAGCGCCTCGTAGACCTCCAGTGAGCGCAGGGCCCACGCCCGCGCCGACTCGACCGGCTCGATGCGGTACGGCCACCACAGGGCCCCGGCAACCGCCGAGGTGGTGCGCTCGACGGGATCCCGGGTCCACACCCGCACCCGGCGGCCGCGCTCGGCCAGTGTCACGGCCGTCGTCAGGCCGATCACCCCGCCACCGACCACCACGACTTCGCTGCTCGCGTCGACTCCCACGCCCGGACGTTAGCGGAATGTCCCATGCCGTGCTCAGAGGGCGCTTGCTGCGGGAATACTCACAGCATGTCTGCCGCGTACGCGACCTTCGGCCTGGCACCGGCGATGCGTGCCGGTGGAGTCCTCGTCAACGGTGACTTCCAAGTCCACCGGGACTTCGTGGACTTCATCGTCGACGGACGACCGCTGCTCTTCCAGCTCTCCGACCTCGACGCCGTCTCCCCACTGGCCTCGGACGTCCCACCCGCCATCTTCACCGCCCAGGTCCGCAGCCTCCTGCTGGAGACGGATGCCCCGCTTCCGGGCGGACGGTTCGTCATCTACGGCTGTCCCGAGTGCGAGGACCTCGCCTGCGGAGCCGTCACCGCCGTCATCGAGAAGGAGCACGGCGACTTCATCTGGCGGGACTTCGCCTGGCAGACCGACGAATACGCCGACCTGGAACTCAACGGCTACCACGGCATCGGCCCCTTCCGCTTCCGCGGCCCCGAGTACCGCACGGCCCTCGACTCCCTGCTCACCGAGACCCCGGACTCCGCGAGCCCGCGCCGCCGCGTCCTGCTGATCGGCGCCCGGGTCGCCCTCCTCGCCAAACTCGCCGCAGCCCTGCGCACCATCGGCATCGGCGCCGACATCGCCCATGACGCCGACGGCGTCCCCGCCGACGAACTGCGGGCCTACGGCGCGGTCGCCTTCGGGCGCGCCGTCGGTCAGCAGGAACGTGCCGCCGTACGCCGCTCCTTCGAGCGCGCCGGCGTCGACGTCGCCTATGTCGACGGCCTCGCCCCGATCGTCCCCCTCCTCGTCGCCCAGATCGAGCACGCCCTCGACCGCAGCCCGCAGGAACAGCGCCGGCTGACCCGGCTGGTCGCCGCCGACGGCGAGGCGGGCGTCGAGGTCACCTCGCCGTGCCGGGTGCGCCTCACGGCGTACCGCCTCGACCGGCTCCTGCGCACCCACGCCCAGGAGGTCTTCGACGGTGTGCTGGAGGCGGGGCGGCATCGCATCGCGCTGGACGCCAAGGCGGTGAAGGGGGAGGCCTTCGTGGTGGCGCGGACCTCGGGCAGCGTGCTGGTGGAGGCGATGGCGCACTGAGCGCCCCCGCCGGGGCGGGGGCGCCGGGCAGCTCAGGAGAACAGCAGACGCCAGGTCAGCGGGCCGGGCGTGCCGTCGGCGTCGCCGCGCAGCTCCTTCCGGGACTTCTGGAAGGCCCGCACGTTGAGCCGGTCCGCCTCGCCCCAGGACTTGCTCGGACCGACCTTGTAGTGGTCACCGAAACCACGCTTCACCAGCTGCTTGCCGAGCTGGAGGACGTAACTGTTGGTCGCCCCCGCCACGAAGTACTTGCGCCCCGGGAACGCGGGGATCTTCGGCGTGGTGGGCTTGGTCGGCGCGGGCGTGTCGTCGTCCACGTCCAGGTCGGCCTTGGCGTACTTGACCAGCTGGGCGAAGTCGATGGCCCCCGGGTCACCGTGCTGGTTCTCCACCACGTGGAGGTGTCCGCATATCCCCTTGAACTTGTTCCACTCGGCCGCGGTCATCCGGGCCCCGTTGCCCTTGCCGTACGAGCTCGGGTACGCGGGCCACTCCTTCGGGCCCGACAGCGGTACGCCGTGCTCCTCGTGCATCCAGGCCAGGAACTGGGCGACGGCCTGGAGCGCCCAGTCCGGGGCGTCCGGCCAGTAGATGTGCTCCTGGCTCGCGGCCATCCACTTCTTGTGCGTCGTGGGGTCACAGGTGCCGACCAGCTCGACCTGGCACACGTTCGCCGTGTTGGTCTCGGCGCCGCCCTTGAGGTTGACCAGCGCGCGGGACGAGGTCTCTATGTCGAAGTGCTGGTACCACTTCAGCTTCTTGGCGGCGAAGTCCGGCACCGCCGTCAGGTTCGGGGCGGTGGCGCCGCCCTCGTAGCCGGGCAGGGTGCGGCCCTCGGTGGTGTGCAGGACGACGACGTTGACCTCCATCGGGTCACCGCCGAAGTCGTCCTGGTACCAGTTGGCCCGGCTCGCGCCGGGATAGCGCTGGGGTCCGGTCTTGGTGCTCATCACTGTCTCCTGAGGAGAGTTCGGCCAAGGGCCGTGCGGTGGAGAGAAGTTGAGCGCAAAAGTACGACCGATGGGGGGACCTGGGGGCGTTTCCGCGTTGTTTTGCTGTTGTCGAGTCGTTGTCGCGCGCCGCCTCCCGGACCGATATGAGAGGAAACCCGCGCACAGCGCTCGCTAGGATCAGCCCCCTGATGACTGCAACCCTCGTCGCGAAGAACCTCGCCGCCGGCCATGGCGACCGCTCCCTGTTCACCGGGCTCGACCTCGTCGTCGCGCCCGGCGATGTCATCGGGCTGGTCGGAGCCAACGGCGCGGGCAAGTCCACCCTGCTCAAACTGCTCGCCGGGCTCACCACGCCCGAGGAGGGCGAGCTACGGCTCTCCCCGCCGACGGCGACCGTCGGCCACCTCCCGCAGGAGCCGGAGCGCCGCCCCGGCGAGACCGTCCGGGAGTTCCTGGCCCGCCGCACCGGCGTCGCCGAGGCCCAGCGGATCATGGACGAGGCGACCCAGGCCCTGGTCGACGGGGCACCGGGCGCCGACGACGCGTACGCGACCAGCCTGGAGCGCTGGCTCGACCTCGGCGGCGCCGACCTCGACGAGCGCGCCGAGGAGGTCACCGACTCCCTCGGCCTCGCGGTGGACCTGGACCAGCCGATGACGTCCCTGTCCGGCGGCCAGGCGGCGCGGGCGGGCCTCGCCTCCCTCCTGCTCTCCCGCTACGACGTCTTCCTCCTCGACGAGCCCACCAACGACCTCGACCTGGACGGCCTGGAGCGCCTCGAACGCTTCGTCAGCGGCCTGCGCGCCGGCACGGTCGTCGTCAGCCACGACCGCGAGTTCCTCACCCGCACCGTCACCAAGGTCCTCGAACTCGACCTCGCCCAGGGGCGGATCAACCTCTACGGCGGCGGCTACGAGGCCTACCTGGAGGAACGGGACGTGGCCCGCCGGCACGCCCGCGACGACTACGAGGAGTACGCCGACAAGAAGGCGGCGCTCCAGGACCGGGCCCAGACCCAGCGCTCCTGGATGGACAAGGGCGTCAAGAACGCGCGCCGCAAGGCGGGCAACGACAACGACAAGATCGGCCGCAAGTTCCGCAGCGAGGCCAGCGAGAAGCAGGCGGCGAAGGCCCGGCAGACCCAGCGCATGATCGAACGCCTGGAGGTCGTCGAGGAGCCCCGCAAGGAGTGGGAACTCCGCATGGAGATCGCCTCGGCCCCGCGCTCGGGCTCGGTCGTGGCGACCCTGCGCGAGGCGGAGGTCCGGCGCGGCGACTTCGTGCTCGGCCCGGTGACCCTCCAGATCGACTGGGCGGACCGGGTCGCGGTCACCGGCGCGAACGGCGCCGGCAAGTCGACCCTGCTCGCCGCCCTGCTGGGCCGTGTCCCGGTCGACGCGGGCAGCGCCGCCGTCGGCTCCGGCGTCCTGATCGGCGAGGTCGACCAGGCCCGCAAGCTGTTCCACGGCTCGGAGTCCCTGCTGGACGCGTTCTGCGCGGCCGTCCCCGACACCGAGCCCGCCGAGGTCCGCACCCTGCTCGCCAAGTTCGGCCTCAAGTCGGACCACGTCCTGCGCCCCGCGGCGACGCTCTCACCCGGCGAGCGCACGAGGGCGGCCCTGGCCCTGCTCCAAGGCCGCGGCGTCAACCTCCTGGTCCTCGACGAGCCGACCAACCACCTCGACCTCCCGGCCATCGAGCAACTGGAGTCCGCCCTCGACGCCTACCAGGGCACCCTGCTCCTGGTCACCCACGACCGCCGCATGCTGGACGCGGTCCATGTCACCCGCCGCCTGGAGGTCGCGGACGGCAAGGTGACCGAACAACGCTAGGAGCGGTGCCGCAGCAGCGCGCACACGAAGTTCTCCTGGACGGCACGCATCCGGCGCAGCAGCTCGGGCTTCTGCGCCTGGTTGACCTGGGTGGTCACCGAGAACGTCAGTGACCGGTGTCCGTCCGGGGTGGCCGCGATCAGCTGGGTGTACCCGAGGGTGTTGCCGGTGTGCCCCAGCACCACCCCACAACGGGTGGAGTACCGGAAGACGCCCAGCCCCGCGTCGTTGCGCCCGGGCCCCTTGGGCTCGGAGGAACCGGGGATCCAGTCCCGCTGCCGCTCCACCACATGCGACCCGTACAGCCGCCCTCCGGCGTAACCGCGAATGAAGCGCGTCATGTCGGCGGGCGTGGAGACGATCCCGCCCGAGGCCCACACGCCGGACATCCCGAGCACCTCGCTCACGTCCTCGGTGGGGTGGGGCGGACTCACGTCGTACCCGTGCAGATAGGGCTTCGGCATCCGATAGCCCTGCGGCAGACTGGTGCCGCGCAGCCCCAGCGGCCGGTACACCAGCTTGTCGAGCAGTCGCTCGTACGGGATGTGCGTGGCCGCCTCCGCCATCAGGGCGACGGCGATGTTGTCCGAGTTGGAGTACTGGTACCGGGAGCCCGGCTCGAACCGCAGCGGCTCGCCGGCGGCGAAGTCCAGCAGCCCGCGGGAGTCGAACCGGTGTCGCGGATCGGCCCGGATGATCTTCAGAAACCCGGGGCTCTGCGAGAAGTCGGGCAGCCCGCTGGTGTGGTGCAGCAACTGCCGCAGCGTCACGGCGTGCCAGTCCTTGGGCAGATGGGGCAGCAGCCCACCGAGGGTGTCGTCGAGCCGCAGGGCGTTCCACTCGACGAGGGAGAGCGCGACGGCCCCGCTGAAGGCCTTGGCCGTACTGGCGATCCGCATGTGGTCACCGGCCTCGGGCCGACGCCCGGTGGCGAGATCGGCGACCCCGGCCCGCACGACCCGGCTGTGCTCGCCGTCCCGGAGCACGACGATGACCCCGGGCGGCCCGCCGGGCGCGTCGACCAGCTCGTCGAGCTGCTCCTGAAGCCCGGAGTCGTGGTGCGGCCCGGGAGGGACGGCGGCGTCGGCGGCGACGGGCGGCAGCACGGCCAGAGAGGCCGCGACCAGGGCGACCGCCACACGGCGACGGGATCGAACGGATCGAACAGGCATGGGCTCTCCGGGACGGGCGGGACGGGTCGGACGGACCCGCCCAGCTTCGCCCCGCCGTGATCAGGGGAGCCCCTTGAGCTACTGCACCTGGCGCAATGGGAGGAGGCGCGAAGCGCCTGCCCTCCCAGGGGCGCGGGGAACTGCGCGACCAGCTACAACGGACCCGCAGTTGCCCACGCCCTGATCGGCGAAGCCGTCAGCGCTTACCGTTCTTCGGATCGAGCAGCCCGGCCTTGCGCAGAGCATCGGCCATCGCACTGTTGGCAGGCGGCGGCGCCTGACGCGAACCACCCCCCTGACGCTGCTGGCCCTGCGGCCGCTGCTGCCGCTGCTGAGGCGGACGCCCACCCCGCTGCCGACGCTCGCCCCCGCCACCCTGCTGACCCTGCGGAGCCGCTTCGTCGTCCAGCCGCAGCGTCAGCGAGATCCGCTTCCGAGGGATGTCGACGTCGAGCACCTTCACCTTGACGATGTCACCCGGCTTCACCACGTCCCGCGGATCCTTCACGAACGTCTTCGACAGCGCGGAGACATGCGCGAGCCCGTCCTGGTGGACACCGACGTCGATGAACGCCCCGAAGGCCGCCACGTTGGTGACGACGCCCTCCAGGACCATCCCGGACTCCAGGTCGGAGATCTTCTCGACGCCCTCCTTGAAGGTGGCCGTCTTGAACGCGGGGCGCGGGTCACGCCCGGGCTTCTCCAGCTCCTTGAGGATGTCGGTGACGGTCGGCAGACCGAAGGTCTCGTCCACGAACTCCTGCGGCCGCAGCGAGCGCAGCACACCCGTGTTGCCGATCAGTGAGGCGACCTCCTGGCCGGCCGTCTTCACCATGCGCCGGACCACCGGGTACGCCTCGGGGTGCACGCTGGACGCGTCCAGCGGGTCATGGCCGTCGCGGATCCGCAGGAAGCCCGCGCACTGCTCGTACGCCTTCGGGCCCAGCCGGGCCACCTTCTTCAGCTCGGTCCGCGACCGGAACGGCCCGTTGGTGTCACGGTGCGCCACGATGTTCTCGGCGAGTCCGGAGGTGATGCCGGAGACGCGGGCGAGCAGCGGGGCGGACGCGGTGTTGACGTCCACGCCCACGCCGTTCACACAGTCCTCCACCACCGCGTCCAGTGAACGCGACAGCTTCACCTCGGAGAGGTCGTGCTGGTACTGGCCGACACCGATGGACTTCGGGTCGATCTTCACCAGCTCGGCCAGCGGGTCCTGGAGGCGGCGGGCGATGGAGACCGCGCCGCGCAGCGACACGTCCATGTCCGGCAGCTCCTGCGAGGCGAAGGCGGAGGCCGAGTACACGGACGCGCCCGCCTCGGACACCATCACCTTGGTGAGCTTCAACTCCGGGTGCTTGGTGATGAGTTCACCGGCGAGCTTGTCGGTCTCGCGGGACGCCGTGCCGTTGCCGATCGCGATCAGGTCGACCGCGTGCTCCTTGGCGAGGCGGGCCAGCTTGGCGATGGCCTCGTCCCACTTGTTGGCCGGGACGTGCGGGTAGATGACGTCGGTCGCGACGACCTTGCCGGTGGCGTCGACGACGGCGACCTTCACACCCGTACGGAAACCGGGGTCCAGGCCCAGCGTCGCGCGCGTGCCGGCCGGGGCGGCGAGCAGCAGGTCGCGGAGGTTGGCGGCGAACACGTTGACCGCCTCGTCCTCGGCGGCGGTGCGCAGCCGCAGCCGCAGGTCGATGCCGAGGTGAACCAGGATGCGGGTGCGCCAGGCCCAACGGACGGTGTCCGTCAGCCACTTGTCGCCGGGGCGCCCGCGGTCGGCGATCTGGAACCGGTGGGCGACGATCCCTTCGTACGACGACGGACCCTCGGTCGGCTCCTCCGGCTCCAGGACGAGGTCGAGGACCTCCTCCTTCTCGCCGCGCAGCATCGCGAGGACGCGGTGCGAGGGGAGCTCCTTGAAGGGCTCGGCGAAGTCGAAGTAGTCGGCGAACTTGGCGCCCGCCTCCTCCTTGCCGTCCTTCACCTTCGCGGCGAGCCGCCCGCGCACCCACATGCGCTCGCGCAGCTCGCCGATGAGGTCGGCGTCCTCGGAGAACCGCTCGGTGAGGATGGCGCGGGCGCCGTCGAGGGCGGCCTGCGGATCGGCCACGCCCTTGTCGGCGTCGACGAACGCGGCGGCAGCGGCCAGCGGTTCGACGGTCGGGTCGCCGAGCAGCCCCTCGGCGAGCGGCTCGAGGCCGGCCTCGCGCGCGATCTGCGCCTTGGTCCTGCGCTTCGGCTTGTACGGCAGGTAGATGTCCTCAAGGCGCGCCTTGGTCTCCGCGCCGCGGATCCGCGCCTCCAGCTCCTCGGTGAGCTTGCCCTGCTCGCGCACCGAGTCGAGGATCGCCGTGCGCCGCTCCTCCAGCTCCCGCAGATAGCGCAGCCGCTCCTCGATCGTGCGCAGCTGCGCGTCGTCGAGCATCTCGGTCGCTTCCTTGCGGTAGCGCGCGATGAAGGGCACCGTCGAACCGCCGTCGAGCAGCTCCACGGCGGACTTGACCTGCCGCTCCCGAACGCCGAGCTCCTCGGCGATCCTTCCTTCGATGGATCCGATGTCGATGGGCTCGCGTGTCGTCACGATGCCGTACCGCCTTCTCACTGAGGTTGCGCGGCAATTGTGGCAGGTGGCACCGACAGTCGGGGATCAGGGCGCGGACATCAGGCCCGTCGGCTCCGGGTGGAGCCCGAGGCGCCGCCGAAGAGCCGGGCCAGCGCCCGGAAGGGCAGCGTCACGACGGTGGCGACTGCCCCGCCGATCTGCCGGAGGACATCTGCGATCGCTCGGAACACGAATTTCCCCTTTCCTCTCCCGACCCCGGTGGCCGGGGGGGCGAGTACCTCGCGAACACGCCGGCATGCGCCCGTCGACCGGAGGAGCCGCGCCGACCCGCATCCGGCGCCTGGACGCACGGCTTGGGCAGCCGTGGAGTTCGCGGGGGGAGCGCCGGACGCCCGGCAACGCCGACCGCCACACCCGCCTGGCGCTCAGCCCGCCTCGTGCTTGCCGGGCCCGCCTCGCGCTCAACCGGCTCGCGTCACCCCTCCCGTGCTCAGCCCTTCCCGATCAGATCCGCCGGGAACGCCCCCGCGGCCAGAGCCGCCCGCGCGAACCCCGCTCCGAGCTCCGTGAGCCGTGCGACGCCCTCGGCACCCAGGTGTTCGTAGGGCGCCCGGTCCAGTCGGTCCGTCGTGTCCTCGATCTCCTCGCGGAGCGCGACGCCCCGCTCGGTCAGCTCGCCGGTGTCGTCCAGCAGTCCGCGGTCCCGGAGCCGGGCGACGGCCGCGTCCCACTCCTCCTGGGACCAGCCGCGGGTGGCGAGCACCCACTTCGGTGCCGTGCCCTTGCCGGTCGCCGTGTGGGTCACCATCGCCTCCAGACCGTCGAGCCCGGCGGTCATGAGCGCGGCGAGATGCCCGTCGCCCCGGTGCTCGCGCAGCAGGGTCGCGGCGTGGAAGTACGCCAGGTGCGGCTCCTCGGGCACCGGCAGGTCGGCGTGCGCGGCGTACAGGGGGCGGGCGCCTCGCGCGCAGGCCTCGGTGGCGCGCAGGCCCAGTTCCGCGGCCTCCGCCATCTCCGGGGACGTCACCGTCTCCTCGCCGAGCAGCCGCCGCAGGGCCGCGTCGACGGCACGCGTGCGTGCCGCGAGGACGGCCTCGGGCGAGGCGAGCGACCAGACGGCCGGGACGAACCGGGCCACCAGTTCGTGCTTGTAGTTGTAGAAGGCCGCCGTCACCGTCCCGGCGCCCACCGCCCCCATGGCGGCGGCCCGCACCGCGAAGTTGGCGGCCCTGGGGTGGGTGACCCCGACCGCGGCCAGCTCCTCGCCCAGCTCGGGGGCGAAGTACGACGTGGCGTGCAGGGAGTTCAGCACATGGGCGCAGCGACGGCCGGCGCGCGGCTCAAGGGCGGCAGTGGTCATGCCGGGCAGGTTACCAACCGCTTGGTACGTAGCCCATGGGTGGAGAGACCATGGCAGGAAAGGTGGGGTACTCGTCATTGCGGCCATCCCGGAGGCGCCCAAGAATCGAAGGCATGACGCAGCGAACCGTCCTCGTCGTCCTCTTCGACGACGTGCAGAGCCTCGATGTCACCGGCCCCCTGGAGGTGTTCGCCGGGGCCGAGCACCACACCCCGGGCACCTACCGCATCCGTACCGCCTCCCTGGACGGCGCCCCCGTGCGCACCTCCAGCGGCCTGACCCTCGTACCGGATCTCGCCCTCACCGACGCCTCCGTGCCGCACACCCTGCTCGTCCCGGGCGGCCAGGGCACCCGCCGTCCCGACCCGAGGCTGACGGACTGGCTGCGGGAGCACGGGCCGCGTGCCGGGCGCCTGGTCTCCGTCTGCACCGGCGCGATCCTGCTCGCCGAGGCCGGGCTGCTCGACGGCCACCGCGTCACGACCCACTGGGCGTACTGCGACAAGCTCGCCCGCGACCACGAGGCGATCCACGTCGAACCCGACCCCATCTACGTCCGGGACGGCCGGATCGCCACCTCCGCCGGAGTCACCTCCGGCATCGACCTCGCGCTCGCCCTGGTCGAGGAGGACCTGGACCGGGACGTCGCGCTCACCATCGCCCGCCACCTGGTGGTCTTCCTGCGCCGGCCCGGCAACCAGGCCCAGTTCAGCGCCCAGCTGGCCGCCCAGACCGCACAGCGGGAGCCCCTGCGCGAGGTCCAGCAGTGGATCACCGAGCACCCCGACGGCGATCTGACCGTCGAGACGCTCGCCGCCCGCGCCCGTCTCTCGCCGCGCCACTTCGCCCGCGCCTTCCAGACCGAGACGGGCACGACCCCCGGCCGGTACGTCGACCGGGTCCGCCTCGAACACGCCCGCCGTCTCCTGGAGGACACCGCGGACGGCGTGGAGGAGATCTCCCGCGCCAGCGGCTACGGCACCGCCGAGACCATGCGCCGCGCCTTCGTCAAAACCCTGGGCACCCCACCGGCCGAGTACCGCCGCCGCTTCCGCCCGACACCGGCTCATTGAAGCGCCGACGAGCCCTGAGCCACCGGACCGGCCCGCCCCTGTCCGGCCGCCCGGCCCACCCGGCCCCATCGAACCGCTGACCCCTTGGCCGAGCCCGCTGAGGCACCGCCTTCGGCTCCGCCCACTCCGCGCCCGCCGAGTGGCCCCCGCCGCGGACGTCGGCCCGTTCCACCTGGCACCCACCCGCTCATCCATCGGAAGGACCCCGATGCAGATCGCCATCGTCCTGTTCGACCGCTTCACCGCCCTCGACGCCGTGGGCCCCTACGAGACCCTCGGCCGTCTCCCGGACGCGGACCTGGTCTTCGTCTCCGAGCAGGCGGGCCCCGTCCGCACCGACACCGGGAAGCTCGCCATCATCGCGGACAAGACCCTCGCCGAGGTCCCGAGCCCCGACATCGTGATTGTGCCCGGCGGCCCCGGCCAGACCCCGCAGATGGAGAACGAGACCCTCCTCGACTGGCTGCGCGCCGCCGACGCCACCAGCACCTGGACGACGTCCGTGTGCACCGGCTCACTGCTCCTGGCCGCCGCCGGACTCCTCGACGGCCGCCGGGCCACCTCGCACTGGCTGGCCCTCGACTTCCTCAAGAATTTCGGCGCCGAACCGACGGGGGAGCGGGTCGTGTTCGACGGCAAGTACGTCACCGCCGCCGGGGTCTCCTCCGGCATCGACATGGGACTCACCCTGCTCGGCCGGATCGCGGGCGACGAACACGCCCAGGCCGTACAGCTGTTGACCGAGTACGATCCGCAGCCGCCCTACGACGCCGGCTCGCCGGAGAAGGCGCCCGCGCACCTCGTGGAGGAGTTCCGCGGCAAGAGCCGGTTCATCCTGACGTAGTCCATGTGAAGCGCGGCGGTCTGCGCTCCAGGAACGCGGCGACGCCCTCCGCGGTGTCGCCGCTGCCGCGCGCCTGCTCGGTCCAGTGAGCATCCCGGTCGGCGGCCCCGCCCGCGAACTCCTTCGCCGCCGCCTGCGTCAACTGCGAACGCGACACCAGGATCCGGGTGAACTCCGCGACCCGCTTGTCCAGTTCGCCTTCGGGGAGCAGCTCGTCGACCATCCCCGTGCGCAGTGCCCGCGCCGCGTCGATCAACTCGCCCGAGAACAGCAGGTACTTGGCCGCCGCCGGACCCACCAGCGCCACCAGCCTCCGTGTGGAGGAGGCCGGATACACGATCCCGAGCTTGGCCGGTGTCACCCCGAAGAGCGAACCCTCCTCCGCGAACCGCAGATCGCAGGCCGCCGCCAACTGCGAACCGCCGCCCACACAGTGGCCCCGGATCGCCGCCAGCGTCGGCTTCGGGAAGGCCGCGAGAGCCTCCTCGGCGGCCACCGCGAGCCCCTGCGCCTCCTCCGGCGACCCCCGGAGCGTGGAGATGTCGGCGCCCGCGCAGAACGTCCCGCCCTCGCCGGTCAGCACCAGGGCGCGTACCGCCGGATCGGCCGCCGCCGTGCCGAGCAGCTCCGGCAGCGAGCGCCACATCGCGGCCGTCATGGCGTTGCGCTTGGCCGGATGGTGGATGACGACGGTGGCGACCGAGCCGGTCACGCGGTACATCAGCTGGGGCTCCATGGCCGGATGCTAACCGCACCTCCCGCCCGTACGATCGGGGAGGGGCCCGCGCGAGGAGGCGCCGATGGCCAAGGACGAGACGACGAAACTGAGCCGCGGCTTCGGCTGGCTGGCCGCGCTCGGCGTGATCCTGGTGCTCGCGGGACTCGTCGGGCTGATCTACACCGGGGTGGCCACGCTCACCTCGATGATCCTGTTCGGCTGGCTGCTGCTGATCGGCGGCGCCGTCGGACTGCTGCACGCGATCCAGGCGCGCGGCACCAACTTCTTCTGGCTCGGTGTCGTGGTCGCCGCCCTGAACATCGCGGCCGGCGTCGTCGTCATCCGCCGCCCCGAGGCCGCGGCCGAGGCCCTCACCATGTTCGCGGCGCTGCTGTTCCTGACCGGCGGGGTGTTCCGGCTGGCCGGCAGCCTGGTGGTCCGCGGGCCGCAGTTCGGCTGGACGCTGGTGCAGGGCGCCTTCGGCCTGCTCCTGGGCATCCTGGTGCTGGCCTCCTGGCCGAGCAGCAGCAAGTACGTGATCGGCTGCTTCTTCTCCCTCGCGCTGCTCTTCGACGGGCTCGGTCTGGTCGCCACCGGCTTCGGCGGGCGGCGGATCGTCGGCATGGTCTCCGAGCGGCTCGCCGCCGACGAGGACGCACGGCGCGAAACGGACGAGGGCGCCGCCAAACCCGTACCGCCCGAATAGTTCACGAACACGGCACGAGTGGAACAGGAACGGTCCGGCGGGAACCCTTGTCATGCGGAGTCGATCGGAAACGCTCGATATCCGCTGACTTGTGTTCAGTCATCCGGGGCGGAGCGAGTCGTTACCAACACTCGACGTGTGGTGACAATCGAGCGCGAGGGTGGCGACCGGACGATGGAGAACCACGGGCGTGGGCCGGGCCCGCGCCCAGCAGCCGGCGAGGACGGGGAGCCGGCCCTCGGCCCGCCCGGGCCGTTGCCGTACGAAGGTGTCTGGCGGTTCACCGCCCCCGCGGTCGACGCCTCCGTCCCGCAGGCCCGGCACGCCGTGCGGGATCTGCTGCGGCGCCAGGGCGTGCCGGTCTCGGACGACCTGGTGCAGGGACTCCTGCTGATCGTCTCCGAGCTGGTCACCAACGCGGTGCGGCACGCGGCCCTGCTGTCGCCGATGCTCGCCGTGGAGGTCGCCGTCGGCGCCGAGTGGGTGCGGGTGTCCGTGGAGGACAACCACCCCTACCGCCCGACCGCCCTGGAGACCGACCACAGCGGTGAGGGCGGCCGGGGGCTGCTCCTGGTGCGCGAGGTCACCCGGGAGGCGGGCGGCGTCTGCGACGTCGAGCACACGGCGGGCGGCGGCAAGGTGATCTGGGCCGCCCTGCCGCTCGCCCCGGTCCGGGTCCTCTAGGTCACCAGCCGGCCGACGGGCCCGTCAGCTCCCGCACGGCGGGGCGGGCCGCGTCCAGCACTGTCATGAACCAGGACGAGAAGGTGTCCTTGGCGTGGCGCTCGGCGAGTTCGGCGGGCGTCACGAAGGCGGTTTCCCCGACCTCCTCCGGGTCCGGGCGCAGCGGTGACTGGAGCAGCCCGACGAAGAGGTGGTTGTACTCCTGCTCCACCAGGCCCGAGTCCGGGTCCGGGTGGTTGTAGCGGACCGTGCCCGCCTCGGCGAGCAGCGACGGGGAGGCGCCCAGCTCCTCGTACGTCCGCCGGGCCGCCGCCGCGAACGGCGCCTCGCCCGGGTAGGGGTGCCCGCAGCAGGTGTTGGACCACACGCCGGGGGAGTGGTACTTGCCCAGGGCGCGCTGCTGGAGCAGCAGCCGGCCGTGCTCGTCGAAGAGGAACACGGAGAAGGCGCGGTGCAGTTGACCCGGCGCCTGGTGGGCGGCGAGCTTCTCCGCGGTGCCGATCGTGACGCCGTCCTCGTCGACCAGTTCCAGCAGAATCGGGTCAGCGGTGCCGTTCGACGGACTGTGCGTCGCGGTGGCAGGTGTGATCGGCATACCCATCCTTCGCATCGGTTTTTCGCGCCCCAAGTGTGCCGTACAAAAACGACACCACCGGCAGTTGATCGTGCCCGGCGCGGCGGACAGGGAATCGTCCGGGGTGGCTCTGTGGGGTGGAGGACGCAGCAGAACGCCGGATCGCTGCATTCCGCTCAGTACGGACTTATCGGTACGGGTCGGTACAGGTTTGCCGGACCTTCAGTGACACAGCCGCGCCTCGTGCTCGGCGTGCCCGCTCGGCTCCAGCTGGAAGGTGCAGTGCTCCACGTCGAAGTGGTCGCCGAGGCAGCCCTGGAGCTCGTGGAGCATCTTCTCGTGGCCGATCGCGCTCAGCACGTCCGAGCGCACCACCACGTGTGCGGACAGCACCGGCATCCCGGAGGTGATCGTCCAGGCGTGCAGGTCGTGGATGTCCTCGACGCCGTCGAGCGCCAGTATGTGGGTCCGCACCTCGGCCATGTCGACGTCCTTGGGGGCCGCCTCCAGGAGCACGTCGAGGGTCTCCTTCAGCAGTTTCCAGGTGCGCGGCACGATCATCAGGCCGATGACCAGGGAGGCGATCGGGTCGGCGGCCTGCCAGCCGGTGGTGAGGATCACCACCGCGGAGAGGATCACCGCGAGCGAGCCCAGCGCGTCCGCCGCGACCTCCAGGAACGCGCCCCGCACGTTCAGGCTCTCCTGCTGGCCGCGCACCAGCAGCGACAGCGAGATCATGTTCGCGACCAGACCGATCGCGCCGAACACGATGGTCAGCCCGCCCTCGGTGCCGGCCGGCGTGATGAACCGCTGGATCGCCTCGTACAGGACGTACCCGCCGACGCCGAGCAGCAGCAGACAGTTCGCGAGCGCGGCGAGGATCTCCGCGCGGGCGTAGCCGAAGGTGCGCTTACCGCTCGGCGGCAGGCCCGCGAAGTGGATCGCCATCAGGGCCATGCCCAGGCCCAGCGCGTCCGTCGCCATGTGCGCCGCGTCCGCGACCAGGGCCAGGGAGTCCGCCACGACACCGCCGACGATCTCCACCACCATGACGGTGAGCGTGATCGACAGCGCCACCCGCAGCCTGCCGCGGAACGCCGCCGTCGCCGTACCGCCGGCCGGCGCGTGCGAGTGCGCGTGCCCGTGATCGTGCCCAGCCCCCATGGAAGCCGCCTCCTGTCGTCCGTCCGGAACAGTCCGTCCGGAACAACCCGTCCGGGATCACAGTGAACTACGGGTGGGGGGTATGGGGCAACGCGGCACTGAACACCGTTGTCATGTGCCCTGACCTGGGTAAACGATCCGCAGGTCAGGGCACCCTCAGTTCCCTGGCCCGGTCACCGCGCGTGATGCAGCCGCCAGCCCTGCCACGCCGACTCGATCATCTCGCGCACGCCTCGACGCGCGGTCCAGCCCAGCTCCTCGGCGGCTCGCGCGGCGGAGGCGACGGACACCGGTGCGTCGCCGGGGCGCCGGGCCTCCACGACGGGAGCCCGGCGGTCACCGCTCACCTCGCCGATGACGGTGACCATCTCGCGCACGGAGACGCCCTCGCCGCGGCCGATGTTGACGGTCAGATCGCCCCGCAGGCCGCCTTCGGAGAGCTTCCTGGCCGCCGCCAGATGGGCCTCCGCGAGATCGGCGACATGGATGTAGTCACGGACGCAGGTGCCGTCCGGGGTCGGATAGTCGTCGCCGAAGATCCGCGGGGCGTCGTCGCGCGTGAGCCGGTCGAAGACCATCGGCACGATGTTGAAGACGCCCGTGTCCGCCAGCTCGGGCGAGGCCGCGCCCGCCACGTTGAAATAGCGCAGACATACGGTGGAGATCCCGTGCGCCCGCCCCGCCGCCCGCACCAGCCACTCCCCGGTGAGCTTGGTCTCGCCGTACGGGTTCACCGGGGCGCATGGGGTGTCCTCCGTGATCAGTCCCACAGCGGGGTTGCCGTAGACGGCGGCCGAGGAGGAGAACAGGAACCGCTCGACACCGGCCTCGGCGACCGCCTCCAGCAGCGTCGCGAGGCCGCCGACGTTCTCCTGGTAGTACCGCGTCGGCTGCGCCACCGACTCCGCGACCTGCTTGCGCGCGGCGAGGTGCACCACACCCGTCACCCCGTGCTCGGCGAGCACCCGCTTCAGCAGACCGGCGTCCAGTGACGAACCCCGCACGAGCGGCACGTCGGCCGGCAGCCGTGCCGGGATCCCGGCCGACAGGTCGTCCAGCGCGACGACGCGTTCCCCGGCCTCCGTCATGGCCCTCGCCACGTGGGCCCCTATGTATCCCGCTCCGCCTGTGATCAGCCATGTCATGGTCGCCCACCCTATGCGGAGGGAATCGCGGCCTCCGTAATGTCCCGGATGCCCGGTCCACCCGGGCCGCGGTTTGTGGGCGGGGCCCGTGATCACCCATGATGATCGCGGCAAAGGCCGGGGGAGACGGCGTTGATCGGCCCATGAACAGGCGGTGAACGCGAGTTTCCCGGCATCCGATAGCCTCTGCCGACATGCCGCCCGGCCGTCACCGGCAAGGGGCGCCCCCACCGTGTACCGACCGGCGTCCCAGCGCCGGCACCCAGGGAGTGAGTTCGGTTGCCGACCGCCATCCTCACCGGTCAGCCGGTCCCCGGATCGTCGATCGAGGGCGATCTGCGGTCCCTCGGCTACGACGTCCGGGTCGCCTCCGACGCCACCGACGCCGAGACGCTCCTCGCCCAGGTGCCGGGTGGTGAGCGCGTAGCCGTCGTGGACGCCCGTTTCGTGGGCCACCCGCACGCCCTGCGCCTCGGTCTCACCGACCCCCGCTTCGACCTCGCCGCGATCCCCGGCGCCGTCACCGCCAAGCCCGCCGGACGCCAGGCCCTGACCCGGGCGATGGCCCGCGAGAGCAGCGCCGGCGGCGGTACGACCCTCGCCGTCGACAGCCTCGCCGACCGCATCGTCACCGCCCTGGACGCCGACGACGCCGGGGTCCACCACCCCGAGCTCGGCAGCCTGGTCGCCGCCGTCCCCACCGACCCGCAGGCCCGCAACGAGGCACGGCAGGCCGTCGCCGACGTCGACGACGAAGCCGTACGCCTGAAGTCGGCCGTGAAGTCCCGCGACGGCTTCTTCACCACCCACTTCATCAGCCCGTACTCCCGCTACATCGCCCGCTGGTGCGCCCGCCGCGGCCTCACCCCGAACCACGTCACCACCGCCTCCCTGCTCACCGCCCTCATCGCGGCGAGCTGCGCGGCCACCGGCACGCGGATCGGCTTCATCGCGGCGGGCGTCCTGCTGATCGCGTCCTTCGTCCTCGACTGCGTCGACGGCCAGATCGCCCGCTACGCCCTCCAGTACTCCACGCTCGGCGCCTGGCTGGACGCCACCTTCGACCGGGCCAAGGAGTACGCCTACTACGCGGGCCTCGCGCTGGGCGCGGCCCGGGGCGGCGACGACGTCTGGGCGCTCGCGCTCGGCGCGATGATCCTCCAGACCTGCCGGCACGTCGTCGACTTCTCCTTCAACGAGGCCAACCACGACGCGACCGCCAACACGAGTCCCACGGCCGCTCTGTCGGACAAGCTCGACAGCGTCGGCTGGACGGTGTGGATCCGCCGGATGATCGTGCTGCCGATCGGTGAGCGCTGGGCGATGATCGCGATCCTGACGGCGGCCACGACGCCCCGGATCACCTTCTACGCGC
This sequence comes from Streptomyces sp. NPDC046909, assembly GCF_040644695.1. Taxonomy (NCBI): domain Bacteria; kingdom Bacillati; phylum Actinomycetota; class Actinomycetes; order Kitasatosporales; family Streptomycetaceae; genus Streptomyces; species Streptomyces sp. NPDC046909. The sequence goes on along the minus strand of NZ_JBEYXC010000002.1, from coordinate 667,637 downwards.
TGCTCATCGGCTGTGCCTTCGCGGCCACGTACACCACGGCGGGCCGGGTGCTGCGGTCGCTGACCCGCAAGGCCAAGCGGACGGACCGGGCGGCACAGGCCCTGGCGGACCTCGCGGACAGCGGGCCGCTCGCCCAGCTGCTCGGGCGCTTCCTGCCGAGCAGGTTCCCCGCGCTGGCACCCGTCATCGCCGCTGCCGGTGCCGTACTTCTCGTGCTCGCGGCCTGGATCGACGGGCCGGGCTGGTCGGTCGTGGTGTGCGCCGCCGTCTACGTCCTGCTGTCCGCCGAAGCCGTCTCGCACCCCCTCAAGGGCGCCCTCGACTGGCTGATCCCCCCGTTCTTCCGGGCGGCCGAGTACTGCACCGTCCTGCTCCTGGCAGCTGAAGCGGACGTGAACGGAGCCCTTCCTGCGGCTTTCGGGCTGGTGGCCGCGGTCGCCTACCATCACTACGACACGGTGTACCGCATCCGCGGCAACGCCGGCGCGTCCCCGGCCTGGCTGGTGCGCGCCATCGGGGGGCACGAAGGGCGGACGCTGCTCGTCACCGTCCTCGCCGCCGCGCTCACCGCCTCGCAGTTCACGGTCGCGCTCACGGTTCTCGCCGTGGCCGTGGCCCTGGTGGTGCTCTTCGAGAGCATCCGCTTCTGGGTGTCCTCCGGGGCGCCCGCCGTACACGATGAAGGAGAACCCGCATGATCGGCCTCGTGCTGGCGGCCGGCGCCGGACGGCGTCTGCGCCCCTACACCGACAGCCTTCCCAAGGCTCTGGTGCCGGTGGGTCCCGCGGGCATAGAGGGCGAACCGACGGTTCTGGACCTGACGCTCGGCAACTTCGCCGAGATCGGTCTGACCGAGGTCGCGATCATCGTCGGCTACCGCAAGGAGGCCGTGTACGCGCGCAAGGCGGCCCTGGAGGCGAAGTACGGCCTCAAGCTCACCCTCATCGACAACGACAAGGCCGAGGAGTGGAACAACGCCTACTCCCTGTGGTGCGGCCGTGACGCCCTCAAGGACGGCGTGATCCTCGCCAACGGCGACACCGTGCACCCGGTCTCCGTCGAGCGGACGCTGCTCGCCGCGCGCGGCGAGGGCAAGCGGATCATCCTCGCCCTCGACACCGTGAAGTCCCTCGCCGACGAGGAGATGAAGGTCGTCGTCGACCCCGACAAGGGCGTCCAGAAGATCACCAAGCTGATGGACCCCGCCGAGGCGACCGGCGAGTACATCGGTGTCACGCTGATCGAGGGCGACGCCGCCCCCGAACTGGCCGACGCGCTGAAGACGGTCTGGGAGACCGACCCGCAGCAGTTCTACGAGCACGGGTACCAGGAACTGGTGAACCGCGGCTTCAGGATCGACGTGGCGCCGATCGGTGACGTTCAGTGGGTGGAGATCGACAACCACGACGATCTCGCCCGCGGACGGGAGATCGCGTGCCTCTACTGACCCGGCTCATCCCCGCTCCGGTCGTCGTCGACATCCGCCCGGGTGCCCTCGACGACCTGGTGGGCGTCCTCGCCGACGAGCGCATCTCGCACTCCGGCAGGCTCGCCGTCGCCGTCAGCGGCGGCTCCGGCGCCAAGCTGCGCAAGCGGCTCGAACCCTCGCTGCCCGGCGCCACCTGGTACGAGGTCGGCGGCGGCACCCTCGACGACGCCGTCCGGCTGGCCAGTGACATAAAGGCCGGCCACTACGACGCGGTCGTGGGCCTCGGCGGCGGCAAGATCATCGACTGCGCCAAGTTCGCCGCGGCGCGGGTCGGCCTGCCGCTGGTCGCCGTGCCGACGAACCTCGCGCACGACGGCCTGTGCTCGCCGGTCGCGACCCTCGACAACGATGCGGGCCGCGGCTCCTACGGCGTGCCGAACCCGATCGCGGTCGTCATCGACCTCGACGTCATCCATGAGGCTCCGGCCCGCTTCGTGCGTGCCGGGATCGGCGACGCGGTCTCCAACATCTCCGCGATCGCGGACTGGGAGCTGGCCAACCGGGTCAAGGGCGAGAAGATCGACGGCCTCGCCGCCTCGATCGCCCGCCAGGCGGGCGAGGCCGTGCTCAGGCACCCCGGCGGCATAGGGGACACCGACTTCCTCCAGGTGCTCGCCGAGGCGCTCGTCCTCAGCGGTATCGCGATGTCGGTCTCGGGCGACTCCCGCCCGTCCTCCGGCGCCTGCCACGAGATCAACCACGCCTTCGACCTGCTCTTCCCCAAGCGCGCCGCCGCCCACGGCGAGCAGTGCGGACTGGGCGCCACCTTCGCGATGTTCCTGCGGGGTGCGCACGAGGAGTCGGCGTACATGGCCTCGGTGCTGCGCCGGCACGGCCTGCCGGTCCTCCCGGAGGAGATCGGCTTCACCGTGGACGAGTTCGTCCGCGCCGTGGAGTTCGCTCCGGAGACCCGGCCCGGCCGGTACACGATCCTCGAACACCTCGACCTCAAGCCCGACCAGATCAAGGATCTCTACGTCGACTATGTCAAGACCATCGGTAGCTGAACTCCGTCCGGTCGTGCACCCCGCCGGGGTGAAGGACCGGCGCAGCGGTGAGCACTGGATGGGGCGCCTCTACATGCGCGAGGTGTCCCTGCGGGTGGACCGCTACCTGGTGAACACCAGGGTCACGCCCAACCAGCTCACGTACCTGATGACCGTCTTCGGCGTCCTCGCGGCCCCGGCACTGATCGTGCCGGGGATCCCGGGGGCCGTCCTCGGTGTGGTCTGCGTGCAGATGTATCTGCTGCTGGACTGCGTCGACGGCGAGATCGCCCGCTGGAAGAAGCAGTACTCGCTCAACGGTGTCTACCTCGACCGGGTCGGCGCCTATCTGACCGACGCCGCCGTCCTCGTCGGCTTCGGGCTGCGCTCGGCGGACCTGTTCGGCAGCGGCCGTATCGACTGGCTGTGGGCGTTCCTCGGCACGCTCGCCGCGCTCGGCGCCATCCTGATCAAGGCGGAGACCGACCTCGTCGGCGTCGCCCGGCACCAGACCGGCAAGCCGCCCGTGCAGGAGTCGGCGGCCGAGATGCGCTCCTCCGGCATGGCGCTGGCCCGCAAGGCCGCGTCCCTGCTGAAGTTCCACCGCCTCATCCTCGGCATCGAGGCGTCCCTGCTGATCCTGGTCCTCGCGATCGTGGACGACGTCCGCGGCGACCTGTTCTTCTCCCGGCTCGGTGTCGCCGTACTGGCCGGTATCGCGCTGCTCCAGACCCTGCTGCACCTGGTGTCCATCCTCGCCTCCAGCAGGCTGAAGTGAGCACCCCCGGCAGCGGCCCGATGAAGGTCGGGGCGGTCATCATCACCATGGGCAACCGCCCCGAGGAGCTGCGGGCCCTGCTCGACTCGGTCGCCAAGCAGGACGGCGACCGGGTCGAGGTGGTCGTCGTCGGCAACGGCTCGCCCGTCCCGGAGGTCCCCGAGGGCGTCCGCACGGTCGAGCTGCCCGAGAACCTCGGCATCCCCGGTGGCCGCAACGTCGGCATCGAGGCCTTCGGCCCCAGCGGCCGCGACGTCGACATATTGCTCTTCCTCGACGACGACGGCCTCCTCGCGCACCACGACACCGCGGAGCTGTGCCGCAAGGCGTTCGCCGAGGACCCCAGGCTCGGCATCGTCAGCTTCCGCATCGCCGACCCCGACACCGGCGAGACCCAGCGCCGGCACGTCCCGCGGCTGCGCGCCGCCGACCCGATGCGCTCCTCCCGGGTCACCACCTTCCTGGGCGGCGCCAACGCCGTACGCACCCAGGTCTTCGCCGAAGTCGGCGGGCTGCCGGACGAGTTCTTCTACGCGCACGAGGAAACCGACCTGGCATGGCGGGCCCTCGACGCGGGCTGGATGATCGACTACCGGTCCGACATGGTGCTGTACCACCCGACCACCGCGCCCTCGCGGCACGCGGTCTACCACCGCATGGTCGCCCGCAACCGCGTCTGGCTCGCCCGCCGCAACCTCCCCGCCCTCCTGGTCCCGGTCTACCTCGGGGTCTGGATGCTGCTCACCCTGCTGCGCCGCCCCTCGCGGCCCGCGCTGAAGGCCTGGTTCGGCGGATTCCGGGAGGGCTGGACCACCGCGTGCGGCCCACGCAAGCCCATGAAGTGGCGTACGGTGTGGCGGCTGACCCGACTGGGCCGTCCCCCGGTCATCTGACAAGCTCGATTCTGAGAGCCACCGGGTCCGCCCGGCCCCGGCTCCTGCCCAAGCCCGCACAGGCTGCGCATCTCGAAGACGAAAGTGTTTCCACCAGTGAGTGAGACAACGCATGACGGCGGAGTCGCGGTGACCGCGGCCCCGTCGCCCGACGAGGGCCTCGACGCGGCACAGCTCGCCGCCAAGTACGGGCTGTCCGTGAGCGGCGCCCGCCCCTCGCTCGTCGACTACGTCCGCCAGCTCTGGGACCGGCGCCACTTCATCCTCGCGTTCTCGCGGGCGAAGCTGACCGCCCAGTACAGCCAGGCCAAGCTCGGCCAGCTGTGGCAGGTGGCCACACCGCTGCTGAACGCGCTGGTGTACTTCTTCATCTTCGGTCTGCTGCTGGGCGCCCGGAAGGGCATCCCGCACGACATATACGTGCCGTTCCTGGTGACCGGCGTCTTCGTCTTCACCTTCACCCAGAGCTCGGTCCTCGCGGGCGTCCGCGCCATCTCCGGCAACCTCGGCCTGGTGCGCGCCCTGCACTTCCCGAGGGCCTCCCTGCCGATCTCCTTTGCGCTCCAGCAGCTCCAGCAGCTGCTGTACTCGCTGATCGTGCTGGTCCTGATCATGGTCGCGTTCGGCAGCTACCCCGGCCTGTCCTGGCTGCTGGTGGTGCCCGCGCTGGTCCTCCAGTTCGTCTTCAACACCGGCCTCGCGCTGATCTTCGCCCGGATGGGCAGCAAGACCCCCGACCTGGCCCAGCTGATGCCGTTCGTGCTGCGGACCTGGATGTACGCGTCCGGCGTCATGTTCAGCATCCCGGCGATGCTGGCCGGCAAGGACCTGCCGGGCTGGGTCACCCAGGTCCTCCAGTGGAACCCCGCCGCGATCTACATGGACTTGGTCCGCTTCGCGCTGATCGACGGCTACGGCTCCGAGTACCTGCCCCCGCACGTGTGGCTCTTCGCCCTCGGCTGGGCCCTGCTCGCCGGAGCGTTCGGGTTCGTCTACTTCTGGAAGGCGGAAGAGAGGTACGGCCGTGGCTGAGCAGCCCAGGGACCCCCGTCCCACCGTCATCGCGGACGATCTGCACATCGTCTACCGCGTCAACGGCGCCAAGTCCGGCAAGGGCAGCGCCACCGCCGCCCTCAGCCGTATCGTCAAGCGCGGCGAGGAGCGCGGGGTGCGCAAGGTGCACGCCGTGCGCGGTGTCTCCTTCGTCGCCTACCGGGGCGAGGCCATCGGCCTGATCGGCTCCAACGGCTCCGGCAAGTCGACCCTGCTGCGGGCCATCGCCGGGCTGCTGCCCGCCGAGAGCGGCAAGGTCTACACCGACGGCCAGCCCTCGCTGCTCGGCGTCAACGCGGCGCTCATGAACGACCTCACCGGCGAGCGGAACGTCATATTGGGCGGGCTCGCCATGGGCATGTCCCGGGAGCAGATCAAGGAGCGCTACCAGGAGATCGTCGACTTCTCGGGCATCAACGAGAAGGGCGACTTCATCACCCTCCCGATGCGCACCTACTCCTCCGGCATGGCGGCCCGGCTCCGCTTCTCCATCGCCGCCGCCAAGGACCACGACGTCCTGATGATCGACGAGGCCCTGGCCACCGGCGACCGCAAGTTCCAGAAGCGCTCCGAGGCGCGCATCCGCGAACTGCGCAAGGAAGCCGGCACGGTCTTCCTGGTCAGCCACAACAACAAGTCGATCCGCGACACCTGCGACCGGGTCCTGTGGCTGGAACGCGGCGAGCTGCGCATGGACGGCCCGACCGAAGAGGTCCTCAAGGAGTACGAGAAGTTCACAGGCAAGTAGTCCACCCCGGCCTGGACGCACCGGGCCACCACGCTTCGCAGGGCCCCGCCGGAACTGCTCCGGCGGGGCCCCGCGTCTGCAAAGGAAACGTCAACTTCGGTACGGCGTAGGAATCTTGAAGCCAATCGGTGTGTTGTTGTGATGTGCAGGACACCCCGACGAACCTCACTGCGTTGTACAACGTAAGCTGTACCGGTCCCGAATCGCGGCAAGTGGGGCGATAATGCCCGACACCCTCAGTCAGGGCGGCTGCGCGGAAGGCCGGGCGGCGTGTCCGAAATAGTGTGTATTGGGTCGGCGGTGTAGAACGGGAGACGTGACGGCTATGGCTACGGAAACTCCCCAGCTCAACGCAGCAGGTGCCGTCCCCGCCCCGGGCGGTCGGCGGTGACGGGAACCGACACGGTGCGCGACTCCCGGGCGGAGCGCGGCACGCTGGACAAGGCCGCGGGTGAGAACTTCCCCGTGGCCCCCTTCTTCCTGCCCCGGGCCCGGCGCACCGACCTCATGGCCGTGTACGGCTTCGCCCGCCTCGTCGACGACATCGGCGACGGCGACCTCGCCCCCGGCGGCGCCGACGCCCGGCTGCTCGGGGTCTCCCCGGCGGAGGCCGACGACCGTCTGGTGATGCTGGACGCCTTCGAGGCCGACCTCGGCCGGGTCTTCTCCGGAGAACCCCGCCACCCCCTGCTGCGCCGCCTCCAGCCGACGGTCCGCCGCCGCTCGCTCACCCCCGAGCCCTTCCTCGGCCTGATCGCCGCCAACCGCCAGGACCAGCTGGTCAAGCGGTACGAGACCTACGACGACCTGCTCGCCTACTGCGAGCTGTCGGCCAACCCCGTCGGACGCCTGGTGCTCGGCGTCACCGGCACCTCGACCCCCGAGCGGATCCGTCTGTCGGACGCGGTCTGCACGGCGCTCCAGATCGTCGAACACCTCCAGGACGTGGCCGAGGACCTCGGCCGCGACCGGATCTATCTGCCGGCCGCGGACATGAAGCGCTTTCATGTCGAGGAGGCGGATCTCGCCACGAAGAGCGCGGGCGCATCGGTGCGCGCACTGGTCGCGTACGAAGCAGAACGCGCCCGCGTTCTCCTGAATGAAGGCGCCCCCCTCGTGGGTAGCGTCCACGGCAGGCTCAAGCTGCTGCTCGCAGGGTTCGTGGCGGGGGGAAGGGCGGCAATCCGTGCGATTGCCGCCGCCGAATACGACGTACTTCCCGGCCCGCCCAAGCCCGGCAAGCTCCAGCTGCTGCGCGAGGTGGGCGTGACTCTGCGAGGAGAGGGGTGATCCGGACCGTGGAGGCCGAACCACACGTGTCCGCACCGGTACTCGCCGCCTACAGCTACTGCGAGGCCGTCACCGGACAGCAGGCACGGAACTTCGCGTACGGCATCAGACTGCTGCCGACGCCACAGCGCCGCGCGATGTCGGCGCTCTACGCGTTCGCGCGCCGGGTCGACGACATCGGCGACGGCGCGCTGGAACTCGATGTCAAGGCGGTCAGACTCGAGGACACCCGGGCGATGCTGGCCCGGGTCCGCGACGGCGTGGTCGAGGAGGACGACACCGACCCGGTCGCGGTCGCCCTCACGCACGCCGCAGCGACCTTCCCGATCCCGCTGGGCGGCCTGGACGAGCTGATCGACGGCGTCCTGATGGACGTCCGCGGCGAGACCTACGAGACCTGGGACGACCTCAAGGTCTACTGCCGCTGTGTGGCGGGCGCCATCGGGCGGCTCTCGCTCGGCGTGTTCGGTACCGAACCGGGGGCGCGCGGCGTCGAGCGCGCGCCGGAGTATGCCGACACGCTCGGGCTCGCGCTCCAGCTCACCAACATCCTGCGGGACGTCCGCGAGGACGCCGAGGGCGGGCGCACCTATCTGCCGGCCGACGACCTCGCGAAGTTCGGCTGCTCGGCCGGGTTCAACGGGCCGACCCCGCCGGAGGGCTCCGACTTCGCGGGCCTGGTGCACTTCGAGGTACGCCGGGCCCGTGCCCTTTTCGCCGAGGGCTACCGGCTCCTCCCCATGCTCGACCGGCGCAGCGGCGCCTGTGTCGCCGCCATGGCCGGCATCTACCGCCGCCTCCTCGACCGCATCGAGCGCGACCCCGAGGCGGTCCTGCGCGGCCGGGTCTCGCTGCCCGGACGCGAGAAGGCGTACGTCGCCGTCCGTGGCCTCTCCGGCCTGGACGCCCGGCATGTGACGCGGCGGACCGTCAGGAGGCGCGCCTGATGGACAATTCGGTCCAAGGTGATGCCACCGGAGATAAGTGGCACGCAACCCTCCGTGCGGGGACGGCGTCCCTGACTGCAACGGTCTGCCGTGCACCGTTCAAGCACCGCGGCGGCCGTGCAGGGGAGGGTGTGCGATGACCGACGGCAAACAGTCCGGGCGGGACGCCGTCGTGATCGGCGGCGGGCTCGCCGGCATCACCGCCGCGCTCGCGCTCGCCGACGCGGGAGTCCGCGTCACCCTCCTCGAAGGCCGGCCGCGCCTGGGCGGGCTCGCCTTCTCCTTCCAGCGCGGCGAGCTGACCGTCGACAACGGACAGCACGTCTACCTGCGCTGCTGCACCGCCTACCGCTGGTTCCTCGACCGGATCGAGGGCACTGCGCTGGCGCCGTTGCAGGATCGTCTCGACGTGCCCGTCGTCGACGTGGACAAGCCCGAGGGACGGCGGCTGGGCAGGCTGCGGCGCGACGCGCTGCCGGTGCCCTTGCATCTGGGGCGCAGCCTCGCCACGTATCCGCATCTCTCGCTCGCCGAACGCGCCAAGGTGGGCCGGGCCGCGCTCGCGCTCAAGGGGCTCGACCTCGCCGATCCGGACCTGGACGCACAGGACTTCGGCAGCTGGCTGACCGCGCACGGTCAGTCGGCGCGTGCCGTCGAGGCCCTGTGGGACCTGGTCGGGGTCGCCACCCTCAACGCGGTCGCGGGCGACGCCTCGCTGGGGCTCGCCGCGATGGTGTTCAAGACCGGTCTGCTGTCCGACCCGGGCGCGGCCGACATCGGATGGGCTCGCGTCCCGCTGGGCGAACTGCACGACCGGCTGGCCCGCAAGGCGCTCGAATCCGCCGGTGTCCGTATCGAGGTCCGTACACGCGTCACCTCCATCTCTACTGACGAGAACGGGACTTGGAGCGTTCAGGTTCCCGGCGAGACACTCCGCGCGGACTCGGTCGTGCTCGCCGTACCCCAGCGCGAGGCCCACGATCTGCTGCCGGAGGGCGCCCTCGACGCCCCTGAGCGGCTGCTGGAGATCGGCACCGCGCCGATCCTCAATGTGCACGTCGTCTACGACCGCACGGTGCTGAACCGTCCCTTCTTCGCCGCCCTCGGCACCCCGGTGCAGTGGGTCTTCGACCGCACCGACGCCTCCGGCCTTCGCGAGGGCCAGTACCTCGCGCTGTCCCAGTCGGCCGCCCAGGACGAGATCGACGAACCGGTCGCCGCGCTGAGGGAGAAGTACCTCCCGGAGCTGGAGCGGCTGCTGCCCGGCACCCGTGGTGCCGAGGTGCTGGACTTCTTCGTGACCAGGGAGCGGACGGCGACGTTCGATCCCGCCCCCGGCGTCGGACGGCTGCGGCCCGGCGCCCGCACCAGAGCCCCCGGCCTGTACCTGGCCGGAGCGTGGACCGCCACAGGGTGGCCCGCGACCATGGAGAGTGCGGTCCGCAGTGGTGTGAGTGCGGCGGACGCCGCGCTGAGCGCCCTGGGCCGGCCCCGCCCCAGCCACCTCTTCGACGTCGAGGAGGCGGCCTGATGCTCGATCAGCACGCGGCAGGCCCCCGCACCCCCGGTACCGCAACAAGAGGAGAGACTGTGCCCACTGTGCCCCCGGCCTCGACGGCTGCCGAGGCGGTGGACGTGACCGCGCTGCTGGAGCGCGGCCGGACCTTGGCGACACCGGTACTGCGGGCGGCGATCGACCGCCTGGCCCCTCCCATGGACACCGTTTCCGCTTACCACTTCGGCTGGATCGACGCCGACGGCAACCCGACCTCCGGCGACGGCGGCAAGGCCGTACGCCCCGCCCTCGCGGTGCTCTCCGCCGAGGTCACCGGCGCCGCACCCGAGACCGGCATCCCCGGCGCCGTCGCCGTGGAACTGGTCCACAACTTCTCGCTGCTGCACGACGACCTGATGGACGGCGACGAACAGCGCCGCCACCGCGACACCGTCTGGAAGGTGCACGGCCCAGCCCAGGCGATCCTCGTCGGCGACGCCCTCTTCGCGCTCGCCAACGAGGTGCTCCTCGAACTCGGCACCGTCGAGGCCGGCCGCGCCACCCGCCGGCTGACCAGCGCCACCCGTGCCCTCATCGACGGACAGGCCCAGGACATCTCCTACGAGCACCGCGACCGCGTCAGCGTCGAGGAGTGCCTGGAGATGGAGGGCAACAAGACCGGTGCCCTGCTGGCCTGCGCCAGCTCCATCGGTGCCGTGCTCGGCGGCGCGGACGACCGGACCGCCGACACCCTGGAGAAGTACGGCTACCACCTCGGCCTCGCCTTCCAGGCCGTCGACGACCTGCTCGGCATCTGGGGCGACCCGGTCTCCACCGGCAAGCAGACCTGGAGCGACCTGCGCCAGCGCAAGAAGTCCCTGCCGGTCGTGGCCGCCCTCGCGGCGGGCGGCCCCGCCTCCGACCGGCTCGGCGAGATCCTCGCCGCCGACGCCAAGAGCAGCGACTTCGAGAACTTCTCCGAGGAGGAGTTCGCCGCCCGCGCCGCCCTGATCGAGGAGGCCGGCGGCCGCGAGTGGACCGCCGGCGAGGCCCGCCGCCAGCACACCATCGCCATCGAGGCCCTGGACGCCATCGACATGCCCGACCGGGTGCGGCAGCAGTTCACGGCACTCGCCGACTTCGTCGTCGTACGGAAGAGATGATCACTATCGGCCGAATAGCCCTCGCGTAGTCGCCGGCCGGTGCTGCGAGGAAAGGAAAGGCACCGGCCGACGGCGGACCCACAGCAGAGCACCACTTGCACACTGCACGAAGGGGAAGCCATGACAGCGACGACCGACGGAAGCACCGGGGCACTGCCGCCCCGCGCTGCCGCGGCCAGCGAAACCGACATCGAGACCCCCGTGGCGGCCGGGGTACAAGAAGCCGCCGTACGCGCCGTCCGACGCGCCACCGACCATCTCCTGTCCCGGCAGGACACCCAGGGCTGGTGGAAGGGCGACCTGGAGACCAACGTCACCATGGACGCCGAGGACCTGCTGCTCCGTCAGTTCCTGGGCATCCGCGACGAGTCGACCACCCGCGCCGCCGGACTCTTCATCAGAGGCGAACAGCGCGAGGACGGCACCTGGGCCTCCTTCTACGGCGGACCCGGCGAACTCTCCACCACCATCGAGGCGTACGTCGCCCTCCGGCTGGCCGGGGACGCCCCCGACGACCCGCACATGGCGAAGGCGTCGGAGTGGATCCGCGCCCAGGGCGGTATCGCCGCCGCCCGCGTCTTCACCCGGATCTGGCTCGCGCTGTTCGGCTGGTGGAAGTGGGAGGACCTGCCCGAACTCCCGCCCGAGCTCATCTACTTCCCGAAGTGGGTGCCGCTCAACATCTACGACTTCGGCTGCTGGGCCCGGCAGACCATCGTCCCGCTGACGATCGTCTCCGCGAAGCGGCCGGTACGGCCCGCGCCGTTCCCGCTCGACGAGCTGCACACCGATCCCGCCGACCCGAATCCGCTCAAGCCCCTCGCCCCGGTGGCGAGTTGGGACGGAGCCTTCCAGCGCCTCGACAAGGCGCTGCACCAGCTGCGCAAGGTCGCGCCGCGCAAGCTGCGCCGGGCGGCCATGAACACCGCGGCCCGCTGGATCATCGAGCGGCAGGAGAACGACGGCTGCTGGGGCGGCATCCAGCCACCGGCCGTGTACTCCGTCATCGCCCTGCATCTGCTCGGCTACGACCTCGAACACCCGGTCATGCGGGCGGGGTTGGAGTCCCTGGACCGCTTCGCCCTCTGGCGCGAGGACGGGGCCCGGATGATCGAGGCCTGTCAGTCGCCGGTGTGGGACACCTGCCTGGCGACCATCGCGCTCGTCGACGCGGGCGTGCCCGCCGATCATCCGCAGCTCGTGAAAGCTGCCGACTGGATGCTCGGCGAGGAGATCGTGCGGCCCGGGGACTGGGCCGTCAAGCGGCCCCAACTTCCGCCCGGCGGCTGGGCGTTCGAGTTCCACAACGACAACTACCCCGACATCGACGACACCGCCGAGGTCGTCCTCGCGCTGCGCCGCGTCAAGCATCACGATCCGGAGCGCGTCGAGCGGGCGATCGGGCGCGGGGTGCGCTGGAACCTCGGCATGCAGTCGAAGAACGGGGCGTGGGGCGCCTTCGACGTCGACAACACCAGCCCCTTCCCCAACCGGCTGCCGTTCTGCGACTTCGGCGAGGTCATCGACCCGCCGTCCGCCGATGTGACGGCCCATGTGGTGGAGATGCTGGCCGTCGAGGGGCTCTCCCACGACCCGCGCACCCGGCGCGGCATCGAGTGGCTGCTCGCCGAACAGGAGCCGGACGGCTCGTGGTTCGGGCGCTGGGGCGTCAACTACATCTACGGCACCGGGTCGGTCCTGCCGGCCCTCGTCGCCGCCGGCATCCCCGCCTCGCACCCGGCGATCCGGCGGGCCGTGACCTGGCTGGAGTCCGTCCAGAACGACGACGGCGGCTGGGGCGAGGATCTGCGCTCCTACCAGGACTCCAAGAAGTGGAGCGGCCGCGGGGCCTCGACCGCCTCGCAGACGGCCTGGGCGCTGATGGCGCTGCTGTCCGCCGGCGAGAGGGACTCCAAGGCGGTCGAGCGGGGCGTCGAGTGGCTCGCCGCCACCCAGCGGGAGGACGGCTCCTGGGACGAGCCCTACTTCACCGGCACCGGCTTCCCGTGGGACTTCTCCATCAACTACCACCTCTACCGGCAGGTCTTCCCGCTGACGGCCCTCGGCAGGTACGTCCACGGGGAGCCGTTCGCCAAGGCCGGGGAGCCGCTCGCCAAGGTGGGGGAGGCGTGAGATGAGCGACCGGCCGGCCCCCGCACCGCTGCTGATCGCCTGCGCGCTCGGCATCGAGCAGCTCGCCCTGCGCAGCGGCGACCGCGGCGGCGCCGACGGGCCGGTCACCGTGCTCCGTACCGGAATGGGACCCAGGGCGGCCGAGCGGGCCGTCACCCGCGCCCTCGCCGATCCGTCACTCGCCGGTGCCGCCGTGCTGGCCACCGGCTTCTGCGCCGGGCTCGCACCCGGCATGCACCCCGGCGACATCGTGGTCGCCGAGGAGACCCGGCATCCGGACGGAACCGTTCCGTGTGTGGGGACCGACCTACTCGTCAAGGAGCTGGTACGGGCCGTACCGGGACGTACCGTCCACACCGGACCGCTCACCGGCTCCGATCACGTCGTACGCGGCCACGAACGGTCCGATCTCCTCGCGACCGGCGCGATCGCGGTCGACATGGAGTCGGCGACCACACTCCACAGCGCCGTACGCACGGGCCCACGCCCCGTTGCGGCCGTACGGGTGGTCGTGGACGCTCCAGAACATGAACTCGTCCGGATCGGCACGGTGCGCGGTGGAATATCGGCTTTCCGCGTCCTTCGTTCCGTACTTCCCGCTTTCTTCGAATGGCACCGTTCCTTGCTGCTCCCCAGGAGGTGAGCCAGATGGCCATGCCGCTGCGTCAGTCCATCAAGGTCGCTACATACTTGGCCGAACAGAAGCTCCGCAAGCGGGACAAGTTCCCGCTCATCGTGGAGCTGGAGCCCCTCTTCGCGTGCAACCTCAAGTGCGAGGGCTGCGGCAAGATCCAGCATCCGGCGGGCGTGCTCAAGCAGCGCATGCCGGTCGCCCAGGCCGTCGGGGCGGTCCTGGAGTCCGGTGCGCCGATGGTGTCCATCGCCGGCGGTGAGCCGCTGATGCACCCTCAGATCGACGAGATCGTGCGGCAGTTGGTGGCGAAGAAGAAGTACGTCTTCCTCTGCACCAACGCCATGCTGCTGCGCAAGAAGATGGACAAGTTCAAGCCCTCCCCGTACTTCGCCTTCGCCGTGCACATCGACGGGCTGCGCGAGCGGCACGACGAGTCGGTGGCCAAGGAGGGCGTGTTCGACGAGGCCGTCGAGGCGATCAAGGAGGCCAAGAAGCGCGGCTTCCGGGTCACCACCAACTCGACCTTCTTCAACACCGACACCCCGCAGACCATCATCGAGGTGCTCAACTTCCTCAACGACGACCTGCACGTCGACGAGATGATGATCTCGCCCGCCTACGCCTACGAGAAGGCCCCCGACCAGGAGCACTTCCTGGGCGTGGAGCAGACCCGCGAACTGTTCAAGAAGGCCTTCGCGGGCGGCAACCGGCGCAAGTGGCGGCTCAACCACTCGCCCCTGTTCCTCGACTTCCTCGAAGGCAAGGTCGACTTCCCGTGCACGGCCTGGGCGATCCCGAACTACTCCCTGTTCGGCTGGCAGCGGCCCTGCTACCTGATGAGCGACGGGTACGTGCCCACGTACCGCGAACTCATCGAGGAGACCGACTGGGACAAGTACGGCCGCGGCAAGGACCCGCGCTGCGCCAACTGCATGGCGCACTGCGGCTACGAGCCCACCGCCGTCCTCGCCACCATGGGCTCGCTCAAGGAGTCGCTGCGCGCGATGCGCGAGACGGTCTCCGGAAACCGGGAGTGAGGTCATGACCGCCGTCTCCCTGGGCGTCCCCGAGATGCCGGTCCGGCCGATCGCCGAGCGACGCGTGTCGCGGCGGATCCAGGTCGGGCCGGTGGCGGTCGGGGGCGGGGCTCCGGTGTCGGTGCAGTCGATGACGACGACCCGCACCTCCGACATCGGCGCCACCCTCCAGCAGATCGCCGAACTCACCGCGTCCGGCTGCCAGATCGTCCGCGTCGCCTGCCCCACGCAGGACGACGCGGACGCGCTGGCCACCATCGCCCGCAAGTCCCAGATCCCGGTGATCGCGGACATCCACTTCCAGCCCAAGTACGTGTTCGCGGCGATCGAGGCCGGCTGTGCGGCCGTACGCGTCAATCCCGGCAACATCAAGCAGTTCGACGACAAGGTCAGGGAGATCGCGCAGGCCGCGCGGGACCACGGCACGCCGATCCGGATCGGGGTCAACGCCGGGTCGCTGGACCGGCGGCTGCTCCAGAAGTACGGCAAGGCGACGCCGGAGGCGTTGGTCGAATCGGCGCTCTGGGAAGCCTCGTTGTTCGAGGAGCACGGGTTCCGGGACATCAAGATCTCCGTCAAGCACAACGACCCCGTGGTCATGGTGAACGCCTATCAGCTGCTCGCCGAGCAGTGCGACTACCCGCTGCACCTGGGGGTCACGGAGGCCGGACCCGCCTTCCAGGGCACGATCAAGTCGGCCGTCGCCTTCGGGGCGCTGCTCAGCAGGGGGATCGGCGACACCATCCGGGTCTCCCTGTCCGCGCCGCCCGCCGAGGAGGTCAAGGTCGGCATCCAGATCCTGGAGTCGCTGAACCTCAGGCAGCGGCGCCTCGAAATCGTGTCGTGTCCGTCCTGCGGGCGCGCCCAGGTCGACGTCTACAAGCTGGCCGACGAGGTCACGGCGGGCCTGGAGGGCATGGAAGTGCCCTTGCGTGTCGCCGTCATGGGGTGTGTGGTCAACGGTCCCGGCGAGGCGCGGGAGGCGGACCTGGGGGTCGCCTCCGGCAACGGCAAGGGGCAGATCTTCGTGAAGGGCGAGGTCATCAAGACCGTGCCCGAGTCGAAGATCGTGGAGACCCTCATCGAGGAGGCGATGAAGATCGCCGAACAGATGGAGCAGGACGGCGTCGCGTCGGGGGAGCCGGCCGTCACCGTGAGCTGAACAGCACGGACCGAAGGGGGCCCGAGCGTGACCATTCTGGAGAACATCCGGGGACCACGCGACCTAAAGGCGCTGTCCGAGCCGGAACTCGGCGAACTGTCCGAGGAGATAAGGGAGTTCCTGGTGCACGCGGTCGCCAGGACCGGCGGACACCTCGGGCCCAACCTGGGGGTGGTGGAACTCTCCATCGCGCTCCACCGGGTCTTCGAGTCGCCGGTCGACCGCATCGTGTGGGACACCGGCCATCAGAGCTATGTGCACAAGCTGCTGACAGGACGTCAGGACTTCTCCAAGCTGCGCGGCAAGGGCGGCCTGTCCGGCTATCCCTCGCGTGAGGAGTCCGAGCACGACATCGTCGAGAACAGCCACGCCTCCACCGCGCTCGGCTGGGCGGACGGACTCGCCAAGGCCCGCCAGGTGCAGGGCGACAAGGGTCATGTGGTCGCGGTGATCGGCGACGGCGCGCTGACCGGCGGTATGGCCTGGGAGGCGCTCAACAACATCGCGGCCGCCAAGGACCGGCCGCTGATCATCGTCGTCAACGACAACGAGCGCTCGTACTCGCCGACCATCGGCGGCCTCGCGAACCATCTGGCCACCCTGCGCACGACCGACAGCTACGAGAAGGTCCTGGCCTGGGGGAAGGACGTACTGCTGCGGACCCCGGTCGTGGGTCACACGATCTACGAGTCGCTGCACGGCGCGAAGAAGGGCTTCAAGGACGCGTTCGCCCCGCAGGGCATGTTCGAGGACCTCGGGCTGAAGTACGTCGGCCCGATCGACGGGCACGACATCGGGGCCGTCGAGTCGGCGCTGCGGCGCGCGAAACGCTTCCACGGGCCGGTGCTCATCCACTGCCTCACGGAGAAGGGGCGCGGCTACGAGCCCGCCCTCGCCCACGAGGAGGACCACTTCCACACCGTCGGGGTGATGGACCCGCTCACCTGCGAGCCGCTCGCGCCCTCCAACGGGCCTTCCTGGACCTCGGTGTTCGGGGACGAGATCGTCGCGATCGGGGAGGAGCGGGAGGACGTCGTGGCGATCACGGCGGCCATGCTGCACCCGGTAGGGCTCGGGAAGTTCGCAGCGCGGTTCCCGGAGCGGGTGTGGGACGTCGGGATCGCCGAGCAGCACGCGGCGGTGTCCGCGGCGGGGCTCGCCACCGGCGGGCTGCATCCCGTGGTCGCTGTGTACGCGACCTTCCTCAACCGCGCCTTCGACCAGCTCCTGATGGACGTCGCGCTGCACCGCTGCGGGGTGACGTTCGTGTTGGACCGGGCCGGGGTCACGGGCGTGGATGGGGCCTCGCACAACGGCATGTGGGACATGTCGATCCTTCAGGTCGTGCCCGGCCTCAGGATCGCCGCGCCCCGGGACGCCGACCAGCTGCGGGCACAGTTGCGAGAGGCCGTGGCGGTGGACGACGCGCCGACGCTCGTCCGCTTCCCGAAGGAGTCCGTGGGCCCGTCGCTGCCGGCCGTGGACCAGGTCGGCGGCCTCGACGTGCTGCACCGCGGTGCCGGGACGCCCGAGGTGCTGCTCGTCGCGGTGGGCGTCATGGCGCCCGTCTGTCTTCAGGCCGCCGACCTGCTGGAGGCCCGGGGCATCAACTGCACGGTCGTGGACCCCCGTTGGGTCAAACCCGTCGATCCGGCGCTGCCCGGCCTCGCCGCCGAGCACCGGCTGGTCGCGGTGGTAGAGGACAACAGCCGTGCCGCCGGGGTCGGTTCCGCGGTCGCCCTCGCGCTGGGGGACGCCGAAGTCGACGTACCCGTACGGCGGTTCGGCATCCCGGACCAGTTCCTCGCGCACGCCAAGCGGGGCGAGGTGCTCGCCGACATCGGGCTCACGCCGGTGGAGGTCGCGGGACGCATCAGCGCGAGCCTCGCCGTCAAGGAAGCCGAGAGTGCTTTGGCGGTCGGGGAGCAGGTCGACGGCTCACTCAAGGAGAAACCCGAATGACCACCGAGTTCGACCTCGGCGCACTCCTGGCCGAGCGCGGAGCCGAGCGCTACGAGCTGCACACCAAGTACCTCAACCACCAGCTCCCGCGCATGCTGCACACCATCGGCTTCGACAAGGTCTACGAGCGGGCCGAGGGCGCCTACTTCTGGGACGCGGACGGCAACGACTACCTGGACATGCTCGCCGGGTTCGGGGTGATGGGCCTGGGCCGCCATCACCCCGTCGTCCGCAAGGCGCTGCACGACGTCCTCGACGCCCAGCTCGCCGACCTCACCCGCTTCGACTGCCAGCCGCTGCCCGGGCTGCTGGCCGAGAAGCTCCTCACCCACAGTCCGCACCTGGACCGGGTGTTCTTCGGCAACAGCGGTACGGAGGCGGTGGAGACCGCGCTGAAGTTCGCCCGGCGCGCCACCGGCAAGCCGCGGATCCTGTACTGCGACCACGCCTTCCACGGCCTGACCACCGGCTCGCTGTCGGTCAACGGCGAGGACGGCTTCCGCGACGGCTTCGCCCCGCTGCTGCCCGACACGGCCGTTCCCCTCGGTGATCTCGACGCCCTGGCACGGGAGTTGAAGAAGGGCGACGTGGCCGCCCTGATCGTCGAGCCGATCCAGGGCAAGGGCGTCCACGAGCCCCCGCCGGGCTATCTGCGCGCCGCCCAGGAGCTGCTCCACCGGCACAAGGCGCTGCTGATCGCGGACGAGGTGCAGACCGGGCTCGGCCGCACCGGCGACTTCTACGCCTACCAGCACGAGGACGGCGTCGAGCCGGACCTCGTGTGCGTGGCCAAGGCGCTCTCCGGCGGCTATGTGCCGGTCGGCGCCACCCTCGGCAAGGACTGGATCTTCAAGAAGGTCTTCTCGTCGATCGACCGCGTCCTGGTCCACTCGGCGAGCTTCGGGTCCAACGCGCAGGCCATGGCGGCCGGGCTCGCCGTGCTGTCCGTCATGGAGAACGAGCGGATCGTCGCCAACGCCCGCACCACCGGCGAGCTGCTCAAGTCCCGGCTCGCCGCCCTCGTCGACAAGTACGAGCTGCTCGCCGACGTGCGCGGCCGGGGACTGATGGTCGGCATCGAGTTCGGCCGGCCCAAGTCCCTGGGGCTGCGCAGCCGGTGGACCATGCTCCAGGCCGCCCGCAAGGGGCTGTTCGCGCAGATGGTCGTCGTACCGCTGCTCCAGCGGCACCGGATCCTCACCCAGGTTTCCGGCGACCACTTGGAGGTGATCAAGCTGATCCCGCCGCTGACGGTGGGGGAGGCGGAGGTGGACCGGTTCGTCGACGCCTTCACCGATGTCATGGACGACGCCCATGGCGGCGGCGGGCTGATGTGGGACTTCGGGAAGACGCTGGTCAAGCAGGCGGTGGCCAACCGCTAGGCCTGCTCACCGGACAGTCCCAGTCACGCGTTTTGCCTCTGAGGCAAGAAAATTGCCCCAGGGGCAAACCTGCGGCTGAATGGAGGGCATGAGCTCTCCCGAAACCGGGCCGGCCGACGCCGGGATCCTGCCCGTCGTCGCACCGCGGCTTCGCGCCCTGCGCCGCCGCGCCGCCCTCACCCTGGAGGCCGCGGCCCGCGCCGCCGGGCTGTCGCCCGCCCACCTCTCCCGGCTCGAGACCGGACAGCGCCAGCCCTCACTGCCGATGCTGCTCGCGCTCGCCCGTGTCTACGGTACGACGGTCTCGGAGCTGCTCGGCGAGACGGTCACCGAACGGGACGCCGTCGTACGCGCCGCCGACATGGAACCCACCTCCGCCGGCGGCTGGACCTACTGGCAGGCCGGCTCACCGGGACGCGGCATGCAGGCGCTGCGCGTCCATGTCCCGCACGGCTCCCAGGGCGACATCGTGCGCGTGCACCCCGGCGAGGAATGGCTGTACGTCCTCACCGGGCGGCTGCGGCTGCGCCTCGGGGACACCACGCACCGGCTCGCCCCCGGCGACAGCGCCCACTTCGACTCGCTGACCCCGCACCGCATCGCGGCCCAGGACCCCGACGGGGTCGAGCTGCTCTTCGTCCACACCCTGCTGCAGAGCCCCACGGCCACGCTGTGCCTCGGCCCCACCCATGGAGAGACGTCATGACCGACATGGAGGAGAAGTTCCCGCGCGCCCTGTGGGTACGGCTGATCATCTACCTCGCGGTGGGCCATGTCTTCGCGGCCTTCGTCTATCTGCTCTTCGCGCTGGGCGGCAGCCAGTAGCCGCCTCAGTCGAGCAGTCGCTCGCGCAGCCGCTCCCGGATCTCCGGTGTGATGCCGAGACCCTGCTCCAGATAGGCGTCGACGCCGCCCCAGGTCTCCTCGATCGTCGCGAACGCGGCTTCCAGATACTCGGCGCGCGCGTCGAAGAGGGGGCTCAGCAGCTCCATGACCTCGGGGGAGTAGCCGGCGGTGGACTTGCTGCTGCGCTGCACCTTGTAGCGGCGGTGCTTGGCGTTCGACTCCAGGTAGTCGGCGATGATCGCCTCCCGCTCCACGCCGAGGGCGAGCAGCGTCACGGCTATGGACAGGCCCGCGCGGTCCTTGCCCGCCGCGCAGTGCATCAGCGCGGGGACGCTCTCCTCGGCGAGGGAGTGCAGGACGCGGGAGTGCTCGGCGGTGCGCTCCTTGATGATCATGCGGTAGGAGGCGATCATCCGGTTCGCCGCCTTGTTGTCGCCGAGGAGTTCGCGCAGCGTCTCGATCTCGCCGTCCCGGACCATCTTCCAGAACTCCGAGCCGTCCGCCGGGTCGCTCAGCGGGAGGTTCACATTGCGCACGCCCGGCAGCTCGACGTCGGGACCCTCCAGCTTCTGGTCCGACGCGTTGCGGAAGTCGAAGATCGTGTGCAGCCCGAGCGAGGAGAGGAACTCGGCGTCCTCCTCGGTCGCGTGCGCCAGATGACCGCTGCGGAACAGCACCCCGTACCGCACCCGCCGTCCGTCCACGGTCGGCAGACCGCCCACATCACGGAAGTTGCGGACACCGGCCAGCTCGGGCTCGGTCGACGGGATCTGCTGCGTCACGGGGGCTCCTCCCAGCCGGTCCCGCCGCCACGGCACGTCGGCGGGCACGCCCTCGACGATACGACATGGATTCCTGGGGCAATGAGTTGTCCACAGGCGTTTGCGTCAGAGCCGCACGGCCGTCGATGATGTTGGCGCTTGAGCGCCACTGTTCGAATATGTGAGGGTTTGATGCTGGAGATCTCCGCAACCGGCCGCACCTGGCTTCTCTCAGGGCCTGCCAGCAGTTATGCCGTCCATCTCACCGAGAACGACGAGCTCCTGCATCTGCACTGGGGCCCCGCGATCGCCCTCGCCGACGCCGAGGCCCTCGCCGTGCGCCCACTGCCCGACTACTGGCCCTTCGAGTCGCAGCTCGACGGCCGCGAGGAGTACCCCGTCGAGGGCGGCCCCCGTTTCGTACGGCCCGCGCTGTCCGTGCGCACCGCCGAGCGGCGCGGGACCGAGTGGACCTTCACGTCGTACGAGACCGTGAATGGTCCCGGCGGTGACGAACTCCGGCTGCTGTTCCACGACGACGGACTGGCGATCACCCTGCACTACCGGATGCGCGGCGACGTCGTCGAGCGCTGGGTGACCCTGGACAACCAGGGCACCGAGGCCATGGAGCTGCTGCGCGCCGACTCCGCCACCTGGACCCTGCCCGACCGCGAGGACTGGCGGCTGTCCCAGCTGCACGGGCGCTGGGCCGCCGAGTCCCGGCTGACCGCGGCCCCCCTCACCTACGGTGAGAAGGTCATCGGCAGCCGCCGCGGGCACACCGGGCACCAGCATCTGCCGTGGGTCGCGCTCGACACGGACGCCACCGAGGAGCGCGGCGAGGTCTACGGCTGCGCCCTCGGCTGGTCGGGCTCCTGGCGGATCGCCGTGGCCCAGCTCCCCGACGCGCGCGTGCAGATCACCGGCGGGGCCGGGCACGACGACTCGGGCCTGCTGAGCCTGGCGGCGGGGGAGTCCTTCACCACGCCCGTCTTCGCCGGACTGTGGAGCGACGGCGGCTTCGGCGGCGCGAGCCGGGCCTGGCACGCGTACCAGCGGGCGTACGTCATCCCGGACGCCGACCAGGACCGGCCGGTGCTCTTCAACTCCTGGGAGGCCACGACCTTCGACATCTCCGAGGAGCAGCAGGGCACGCTCGCCCGGCGGGCCGCGGCGATCGGCGTGGAGCTGTTCGTGGTCGACGACGGCTGGTTCGGTGCCCGCACCAGCGACCGGGCCGGACTCGGCGACTGGACACCGAACCCCGACCGCTTCCCGAACGGCCTCAAGCCGCTCGCCGACTATGTGCACGCGCTCGGCATGCAGTTCGGCATCTGGGTCGAGCCCGAGATGGTCAACCCGGACAGCGAGCTGTATCGCGCCCACCCGGACTGGGTGCAGTATCAAGGGGGACGAAAGCGGACGGAGTTCCGCAATCAGCTCGTACTGAACCTGGCCCGCGAGGACGTCCAGGAGTACCTCTGGGAGCGGCTCGACACCCTGCTCTCCTCCGCCCCCGTCGACTATGTGAAGTGGGACTTCAACCGCTGCTTCACCGATGCGGGCTGGCCGGGTGAGCCCTACCCGCAGCGGCTGTGGGTCGACCATGTGCGCGGCTTCTACGCCCTCCTGGACCGGTTGCGGGCGGCTCACCCGGGCGTCGCCTTCGAGTCCTGCTCCGGCGGCGGTGGCCGTATCGACCTCGGGGTGCTCAGCCGTACCGACCAGGTGTGGACCTCGGACAACACCGACCCCTTGGACCGGCTCGCCATCCAGCACGGCTTCAGTCAGATCCACCCCGCGCGCGTGATGGCCGCCTGGGTCACCGACAGCCCCAACACCCAGCTCAACGGCCGGGTGAGCTCGCTCAAGTTCCGGTTCGTGAGCGCCATGGCCGGGGTGCTCGGGGTCGGCGGGGACCTCTCCGAGTGGAGCGAGGAGGAGCTGGCCGAGGCGGGGCAATGGGTGGGCCTCTACAAGGAGATCCGGCCCCTGGTGCAGCGCGGCGACCTCTACCGGCTGCGGCCCCCGCGCGGCGGGCTCAGTGCGGTGCAGTACGTCCGCGGGGACGAGGCCGTCGTCCTCGCCTGGCTCCAGGCGCAGAGCTACGGCGAGCCCGTCCCGGCGCTGCGGCTGCGCGGGCTCGACCCGGCAGCGTCGTACGAATGCCTTGAAACGGGCGAAATTCACAGAGGTGCGGTATTGCTGCATCACGGACTTCGGGTTGGATTGCGGGGCGACTTGGATGCGGCAGTTCTCCGACTGCGTCGCATCTGAGTCGTCTGTCCGAATTGGTGGCTTCCTTCGCCTTCCTTCACCTTCATTCCAACTCGCTCTGGAATAAAGGAAGCTGTGAAAACGGCACGTGAGGAGCGTCATATCCGTGACCGTCCGTCGCCCGTCATGTTCACGTAATTCCCGTGTTTTCCCAAGGGTTTTGCGGGGCGGGCGGCGGGCTGAATTCACACAGGGTGACCGGTAATTCTCACAAGGGATCAAGAGGAACGCATTTCTCTGGAACCTCTCGCTTGTCCCTTTGCGTCTTCCTCGCTTACGTTCGCCACCAATCCGGACGGACGCCCAATCCTGCCGCCGCCCGGTGCCCGCACAACTCACCCGTGAACGGCAGGAGCGGGGGACCCACAGGTACAACCGCCTGTTCCGGTCTCCGGAACGGCTAGGGGTTAAGCCGCACTTCGGTGCGGCCGGACATCTCCAGTCCGCACCCGACAGCTCACCTCGTAGGCGCCGGAGAGGAATTCGCCATGCCCGCGAAGGGTAAGCACCGCCGTCCGAAGACCCAGCGCCTCACTCGCTCGATCGCCGTCGCCGGCACCGGCGGAGCCGCACTCGCCCTCCCGCTGATGGGTGCCGCAGGCGCCCACGCGGCCACCTCGCAGTCCGTTTCGGAAAAGGCCGTCCAGTCCCTTCCGGCCGCCGAGAAGACGGCGACCGAGAAGAAGGCCGCGGAGAAGAAGAGCGCCGCGAACACCGCGACCGTGCGCACCTATTCGGTGCGGGCCGGTGACTACCTCTCGAAGATCGCCGACGAGCAGAACGTCAGCGGCGGCTGGAAGAAGCTCTACTCGGACAACCGCGAGGCCGTCGGCTCCGACCCCTCGCTGATCCACCCCGGTCTGAAGCTCACCCTCGGCAAGAAGGCCGCGGCGAGCACCGACAAGTCGGCGAGCACGGAGAAGTCCACGAGCTCCGGGAAGTCCACGAGCGCCGAGAAGTCGTCGTCCTCCTCGTCCGGCTCGTCCTCCTCGAACACCACGAGTGCCACCCAGAGCAGCGAGTCGACCGGCACCAGCAGCTCCAGCGGCTACACCCTCCCCGTGACCGGCGCCACCGTCGGCACCGCCTACCACACGGCGGGCAGCATGTGGTCCAGCGGCTACCACACCGGTGTCGACTTCGTCGTCCCGACCGGCACCTCGCTGAAGGCCGTGGCCGCGGGCACCGTCGTCTCCGCCGGCTGGGGCGGCGCGTACGGCAACCAGGTCGTCATCCAGCTCGCCGACGGCTACTACGCCCAGTACGCCCACCTGTCCTCGCTCTCGGTCTCGGCCGGCCAGACCGTCACCGAGGGCCAGCAGATCGGCCTCTCCGGCGCGACCGGCAATGTCACCGGCCCGCATCTGCACTTCGAGATCCGCACCACGCCGGACTACGGCTCGGACGTCGACCCGGTCGCCTACCTCCGCTCGAAGGGCGTCGCCGTCGGCTGACCCCTTCCCCTCGTGCCACCGAAGGCCGGATCCCGATCCCCGGGTCCGGCCTTCGGTGTGGGGTCCCGCCGACCCCTGGGTGTTGGTTCTTGCCGTTTCATGATCGGTTCATTGCGGTCTTGTGGCGCGGCTGTCCAAACCGTCGACAGTGAGGGGAGGGTGGGGACACAGTGATCTCCGTAACGATGCAAGCGCTTTCTATCCGCATCTTCCGGAGGTCCCCGTGCCCGGCGTCGACCGACGCACCGTCATCAAGGGCGCCGCAGCCGCGGCCGCCGCGGCCCAGTTCTCCTGGGCCCTGTCCCGCACCGCCGTCGCGGCCGACGCGGACGACACCGAACTCCACTGGCTGGAGGGCTCGGCACCCGAGGTCCACGCCGGTGCCACCTGGGGCGTGCCGTGGGCGCGCGGGACGTACCGGCCGGAGCAGAGATTCCGGCTGACGACCGCCGCCGGGGACGACGTGCCCGTCCAGAGCTGGGTCACCGGCTACTGGCCCGACGGCTCGGTGAAGTGGACCGCGCACGCGATCGCGCCCGATGCCCCCAAGGCCGCCGCGTACAAGCTCGCGGCGGGCGAACCGGCCGCACCGGAGCGGAAGGTCACCGTCACCCGGTCCGCGGGCCGCGTCGAGGTGTCGACCGGAGTGATCACCGCCGTGTTCGGCGCCAAGGGGTCCGACACCGTCGTACGGAGTGTGCGGCGCGGCTCGGCCGAGATCGCGCGGGACGGGAAGCTGGTCGCCCTGCGGCAGGAGTCCGTGCGGGAGGGCACGGACGTCCAGCGCTTCTCGGGCCGCGTCGAGAAGGTCGAGGTGGAGCAGGACGGCCCGGTCCGTGCCGTCGTCCGCGTAGAGGGCCGGCACCGCAGCGGCGGGCGGAGCTGGCTGCCGTACACCCTGCGCTTCTCCTTCTCCGCCGGTGCCGACTCCTTCCGGCTGGTGCACACCTTCGTCTGGGACGGCGAGCAGACGCCCGGCTCCGACCAGGGCGACTTCCTGCGCGGCCTCGGGGTCACCTTCACCGTGCCGCTGCGCGACCAGCCCTACGACCGGCACATACGGTTCGCCGACTCCGACGGCGGCCTGTTCAGCGAGGCCGTCCAGGGCATCACCGGGCTGCGCCGCGACCCGGGCGCGGCGGTCCGCGCGGCCCAGATCGCGGGCACGAAACTGCCCGACACCGCCACCTGGGACACCCGTGTTTTCAGCCGCCTCGCCTACATCCCGACCTGGGGCGACTACACCCTCACCCAGCCCAACGCCGACGGCTACACCGTCCGCAAGCGCACCAAGGCGGGCTACGGCTGGATCCACGCCGCGGCCGGCCGCCGCGCCGGAGGCTTCGGCTACGTCGGCGGCGCGAGCGGCGGACTCTCCTTCGGACTACGGGACTTCTGGCAGCGCCACCCCGCCCAGCTGGACGTCCGGGGCGCCGCCGGCGACGCCGCCGAGGCCACCGTATGGCTGTACTCGCCCGAGGCGCAGCCGCTCGACCTGCGCTTCTACCACGACGGGCTGGGGCAGGACACGTACGAGGAACAGTCCGACGGCGGTCTGGAGATCACGTACGAGGACTACGAGCCCGGCTTCGGCACGCCGTACGGCATCGCGCGGACCAACGAACTCACCTTCTGGGCACTGGAGAAGACTCCGTCCGCTGCTTCCCTCGCCGCACAGGCCGCCGCCACCGCGACCCCGCCGCTCCTCACCGCCACTCCCCAACGGCTGCACGCCGCCGGGGTGTTCGGGGACTGGGCGCCCGTCGACCGGTCCAACAAGGCCCGGACAGCGGTCGAAGACCGTCTCGACGACCTGTTCGCCTACTACGCCGGGCAGCGCGAGCAGCACCGCTGGTACGGGTTCCTCGACTACGGCGACGTCCAGCACACCTACGACAACGACCGGCACGTCTGGCGCTACGACGTGGGTGGATACGCCTGGGACAACTCGGAGTTGGGCACCGACCTGTGGCTCTGGTACCACTTCCTGCGCACCGGTTCCGCCGAGGTCTTCCGGTTCGCGGAGGCCATGACCCGGCACACCGGTGAGGTCGACGTCTACCACCTCGGGAAGTGGGCGGGCCTCGGCACCCGGCACGGTGTGCAGCACTGGGCGGACAGCGCCAAGCAGGTCCGTATCTCCACGGCCGTGAACCGGCGCTTCTACTACTTCCTCACCGGCGACGAGCGCACCGGCGACCTGCTGCGTGAACTCGTCGACGTGGAGCGGACGTTCCTGGAAGTCGACCCGCAGCGCAAGGTCCGGACGGACGGCTACACGCCGGGCGACCGGCATGCCCTGTCGGTCGGGTTCGGTACCGACTGGGGTGGCATCTCGGCGGCCTGGCTCACCGAGTGGGAGCGGCAGGGGCCCAGTGCCGCGCAGGCGAAGGCCAAACTGGTCAACTCGCTGCGGACGATCGCCGCCCAGCCCAACGGGTTCTTCACCGGCACGGGGCTGCTCGACGCGGACACCGGCAAGTTCGCGATCACCACCAGCACGGCCGTGAGCGTGTCGCACCTGAGCGCCGTCTTCGGGCTCGTCGAGACCAACAGCGAGCTCGCGTCGCTCCTCGGCGACGAGGAGCCCGAGTTCCGCGCCGCCTGGCTGAACTACGCGCAGTACTACAACGCCACCGACGCCCAGAAGAAGCAACTCACCGGCTCCACCTGGAAGTCGGCGCTGCCCGCAGCGCACTCCCGGATCACCGCGTACGCCGCGCGCCACAAGGACGACCCGACGCTCGCCACGCGCGCGTGGAACGAGTTCTACACCGGCAGCGACACCTACTTCCCGTCCAACGACTGGAACCCGGTCACCGTCAAGACCCCGGCCGTGCTGCGCACCACCGAGGAGATCCCGTGGATCTCCACCAACTCCTCGGCCCAGTGGGCCCTTGCCGCGATCCAGAACCTCGCCCTGATCGGAGACCGGATCCCGTCATGAGACATGCCGGCTTGATCGCGGCGGTGACCGCGGGGTTGCTCACGGGCGCGGTACAGCCCGTGGCGGCCTCGGCCTCCGAGGACGTCGTACGCCCGAACGACCGACGCCTCGCCTACGAGGGCCACTGGGGCCGCACCGCCGATGCGGCGATCACCGTCAACTCCGGTTCCCGGCTGAGCTTCCGCTTCACCGGCGGCAGCGCGCACGCCCTGTTCGACGTCTCGTCGATCACCGTGCCCGCGCAGATCTATGTGTCGGTCGACGGCGGCCCCAAGCAGCTGTACGCCGTCGATCGCGGCGACATCGAGATCGCGGCCTCCGGACGCGGGCCGCACACCGCCGAGTTGTCCGTGAAGGACGTCTTCTCACGGGCCAACCGGTGGACGCCCCCGCTGGAGACCGGTGTCGTACTCACCGGGATCCGGGGGCGGCTCCTGCCCCAGCAGGTCCAACACGGTGGACACGGACGGGAGTTCGCGTTCTACGGCGACTCCATCACCCAGGGCGTCATGGCCCTGTGCGAGGTCAACACCTCCGACTGCGCCGACGGCACCGCCGCCTACCCCACCCTGGTCGCCGACGCGCTGCACGCCTCGCTGACCCAGGTCGGCTTCGGGCGGCAGGGCGTGATCCAGACCGGCAACGGGGGAGTGCCGACGGCGTCGGACGCGTACGGCTGGAACTACGCGGGGTCCAGGGCGGATTCGGACCACCGGGCCGATGTGATCGTCGTGAACCAGGGCACCAACGACGCCGCGTGGGGCTCGGACGACTTCCGTGCCGCCTACCGCGCCTATCTCACCCGGCTCCGGGCCTCGGCCCCGCATGCGCGCATCCTCGCGCTGCGCCCCTTCAACGGCACACACGCCGAGGACGTCGCCGCCGTCGTCGCCGAACTGGCCGACGCCCGGACCGAGTTCGTCGACACGACCGACTGGCTCTCCGTGGCGGGCGGGGACTTCAACGGGACCGTCCATCCCAGCGTCCAGGGTCACCGCAAGGTGGCCGACCGACTGATCGCCCATCTCGCAAAGGAGCACTAGTGCATCGCCCGCATGGCCCGCGCGGTCCGCATCATCCGCGTCGCACGCATCGCCGAAGAACCGTCGCCGTCACCGCGGCCGCCCTGCTGGCCGGGCTGATGTCCGCGCCCGCCGGCCACGCCACCAGCGGGGAGCCCCCGCGCCGGGTCGTCGAGAACCTCGACCGCGGACTGGTCGCCGTGCCGTCCGGCTCGGGTGAGGGGACCTTCCTCAGCTGGCGTCTGCTCGGCACCGAGTACGCCCGGTACGGCAACGCCATCGCCTTCAACGTGTACAAGAACGGGCGACGGCTGAACCGTACGCCGGTCGTCAAGTCCACGACGTACCAGGACGATTCGCCCGGCAAGGGCACGTACACCGTGCGGGCCGTCGTCAACGGGCATGAGCGGAGGCCGAGTTCGGCCGCGCTCGACTTCGCGAGGGGCTACGCCGAGATCCCCCTCGCGAGCGCCGACGGCTACACCGTGCAGCATGCCTGGCCCGGGGACCTCGACGGTGACGGGCGGTACGAGATCGTCGTCAGCCGGCTCTCCGGGACCCGTGACAAGCCCGACCTGCTGGAGGCGTACACGCTGACCGGCGAGCGGCTGTGGCGGGTCGACCAGGGGCCCGGCTCGTACACACAGGTCGGCGGGAACGGCGCCAACGACCCGGCGCCCGCGGCGATCAGCGGTTCCACGGCGATCGGCGGCTACCGCAACGACGACAACGTCACGGTGTTCGACCTCGACGGCGACGGCAGGGCCGAGGTGCTGGTGCACACGGCCGACGGGACGACCTTCGCGGACGGTTCCGAGGTCAGCGCGGCCTCGCCCGCGAACCAGTTCGTGTCCGTGATCGACGGCCTGACCGGCACCGAGCGCGCCCGGCAGCCCGTTCCCGACGACTTCGTCGCCGACGGCCCCTCCGGCGGCCACTTCGGCATCGCCTACCTCGACGGCGAACACCCCAGCCTGGTCACCAAGTTGGTCACCCGCGTCGGCGCCAAGCGCGGCACCTTCCGGATCCTCTTCCAGACCTGGGACTTCAACGGCACCGACCTGAGCCCGCGTTGGAAGTACGTGGTCCCCGCCGCGAGCGGCGCGACCAGCTTCCACCAGATCCGTACCGTCGACGTCGACCTCGACGGCAAGGACGAGATCGCCGACGGCAACTATGTCGTCAACAGCGACGGCACGCTGCGGTACGTCGTCGACGGCGCCGGGCACGGCGACCGGTTCCACATCGCCGACCTCGACCCCGACCGGCCCGGGCTGGAGGGATTCGCCATCCAGCAGGCCGAGTTGGGCGTCATCCCGAACTTCCCCTGGTACTACTACGACGCCGACACCGGCGAGCGGCTCGTCACCGGACAGCACCCCGCCGACTGGGTCAACGACACGGACATCGACGTCGGCCGCGGCAGCACCGGTGACATCGACCCCAGCCACCCCGGTTACGAGTACTGGACCTCCACCGCCGACGTCACCGCCCCCGGCGCGGGCGTCCGCAACGTCCAGGACGGCAAGGTCTCCACGACCACGCCGAGCGTCAACTTCCGTATCTGGTGGGACGGCGACAAGGCCTCGGAGAACCTCGACTTCACCCGCGTGGAGAAGTGGGACCCGGCCACCGAGACCAGCGCGAGGATCTTCGAGCCGACCGGTGTCGTCTCCGGCGCCCGCAACGCCACCCCCTTCTACGGCGACATCCTCGGCGACTGGCGCGAGGAGATCCTCGCCGAGACCGCCGACCACACCGCACTGCGGCTCTACACCACCACCGAGCCGACGAAGACGCGCATCTACACGCTCGCGCAGAACGCCGAGTACCGCCTCGGCTGGACCGTGCGCGGCTACCTCCAGTCCACGTACACCGACTACTACCTCGGCACCGAGACCCGTCGCGTGCCGAAGCCCTCGATCACCCTCCCGGAAGGAGCCGTCTCCCGTGACGACCACGCGTAGAGCCTTCGGAGCCCTGGCCGCGGGCACCGCCCTGGCCGCCCTCGCCCCCGCGGGCACCGCCGGCGCCCACTCGTCCCACCGCCGCGGGCGCCTCATCGCCCACGACGACTTCCGCCACGGCCTCGGCCAGTGGGCCGTCGAACTGGAGAAGGGCGGCACCGTCACCGCCGCCCGCGGCATCCTGGAGTCCGACGTCCCCGCCGGCGCGACCATCTGGTTCAAGCAGCGGCTCGAAGGCCCGTACGTCATCGAGTACACGGCGACCCCCGTGTCCGAGGGCGGCGTCAACGACCGGGTCTCCGACCTCAACAACTTCTGGAACGCGACCGACGTCCGTTCCCCCGAGGACCTCTTCGCCACCCAGCGCGGCGGTGCCCTGGCGGAGTACGACTACCTCAAGACGTACTACGTCGGCTACGGCGCCAACACCAACACCACGACCCGGCTGCGACGGTACGTCGGCGAGGCCGGGGTGCGTCCGCTGATCTACGACTACACGGAGCCCTTGCTCGCCGCCAACGAGCCCCACCGGGTCCGGATCGTCTCCGACGGCTCCAGCCAGCGGTGGTGGATCAACGGGCAGCTCGTGTTCGACTACACCGACCCGGAGCCGTACACCAGTGGGCATTTCGCCTTCCGCACCACCTGGAGCCACTTCCGCTTCAGCGACTTCCGGGTGTGGCGGCTGAGCCCTCACCGCTGAGCCCTCGACATCGATGAGCCTCCAACATCGCTGATCGGAGACCTATTCCGGGCTTGGCCAACACTTTAGGAGTGGCTTATCTCACCGCCCGTCAACCCTTCCTTACGGTCGCGTAGGTCACATTCGAAGGGGAATCATGGGCCGATGTGGCAGACGATTCGAAGAGTGACAGCAGAGCAGTGATCGGGTCGTACGTTGCGGTGGGGGACAGCTTCACCGAGGGCGTCGGCGACCCCGGCCCCGACGGGGCGTTCGTCGGCTGGGCCGACCGGTTCGCGGTACTTCTCGCGGACCGGCGGCCCGAGGGCGCCTTCACGTACGCCAACCTCGCCGTGCGCGGCAAGCTGCTCGACCAGATTGTCGAGGACCAGCTTCCCAAGGCCGTGGAACTCGGCCCGGACCTGGTCTCCTTCTGCGCGGGCGGCAACGACATCCTCCGGCCCGGCACCGACCCCGACGAGGTCGCCGAGCGCTTCGAGCGGGCGATCGCCCGGCTCACCGAGGCGTGCGGCACCGTGATGGTGACGACCGGCTTCGACACCCGTGGCGTGCCCGTGCTCAAGCATCTGCGCGGCAAGATCGCCACGTACAACGGACATGTGCGGGCGGTCGCCGACCGCTACGGCTGTCCCGTCCTCGACCTGTGGTCCCTCAAGACCATCCAGGACCGCAGGGCCTGGGACGGCGACCGGCTCCACCTCTCCGCCGACGGGCACACGCGCGTGGCGCTCCGCGCCGGACAGGTGCTCGGCCTGGAGGTCCCGGCCGACCCCGACCAGCCGTGGCCCCCGCTCCCGCCGCGCGGCACCCTCGACGTACGGCGCGACGATGTGCACTGGGCGCGGGAGTACCTCGTGCCGTGGATCGGGCGGCGGCTGCGCGGGGAGTCCTCGGGCGACCATGTGACGGCCAAGGGCGCGCTGTCGCCGGACGACATCAAGATGCGGATCGCCTCGGTGGCGTAGTCGCCGTCCCGGGCCACGCGGTCCTGGACGGTCTTGAGGGGTTCCGGCCGTCGCGGCTGCTCGACCAGTGAGGTGACCGCGCGGGAGTGGTGCGCGGTCCGGTCCGAGGCCCGGTGTTGGGATGACGGCACACCGTCACCCGACTCCCGGAAGGACCGGACGCGCATGCCCGTTCCCCGTACGCCTGTCACGGCGATCGCAGTGACCCTCCTCGCCCTCGGCCTGCCCACCGTCGTCGCGCCCGCGGCCGTCGCCGTCACCGCGGGCGGCACCGCCCCCGCCCTCGCGGCCCGTGCCGCGGCGGCGCCCGCCACGGTCACCGTGACCGGCGACGGCAGTGCCGTCGGCGACCCCGACATCGCGCTGGTCGGAGCCGGGGTGGAGGCCACCGCCAAGACGACCCAGGCCGCGCTCAACGCGCAGAACAAGGCGGCCGCCGCCCTGCTGAAGGCGGTGCGGGCGCAGGGGATCGCCGACAAGGACGTCCGTACCGAGAGCGTCTCCCTCAGCCCCGTCTACGACTACCAGGACGGCGAGTCCACGCTGAAGGGCTACCAGGCCGCGCAGTCCTTCACGATCAAGGTCCGCGCACTGGACACGACCGGGGCCCTGCTCAAGGCGATCACCGACGCCACGGGGAACGCGGGCCGCATCAACTCCGTCGTCTTCGACCTCGACGACCGCCGCCCGCTTCAGGCCCGCGCCCGCAAGGCCGCTCACGACGACGCCCACGCGAAGGCCGCGCAGTACGCCAGGCTCAGCGGGCATCACCTGGGGCGCCTGGTCTCCCTCAGCGAGGGCGGTACGGGGTACGTCCTGCCGATGCCGCCGGTCTCCGCGGACGCGCCGGCGGGTGGGGTGGGCGGTCCGGTGCCGTTGGCGCCGGGGGAGATCAGGGCCACGGCTTCGGTGACGGCGGTGTACGAGCTGGACTGAGGTGAGGAGCCGTCCTTCAGCGCTCCTGGGCGCTCAACGTCTCCGCCCCCAGCCCGAGTTCCCGGGCCAGTGCCTCCTCCGCCCATTCCTGGGCGCGGGCCCGGGACACCGAGCCCGGGTACGACGTCAGCTGGACGGCGAGTCCGTCGAGGAGGGCGGTCAGACGCAGGGCCGTGGCGTGCGGGTCGGGGCACTGGAACTCGCCCGCGGCCACGCCCTCCGCGACGACCTCGGCGAGCGCCGCCTTCCACTGCTTGTCGAGGTCGCGGGTGACATCCCGCAGCGCGGGCTCGCGCAGCGACACGGCCCACCCCTCGATCCACAGCCGCCAGCCCTTGGCCGAACCGGTCGGGGCGTACCAGCGCACCGCCGACCGCAGCCGCCGCAGCGCCGTCGTACGGCGGCCGAGCAGCTTGCGCAGCTGGGCGAGGTCGTCCTCGGCGGCGTAGGCGAACGCGGCGGCGACCAGCTTCTCCTTCGTCGAGAAGTGGTACAGCACGAGCGCGTTGCTCACCCCCAGCACCGCGGCCACATCGGCGATCCGCACCGCCGCCACGCCCCGCGCCTCGATCTGCTCGATGGCCGCCCGCAGCAACTCCTCACGCCGCTCGGCCACACTCAACCGCACTCTCGCCACGCGGTCACCCTATGCGGTCACCGGGGGTGGTGCCGGGTGAGGTCAGGGCTCGACGAACTCGACGGGGTAGAGGTCGGTCCGCGCGATCGCCGCGTCCCGCTCGGCGGCCAGGGCCGTGCGCCGCTCGTCGGCCAGGAAGCCGTCGTACCCGGACCGCGAGGCGAACTCGATCAACTGGATCTCGTCCGGGCGCCCGTCGGCGCCATCGGCCCGCGCCCGCCGCACCAGCCGCCCGTCGTGCTCACCCAGCAGGGCCAGCACCTTGTCCTCGTACGCGGCCAGGGCCTGGGCGGCGCCTGGACGGGCCCACAGCAGACAACACAGCTGAATCGTCACGCCGGTTGACCTTACCCGTGCGTCCGGGAGAGTCGTGGCGTCGGTCGGTCGGTCGGGCGGGCGGGTGGGCGGTCGGCCCCGGCCGTCGTCACCGGTACCAGCCGAACCGCTCGGCGATCACCGGGAGTCGGTCCGCGACGATGGCGTGCGCGGCGGCCCGTGGTGTCGTTCCGTCGGTCTCCGCGCGGGCCAGCATCTGCTCGACCAGGGCCCGCATCGAACGGCGGGTGTGCGCGAACGCCTCGTCCGCGTCCGGACCGATGTCGCCGAACAGGGTCCACCACCACCAGGCGTTGGTCCCGGAGTTGACGACCACGTCCGGCAGTACGGTCACCCCGCGCGCGGCGAGGAGTTCCTCGGCGTCCTGCCGTACCGGCATATTGGCCGCCTCGACGATCCAGCGGGCGGTGATCCGCGCCTGGTTCGCGGAGTCGATCGCGTACGACACGGCCGCCGGCACCAGCACCTCCGCCTCCGCCGACAGCCAGTCCTCACCCGGCAGTTCGAGGTCGCCGGGGCGCAGTACGGCACGGTCCACGGTGCCGTACGCGTCCCGCGCGGCGAGCAGTGCCTCGACGTCGAGGCCCGCCGGGTTGGCGATCGTGCCCTTGATGTCGGCGACGGCGACGACCGTGAGCCCCGCGCGCGTGAGGAAGCGCGCCGTGGCGCCGCCCATGGTGCCCAGCCCCTGCACGGCGACCCGCGTCCCCGCGTACGGCACCCCGGCCCGGTCCAGGGCCGTGAGCGCCGCCTCGGCGACCCCGCACCCACCGGCCAGCTCGTCCAGGCCGATGCCGTCCACCTCGACCGCGAAGGCGTCCGCGAGCCGTCTCCGTGCCGTCTCCTCGTCGTCGAGCAGCGGATAGACGGCCTGGATCGACGAGACGAGCCCGGCCTCGGCCGCCGCCCGGTCCACCAGGTCCTGGGTGAGACCCAGGTCCTCACCGGTGGTCCAGAAGCTCTCGATGTACGGCTTCATGGCGCGCAGATAGCGCACCAGCACGTCGTACGCGGCCGGGTCCCGCGGATCGCAGTCGATGCCGCCCTTGGCGCCGCCCAGCGGGATGTACCGCCCCTCGGGGTTGTAGTGCAGGGCCTCCTTCATCGTCATCCCGCGCGCGAGCCCGGCGACCTCGTCGAGCGTGCAGCCCTCACGCATACGGAGGCCGCCGCTGGACACGCCGCGCACCAGCCGGTCGACGACCAGGAAGCCCTGGCGGCCGGTGAGGTGGTCGGTCCAGGTGAGCGACATCAGGGGGGTGGTCAATGCGGGCTCCGATTACTGATGACGGATTACTGAATCGTCGGTCAGTATCGGAATCGGGCGGGGCCCTGTCAACGTGCGTAAAACCCGTTGGCGGGCTCTTGGGCGTCCTCGATAGGTTCCCTTGGGGAACCCGCTGGTCGTCGGAGGGGACGGGACATGGCCAAGGTCGTCGAGTTGTTGTACTACCCGGTGAAGGGATGCGCCGGGATCTCGGCGAGCGAGGCGATGGTGACGCCGGCCGGGCTCGCCCACGACCGCGCGTTCATGGTCGTGGACGACGAAGGGGTGTACCGGACGCAGCGGCGGGACCCGCGGCTCGCGCTGATCCTGCCCGGCATCGACGCCGGCGGCGTACGCCTGACCCTGCGGGCGCCGGAGTGGGGCGAGGTGGCCGTCGACGTCGACACCACCGGGCCGCGGCGGCCGGTCGACCTGTTCGGGGCGCCCTTCCGGGGCATCGACCAGGGCGACACCGTCGCACGGTGGCTCACCGAGGTGCTCGGTGTCCCGAGCCGGCTCGTGCGCGTACCGCCGGAGCACGCGCGCGTGACCGACGGCAGGACCCCGGGCACGGCGGGCTGGGCCGACAGCGGAGCGCTGCACGTGCTGTCGCGCTCCTCCCTCGACCTCCTCAACGAGAAGATCGCGGAACGCGGCGCCGAGCCCCTCGCCATGAACCGCTTCCGCCCCAACATCGTGATCGGCGGCTGGGACGTCCCGCACACCGAGGACCGCGCGCACCGCGTCCTGGCCGGCGACACGGAACTGGCCTACGCGAAACTCGCGATCCGCTGTGCCGTCACCCTGGTCGACCAGGAGCACGGCATCAAGGACGGGCCCGAGCCCATCCGTACCCTCGCGGGATATCGCCGCGGGGCGGTCGGAACCGTGTTCGGGGCGAAGTTCTCGGTGCTGCGGCCCGGGAAGGTGGCGGTCGGTGACGAGGTGGACGTGACGGAGTGGGGCGAGGCGGAGCGGTAGCACCCCTGTGACCAGGGCTGACCGGGGCTGACCAGGGCTGATCGAGGTTTGTCGGAGGGGCCGACCATAATGGAATGCCTCACCGACTCCACCTGGAGGTACCGTGTCCGGTTTCCAGTCCCTGAGCTCCGGGCTCCGAGCGCTTCAGCCCGCTGCCTTCGGCGTGGACCCGAGCGGTGAGCGCCTCGCGCGCATCCGTACATCACCCCACTTCAAGGACGGCGTCTTCCAGAACCCGGGAGGCGTCGCCCGTACCCGGCCCTCGGGCTCCACCGTGGAGTTCGCGAAGGTCTTCTTCGACAAGGACGAGCGGCCCCGCCGCGCCCCCAAGG
Organism: Streptomyces sp. NPDC046909; assembly: GCF_040644695.1. Lineage (NCBI taxonomy): Bacteria > Bacillati > Actinomycetota > Actinomycetes > Kitasatosporales > Streptomycetaceae > Streptomyces > Streptomyces sp. NPDC046909. Next base: position 631,054 of record NZ_JBEYXC010000002.1, on the reverse strand, counting down.
GCCGGATCCCGGTGCACGCCACCACGCTCGCCGACATCGCCAGGCCGCCCGTCACGGGACTGCGGCTGACCTGGATGGGGCACTCCAGCGTGCTCGCGGAGATCGACGGGCAGCGGGTGCTCTTCGACCCGGTCTGGGGCGAGCGCTGCTCACCGTTCCCCTTCGTCGGCCCCAAGCGGCTCCACCCGGTGCCCCTGCCGCTGGCCGCGCTCGGCCCGGTCGACGTGGTCGTCATCTCGCACGACCACTACGACCACCTGGACATGCCCACGATCAAGGCGCTGGCCGACACGGACACCCTGTTCGCCGTGCCGCTCGGCGTCGGCGCCCACCTCGAACACTGGGGCGTCTCCGCCGACCGGCTGCGCGAGCTGGACTGGCACGAGACGACCCAGGTCGGCGGCCTCACCCTCACCGCCACCCCGGCCCGCCACTTCTGCGGCCGCGGCCTGCGCAACACCCAGCACACCCTCTGGGCCTCCTGGGTGGTCGCGGGCGAGGAGCACCGGATCTACCACAGCGGCGATACCGGCTACTTCGAGGGCTTCAAGGACATCGGCGCCGAGCACGGCCCGTTCGACGCCACGATGATCCAGATCGGCGCCTACAGCGACTTCTGGCCCGACATCCACATGACCCCCGAGGAGGGCATGCGCGCCCACCTCGACCTCCAGGGCGACCCCTCGGCCGGCCTCATGCTGCCGATCCACTGGGCCACCTTCAACCTGGCCACGCACGCGTGGGCGGACCCGGGGGAGGGGACCGTCGCGGCGGCGCGGGCGGCGGGTGCGCGGGTCGGGCTGCCGAGGCCGGGGGAGCCGTTCGAGCCGACGGCGGAGACCGTGCCGAGCGAGCCGTGGTGGCGGGCGGCGGCCCTCGAACCGGCGGGTGGGTGGCCCGCGACCGAGCTGGTCACCGACGTGGCGGTCAAGGCGAACGTGGATGCGGCGGCGCGGGAGCAGGACCGTACCGGGGACGAGACACCGGAGGCCAAGGGAGAGGGGAGCGGGGAGCCGGAGGCGGTGCCGGCAGGCTGACGGGGCGGTGAGCCCAGGAGGCGGCGACTGACCCGGGCGGTGGCGTTGAACACGAGGCTTCTCCCCGGGTCTGACGCCCTATCCTGAACACTTCGGGGGAGCGCGGGAGTTGGGGGACGTCCGTGGCAGTGACGACACAAGACCGCCGGTCGGGGTGAGGGGCCGGTGGAGCACGAGAGCGAGCCCTACGTCCGGCTCGTCACCCTGCGCCAGCTGCACCAGGCCCTGGCCGACGTGCACACGGCCCGCACCCTCGCCGACACGCTGCAGACCGTCGCCGACGGCCTCGCCCGGGCCATGGGGTACGGGCTGAGCAGCGTCCATCTCGTCCAGCCGAACGGCGATCTCGTCGTCGCCGCGGTGGCCGGGGGCGACGCCGACGGCGGGCCGAGGCCAGGGGTGGCCGTGCCCCGTGAGATCTGGGACGAGCGTCTGGACGCGGGCGAGCCCTCGGAGCTGCTGTGCTTCGTCCCGTACGACCGGGGCCGGTTCTTCACCGAAGAGGACCTCCCCCAGTACGGGGACGAGCCCTCGCCGCCCTTCGAGGACAACTGGCACCCAGGTGACCGGCTCTTCGCCCCCATGTACACCCCCGGCTCGCAGACCGGTCGCGGCGGTGACCTGGTCGGTGTGCTGTCGGTGGACCGGCCGCGGAACGGACGGCGGGGAGGGGCGTGGGCGAGGGAGGCGCTGCACATGTACGCCTCCCAGTCCGCCATCGCCCTCACCAACGCCCGTCTGCGCGGCGACATGCAGCGCACCCAGGTGCGGCTCGAACAGGACCAGCAGTCCCTGCGCGCCAGCGAGGAGAGCTTCCGGCAGGCCTACGAGTACTCCCCCTCCGGCGCGGCCGTCGTCGAGCTCGGCGGTGACTCGTACGGCCGTATCGTGCGGGCCAACGACGCCCTGTGCCGGCTGCTCGGCCGCCCGGCCTCGGAACTGTCGCGCCGATCCTTCGCGGATCTCGTCCACCCCGACGATGTGGGCACCCTGCTGCGGACCTCCGCGGAAGGCGGGCGCACGGAAGTGCGTCTGGGCCGCCGCGACGGCACCTACGTCTGGGTCTCCCTGCACAACTCCGTCGTCGCGGACGCCGCCGACGGCCCCCGCTACCAGCTCACCCATGTCGAGGACGTCGAGGACCGCAGACGGCGCGAGCAGCAGCTGGCCCACCGAGCCGCCTACGACGAGCTGACCGGACTGCCCAACGTCGCCGAACTGCGGGCCAGGCTCGGCGAGCGGCTGTGCGGCCGACCGGCTGCGGACGGCCACGACCACACGGCCCGTCCCGTGCACGGAAGGTCGGGCGGGCTCGCCGTGTTCTTCTGCGACCTCGACGGGATGGCGGAGATCAACGAGCGCTTCGGACACGACACGGGGGACGCGGTGCTCGTCGAGGTCGGCCGACGGTTGTCGAGCCGGGTACGCCCCACCGACACCGTCGCCCGGTACGGGGGAGACGAGTTCGTCGTACTGGCCGACGTGGCCGGCGAGGAGCAGGGCCGGAAACTGACGGAGACCCTCAGGGCCGCCGTCACGGAGCCCATGCGCATCGACCGGCACGTGGTGCAGGTGGGGGCCGGTCTCGGCAGCGCCTGGGCGGCCTGCGGAATGTCCGTCGAGGACGTCCTGCGCGCGGCGGACCTGCGCATGTACGAGGACAAGAGGTCACGGTCGACGAAGGTCGTCCGGCCCGTGGAGGCGCGCGAGATCCTGCCCGAGCGGCGTACCGCCGGGGCCCTCCCGGAGCTCTCACCCGACGCCTGGGTCCCGCAGCGGGCGGCCGTGTCCCGGCAACTGGTCCGGACCTGGCCGACCCGTCCTCCCGGGGCACCCCTCAAGGACGCCGAGGTCCACTCCACCGGCGAACTCGCCCGCCTCGCCGGCGCCGAGTACCTCCGGCGTCTGGTCTGCCGGGGCGACATCACGGACCTCGGCTTCCTGCGGGAGCTGCCCGCGCTGCGGTCCCTGGTCGTCGTGGACAACACGGTGCTCGCGCACCTGGGCGATCTGGAGGGCTGCGAGAAGCTCCGCTCCCTGAGCGTGACCGGCTGCACGTCCCTCGTGGACTGGAGCGCGGTCGCCCTGACCGGCGTGATGTTCCTCGACGTCGGCCCCGGCCACGCCGTACGCCTGCTCGGCGCGCTGGTACGGGCGCGGCGGCTGCGCGAGCTGACGCTGCGGCAGGCGCTCCCCGAGGACGACCGGGAACTCGCGCGACTGCGCCGCCTCCTGCCCGCGGCGCGGGTACGGGTCACGGCCGGGCCTTCACCCACTGGGTGAAGAACTGCCGGTACGTCTGCTGCATCTCCCGCTCCTGCCCCGCTGTCAGTGCCGTGAGGCGGGTGTGCTCCGCCGGACCCCCGCCGGCGTCGGTCCGGCCGTGGGCGAAGAGGAACAGCAGCTTCGGGAACGCGGCCAGCAGACGCCGTACCAACTCCGCGTCCGGCTGCACCCCCAGCACCACCGTGACCGGACCGGACTCCTCTTCCTGGAGGGCCAGCCAGGGCAGGAGTTCCTCGTCGTCGAGCAGGTCGAAGCGGTCCGTGAGGAAGGCGCGGATCTCGGCGATCACACTGTCCACGAAGTCCATGCCCGGGCGGGGCACGGGGGTGCACATCGGCCAGGGCATGGGGAGTTCGCTGGCGCGCCGGACGTACATCTGCGCCGTGGTGGTCCGGTCCGCCGTCAGCAGGGCCACGCGGCCCTCGGCGGCGGTGGCGCACAGCGCGCGCAACTCCTCGGCGGCGGCCGCCGGAACGCGGGCGAACGGCACCACCACGTCGAGGATCTCCCCGCGGTCGTCCTGCCGCAGCGCGGGCAGCAGCCGGTGCAGGGCCTTGCGCATCGCGCACACCGCGCCCACACCCGCCACCGGACGCTCGCTCAACAGGCCCGCCGAGACGACGTAGTGGGCGTGGTCGTGGGCGTAGGCCACATGCGCCACGCCCAGTTCTCGCGCGATCTCCGACAGCGTGACCGCCGACACGTCCTGGACACGGCCCGCGAGGTACTCGGTCACCAGCGGGTACGGCAGCGCTCCGTGCCGCTCCACCAGCGACCGCAGTCTGTCACCCAACTTGGCGGGCGGGACAGGGGAGTTCGCGGGCCAGTCGACCATGTCGAGGCGGCCGAGATCGAGCCGTCCCAGCGAGCTCCCGGCGATCTCGTCGCGCCCCGCCCCGGGCAGCGTGACGGGCAGGACGAGGAAGTGCCCGTCCGTCACCGACGACAGGTACATCGAGAGCATCGCCTCCTCGAACACGTAGTGGGAATCGAGGGCGTGCGGCGATATCAGAAGCACCGTGCCGTGGCAGCAGGCCAGTTCGCGCAACAGCTTCGGATGCCACAGGTCGCCCGCCCGCAGGACACCCTGGTCGACGACGGCCTCGCAGCCCAGTTCGTCCAGCAGCGCCACGACCGCTTCACGGTGGGGGACACAGGCACAGCCGTGCTCGGCGCACTTGCCCGCACCGGAGCTGTGACTGACGAAGATTCTCGGGCGTGCCATGAACGGGCTCCTGCGGGTGGGGCGTTGACTTGTGAGCCTAGGGTGCGAGCAGCCGGAACCAGCGGACACCGCCGGGCTGGAGCGGGATCGTCGCACCGTCGGCCAGGGTGCGGAACGAGGTGTCGAAGGCATCCTGGAGCCGGGCCGCACCGCCCAGCCCCACCGGGGCGACCGTCGCCCTGGCCGGTGTCCTCGCGATGTTGACGAGGCACAGCATCGCGTCGTCCCCGTGGCGGCGCACCACCGCGAGCACCTGCGGACCGCCGGCGTCGACGACCTCGCACTCGCCCCGGCTCAGCGCGAGATGATCCCGGCGCAGCTCCAGCAGCGCCGACAGCGAGTCGGGCCGGTCCGCGTCGTCCCGCAGGAGAAGGCTCCCCGGTACGACCGGACAGCCCGGCAGGGACAGCAGGATCGCGGCGCCCAGCCGGCCGAGGGCGGGCGACAGCGTGGGCGGCAGTGCGAGCCCCCACTGGAAGGCGGCCCGCGCGCGGGATGTGCGCGGCGGCGGGAACGTGCTGCCGATCTCGTTCCTGAGCCGTGCAATCGCCTGCTCCAGGGCACGGCCCGGCACTTCGTAGTAGCTCAGCGCGAATTCCAGGGCGGCGGTCAGTGAGGACGCGGGCGCCACATGCGGGACGTCGGTGTCGCCCGCGGGCGGAGCGTGGTCCCACAGCAGCATGCGGTCGTCGTACCCGCCGGCCAGATGACGGATGTCGTCCAGGAGGTCATGGGGCGCCTCGGCGACACCCGAGAGCGACAGCCCGTCGACGTCCGCGTCCAGCCAATGCCGTACGACACCCAGGGCGTCCTCGGCCTGCCCCTCGGGAACGCCGGCCGAGGTCCCGTCGCCGGTCGCCGTCAGATCGACTCCGACGACGACACGTACCCCCTGCTCGTGCGCTGCCGCGAACTCGCGATCAGTCTCCGGAGGGGCGTCTCCCGGGCGGACGAGCAGGCACTCCACGCCAGGGAGTGCGGCGAGTTCGGTCGGCGGCGCGGTCCCGGTCTCGACCAGTGCGCAGCCGCGGCCCCAGGACGGGACGCCGTCCTCCCCGTCGGCCGCCGGCTCGGTGTCCGGGAGGACACGGAAGCCGCTGCCGTCCTCCGTGCGCAGATCCACCGGCCCGCCGTGCCCGACCACGATCCAACTGCCGTCCGCGCAGGCCGAGACCCAGGTGGCGCAGAAGCGGAGCCGGGTCTCCCGGGGGCGGCCGGCGTCGACGGGCAGTTCCAGGAGCAGGGAGTCGTTGCCCACGACCGCCACCCATCGCTCGTCGGGGCTGATCGCGAGAAAGGAGACCCGCCACGGGGCATGCCCGATGACCCGCATCCGCGGTGTGTCACCCTCCGGCGCGGGTCCCACGGTGATACGGCCGTCCGCGAGCGCCTGCACGACCATCTCGCCCGACCGGAAGTGCAGCGCTCCGTCGCGGAGCCCCTCGTCGCGCAACCGCCGCGGCACATCGGGGACGTACGGGGAGTCCAGCACCAGCATCTGCTCCAGCTCGTCGCCGTACCGGAGGTACGACACCCGCTTTCCGTCCTTGCTCAGATACACGTGGTTACGGGCACTCTCCGCCGGGATGCGCCGGTTCTCCGCGCCGTTCCCGTCGTGCAGCACGATCGTGCCGTCGGGCAGCAGCACCGCGCAGTGCGCCGCCCCCTCGCCGGTGCCCAGATGGTCGGAGACCGCGATGTCCAGGGCCGTGCCCGGATGGCTGAGGCTCATGCGTACGTCGCCCTCGGGGCCGATGCGCTGCACCACCGTGAACGGCAGGTGCAGGCTCTGGTCGGGCGGCAGGTCGAGGCGGACGGGCTCGGCCGTGTGGGAGAGCGAACTGCGCACATCCAGACGGACCTTGTGCCGGGTGCCGCGCGCCCGGACCACCCGCGCCCCGGCCGCCGGCGGCCTGCTCAGCACGATGCCGTCCGAGCGGACCGTGACTCCGAGAGGCACCGCGTGCTGCACGCGCGCGCGTGCCCGCGCCGTCACCGACGTCGGACGCCCCTCGGGATCCTCGGGCGGCTCAAGCCCGAGCCGCTCTCGGGAGGCGACCTGGATGTCCCACAGGTCGTCGCGCCGCAGTACATGGCCGGGCAGCCGGTGCGCGTAATGCAGTGCCCAGCGGCCCATGTCGTCGGCGACCTCGTCGGCCACGTCCTGCCCGGACACCGTCCGCAGGACCCGGGCCATGTGCCGGTTCAGCCGCGCCTCCTCGACCTCCTCGACACCGAGGCCTGACCACAGCAGGTCCTCGTACAGCCGGACGACGAGCGGGGCGTGCGCGTGTTCGACGGCGGTGAAGGCGCGGATCTCGCGGAGTGACTCCGGTGCCGTCCGGGCCAGTTCCGTGCGCAGGTATTCGGCCGCCTCGGGGTCCAGCAGCAGGGCCTGCCGGCCGGCCGCCTCCACCAGGGGCGAGAACCACAGCTCGGCCTCCAGACCGGCCGTCGTCCGGGGCAGGAACCGCAGCCGGGCCCGCCGCAGGAAGCCCCGGTCCACGCTCACGGCCAGGGACAGACACCGGGCCAGTTCCACGACCTCCGGCTGATCCTCCGTCAAGCCCGCGACCAGCTCGGGCAGATACGTCACGACCGCTCTTCCAGCAGTCGGTGGACCGTCCGGGTCGCCTCCCGCGCATGGCGCAGCGAGATCCGCCGGTCGAACGGGATCAGGGCCACCCGGGCGCGGACCGACGGCGGGTACGCGGCGGCCGGGAACGGCGTCAGACACACCGGGGGACAGCCGCAGCGCAGGACGCCGTCGATGAATCCGAGCCACTGCTCCGGCGGAGCCACCGTGCCGCCGGTGAACGGCGGCCGGATCCGGCCGAGGTCCGACACCAGCACCACCGGGGTGCCGGGAGCGGGCGGACGGTAGAGCTCCGGCCGGTTGGATCCGGCCCGCACCACCCGTCGCGGCGGAGAGCCGGAGAACCGCAGCACCTCGACCCGGTCGCGTCCGGCCACGCTCTCCAGCAGCGCGCGCAGCCACCGCCGGTCGTCCTGGAACGGGGCCATCCCCGCGCCGTGGTCCAGCAGAAGCTGGACGCCGCGCCGGGCGCTGGGACGACGCTGCCACGGAACGGTCCGCAGCGCCTGCTGCCGGGCCACCTTCCTCACCAGGGCCCGCTGGTCGAGCCGGCGGCTCGTGACCGGGGCGGAGACGGCGGCGACCATGACCCCGCGCGCCCACTCGGGGCTCCACGGCGGCTCCGGGGGCGAGACGGGATGGGCGTCCGGGGTTCCGTCGTCCGGCGGCCGGTGCACGTCCTCGGCCTCGGGCGGTTCCGGGGCAGAGGGGTGGTGTGCGTCCTGGAGCGCCTCCTCGGGCCGCTCCTGGGTGTCGTGGCCGCCCGGCGCCCGAGGTGTCGTCCCTGCCTCGTCGTCGGACGGCGGCCGGGTGCGGGCCAACGTGAAGTCGAGGGGGCGTTCGGCGAGTCTCGGGGCCGGGTCCGGGCGCTCCGCGGCGGCGAACGGCGGGGACTGCGGGGCGTCGTGCCGTGCGGTGGCCTGCTGGATGTGCGGGACGGGGGCGGAAACGGGGACGGTGACCGGCCCGGCGGGTGCGGTCGGCGGGAGAGGAGGCCGTAACAGCCCGGCTCGCACTCCACCGACGCCGGCCACCACGAGCGACTGCTCCGGTGCCGCCGGTCCGGACCCGAGGCCGAGCAGATGGGCCACGGCGGCGGCCGTCGACGCGTCCCGGGGCCGCAACAGGGCGACGGCCTTCACGAGATCCCCGAGGAACACCTCGCCGCGCCCGCTCACGCCGGACGCCCCGCGGTGCCGCGCCGCTCCCGCTTCCGCAGGGTCACCGCCTCCAGTACGTCCCACTCGTGTGTGCCCGGCATGACCTGTAGCTGGTGGCTGGCCTTGAGGGCGTCCAGGTACTCGGCGGTGCTCGGGCCCGCCGGGTCCTCGGCGCGGTCGTCGCGGATGCCGATCAGGTGATCGGCGATCATGTCGGCGAGCCGTTCGTCGTAGTGCGCCCCGAGGTGCTGCCGCGCCACGCGGATCAGGTGCTCCTTCGAGGGCGAGTCCAGTTCGAAGACGATGCAGCGGCGCAGGAACGGGCGGGGCAGTTCCCGCTCGTCGTTGGTGGTGATGACCACGAGCGGGGCGTGCTCCTCGGCGACCGTGATCCGCTGCGTGTCGTCCCAGGGCAAGGAGAAGGACAGCGAACCGAGCGGCCCCAGCAGGCTGTTGGGCAGATCGGGGTCGGCCTTGTCGATCTCGTCGATGAGCACCACACTGCGCTTGCCGGCCGCGCCCTCCTCGAAGGCCCGCCACAGCGGCCCGTGCTCGTAGTAGTCGCCCAAGGGGCGCAGGGCCTTCGCCTGGGCGTCGTTCAGCCGCTTCATCGCGTCGAACCGCCACAGGAGATCCTCGGGTTCGGTGCGTGCCGTCACGACCTGGGCATGGAAGGTCCAGCCGAGTTCGCGCGCGACGTTGGGCGCCAGCGAGGACTTCCCCGACCCCGGCGGGCCGAACAGCAGCAGTGGGCGACCCGTCTTCAGGGCGACGTTGACCGCCAGGACCAACCGTTCGTCGTCGAAGACGTACACCTCGTTGTCCGCGGCGTAGCCGGTGCCGACCGCGGAGTCTTCGACGGCGGGGTCGAACTCCTTCTCGTACTGGAGCACGCTTCCTCCGGTGTCGGGGACAGGGGTCGGGGCCAACAGGGGCCCGGCGGACGCGACTTCGCCGGGTGCGAGTCGATCACCATTCTGTACCTGGCCGGTCGCGGAGCGGATCGGTCCATGGGAATCGCCCCACCCGCGGAGGCGGGGAGCCGGGCTCGTCGGTCGCACCCGGTCACGGTCGGTCGTGACAGCCGGGGCCCGGAAGGCGCTCGAGAGGTGTTCGGGAGGGGCTGGCCGAACCGGGTCCGAGGGCGCGAGAGCGTTCGGCGAGAGGAGTGCGCGATCCGACGCACGCTGCCGGGCCGTTTCGCCGTGGACCGTTTCTGACCAGGTTCGATCGGTCTCCTTTCGTTCCGGGGCCGATGCCCGACGGGCTTATCGGGCTGTCGTACGAAGCCTCATACCAGAGCGGGACGCTCTCCGTACGAGTTTGTCAACTGCCCACCGCACCTGACGCGTTGCCGACTACTGTGAGTGTCCGTCGGGCGACGCAGGGCCGAATTTTTCGGCGCCGCCGACCGACGCCGCGATGGCGCATGCCCCGCCGGGGGTGCCGAACCGGAGGAGGGAGTCGACGCGATGGGGATCCCCCCAGCTCGACCGCAACCGGGAGCCGGGGGAAGCCGGTGACCGACGACCGCGTCGGAGTGCGCGCCGCCCGGAGCGAGCGCACCCGGGAGACGGCCGGAACACGGGGCGGGGCCCGGGAGCCCGGCCGCGGCCGCCCGAGCCCGCCCGGTGACCAGGCCCGACGGAACAGTACGAGGACACCGATGTCTCAGCTCCGCGCACCCGCGCCACGCGCAGACCGCCGCGAAGGCGGCCGGCACGGGAAGCCGGCCGCCCGCCCCGTGCCCGCGCTGCCCGAGACCCACATACGGCCTCAACTGCTCAGGCTCGCCGTGCTGCCGCCCATCGCGGTCGCCCTCGCCGCCTCCGCAGCCGTCCTCTTCACCGTGCGCTCCACCGGAGCCCGGCCCGGCCTCACCCTGTGGGGCGTCCTCACCGGCGCGGTCTCCGTCGCGCTCGCCGGCATCCTCATCGCCGCCGTCGCCGCCGACCGCGCGGCGAAAGCGGTGAGCGACCGCATCGGCGCCCTGCGCCGCACCAGCGCACGGGGCGAGGCCGATCTGCGGGCCCTCGTCGAGACCCTGCGGCGCGGCGACGGACCGCCGCAGCGCAAGCCGCGCGGCGGTCCGCCCGACGGCGCCGACGACTTCGAACTCCTCGCCGCCGACCTGGCCCGTGCCCACGACGGGGCCGTCAGCGCGGTCGTCGCCGCCGCCCAACTCTCCAGCCAGGCGGGCAGCGAGCAGAAACTGGAGGTCTTCCTCAACCTCGCCCGGCGTCTTCAGTCGCTCGTGCACCGCGAGATCTCCATCCTCGACGAGCTGGAGAACGAGATCGAGGACCCCGACCTGCTCAAGGGGCTCTTCCACGTCGACCACCTCGCCACCCGCATCCGCCGCCACGCCGAGAACCTCGCCGTCCTCGGCGGCGCCGTCTCCCGCCGGCAGTGGAGCCACCCCGTCCCCATGACCGAGGTGCTGCGCTCGGCCATCGCCGAGGTCGAGCAGTACTCCCGCGTCAAACTCGTGCCGCCCATCGACGGCACCCTTCGCGGGCACGCCGTCGCCGACGTCATCCACCTGCTCGCCGAACTCGTCGAGAACGCCACGGTGTTCTCCGCCCCGCACACCCAGGTCCTGCTCCGCGCCAACCTCGTCACCTCCGGGCTCGCCGTCGAGGTCGAGGACCGCGGCCTCGGCATGCCCGTCGGCGAACAGAACAAGATGAACGCCCTGCTCGCCGACCCCGACCAGGTGAATGTGGCGAGCCTGCTGGCGGACGGCCGCATCGGGCTCTTCGTCGTCTCGCAGCTGGCCCGCCGGCACGGCATCAACGTCCGGCTCCAGACCAACATCTACGGCGGGGTGCAGGCCGTACTCGTTGTGCCACAGGGGCTGTTGGGGTCGGATCCCGGCGCGCCCGGTGTCGTACCTCGGTCGCCGGAGGGGATGGAGGCGGCGCCGGGGCCGGGGGCTGGGCAGGGGGCTGGGCCGGGTGGGTCGACGCCGGTGCAGGGGAGTGCCGTATCGCCGCAGCAGTACTCGTACGGTGGTTCTGGTTCTGGTTCGGGTGCCGGAGCAGGGGCGGGAGTTGGGGCCGCAGGGGGTGTGAGCGCGCATGCCCACGCGAGTGGCGGGACCGGTGGCGATACCGGCGCCCAGCGGGTCGTGCCCTTCGCGCCCCGCCGACAGGCGGATGCCCCCCGCGCTGCGGCTCCCGCCCGAGGCGGCGGCGGTCCCGTACCTCTGCCCGTGCGCGGCACCCACCAGGCTCGTCCCAACCCGGCGGAGGCCGTACCCGGTATCCGCCGCGACGACCGTCCGCTGGTCGCGGAGAGCACATCCCTGCCGCCCACCCCGCGCACCGGCACCGTCCGCGGCACCATGGGCAAGCCCCAACTGCCCCGCCGCCGCGCCCAGGAGCACATCGCGCCCCAACTGCGTGACGGCCCCGCGGCACCACGCCCCGACAGCGAGTACCTCGCCGGGCACGACCCGGGTCTGATGGCCGCCTTCCAACGTGGCATCGGCCTCGCCGAGGCACAGCAGCACATGGAGGCGGAGCACACGGAACCGGCCGCCATGGAGGCGGACCACATGGGGTCGCCGCACGTGGATGCGGGCCACACGGGCTCGCTGCACCTGGATACGGACCACATGGGCTCCTCCCGCATGGGCTCGTCCCACATGGACACGGGCCACATGAGCGTGCCGCACCTGGACGGGGACCACATGGGTTCGGCCTCCATGGACGCTGCCCACACGGACTCGGACCACATGGCCCCGGGCCACACGGACTCGGACCACACGGCCCCAGACCACACGGACTCGGACCACACAGTCCCGGACCACATGGCCCCGTTCAACACGCATGCCGCCCGCTTCGCTCCGACGCACACCGACTCCGCCCCCATGAGCTCGGCCGCGACGGACTCCGCGAGCTCGGCGTCCGACCTCACGGACCGGTTCTCCGCGCCGCCCGCGAACTCCCCGCAGCCCGGACCGGCCCCCCTCGACCTCACCCACCTCGACGCCAGGTCCGTGCCGCCCGTCAGGGACGTACGGGCCACGGACCCGGCGCGGATAGCCGAGGTGCGGCCCGAGCACACCACCCCCACCCGGCACGACGGGAGCGCAACAGCCGGATGAGCATCTCTGTCTCCACCCCACCCCCCAGCGCTCCCGCAGACCTTCGTACCTCAAGGAGTCGATCCCCCATGGCGAGCGAAGCGCCGACCGGCCATGTATCCGATCTCGACTGGCTGATGAGCGGCCTCGTGCAGCGCGTACCGCACACCACCAGCGCGGTACTGCTCTCCTGCGACGGCCTGGTGAAGTCGGTGCACGGTCTCGACACCGACAGCGCCGACCACATGGCGGCCCTGGCCTCCGGCCTGTACTCCCTCGGCCGCAGCGCCGGTGTCCGGTTCGGTGACGGCGGAGACGTCCGCCAGGTGGTCGTCGAACTGGACTCGACCCTGCTCTTCGTGACCACCGCCGGCTCCGGGACGTGTCTCGCCGTGCTCGCGGGACGCGAGGCCGACGCCGCCGTCCTCGGCTACGAGATGGCGATGCTGGTCAAGAGCGTCCGCCCCTATCTGGTGACCGCGCCCAGGCAACACGCCGTCGAGTCCCCGGCGTCCCCGGTGATGAGGCCTTGAGCGTGGCGGCGGCCGGCGACGGGCCCTGGCTCGACGACGCGGCCGGACGCCTGGTGCGCCCCTTCACGGTCAGCAACGGCCGCACCAGGCCCACCATCGCGCTCGACCTGCTGTCGCAGGTGATGGCCACCGGAGCCACCCCCCTCGGCTATCTCGGCCCCGAGCACACGCAGGCACTCGACCTGTGCCGCGCGCCCGTCTCGGTCGCCGAGGTCGCCGCCCATCTGAAGCTGCCGGCGGTCGTCACCAAGGTGCTGCTGTCGGACCTCGTCGACTGCGGGGCGCTCACCACCAAGCCCCCCGAGTTCACCCACAACCCGACAGACCGGGCCCTTCTGGAGGCAGTGCTCGATGGACTACGACGACAGCTCTGACCCCTTCCCCACCGCACTGAAGATCCTGGTGGCGGGAGGGTTCGGAGTAGGCAAGACGACCTTCGTGGGCGCGGTCAGCGAGATCGCGCCGCTCAGCACGGAGGAACTGCTCACCACGGTCAGCGCCGCGACCGACAATCTCGACGGGATCGAGAACAAGGTCGAGACGACCGTGGCGATGGACTTCGGCCGTATCACCCTCGATCCGGAACATGTCCTGTACCTGTTCGGCACACCCGGGCAGGAGCGGTTCTGGTTCATGTGGGACGAGCTCTCCGAGGGGGCGCTCGGCGCCGTCATCCTCGCCGACACCCGCAGGCTGGAGGACTGCTTCGCCGCCGTCGACTTCTTCGAACAGCGCGGCCTCGGCTTCATCGTCGCGATCAACGAGTTCGACGGCTCGTACCGCTACGACCCGGAGGAGGTCCGCGCCGCCATCGACCTCGCCCCGGAGATCCCCGTCGTCCGCTGCGACGCCCGGATCTCCAGCTCCGGGGTCCAGACCCTGCTGACCCTCGTACGCCATCTCATCGCCCACGCCCCGGCGACCGCGCCGAGCCACGGCGCCCACATGTGATCACCGCACACCCCCAACCCCACCCTTCAGGGAGCCGCATATGCCCCACACCCACAGCGACGGAACCCGCCGATGAGCTACGACCCGGTGCGTCCCGCCGGTCGGCTGCTGCTCACCCCCGAGGACAAGGAGGCGCCCGCCCGGGTCCGCCGACTGCACGGGCTGGGTCTGGGGGAGCACCCGGAGCCGGCCCTCGACACGTTCGCGGACCGGCTGGCCGAGCTGACCGAGGCACCGTACGCCATGGTCAACTTCATCGGCGAGGACCGGCAGTTCTTCGCCGGCCTGCACACCCCGGCCGTGCGGCCGGTGGTGCCCGCCGACGAGGCCAAGCCGGAACTCGGCCGGCAGCTGGGGCGCGACCACGGCTTCTGCCCCCATGTGGTGGTCCGGCGCAAGGCGTTGGTCCTGGAGGACGTCCGCGACTATCCGCGGTTCGCCGGCAATCCGGTGGTCGACGAGTTCGGCATCCGCTCCTATCTGGGCGCACCGCTCATCGACAGCACGGGGATGGTGCTGGGGACCGTGTGCGTCGCCGACATAGAGCCGCGGCCCTGGGGGAAGGCGGGCCTGGAGACCATCAAGTCGGCGGCGGCGGATCTCGTCGCCCGGCTGGAGCGACGGGAAGCGGACGGGCTCCCGGTGCTTTGAGACGGGCTTCCGGTGCTGTGAAACGGTGCCGAAGGGCAGCTTCTCCTACGTCTTCGAGTCGAAGGAGACCCTCGGCCGCCGTCTAGAAGCCGCGCCAGACGTTGTCGAACGCGGCGTCCTCGACGACCTTGCGCTGACGTACGCCCTCCAGTTCCATCACGGCCTCGCCGACGGCGGCCAGCACGGTCGTGATCGTGTCTCCGTCGAGGTCTTCCGCGGTCCCGGCCGGTTCGTCGCGGAGCCCGGCGGCGGCCGCCAGCGCGGCGAGTACGGGTTCGCCCGCCGCCCAGCGTCCCTCGGCCTCGTCCCGCGCCGCCGAGTCGACCAGCTCGGTTCGCCCGCCGCGCAGCGCGATCCGCAGGCCGCGAGGCCGGGCCGTCAGGCCGGTCCGCTCCAGGTCGTCGACGTAGGCGGAGAACAGCCCGCGGCCCCGGCGCCACAGCCACTCCTCGACCGACTCGTACGGCTCCTGCCGTACGAGCGCCGCCGCGGCCTCGTCCAACAGGCGGTCGCCGGTGGGTGCTTGGGCGCTGGGCGCGATCCGGTCGTCGTCCAGGATCAGGGCCCCCGTCGCCGCGAGGTCGAGCAGTTCGGCTCCCGCGAGCGCGAGCGACAGATCGCCCTGCTCCACCGGACGTTCGGACGCCCGGTCCAGAGCGACGATCGCGAGATCCCGTGCGGTGTTCATCAGCGACTCCAGGTCAGTTGGCCGAGTACGGGGCGACAGCGTCGGGCCCGGCCGCCGCGGGCCGGGGCTCCCCGGTCGATTCTGACCGAGGACGCGCGGCTGCGGGCCGTATGACGACCATGTGGTGAGGGAAGCCGACGCGCGGCACGGCGGTGGCCGCGGCGAGGACCATGAGGGCGTGAAGCCCAGCTGCGGCGCGGGTTAAGAAAACCTCGATGGACCCGGGGTGGTGCCGTACGGCAGATTGCTACTCGATCTCACTCCCCCTTCCCGTGCGCGGGCGCCTTCGGCATGCCCGCGGACGGGGTCTCACCCACAGGAGCCGTAGCGTTGAAGGCGCTGGTCAAGGAGAAGGCGGAACCCGGGCTGTGGCTCGCGGACGTTCCGGAGCCCGCCGTCGGACCCGGCGACGTACTGATCAAGGTGCTGCGCACCGGGATCTGCGGCACCGATCTGCACATCCGGTCCTGGGACGGCTGGGCCCAGCAGGCGATCCGTACGCCGCTGGTACTCGGGCACGAGTTCGTCGGCGAGGTCGTGGAGACCGGCCGTGACGTCGCCGACATCGCCGTCGGCGACCGGGTCAGCGGCGAGGGCCACCTCGTCTGCGGCAAGTGCCGCAACTGTCTCGCGGGACGGCGTCATCTGTGCCGGGCGACCGTCGGGCTCGGCGTCGGACGCGACGGGGCCTTCGCCGAGTACGTCGTCCTGCCCGCCGCCAATGTGTGGGTGCACCGCGTCCCCGTCGACCTCGATGTCGCCGCGATCTTCGACCCGTTCGGCAACGCCGTGCACACCGCGCTCTCCTTCCCCCTGGTCGGCGAGGACGTGCTGATCACGGGGGCCGGGCCGATCGGCCTGATGGCGGCGGCCGTGGCCAAGCACGCCGGGGCCCGCAACGTGGTCGTCACCGACGTCAGCGAGGAGCGCCTCGACCTGGCCCGCAAGATCGGCGTCAGCCTCGCCCTGAACGTCGCCGAGTCCTCCATCGCCGAGGGTCAGCGCTCGCTCGGACTGCGCGAGGGCTTCGACATCGGCCTGGAGATGTCCGGCAACCCGACCGCGATGCGCGACATGATCGCCAACATGACGCACGGCGGCCGGATCGCCATGCTCGGTCTGCCCGCCCAGGAGTTCCCCGTCGACTGGGCGCGGATCGTCACCTCGATGATCACCATCAAGGGCATCTACGGCCGTGAGATGTTCGAGACCTGGTACGCGATGTCGGTCCTCCTGGAGGGCGGCCTCGACCTCGCCCCCGTGATCACCGGCCGCTACGGCTACCGCGACTTCGAGGCGGCGTTCGCGGACGCCGCGAGCGGCCGCGGCGGCAAGGTCATCCTCGACTGGACCGCGTAAGTCATCCGCGTAAGTCATCCGCGTAAGTCATCTGGGCAAGTCACCAGCTTTTCTAGGAGCTTTGAGATGTTCGACTCCGTGCGCGACGACCTGCGCGCCACCCTCGACGAGATCCGCGCCGCCGGTCTGCACAAGCCCGAGCGCGTCATCGGCACCCCGCAGTCCGCGACCGTCGCCGTCACCGCGGGCGGCCGCCCCGGTGAGGTCCTCAACTTCTGCGCCAACAACTACCTGGGCCTGGCCGACCACCCCGAGGTGATCGCCGCCGCCCACGAGGCCCTGGACCGCTGGGGCTACGGCATGGCCTCCGTGCGCTTCATCTGCGGTACGCAGGAGGTGCACAAGGAGCTGGAGGCGCGGCTGTCGGCGTTCCTCGGCCAGGAGGACACGATCCTCTACTCCTCCTGCTTCGACGCCAACGGCGGTGTCTTCGAAACCCTGTTGGGCCCCGAGGACGCGGTGATCTCCGACGCCCTCAACCACGCCTCGATCATCGACGGCATCCGCCTGTCCAAGGCCCGCCGCCTCCGCTACGCCAACCGTGATCTGGCCGATCTGGAACGGCAGTTGAAGGACGCGTCCGACGCCCGCCGCCGACTGATCGTCACCGACGGCGTGTTCTCGATGGACGGTTACGTCGCCCCGCTCCGCGAGATCTGCGACCTCGCCGACCGCTACGACGCCATGGTCATGGTCGACGACTCCCATGCCGTCGGCTTCGTCGGCCCCGGTGGCCGTGGCACCCCCGAGCTGCACGGTGTCATGGACCGCGTCGACATCATCACCGGCACGCTCGGCAAGGCGCTCGGCGGTGCCTCCGGCGGCTATGTGGCGGCCCGCGCGGAGATCGTCGCCCTGCTGCGCCAGCGCTCCCGCCCGTACCTGTTCTCCAACACCCTCGCCCCGGTGATCGCCGCGGCCTCCCTGAAGGTCCTCGACCTGCTGGAGTCCGCGGACGACCTGCGGCTCCGGCTCGCCGAGAACACCGCCCTGTTCCGCCGCCGGATGACCGAGGAAGGCTTCGACATCCTCCCCGGCGACCACGCCATCGCCCCCGTGATGATCGGCGACGCGACGGTCGCGGGACGCATGGCCGAACTGCTGCTGGAGCGCGGCGTGTACGTGATCGGCTTCTCGTACCCGGTCGTGCCGCAGGGGCAGGCCCGGATCCGCGTCCAGCTGTCGGCCGCGCACTCCACGGACGACGTGAACCGCGCCGTGGACGCCTTCGTCGCGGCCCGGGCGGAGCTGGACGCCTGAGTCAGGAGCACCCGGGGCATTTGAGACAATCGATCTCATGATCGAAGCGCGGCGGCTCCACATCCTCCGTGCGGTGGCCGACCACCGCACGGTGACGGCGGCTGCCGCCGCGCTGTACCTCACCCCCTCGGCGGTCTCCCAGCAGCTCACGGCCCTGGAGCAGGAGACCGGGCACCGCCTGGTGGAGCGCGGCGCGAAGGGCGTACGGCTCACCGCCGCCGGCGAGATCCTGCTCAGCCACACCAACGCCGTCCTCGCCCAGCTGGAGCGCGCGGAGGCCGAGCTCGCCGCGTACAGCTCCGGCGAGGCAGGCACGGTCACCGTCGCCTCCTTCGCGACCGGCATCGCCCTGGTCGTCGCCCCCGCCGTGGCCCGCCTCGCCGACACCGCCCCCGGCATCCTCATCCACGTACAGGACGCGGAGGGCGACGCCAGTCTGCCGATGGTGCTGGACCGGCAGGTCGATGTGGCGGTCGCCGTCGAGTACCGGGGGGCGCCGCCCGCCGACGATCCCCGGCTGGCCCACGTGCCCCTGTACGCCGAGCCCTTCGACGCGGTCGTGCCGGTCAGCCATCGGCTCGCGGACGCGGCGGAAGTACCGCTGGCCGAGCTGGCGAAGGACACCTGGATCGGGCCGTACCCCGGCAACCCCTGCCATGACGTGGTGGTCCTGGCCTGCGAGAACGCCGGGTTCCAGCCCCGCCTCGCGCACTCCTCGGACGACTTCCGCGCGGTCGTCGCGCTCGCGTCCGCCGGAGCGGGGGTGGCGTTGGTGCCGCGCTCTGCCCTGATCGGCATGGACCTGACCGGGGTGGTGGTGCGCCCCGTCGACGGTGTGGCACCCACACGCCGGGTCTTCGCCGCCGTACGGCGGGGAGCGGAGGAGCATCCGCTGATCCGTCCGGTGCTGGACGCGCTGGGCGAGGCTTCTCAGCCGTAGGGAACCGGGTGGTGGGGGAGCAGTCGTAGGGAATCGGCGGAAGGAAACTGGGGGAAGCGAGCCGGGGGGCGGGAACCGGTAGCCGACCTCTTCCGCTGGCGTCCCGGATCCGGGATAACATCCCGGATATGAAACAGGATGTCGTCGTCGAGACCGGGCCCGACCCCGTCGACGCCCGCCTCGGTGCCCGGCTCGCCGAGCTGCGGGCCGAACGCGGCTGGTCGCTCGGGGAGTTGGCGGAGCGCAGCGGGGTGAGCCGGTCGACGTTGTCGCGGGCCGAGCGTGCGGAGATCAGCCCCACCGCCTCGCTGCTCAACCGGCTGTGCGCGGTGTACGGGCGGACCATGTCCCAGCTGCTCAGCGAGGTCGAGTCCGAGCCCGCGCTGCTCGTCCGGACCGCAGAGCAGCCCGTGTGGGAGGACCGGGCCTCCGGTTTCGTACGGCGGTCCGTGTCACCGCCGCACCCCGGGCTGCGCGGCGAACTCGTCGAGGGGCGGCTCGCCCCGGGCGCCGACATCGCCTACGACCGGCCGCCCGTATCCGGGCTCGAACAGCACATCTGGGTGCTGGAGGGGGCGCTCGCCGTGACCGCGCAGGAGGTCGAGCACGACCTCGGCGCCGGGGACTGTCTGCGGCTGCGCGTGTGGGGCCCGACCCGGTTCCGGTGCGTCGGCCCCGAGCCGGTGCGGTACGTGCTGGCGGTGGTGCTGCCGTGACCGTGACACGCCTGGACGCGGACGCCGTACGGGAACGCCTCGACGCGCTCGCCGAACTCATGACCGACACCGTGGACGGAGGCGCCTCGATCGGCTTCCTCGCGCCCCTCGACCACGCCGCGGCCGTGGCCTGGTGGAAGGAGCGGGCCGCCGCGGTGGCCGCCGGCGCGCTTGCCGTATGGGCGGCCCACGACGGGGAGCGTGTCGTCGGGACGGTCAGTCTGGCCTTCCCCGACAAGCCCAACAGCCGCCACCGCGCCGAACTCGTGAAGCTGATGGTGCACCGCGGCGCTCGGGGCCGGGGCCTCGGCCGCACCCTCCTGGCCACGGCCGAATCGGCGGCCGCCGACAGCGGCATCACCCTCCTCCACCTCGACACCGAGACGGACAGCCCCGCGGAGCGCCTCTACACCTCGGCGGGCTGGACCCGGGCCGGTGTGATCCCGGACTACGCGGGCGATCCGGCCGGGGTGCTGCGGCCCACCACGCTCTACTACAAGCGGCTGGGGCCCACCGCTCCCACCAGGTGATTGTCAGTGGCAGCGGCTACGGTGCCTGACATGCCGGATGCCGAAGACGTACGCCGTATCGCCCTCTCCCTGCCGGACACCTCGGAGAAGATCGCCTGGAGCATGCCCACGTTCCGGGTCGCGGGCAAGATGTTCGCCACGCTCCCCGAGGAGGAGACCTCCCTCGCGGTGCGCTGCCCCAAGGAGGAACGAGACGAACTGGTGCTGGCCGAACCGGAGAAGTTCTGGATCGCCGACCACGAGGCACAGTTCGCCTGGGTCCGCGCCAGACTCGCCGCCCTGGAGGACGAGGACGAACTGCGCGACATCCTCGCCGACTCCTGGCGCCAGGCCGCCCCGACCCGACTCCTGGAGTCGTACCCCGAGTTGGGGCGGCCGGCCGCGGAATGAAAATCCCTCCGCCGTTGTCAGTGCACCGTGACAGGATCCGAGACCGTGGGCGCCGGGGCGGAGGAGGCCTCTGCCGTCACGGGTGCGGGTGAGGCTCAGGGGGAGGGGCGGCAGGGATGGGCGGGACGTCGTCGCACTCCACCCACGTCACCGGTGACCGGGAACGCGCGCCCGTCCAACCCGCCGTCTGGTCGCGGGACTTCGCCTTGTTCTTCGGCGCCCGCGCCGTCGCCGGACTCGGCGACACCATGCTGCCCGTCGCCCTCGCCGCAGGCCTGCTCCAGCACGGGTACGGGGCGGGCGCGGTGGGCCTCGCCATGGCCGCGACGACGGCGGCCTTCGCCGGGCTCGTCGTCTTCGGCGGGGTGATCGCCGACCGCTTCGACACCCGTCGGCTGATGATCGGCGCCGACGCCGTGCGCGTGGGCACCCAGGCCCTGGCCGCCGGCCTCTTCTTCTCCGGTCATGTGGTGCTGTGGCAGATCTGCGTCATCGGATGCGCCAACGGCGTGGCCGGCGCCCTGTTCCAGCCCGGAGTGGCCGGAACCGTGCGCCGCCTCGCCACCGACGTGCAGGGCGCGAACGGCGCGATACGCGTCGCCGAGGCCGTCGCCCAACTCGTCGGCCCCGCCTTCGCGGGAGTACTGGTCGGCTTCGCCTCACCCGGCGGAGTCTTCGCCGCCCACGCCGGCACGTACGCGGTGAGCGCCCTGTGCCTCCTGCTGCTCCGGCTGCCCCCGCGGACGCCGGACGACCACGCGACGAGCACCTACCGGGCCGATCTCGTCGAAGGCTGGCGGGAGTTCAGATCCCGCACCTGGCTGTGGGGCGTGATCGCCATCTGGGGCCTCTACATGATCGCGGTCTCGGGCCCCACCTTCCCGCTGGTCGCGACCGAGGTCGTCCAGGAACACGGCCCCCGCGCCTACGGCCTGCTGAACTCCGCCCTCGGCGCCGGCACCGTACTCGGCGGACTGCTCGCCCTGCGGCTGCGCCCCCGCCGGATGCTCCGGGCCGGGGCCATCGCCCTGGTCGGCTTCGGGGCCTTCCCGGCGAGCGTCGGCGCCGGCCTCGCCCTCCCCGCCATGGCGGCCGGAGCCGTCGTCGCCGGGGCCGGCATGGCGTTCTGGAGCGTGATGTGGTCGACCAGCGTCCAGACCCAGGTCCCGCCCGACGCCCTCAACCGCATCCACGCCTACGACGTGGCCGGCTCCCTCGCCCTGATGCCCGTCGGCCAGGCCCTCGCGGGGCCCTCCGCGGCGGCCCTCGGCGCCGACCACGTACTCCTCGTCGCCGGGGCGGCCGGCCTCGTCGTCTGCGTGGCCCTGCTCGCGGTCCCCGCGATCCGCGACCTGGTGCGCGCGGACGCCCGCCCCGCGGACCATCGGCCCCGAACCGATGCGTCCACCGGCCCCGAATAAACGGGTGCGCGACCACCGACCCGAGTGCGGTATTGTTTCCCTGCACGTTCGGCCGGGGGAAACCCCAGGTCAGACGGACACCGGGACGTGGCGCAGCTTGGTAGCGCACTTGACTGGGGGTCAAGGGGTCGCAGGTTCAAATCCTGTCGTCCCGACGGTGCGAAGGGTCTTCGCAGGCGAGAGCTTGCGGGGGCCCTTTTTCCATGGCTCCGCCCTCTGGCTCGATGGCCCTGCTCCCCGATCCCTGATACCTGCCCTTGTCCGACGGCGTTGTCAGTGCCCCCTGCCATCATCCCGTCATGCTCTACGACACATTGGTGGCGGAGTCCCCCAGGAACGACCCGTTCGACGCGGTGCGCGCGGCCGCTCTTGCCCGTGCGCGGTGGCTCGTCGATCTCCTGGAACGCCAGCGGGCCGAGTTCGCGGCGGGACTGCGGGGCCCGTACCTGCCCGAGCAGTCCGAGCAGCAGGACGCGGCGACCCGGAACGAGATCGACACAGGCCTCGCCGCCTGCGACGACGAGGAGGGCAGGGCCGCCGTTCTGACCCTCATGATGGCCGCGACTTTCGGCGACACACTGTGGCAGTACGGCTCCGAGATCGACAGCCTCGTCTCGCGGGTGCGCGGGTGGACCCCCGCCGAGGTCGCGGTGATGCTGCTGCGCTCCGCCGAGTACGACATGGGCTTCTGGTTCGCCGACGCGCTGGAGTCGGCCCTGACCGCCGCCGAGCGGCTCGACGCCGAGGATCTGCGCACGATCACGCCCTGGCTGCGGTGGGCGCACACCGAGCTCATGGACACCGAGATCGGGTCGGGAGCCGCGCCGCTCGCCCGTCGGCTGCGCGCCCTCCTCGCGGTCGTCGACGGCAAGGAGATCCCCGACGGCCTCATCCCCGAGAAGGCGCCCTGGGCCGCCCCGCTGCGCGCCCGGGTGAGCGCGGGCCCAACCGCTGAACTGGCCGATCTCGTACGTCACTTGGCGAGCCTGACCGGGCCCCGCCCCGCGCAGCGCTGGCGCCGGACCTGTCTCACCGTCGTCGACGCGGCGGCGGCGCGGGACCTCGTCGTCGACACCCTGCGGGAGCTGGCCGAGGGTGAACCGCTGTGCAGCAGGGAGCACGGGCAGCACACGGCCTGGATGTACGACGACCACCACTACCACTACGTCGTCCAGCAGAACGACGGCGACCTCGCGCGCGGCACGGTCTGGGCCGCGGCCCTGACCGATGGCCCGGCCGCGGTGCCGTATCTCGACGCGCTCGCCCTGCGCACCGGCGCGCCCTGGTCGACCGGCGTGGTCGAGGACCTCAAGCTCGCGGGCGCGGCGATCAACGCGCTGGCCGACATCGACGACCCGGCCGCCCTGGATTCCCTGTGGCGGCTCCACTCCCGGATCAAGCACCGAGGTCTGCGCAAGCAGCTCGACACCGCGCTGACGTCGGCCGCCGCACGGCAGGGCATCACCCCGGGCCAGCTCGTCGAACGCGGCGTGCCCGACCACGGCCTGGCGGCGGACGGCACGCTGGAGCGCGAGGTGGGCGGCGGCCACCGGGCCCGGGTGGAGATCGAGGACGCCACGACCGTACGACTCACCTTCACCGCCCCCGACGGACGGACCTCCCGCACCGCCCCTGCCGCGCTGAAGGACGGCTTCCCGGAGCCGCTCAATGAGCTGAAGAAACTGGTCAGAGAGGTGCGGGGCACGCTGGCGGGGGAGCGGGCCCGCGTCGAGGCGCTGCTGTCGACGGCGCGCGAATGGCCGTACGACGAATGGTGCCGCCACTACCGCGACCACCCGGTCACCGGTGTCCTCGTCCGCGGCCTGATCTGGGAGTTCCAGAGTGAGGACGGTGCATGGCATGCCGTGGCTCCGGCCGAGGGACCGGAGGAGGGTCGACCGGAACGGGTGCGGCTGTGGCACCCCATCCGGGCGTCGGTCGACGACATCAGGGCGTGGCGGGAGCGGATCGTCGGCGCGCGGCTGAGGCAGCCGTTCAAGCAGGCCTTCCGGGAGCTGTACCGGCTCACCCCGGCCGAGGAGGGGACCGGCGTCTACTCCAACCGTTTCGCCGCCCACATAGTCCACTACCGGCAGCTGTACGCGCTGTTCAAGGAGCGCGGCTGGCAGGCCAACTTCCTCGGCCACTACGACGGCGGCCACGACGGGGAGGCCCGCGCCGAGTTCGGCGACGGCGATTGGCGGGCCTGTTTCCACCACGAACCCGCGGAGGACTACGGCTACGAGGTCGAGCGTGCCGCCACCGACCAGGTGCGCTTCGAACGACGCGACGGCGGGCGCTGGCGCGAGACACCGCTGGCCGAGGTGCCGCCGCTGGTGTTCAGCGAGGCGATGCGCGACGTCGACCTGTTCGTGGGCGTGACCTCGATCGCGGCGGACCCCGAGTGGGCCGACCGGGGCGAGAGCCGCCACGCCGCGTACTGGCGGAGGGCGGGCTTCGGTGATCTGACGGCGAGCGCCGAGGTGCGCCGCGAAGTACTGGAACGCGTCGTGCCGCGCCTGAAGATCGCCGACCGTTGCTCGATCGACGGCCGCTATCTGACCGTGCGCGGCGATCTGCGCACGTACCGGATCCATCTCGGTTCGGCGAACATCCTCATGGACCCGGACGACTCCTACCTCTGCATCGTCCCGGCACGCCGCAAGAGCGACGGCAAGGTGTTCCTGCCGTTCGAGGACGACCGGCTCGCGCTGATCCTGAGCAAGGCCTTCCTGCTCGCCGCCGACACCCGGATCACCGACGGGACGATCCTGCGGCAGATCAAGAGGGGAGGCTGAGGACGGTCACTCGGCGGAGGGGGTGCCGGTCGCGATCTTGGAGAACCTCGACGTCTCGCGTCTCACGCCGTGCGCTCACCCCGCTCCTCCCGCCCGAACCGGTCCAGCAGCGCGGCCAGCCCGGCGGCCAGCCCCTCCGGCCCGCCTCGTTCCGCGAGCGCCGGCGCGACCTCGCGCAGCCGGGGCAGTTCCTGCGGCGGCATGTGGTGCAGGCCGAGCCGGAACCCGGGGTCCGGCTCCTCGGGGTTGTCCACCATGGCCTGGAGCTCCACGGACACATACCCGAGGACCCAGCCGGTGAAGGCACGGAACACGGCGGCGGACCGCTCCGCGTCGAGTCCGGCCTCCTGGAGCAGACCGATCACCCGCTCGTGGTGCCGCAGTGTCGCGAGCGGACGCCGGGCCAGCGGGACCGCGAGCATACGGGTGGACAGCAGCGGCACGACCTGGGGATGGGCCAGACACACGTCGTAGGTCGCCTCGGCGATCCGCCCGAGCTCGGCCCGCCACCCCGCCGCCGCAGCCTCGCCGGCCAGCCGCTCCTCCAGCTCCAGATGGAGCGCCTCGACCAGCCCGTCCAGCAGGGCGTCCTTGCTCGCCGCGTACCGGTACAGCGCCATCGCCTCGACCCCGAGCTCGGCACCCAGGCGGCGCATGCTCAGCGCGGAGAGGCCGTCGCGGTCGACCAGGTCCAGGGCGCTGGCGAGGACGCGTTCGCGGCTTAGGCGGCCGTAGCGGCCGCGGTCGCCGGCCCGCCTCGCGGGCGCCTCGCCGCCGCCCTTCTCCTTGGCCTCCTTGGCCATGCCCGCCTCCAGATGCTCGTCGGTCCGCACGTGTGTTGACTCTATGCATCTTCGAGAGGAATATGTACGTATACGACGTAAATATACGCCATTTGGACTCACGGCGGCGTCGCCGTGCCCCCAAGAAGAGCCAAGGCCGGGGAGCACACCATGACAATCCATCGGTTGCGTCCCCGGCGGAAGCCGGCCGAACACACGAAGCAACCGGACATCCCCTTCGCGGTCACCCGGATCAGCCCGGAGGCCAGGCGCGCGGCGCAGCGGGTGTTCACCTCGGGCTGGGTCACCACAGGGCACGAGACCGAGCTCTTCGAGAAGGAGTTCGCCGCGTACGTCGGTGTCGAGCATGCCGTCGCGGTGAGTTCGTGCACGGCCGCTCTGGAACTGGCCCTGCGCGCGCTGAAGCTGCCGCCCGGCGGCAAAGTGCTGGTACCGGTGATGACGTTCTGCGGCGCGGCCCAGGCGATTCTGCACGCCGGGCTGTTGCCTGTGCTCGTCGACGTCGATCCGCGCAGCGGGCTGGCGACTCCGGACACCATCGCCCGGGCCGCCAGGGCGTGCGGTCGCCCGCAGGCCATGATGGTCCTGCACTACGCCGGAGCCCCGGCGCCCGTCGCCGCGCTGGCCGAAGCGGCACGACTGCCCCTCACCCATGTGATCGAGGACGCGGCCCACGCCCTAGGCACCACGGTGGGAGACCGACCGGTGGGCGGTCTGTCACGAGCCGCGTGCTTCAGCTTCTACGCCACCAAGAACCTCCCCATCGGCGAGGGCGGCATGGTCACCACGGACGACGCCGACTTCGCCGACCGGATCCGCCGGGCGAGATTCCACGGAATGTCCGCCGACGCCTGGCGAAGGAACCTGACCGGGAGCACCTGGCGGTACTCGGTCGAGGACGCGGGCCTCAAGGCGAACATGACCGATGTGCAGGCCGCGGTGGGCCGGGCACAGCTTCGTCACCTCGACACCTGGCAGCGGCTGCGGAGCGCCGTGGCCGCACGCTACGACGAGACCCTCCGGACCGTGCCGGGCATCGAGCCGCTGGACGCCCCGGTCACGGGGCGGCATGCCCGTCACCTCTATGTGGTGCGGGTGCTGGACGAGTTCGGGACCGGCCGGGACGAGGTCGTGGACCGGCTGGCGGAGCGCGGCGTCGGTACCTCCGTGCACTTCATCCCGCTGCATCACATGCCGTACTTTCGGCGCGCCTCGATCGTTCCGCCCGGCGGGCTGCCCGGAGCCGACGCGCTGTTCCCGCACCTGCTGTCGCTGCCCCTCTACCCGGCTCTCACCGAGCAGTCCGTCGACCGGGTCTGCGGTGAGCTGGCCAGGCTCGCCGCGCCCGTAGCGGAGAAGCCGCGCCTTGTTCGGCTGCGCACCCTCGTGATCGGTGCCGGGGAGGCCGGCCGGGCCCTCGCCCGGGACCTGGCACGGGCGCCGGAGTTCGGCCTCGAACCCGTCGGCTTCCTCGACGACGACCCGGCCAAGGGCGAGGCGGCGGGCCTGCCCGTCCTCGGCGGGCTGGCCGCGACCCGTTCCACTGTCCTGCACCATCGGATCGAAGCGGTGATCGTGGCGATACCCGGCCTGGCCCCCGACCGTTTCCGCCGGGTCGCGCGTGCCGCCGAGGCCGCGGGGGCCAGCGTGCGCTACCTTCCGTCGTTCATCGCCGCACTCCGGCGCGACGTGGTCGGCGGAGACATGCGGGAACTGGACGTCAGCGAGCTGATCGGCCGCGCCGAGATGCACGTGGTCAGCCCGGAGGCGCGCTCGGTCGTCGCCGGACGGCGGGTGCTGGTCACCGGGGCCGGCGGATCCATCGGCAGTGAACTGTGCCATCAGGTACGAGCCTTCGGACCGAGCCGGCTCTTCCTGCTCGACCATGACGAGTCGAACCTGCACCGGCTGCAACTGGAGCTCTACGGCGACGCCCTGCGCAGCGACGACATCGTCATCTCTGACATCCGCGACCGCCCGCGTATCGACCAGATCTTCCGCGAACTGCGCCCCGAGGTCGTGTTCCACGCGGCCGCGCACAAGCATCTGCCGCTGCTCGAACTGCATCCCTGCGAAGGCGTGAAGTCGAATGTGCGCGGCACGGAGAACCTGGTCTGTGCCGCCGCCGCGGTGGGCACCGCGCGGTTCGTGCTGATCTCCACCGACAAGGCCGCCGACCCGGTGTCCGTGCTCGGCGCGACCAAATGCCTGGCGGAAATGATCGTGCGCGGAGCGCAGCAGGACGCTCCGCAGGGCACCGTCTTCACGGCCGTGCGGTTCGGCAACGTCCTCGGGAGCCGTGGCTCGCTGCTGTCGGTCGTGGCCGAGCAGTTGGGCACGGGCGCTCCGGTGACCGTCACCCACCCCGATGTGACCCGGTTCTTCATGACCGTGGAGGAGGCTGTGGGCCTGGTTCTGGAGGCGGCCCGCATGGCCCGGGGCGGCGAAGTGTTCGTCCTGGACATGAGCAGCCCGGTGCGGATTGTGGACCTCGTCCGCAAGTTCGCCCGGTCCGTGCACGTGCCCGATGTCGACATCCGCTACACGGGACTACGACCGGGCGAGAAACTCAACGAGACCCTGTTCTCCACCCATGAACGCCACACCTCCACCGCACACCCGCGGATCCTTGCCGCGACCCCGGTGTCCCGCGCCGGGAACACCACCGTCCGGCTGCCTGCCCTGTACGCCGCGGCGGAACGCAACGACGCCCCGGAGGTGCGCCGCGTACTGGCCGACCTCCTTCCGGGATTCCCCGCGGCCCAACGGGACGTGCCGGCGCCCGCCGGCCTGGCCGCCCCCTACCCGGACGACTTCTGATGTCGAGGCGCCCGCGGTGGCCGCGATGGGAGCCGAGGCGTCGCACCGGAAAGCGCCATCGCCTCGTGAGGGCCGTGCTGCTGCTCGGCCTGGCACTCCTCCTGGCCGTGGTCGGACTCGGTGCCGGCGCGGTGTGGTGGGGCACCAACCACTACGGCGATCAGGTCGCCCGTATCCCCGACGCCTTCCCCTCCGGCCCGCGCCCACCCGAACCCACGGCCCACGACGGGGGTACGACCTTCCTGCTGGCCGGAGTCGACAGCCGCTCCGAGCGACCGACCACCGGAAACGAAGCCACGGCACGGCTGTGGAAGTACGGCGCGCAGCGCAGCGACACCCTCATGCTGGTCCACCTGGGCGCCGACGGGCGTACCACCTGTCTGATGTCCATCCCGAGGGACAGCTGGGTCCCGATCCCCGGTCACGGCTCGGCGAAGGTCAACGCCGCATTCTCGTGGGGCGGCCCGGCCCTCCTCGTCCAGACGGTGGAGCAGCTCACCGGAGTGCGCGTAGACCACTTCGGCGTCATCGACTGGCATGGATTCAAAGCCCTCACCGACGCCGTTGGGGGCGTCCCGATCACCGTGGCCGAGGACTCGTACGACCCCGTACTGGAATGGCACTTCACGGCCGGAACACACGTCATGCACGGGGAGGAGGCACTGGCGTACGTCCGGCAGCGGCACGGTGTGCCCGGCGGCGAGCTGGACCGGATCAAGCATCAGCAGCAGTTCCTGCGCAGCTTGATGACCGAGATCCGCGGCGAGGTCAGCCTCACCGACCCGCTGGGCACCGCCCGGATGCTCGACGCCATAACCCGCACGGTGAGTGTGGACGACCGGATGTCCAACTCCGACCTGCGTGACCTGATGCTCGGACTGCGGCACCTGGACGCCTCCGACACCACGTTCACCACCGCGCCGATCGTGCGCTCGGAGATGATCCGGGGGCAGTACGCCCTGATCCTCGACATCCCGGCTCTGCGGGACCAGTGGCGTGCGATCGAGACCGGCGCAGCCAGCTGACGGACACCGCCCCCGCCACCAGCCGCAGGTCGGAGACGACCCGGCGGTCGTTGAGGTAGCCGAGGTCCAGGGCGAGCTTGTAGTGCAGCTGCAGTGCCACATACCGCTCCTCGGCTCGTCCTGCGTCGTCCAGTTCGCTGCCGCGCTCCGCCACGTACAGTGCTCCCGGTCCGATGATCCCGGGGCGTACGTCCAGCAACCGCAGCTCGTCCCGGGTGTAGTACGGCAGGAACCGTTCGACCTCCGGGCGCGGCCCGATCAGCGTCATGTCGCCGCGCAGCAGATTGACCAGCTGGGGCAGTTCGTCCAGCCGGGTCCTGCGCAGCCAGTGGCCCACGCTTGTGACCCGTGGGTCGGAGTCGCCACTGACTGCGGGTCCCGCGAGGTCGGCGCCGACGACCATCGAGCGGAACTTGAGGATGGTGAACGGGCGGAGCGCGCGGCCCGCTCGCCACTGCCGGTACACCGCGGGGCCCCGGCTGGTGGTCCGCACGAGCACGGCCAGGAGTGCCATCGGGACCAACAGTGCGGGCAGCAGCACCAGCGCGACCGCGATGTCCACGGCACGGCGCAGCGCCGTGTCCCCAAGCGGCCCAGGCAAGGACGTCATGGTCAGTACACCTCCCGCAGTACCTGGAACGGCTCGACGGCCGGCCGTCCGACCCGGCTGCCCCAGTAGGCGGCCCGTTCCCGCAGGGCGCACAGAGACCTCGGATGCGGGGGATCGCGCAGCTCGGTGTCGTAACAACGCATCGCCTCCAGCTTGTCGTCCAGCGTGCCGGTGACATCGACGTAGAGCGACGGGGTGAAGGCCTGGTCGGCCGACCAGGCCCACTCCGTGGACGACGGTGTCTCGAAGACGGCGAATCTGCGCAGTCCCGGCAGCACATAGGGACGGCAAGCCGTCCATGCGGCGCGGGCGGCGACGCCGTGATCGGTGTTCACATCACCGGGGAAGTGCGTGTAGACCACGTCCGGGCGCACCGCGTCCACCGCGGCCTCGACCCGCTGGACCACATCGATGAGAGGCAGCGCGTCCAGCCGTTGGTCCGGCAGCGACCACATCTCGATCGAGGTGAGACCGAGCACCTGAGCCGCCCGGTGCGCCGACTTGGCGAGATCCTCGGCCAGTCCGTCCCGGTACCGGCTCGACGCGCCCTCGCTGAGGACGACGGCATGCACCGAATCCCCCTCGCGGACGTGCCGGGCCAGCGTGCCCCCCACGCCCAGCAGTTCGTCGTCGGGATGCGCGGCCAGCACGAGTACGGTGCTCATCTCGCCGCCCCCTCGGGCCGCGGGCCTTCCCCCAGCACCCAGCGGGCCACCGCCGGCGGCACCGCGGCGAACCGTGCCCCGGGCCGCACACCGACCTGGCGGGACCAACGGGCCGCGGGAGCGGGCGGTCCGGCCCGGCCGCTCATCTCGGTGACCAGCACACTGCCGCCGCGGGTGGCGATCCGTACGCCGGTGGGTTCCACCGCGAGCACCTGTCCCGGCGGGCCGGCGGGCTCCTGGCCGCCGGGAGCCCGGGTACGCCACACCATCACCCGCTCGCCGTCCAGTACCCCGAATGCCCCCGGGTACGGCGAGGTCAGCGCGCGCACCCAGTCGTGCACCGCGGCCGCCGGGCGGTCCCAGTCGATGACCCCCATGCCCGGGGTACGGCGCGGCAGCACATCGCCCTCGGCGGGATTCTGCGGGCGGCGCGGAGCCGCGCCGGTGAGCAGTGCGGGAAGGTGGGCGAGGAGCATCTCGGCACCCGCTCGTGCCACCCGGTCGTACACGGTCGCGCAGGTGTCCTCGGGACCGATGGGCACCGCCCGCTGATCGACGATGTCACCGGTGTCCGCACCGGGGTCCAGCATCATCATGGTGTTGCCAGTGACGCGCTCACCCCGCAGGATCGCCCAGTTCACCGGGGCACGGCCGCGGTGGCGGGGCAGCAGGGAGGCGTGGAAACCCACGCAGCCGTACCGCGGCACGGAGAGCAGTTCCGGGCCGAGCAGCCGGGTCCAGCCGACGACCACCAGCAGATCCGGATCCAGCGCACGGACCCGCGCGCACACTGCGGAGGTGTTGAGGTCCGACTCGCGCAGGACGGGTACCCCGGTGGCGCGGGCGGCGACGGACAGTTCTGCCGCGCCCGCCAGCTTGTGCAGGTCGTCGTCAGGCGGAGTGACCACGGCCGTGAGATGGACCAGCGGCGAGCGGAGCAGGGCGGTCAGCGCCGCCTGGGCCTCGTGCACGGCGCCGATGAAGACGACACGGCCGGGCCGGTGCACGGGTGCGGAGCGAGCGGATGCCGTACTCATGGCGATTCCTTCGAGGTCGGGCCGCGATCCGGGTCAGGGCCACCAGCACCACGGCGGTGACCAGGTACGCGGCACTGGATGCCACCGCCGCTCCGACCGCCCCGAACCGGGGGATGAGCAGCAGGTCCAGGACGACGGTCACGGCGACACCGGCTCCCATCGCGCAGGAGGTGAGCCCGGGTCGGCCGACACCGAACAGATAGGCGGTGCAGACGGCCGTCGCGCCCTCGAACGCCAGACCTCCCAAAAGGATGCAGGCCGGGAGGACTGCGTCCCGGAAAGCCGGGCCGTACAACTGCGGCAGTGCGAACACGGCGGCGCCCAGCAGCGGCGGAACCAGCGCGGCGGTCAGGGCCAGGGCGCGCGGCAGCATACGGCGTACCTCCTGGCCGGCCAGCCGCGGGCCGTCCCGGGCGAACCGTGGGTAGAGCACGTAGTGCATCGCCACGGCGGGCAGCCTCATCAACTCGGCGAACTTGGAGGCGACGGCGTACACGCCGAGCACCGCGGGGGCCGACAGAGCGCCCACGACGAGGAAGTCCAGCCGGAGGTTGACCAGCAGCAACAGATTGCCCGACTGGCCGCGGGCACCGTAGAGCAGCACTTGAGCGGCGAGCGGTGCCGACGGCCGCCCCCAGTGCCGCCCGAACCCGGTGCGGGCCAGCCGGCCGAGCGAGGTGGCCGTGGCGGCCGCCCCGCCTCCGAGCAGCGCGGCGACCACCGCGCCGGTGTCGCGCAGCCCGGCCAGCAGGGCCAGCCCGAAGGCGGGGAGGAAGAGGAACTCCTCTGCGACGATGACCAGATCGGCCCCCCGCATGTCGGCTCGCCCCTGACAGCAGGCCTTGCCCCACACCGTGAGCAACTGGGTGATCACAGTGAGGGCGACCAGGGCCAGCTGCCACCGCGGAATGCCCGGGAAGAACCGGTCGAGCACCGGGACCAGGGCGAGCCACAGCAGCGCACCGGCCGTCGAACCCACGGCGGCGAGCACCGCCAAGGTGGGCCGCAGCCGGGGATCGTCGCGCAGGTCCCCGGCGAGGAAGTAGGCACTCGCCAGCGGGAGTCCGCAGCTGACCACGACACCCGTCAGCCAGGGCATGATGCGCAGCAGCGCGTACTCACCGAGCACCTCGGGTCCGTAGAGCCGGGCCACGAGCAGACCGGCGACGAAGACCACGAGCACCGCACAGCCCTGCGCCGCCAGGTTGCCGACCATGCTGCGCCGCCCCAGTTCCGGTGCCCGCCGCTCGACGGCGCCCTTCATGGCGGGTCCTTCTCCGGAGCCGACGCGAGGACGGCCGCCAACGCCAGCAGCACCCACAGGAAGCGGAAGTGCAGCACCTCGTAGTAGGCGCCCGCGACGGCGAGGGCCAGCAGCGCCGCGACCAGTCCGGCGGGCCGGGGCACCTGGGCGGTGAATCCAGCTCCGGGAGGTGCGCGCAGGGCTTGGGAGGCTCGCCAGGCGGCCGACGCCAGCAGGATCAGCAGGGCCAGCGCGCCGAGCGGCCCGCGTTCGACGAGAGCCGCGAGGTAGTCGTCGTGGGCCTCCTTGGCGTACGGGAACTGCTGGTCCTGGAAGAGCTGTTTCGTCGTACCGGGGCCCGAGCCGGTGAGCCACTGCTGGTCGTACAACTGGAGACTCTCGCGCAGCAGTGTGCCGCGCTGCTCGGTGCTGGCCCCGCTGCGCCCGACCGTGTGGACCAGCAGCGACTGGTCGGACTGCCGGGCCCGGTCCTGTACGTCGGTGAGACTCGCCGCGCTGAGCGCGCCGCCGATCGCGAGGGCGACGATCAGGACGACAGCGGTCGCGGCGGCGGGACCGCTCGCGCGATAGGCCCGGTGCGCGAAGAGGAAGACCAGCGCGACGCCCAGCTCCAGGACACCGCCGTTCGACTGACTGAGCAGCAGGGCCCAGACGAGCATCGTGTATCCGTACCAGCGCAGCACCGCGGAGCGGGGGCGCTGGGCCGCGTACACCATCAGGAGCGACACCACCCAGTACGTGGCGGCGTAGTTGGGGTCGCCCAGGGTGAACAACTTCCGGTCGCCCTCGGTCGGGGAGATCCCCTCGACCGCGGTGAGATGCAGGAACGTGGCGGTCACCAGGACCGACGCCCAGACCACGGCCGCGTACGCGAACGACGCGGTGAGCAGCCGCAGGACGCCGGGACGGCGGGCGATGTTGTACAGCGCGACGCACCAGGCCAGCAGGAGGAGTTCCTTGCCGAGGTTCATCAGCGAGGTGCTGGGGAGCGGCCCCGCCAGCCCGGCGACCGCGCCGCTCAGCAGCATCAGACCGCCTGCCAGGCAGTACGGGGCGCCGAGCCGGCGTCCGCAGGTCGCCGCCCACAGGACGCTCAGCAGGACGGTGGCAAGGGTGAGGACGTCCACCGGCGAGCTGTTGCCGGGGCCTGCCGGGCGCAGGATCGGCTGGAAGACGATCGCGGCACAAGCGGCGCTCGCCACCGTGCCCGTGAGCCCCTCGTCCCGAGCGAGGCCAGGGGCGCGCACTGCCGCGGTCACGATGGTCATGACGACTCCTCGGCCGCGGCCAGGCGGACGAACGCCCGGGTCTGTGCGTCGGCGAACCCCGGGTCGGTGGCCTCGGCGGCCACCGCGGCCAGTTCCGCCAGCACGGCGTCCCGCCCGCAGGCGAGGGGCAGACCGAGCCGGCGCAGCGCCGAGGCGAGGAAAGCGCGGACGAGACGCGGGTACCAGCCCGTGCCGTCCAGCGCGTGGGCCAGGGCCGCCCCGGGTTCCCCGGCGACCAGTCCGGGGTGACCCGGAACCCGGCGCCCGGGCCTGGTGTGCCGGTCGAGGTATTCGCAGTAGGCCACGACGAAGCGGGCGGGGTCGGCGAGGGGGCTCCCGGCCGTCCGTGCGTGCTCCCAGTCGACGACACCCGAGACCCGCCCCTCGCGCAGCAGCACGTTCCCGGCCCAGAAGTCGCCGTGCACGGCGGTCGTGGGAGCGGTGTACCGCCGCAGTCGACGGCGCAGGGTGTCCAGTTCCCGCCGGGCACGGTGGTTGTCCGGGCGGTGGTCCAGGACCTGAGCCACCCGGGGCCCGAGGTCCAGCGGGACGGTGTCGCCCTCGGTGCCCGACTGGAAGTCGGCGAGCCATGCCGCCGCCGCGCCGAAGTCGCCGTACACCGGTTCCCGACGGGTGTGGTGGCCCGGCCGGTGGTACGCGACCAGCATCGGCACCCCGAGCAGGGCCGTGGTCGCCAGCGCCGGCAGATCCGCGTGCCTCAGCAGTCCCACGACGGTGGGCACGGTCTGCCGGAGCCGGCCCAGGGGCAGCGCGGTGACGGCCCGCAGCCGTTCGGCCTCCCGGACCACGGCGGCCGCGCCGACGGGCCCGACCGGGATCTTCACCGCCAGAGCGGGCCGGTCCGAGCCGGTCGGGAACATCAGCAGGATGATACGGGCGGCAGGGTCGTGACTGTGCTCCAGCAGGACCAAGGGGCCAGCCCCGGCGAGCAGTTGCTCCACGGTGCCGTCGACGCGGGTTCCGTCCGGCAGTTGCTCGGCGCCCCGGTCCGTCACGACCGCCGCATCCCGCGTGGGTATCGTCAGCCCCGGCATACAGCGTCGCACCGCCGGCACGGTCAGCGCGGCCCGCGCGGCCGGGTAGAGCCAGGTCGGGAGCGGCGGCGGCACGGCCAGGAGCGACTCGCGCACATAGGACAGCACCGCCGGCCGGTCCTCGGCCACCACGAGCGGATGCCGTCGGGACGGCAGCGCCAGATACCGTCGCCCCGGGGGGAGCAGTTCGTGCCGGAGCCGGTCCCGTGCCGCGGCCGTCATGACAGCACCGCGAACGGTCGTAGCCGGGCGACCGGCCGGGCCAGGCCGTTGCCGGACAGGATGGCCATCGCCGCGTCGACGCCGACGTCGTCCAGCTGGGGCACACTGCGCGGTGTGAGCCGGTCGTAGGTGAAGCGCAGGGTGTGCCGGTGCCGGGGGTCCGGTCCGCTGCGGCCGCTGCGCTCGAACGCCCCGATGATGCTGCCCGTTCCATGGCACGCGGTGTAGAGGCTGCGGTGCGCCTGTGCCGCCGGGACGCACAGGAACGACGAGGTGCGGTTAGTGCCGGGCACCAAGAGCGGCTGACCGGTGCGGGCGAAGGCGGGATGCTCCGGCATCAGCTCCGCCGGCCACGCCCGGGCCGCGTTGTGCCGGTGCAAGAACGCGGGCTCACCGTCGACGAGTTCCTCATAGACGGAGTTGTGCGGGGAATCCACCACCAGCCGCAGCGAGGCGCCGAACGCCACCCGGGCGACGCTGCGCAGCGTGGCGTACGTGGCCAGCCGATAGGCGAAGCCGTAGTTCATGGCGAGCCGTTGGGCGAGCAGCACCCGTCGGCCCTCGTCGCCCTCGACGGACAACGGAGGGCAGCCGTGCCGGAAATAGGCCGCGTACCGCTGCCGGGCCACGGCCGGACTGCCCGCGCCCAGCAGGTGCGACAGCGGTTTCTGTACCGCCATCTCGGCGCGCAGCAACCGGGACGCCGCCAGCCGCCGCGCGTACAGCTCGCCGAGCTGGCCGGTCAGCACACCGCCGCCGTTGTGGAACTGAAGGGTCACCTGGCCCTCGCGCACCCCGAGGAGATCGGCGATGCCGGGGTCCAGCACCTCCTCGACCTCCTGCAACTCCAGGAAATGGGTGCTGGGACCGATGCCGCCGAACCGCAGCCGAGCCAACTGCACGCACAGCCACGGCAGTTCACGGCGGGCGCGGCGGGCGCCGCCGTACTCCTCGACGGGGAGGTGACCGAACTCCTCGATCCGCTCCAGGTCCGCGGCGTCGAGGCCGAACCGTTCCGCGGCGAACCCGGCCCCTTCGACGGCGGCTCGCAGCACCTCGGCGCGGGAGAGCTCGAACTTCCAGCGCGGCGGGTCCGGGTACCGCCGACGGACCCGGCCGTAGAAGTCCTCGACGGCGGCGGGGGAGGGGCGGGGCACGTCCAGCACGGCGAGTGCCATGCCGCAGTTCAGTGCCGCGTCGGTGAGAGCGGGCCGGATCGCGCCCCGGGTGGCCACCGCGATGCTGGACGGCATCTCCGACTTGCCCTTGTGGCAGAAGTCCGGCAGCACCACAGGCGGCGCGGCCAGATCCACCGCCTCGGTGCCCCGGCGGACTCTGGCCAGCAGCGTCGGGTCGGCCGGGGCCTCGGCGCTGTCGAACACGGTGAGACCGGCACCGGATTGATCCACGGGACCGAGGTGCGTTCCGTTGATGATGTCGACGCGCACGGGAACTCCTCGGATCAGATGGGTTCGGGGTGGTAGGCGGCGGCCAGTTCCTCGCCCAGCGCCTTGCCGCTGAAGCCGTCGCCGATCAGGGATCTGGCCTCGGCTGCGAGCCGGTCCGCCTCCCGCGGATGGTCCAGCAGATGACCGACCGCGCGGGCGAGCAGGTCGGGCCGCTGCGGGGGCACGAGCAGACCGGTCCGGCCCGGTACCACCACGTCCGGTACCGAGTTGACGGCCGTGGCCACGACCGGGATCCCGCAGGCCATCGCCTCGACGACGGCGACCGGGAGCCCCTCGTACCGGCTCGGCAGGGCGAACACATCGAAGGCCGGGAGCAGATCGGGTACGTCGGAGCGCTCCCCGGCGAGGATCACCGGCGCCCGCTCGCTGGTGATCAACTCCCGTACGGACCGGGTCAGTTCGCCCCCACCGATCCACACGCCGGTGACATCGGACCGGCCCAGCGCGATGAGTGCGCGGACGAAGGCCTCGGGATTCTTCTGGTAGGCGAGCCGTCCGACGGCTCCCACCACATGGCCCCGCCCGGCCAGGCCGAGCGCGTCGCGGGCCCGGATCCGGGCGGCGGGCGTCCTGGCCGGTGCGTCGAGTTCTACCGGGACACCGATGGTGCGGACCCGCTCCGGCGGCACCAGGCCCCTGCGCACGACCTCGACAGACACGGCCGAGCCCACACACAGCGCCACGTCGGTGAGACGCCCGACCCGCCGCTCGATCCCGATGTACGCGCCGCGCCGGGCGGCCGATTGGAACTCGTGGTACGGCAGCCCGTGGAACGTGTGGACGACACGCTGCACCCCGGTCCGGTGGGCCGCCAACCGCCCCAGTATTCCCGCCTTGGCGCTGTGCGTGTGCACGACGTCGAACTCCCGCCGCGCGAACAGCCGGGTCAGCCGGCGCAGTGCGAGCAGGTCGTCGACGGGTGCGATCGGCGAGCGCAGGGCCGGCTCGACGACCACCTCGATGCCGGACTCGGCGGCGAGGCGGAGCAGCCGGTCGCCCTGGCCCGTGACGATCGTTGTGCGGTACGCGGCCGGATCCAGCGCTTGGGCACCGCGCAGGGCGACGATGCCGGCCCCGGCCTCGAACCGGGTGATGACGGTGGCCACCCGCAGTCTGTTCATGGCGTCGCCTCCACCTGCCGCGGGGCCTCGGCGGCGAGGCGGTACAGCGCGTCGAGCCCCTCCTCCGACCGGTCGCCGAGCGTCAGTTCGAGCGTCGGAAGCCGCCGGGCGATCTCCAGGGCCGTGGCAGTGATCGGAGGGTGGGCGGGCCCTCGCCCCGTCCCCAGAGCGAGGGCCGCCGAGAAGGACCAGTAACGGCGCAGTTCCCCGGCCAGGTAGGTGCCGGTGACCAGGGACCGTGCCGCCTGGACGGGGTCCAGGGGACGCACCGCCGGTCGGCCCGAGCCGGTCCTGCGCAGGACCACGAGCCGGTCCGGGCGCAGGGTGTCCACGCGCCCAGGCAGCGGACGCTCGGTGCGCCCGTAGGACATGCGCCGGCCGCCGCCGTCCCGGATGCGCATCGGCTCGACCAGGCCGTGGACAGCGCGGCCGTCGGTGACGCACAGGTTGTCGGAGCAGGCGTGCCCGCCGGCCGTGACGGCACCCAGCACCAGCGTCGACCGGCCGGTCCCGCCCGGCCCGGCCAGCAGGGGGACCGCCGAGCCGACGGTGACCGCACTTGCGTGCACCGGCACCCGGCCCCGGCAGCCGGCCCACCACAGCGCCGGGTACTGGAGCAGCGTCGCTCGTGCCAGCAGGTGGAAGCGGGACCGCAGCAGCCGCGCGGCGAGGCGCTCTCTGGCCGGAGGGTGCCATCGGGCCTCCACCCGCAGTTGCCGGGCATCGGCCGTCAGTCTCAGGTCGAAGCCGCTGCCGCAGGCGTTGCCCAGGACCACCGCGCCGTCCCGGGTGTATCCGCCGCGGGTGAGCGGCGTCCACCCGCGCACATCGAACGGGCCGTGCCGCGGCTGCACTTCGACATGCACGTCGGTGCTGTCCGGGCCGCCCGGTCGCCATGCCCCGGCCCCGCCTTCGACGAGCAACCGGGACAGCTGGGTCGATGGGCAGTCCAGCAGGAGGCGTTCCCCAGCCTGGATCAGGTGAGCGTGCATCAGTCGAGCTCCGATCGCTTCGCCCTGCGCTCCTTGCGCCGGTCGGGATCGCCCAGGACGCCGATGACCTGCCACCCGGTCGTGGCCACGAGGTTGAGCACCCTGCGCAGCTCGGTGTGCGACGGGAGGTCGGGTTCCACCGCGACCAGGGCGTGGTGGGCGCCGTCGGAGACGTCGTCCACCTGGTGCAGCGCGCGCACCCGGACGGCGACGGCGGGCCGGGACGCCGTTCGGCCGTCCGTGAGGGCCGTCGCCTCACGGATGCGCGAGGTGGTCAGGGTGCGGATGAGCCCGGAGCGCTCCTGCCCGCCGTTGCCGTCGGGCATCGGCCCCATGGAGTGTGCTCCGCTGGGGCGACCGTCCCGGAGCACCGCTTCCGCCTTGGCGACGGGGGCGACGGACAGGTCGAGGCCCGCTTCGAGTTCCGCCGCGAGGGCGCTCATGCGCTGCTCACCGGCCGGTCCTGTCAGCACCACAGTCCCGGCTCTGGTGCGGGTGACGGCACGGCGGAGTGCGACGACCGTCTCGGTGTCGAACGAGGGCCGTGCGCCGACATCGGCCTTGTGGTCGGACCGGTCGGCCGCGCGGAGCCGGCCCAGTACGGGGGCGTCGAGTTCGCGGGCGAACGCGCCGGGCCCCGCCACATGCGGCCTGAGCACCTCGAGCAGTGTCACCAGGAGCAGTCCGGCGACGAGCCCACCCATCCCGGCCAGTGCCAGGTCGGTGCCGCTCAGCGGCGCCACGGAGACCGCGTCGCTGGCGGGGGAGAGGAGCGAGGCCGTCCGGTCGCCGAGGCCGGCCGCCTGCGCCGCGCGCAGTGAGGCCTGGACATCGAGTATCTGCTGGTCGAGGGAGCTCAGTTCGGCGGTGAGCCGTCCGGACTCCGCGGCGTCCTTGGCACCCGGCAGTTCACCGGCGACTCGCACCCGCTCGTCGTGGAGGGTGCCCTCACGGTCCGTCAGCTGTGTGACCAGCAGGTTTCCTGTGCCGTTGAAGAAGGCCACGAGTTCCTCGGACACCGCGCCGGCGAGCTTCTCCGCCGTTCTGGGGTCGGCGTCGGTGACCTTGACGGTGAACACCGAAGAGCCGCCCAGCCGGGCGACCCTGGTCTCCTTGGCCACCTGAGCCGGGGTGCGATCGGTGACCTTCGACTCCTTGAGGGCCGTCGACACGACGGAACTGCTGGTGGCGACGGCCTTCACACGGCTCAGCATGGCGTTGGCCTGGACATCCGTCGCGGGCAGCGTGGCGGAGGCCTGGACGCGCGCCTTGGAGACGTACGCCCGTCCGTCACGGAGTTCGAGAGCGCCCACGACGAGCATCGGCAGGACGACGAACAGCACGAGCAGCCGCCAGTGTCCACCGACGGTGCGGCGCAGAGCTTCGTTGAATTCCATCGCACATCCTCAGTAGGCTCGAAAAAAGGCTTTTGTTCTGATTCGCGAAACCGTCCGGTGCACACGGGAGACATGTCGATGCTCGATCTCCACGCCCGGCGGAGGTGGCGCCCCCGGCTTTGCGCGCTGCTCCTCGCCGGTCTGCTGCCGGCGGCGACGCTCTCCTGTCAGGAGACCTCCTCGCCGGGCGAGCCCAGCGGTACCGCGCTCGCGGGCGGCTTCCTCTCGGTCGCTCTCAACACCACGGACCCGGCCACCGCGCGGTACGGCTACTCGCTGGCCGACGTCACGCCCGAGCAGGTCTCGAAGATCGGCACCGGGCAGCGTGCCCTGGTGTGGCTCGGCGGGTACGACAAGAAGCGCTGCGTCTGGAACTGGAGCGACACCGAGGTCAGGGAGCGCTTCGAGCGGTACGGCCTGGCGCGCTCGCCCCGGGTCGCCGGCTACTTCGTGGCGGACGAGCCCAACACCGACCTCAACTGCCCCCTGGCCGCCGCGGACGTGCGCGACCGGGCGGCGCTCGTACGGGCCCTCGACCCGGACACCGAGCGCTTCACGGTCGTCAACGTCGACCGGCCCGAGCACTTCGCGGCGTTCCGCGGCGCGACGGACGTGATGAGTGTCAACGTGTACCCGTGTCTGGTCGGCGAGGCGTGCGACTGGTCGAAGATCCCCCGCACCCTCGACCGGCTGCGTGAGGTCGGTGTCACCAGGTACATGGGGATGCTCCAGGCGTTCTCCTTCGAGCAGTGGCGCTGGCCCACGGCCGATGAGCTCTCCGGCATGATCGCCCAGTGGCAGCGCTCCGACTGGGTGGGCCAGCTGACCTTCTCCTGGGAGTACCGGGGCGGAGAACTGGCCGACCACCCGGAGCTGCTCCGGGTGTTGAAGAGGCTGAACGACGCACCGCACGAGCTTTTTCCACTTCCCTAGCTCGGCCCCCGTACGTTTACAGCGTATATATACACTTTTATCCCCCTTGTGGATGGTGTCAAGAGCGGTGCTGGTTGACCCGGACGGGCTGCAGGGTCATGATGTACGTATACAGCGTAAATATACGGCTTCCTCCTCCGCGGGGATCGAGGCGCCGACGGCGCAGCTGCCGTCGCCGTCGGCGCCGGGCCCGCAGCAAGGCACAGGTCCCGTCATGACCACCACCCGCATCCTGGTCACCGGCGGAGCCGGATTCGTCGGCTCCCACTACGTCCGCGCGTTGCTCGGTCCGGACGGCCCGCCGGGTGTAGCGGTGACCGTCCTGGACCGGCAGGAGATGCAGGCGGCGGGGCGGTTCACCTCCGTCCGGGGCGACATCTGCGACGCGGAACTCGTCGGCAAGCTCGTCTCCGAGCACGACCAGGTGGTGCACTTCGCCGCACAGTCGCCCGTCCGGCCCTGTGGACCGGACGCCGACGGATTCCTCCGTACGAACGTCATGGGCACGCACACCCTGCTGGCCGCGGCCCTCCGGGACGGCCTGCGCACCTTCGTCCACATCTCCACCGACGAGGTCTACGGATCGATCCGGGCCGGCTCGTGCCCCGAGACCGATCCGCTGCGCCCCAACTCGCCGTACGCCGCCTCGAAGGCCGCGGCCGACCTGATCGCCCTCGCCCATCACCGCACCCACGGCCTGGACGTACGGGTTGTCCGCTGCTCCGCCACCTATGGACCTCAGCAGTCCCCCGAGGCAGTCGTGCCGATGTCCATCGCCTGTCTGCTGAAGGGCAGACCGGTGCGGCTGCGCGGCCAAGGCCTGAACGTCCGCGACTGGATCCACATCGACGACCATGTCCGAGGCGTTGAACTCGTCCGCACCCACGGCCGCCCGGGCGAGGTGTACAACATCGGTGGCGGCAACGAACTGTCCGACCGTGAACTGACCGGCCTGCTGCTGCGCGAGTGCGGCGCGTACTGGCACATGGTGGAGTCCGTCGAAGCCTCCGAGGACCAGGACAGCCGCTGCTCGGCCGACTTTACGAAGATCCGCACAGAACTCGGCTACGCACCGGACAAGGACCTGGCGACCGGACTCGCGGAGACCGTCGCCTGGTACCGCACACATCGCTCCTGGTGGGAACCGCTGCTGCAGCGGTCCGAGCAGGGGGCGGCGTGACGGGGAGCGACTTCGGTCATGAACGCGCCCATCGAGGACTACGCCCTCCTCAGCGACCTGGAGACCGCCGCCATGGTAGGCACCACCGGCCGCGTCGACTGGCTGTGCCTGCCCCGCTTCGACTCACCCGCCTGTCTGGCCGCCCTGCTGGGGACGCGGGACAACGGCTACTGGCGGGTGTCCCCCGTGGCCCGCGGCCCCTGCACCC
The DNA here is from genome assembly GCF_040644695.1 of Streptomyces sp. NPDC046909. Taxonomy (NCBI): domain Bacteria; kingdom Bacillati; phylum Actinomycetota; class Actinomycetes; order Kitasatosporales; family Streptomycetaceae; genus Streptomyces; species Streptomyces sp. NPDC046909. The sequence goes on along the minus strand of NZ_JBEYXC010000002.1, from coordinate 588,354 downwards.
GCCGCCGGTACGAGCCGGACACGCTGGTCCTCGTATCGGAGTGGGAGACCGGGGCCGGGACGGTGCGGGTGACGGACTTCATGCCGCCGCGCACCCAACTGCCGTGCCTGGTACGGCTGGTGGAGGGGGTCTCGGGTGCCGTGCCGATGCGCAGCGAGCTGCGGCTGCGGTTTCACCACGGCCGGGTGCAGCCGTGGGTGCGGGTGAGCGACGGCTGCACGGTCGCGGTCGCCGGGCCCGACGCCGTGTGGCTCAACGCCGACGGCCCGGTGCGGGCCGGGCACGGCCAGGACGCCACCGTGCTGGACTTCACCGTCGCGGCCGGACGGAAGGTGGCCCTCACCCTCGTGTGGGCGCCCTCCCATCTGCCCCAACCGCCCGCCCCGCTGTTCGTCCCCGCGGAGACCGTGCTGAAGGAGACCGCCGACTTCTGGCGGCAGTGGAGCGGGCAGTGCCGTTACGAGGGGCCGTGGCGGGACGCCGTGGTGCGGTCCCTCATCACCCTCAAGGCGCTCACCTACGCGCCCACCGGCGGCATCGTCGCCGCCCCGACGACCTCGCTGCCCGGCTGCCTCGGCGGCGAGCGCAACTGGGACCACCGGTACTGCTGGCTGCGCGACTCCACCCTCGCCCTGTCCTGTCTGCTGCGCAGCGGCTACCGCGAGGAGGCGACGGCCTGGCTCGACTGGCTGGTCCGCGCCATCGCGGGCGACCCGGCCGCCCTGCAGACCGTGTACGGGGTCGGCGGCCAGCGGCTGCTCCCGGAGACCGAGGCGCCCTGGCTGCCCGGCTACGCGGGATCCCGGCCGGTCCGCTTCGGGAACGCCGCCGTGAACCAGTTCCAGCTCGATGTGTACGGCGAGGTCCTGGACACCCTCCATCTCTCGCTCCGGGCGGGCATTCCCCTGCCGGCCCATCTGTGGGACCTGGTGGAGGCGATGATGGGGCACCTCCAGGCGCACTGGCGGGAACCGGACCAGGGCCTGTGGCAGGTCCGCGGCCCCGCACGCCAGTTCGTCCACTCCAAGGTCATGGTCTGGGTGGCCGCCGACCGCGCCCTGCGCATGGGCCGCCTCCTCGGCAGGAACGGCGCCTCGGGACAGTGGCGGGCGCTGCGCGACGAGGTGCACCGGCAGGTGTGCCGCGAGGGCTGGGACCCGCGCCTGCGCTCCTTCGTGCAGTCCTACGGCTCTCCGGCCCTGGACGCCTCGGCGCTGCTCATCCCGCGGCTCGGCTTCCTGCCCGCCGGGGACGCGCGGGTGCGGGCCACGGTCGGTGCCATGAGCGGCCTCGACCAGGGCGGGTTCATCCGCCGGTACGCGCCCGACGGCCCCGGCGCGCACGGCGTGGACGGACTGCGGGGCGACGAGGGCGCGTTCCTCGCCTGCTCCCTCTGGTACGCCGACGCACTCGCCGCGACCGGCCGGAGGCGGGAGGCCCGGGAGGCCTTCGAGCGCGTCCTCGCCGTCCGCAACGACGTCGGTCTGCTCTCCGAGCAGTGGGACCCGGCCGCAGGACGCCAACTCGGCAACGCTCCCCAGGCGTTCAGCCACATCGCCCTGGTCGAGACGGCCTACGCCCTCACGGCTCCCCGGCCCTCCGCTCCCCTCACCGCTTCCCGTTTGAATGCCGCGCCGACCCCGCGTACCCCTGCGGGTTGAGCTGCTGGAACCGCCAGGAGTCCCGGCACATGTCGGCCAGGTCCCTGGTGGGCCGCCAGCCCCAGGCGCGGTCCACGGCCGACGCGTCGGCGACGAGGTCGGCCACGTCACCGGGCCGCCGGGCCACGATCTCGTACGGCACCTCCCGGCCGGCCGCCTCCGTGTACGCGGCGACCACGTCCAGGACCGAACTGCCCCTGCCCACACCCAGGTTGTACACATGCATGCCGGGTGCGTCGGCGAGGTGGTCGAGCGCCACGCGGTGGGCCTCGACGGTGTCCATGACGTGCAGATAATCGCGGACCGCCGTGCCGTCGTGCGTGGGATAGTCACCGCCGAACACCCGCAGCAGCTCCCGTCGGCCGGCCGCCACCTGGGCGACGTACGGCATCAGGTTGTCCGGCTCGCCCCGGGGGTCCTCGCCGAGCAGTCCGCTGGGGTGGGCGCCGGCCGGGTTGAAGTACCTCAGGCTCAGCACGGTGTACTCGGGGCGCCGGTCGCAGAGGTCGGCGAGGATCTGTTCGCAGAGCCACTTCGAGAGGGCGTACGGATTGGTCGGGCGGGCCGGCGCGGACTCGTCGAGCGGGCCGGGACCGGCGTCGCCGTAGATCGCGCACGAGGACGAGAAGAGGAGCCGGTGCACACCGTGCTCCTGCATGGTCCGCAGCAGGGCGGTCGTGCCGCCGACATTGGTGTCGTAGTACTCGGCGGGCATCCGTGTCGAGGCGCCGACGGCCTTGCGCGCGGCGAAGTGCACCACCGCGTCCACGGCGTGCCGGTCGAAGACGGCCGACAGCGCCCGCCGGTCGCGCACATCCAGTTCGTAGACGGCGCCCACAAACCGCCCGGCGATCCGTTCCACCCGGGTCAGGACCTGCGGGGTGCTGTTGGAGTAGTCGTCGACCACGATCACCTCGTAGCCGTGGTCGAGCAGCTCGACGCAGGCGTGACTGCCGATGAAACCGGCTCCGCCGGTCACGAGCACGGTCGACGGTGGGCTCATGAGCCCGGTTCCTTCACTCCATGACGCCGTACGTTTACGACGTATATGTCCCACTTTCCGCTCATTGCCCCCGAGCGTCAAGCGCTGCCGGCGCAACCTGCCGCGCACTCATAGCGTGCGGACGTGAGGGAGGGCCCGCGCGCGTGTCGGGTGTGTCGCTGCGGCACTATCGAACCGTTCGTGCACCCGCCACCTCGGGAGGCCACCATGCCCCGCTCCGAAGCCCGCGTCGCCACCGACCGCCCCGCCCGCTACGCCAAGCAGCTCGCCTCCCACCTCGGCCGCCGCTCCACGACCACCTGGGACGAGGACACCGGCGAGGGCGGCATCGTGTTCCAGGGCGGCACCGGCACCCTCACCGCCGTCGAGGGTGCGCTGCTGCTCGTCGTGGAGGCGGGTGATGCCGAGGTGCTGGCCGTGCTGGAGGACGTGGTGGGACGGCACCTGGTCCGCTTCGGGACGAAGGACGAGCTGGTCGTCGAGTGGAAGCGGGACACCGGTGAGCCGGGCACGAGCCAGCGCAAGGCCGAAGAAAGCTGACCGGAGCTGCTCAGACCGCGCAGCCCAGGTGGGCCAGGGCCTGCTTGAGGAGTACGCCGTGTCCGCCCGGCATCTCGCTCTGGACCGCCTCCGACACGGCCTCCTGCGGGCTGAACCAGACCAGGTCCAGGGCGTCCTGGCGGGGGCGGCAGTCGCCGGTGACCGGGACGACGTAGGCCAGTGACACCGCGTGCTGACGCGGGTCGTGGTACGGCGTGATGCCCTGCGTCGGGAAGTACTCGGCCACCGTGAAGGGCTGCGGGGCCGCCGGGATGCGGGGCAGTGCCACCGGGCCCAGGTCCTTCTCCAGGTTGCGCATGAGGGCGTCGCGGACGCGCTCGTGGTGCAGCACGCGGCCGGAGACCAGCGTCCGGCTGACCGTCCCGTCGGGTCCGATCCGCAGCAGCAGGCCGACGCTGGTGACTTCGCCGCTGTCGTCGACCCGCACGGGCACGGCCTCGACGTACAGGATCGGCATCCGGGCGCGCGCCTGCTCGAGGTCGTCCGTCGTCAGCCAGCCGGGCGTGGTTTCGGTCATGTCAGACATTGCTTGATCATACTTTCAGGAGGGGCCGGAAAGGCGGTAGACCCGGCGCGCATTGTGTGCTCCCGCCCACTCCGCGAGCCGTAGCGCGTCGGACGGGCTCAGTTCGTCGGCGGCCACCCGGTCCTGGAGCAGTTCGCCCAGGCCCCGGCGGAAGGACAGCGCGCCCAGCGCGTAGAACTCCGCGAGACCGTACGCGTCGGAGCTGTACAGCAGTTTGCGGAACGGTGTGATCTCCAGTGCCTCCTCAAGGACCGCCCGCGCCCGTGCCGGGCCCACGTGGTGGAGTGTGAGGCCGACGTCCAGATACACCTGCTCGAAGACCGCCGCCAGGTAGGCCGCCTGGCGCTGGTACGGCCAGCAGTGCAGGAGCATGACAGGGATCGTGCCCGCTGTCAGATGCAGCCAGTCCGTGAGATGGGTGGGGTCCACCCGGTGCAGCCGGATGTCGTTGTCGCCGAACCCGGTGTGCAGCTGCAGGGGGAGGCCCACGTCGACGGCCGTCCACAGCAGGTTGCGGACCAGGACCGGGTCCTCCAGGCGGCCGCCCGCCGCCAGCCGGTCCCGAGCCGCCCGCTCGACCTCCGCCGCCGACGGACGCGCCGGGTCCAGCTCGAAGCCCGTCCGGTACGCCGCCACCGACTTCACCGCCACCACACCCGGCCGCCCCACCGCCGTCCGCACGGCCGAGCCGAAGGCCTCCGCATAGGCGTCCGGCTCCACCCCCTCGGCCGCCAGCGCCTCCTCGACGCTCTCCAGCCGCACGACCTCGTACACGTCGTCGGCCGCCAGTTCCGTCGGGCCGAATCCCGTGTCCACGCAGTACGTGCCCGTCCCCGAGGCGGCCAGGAAGCGCCGGTTCACCTCCTGCCAGCCGACCTCCGCCCGCCGCGACAGGTACTCCTCCGGCGGGGCGTGCCGGTCCAGGTCCAGCAGGGGCGCGCAGTGGCGGCGTACCGCCACGCCCACGGGGGTGTCGAAGGGCGAGCTGCCCGGCCAGCGGTCGCCCTCGGTGAGGAGGGACTCGAAGGCGGGCCGGTCCAGGTCGGTGGTGGCCACACCGTGGCAGTGGTGGTCGACCAGGCTCAGGGCGGCGAGCGCCTCGTGGACCGCGCTCATGTCAGTACTTCCAGCGGTACGCCGCCGCGATCCGCTCGGGGTCCCAGCCGTGGACGGCCGCGATCTCTCCTTCTCGTACGGCGATGACGGCGTCGGCGAGGACCGGGCCGAGGGCGTCGCGCAGTACGCCGTCGGCGCGGAACTCCGTCACCGCCTCGGTCAGCGAGGTCGGCAGTCGGCGTACGTCACGCGCCTTCGCCTCCTCGGCCGTGAGGCGGGCGGGGTCACCGGTGATCTCCTCGGGCAGCCTCGCCGCCGACGTGACGCCGTCCAGGCCCGCCGCGATGACGCTCCCCAGCGCCAGATACGGGTTGGCGGCCAGGTCGACCGGCTTGACCTCCAGGTTGGCGGCCTGGTCGCGCAGGCCCAGGGTGCCGGTGACGATCCGTACCGCGGCCTCGCGGGTTTCGCGGCCCCAGGCGGTGAACACCCCTGCCCACTGGGAGGGTTTGAGACGCAGATAGCTGGCCGGGCTGGGGGCGGTGACCGCCGTCAGGGCGGGCAGGTGACTCAGCACCCCGGCCGCGAACGCCTCCGCCTCCGCCGTCATGCCGTACCTGCGGTCACCGCCGGTGTGGAGGTTCACGCCCTCGCGCCAGGCGGAGAGGTGGAGGTGGCCGCCGTTGCCGACGCCCTCGGCGAAGACCGCCGGGGCGAACGACACCACGAGACCGTGGCGCCCGGCCACCGCGCGGATCGTCTGCCGTACCAGCACACTGCAGTCGGCCGCCGCCACCGGGTCGAGGGCGCCCACCGAGATCTCGAACTGGCCCGCCGCGTACTCGGGATGGAGCTGGTCGACGTCGACGCCCTGCGCCGCCAGGGCCGCCAGCAAGTCGGCGGTGCAGTCGCTCAGTTCGACCTGGCGGATCGCGCCGTACGCGGGACCCGACAGGGCGGGGACGAACTCCCCGTCCGCCGACGGGCCTTGGCCGACCGCCCACTCGATCTCGACGGCCGCCTTGAAGCTGATGCCGTGCCGCTCCGCCGCGTCCGTGACGATCCGGCGCAGGAGGGTGCGGGTGCAGCCCGGGTGGCGTTCGCCCTCCTGGGTGATGCGGTCGACCGGCGCCCAGGCCCAGCCGGGCTGCCCGGCCAGGACCGCGAGTTGGTCGAGGTCGGGGTAGAGGCGCAGGTCACCGTCCGGGGAGCCGAGGACGTCGGTGGTGACGATGGAGTCGTTCGCGAGGAAGGTGTCGAAGACCGGGGACATGCCGACACCCCAGGCCGCCGCCGAGGCGAGCTTCGCCGTCGGGACCGTCTTCACCCGGCCGACGCCCGCGGTGTCGACGTAGGAGAGCACGATCCCGTGCACGCCTCTCCCGGACAGTTCGCCGCTCAGCGCGGTGGCGCGCTCGACGTCACCGGGGCGTCCGCCGGGTACGGGGTCGGCGAGGTCAGCAAGGGGGGTCATACGTCCTCCACGACGGCCTGGGCTACCGCGGTCAGGGTTTCACGGCCACCGCGCCGAACTGCGGTACCGCGCCCGGGGAGTCGGCGTCGGCCCGCCACCGCGAGCACGACACCAGGCCCGGCTCCAGGAACTCCAGTCCCTCGAAGAACGCGGCGATCTCCGCACCGCTGCGGGCGGTGATCGGCGGGGTGGCGTTCTCGTTCCAGAACCTCATGGCCGGGATCTGGCCGGCGCCGCCGAGGTCGTCGTCGAAGGTGGGGTGGGTCAGCACCAGGCAGCTGCCGGAGGGGACGGCGGCCAGCACCCGGCGGACGATGTCCCGCGCCTTCTCGTAGTCCAGGACGAAGTTGAGGATGCCCAGCATCATCACCGCGACCGGCCGGGTGAAGTCCAGGGTGCGCGCGGCGCGTTCGAGGATCGCCTCCGGATCGTGCACATCGGCGTCGATGTAGTCGGTGACGCCCTCGGGGGTGCTGGTCAGCAGGGTACGGGCGTAGGTGAGGACGATGGGGTCGTTGTCGACGTAGACGATCCGCGCGTCCGGCGCGATCCGCTGGGCGATCTCGTGGGTGTTCTCCGAGGTCGGCAGGCCCGTGCCGATGTCCAGGAACTGCCGCACCCCGCGCTCGGCGGCCAGATGGCGCACCGCGCGGCCCAGGAACTCGCGGTCGGCGCGGGCGATGTCCCGGATGACCGGGAACATTCCGGCGACCTGCTCGCCGACCCGCTGGTCGACCTCGTAGTTGTCCTTGCCGCCGATCCAGTAGTTCCACACGCGCGCGTTGTGCGCGACAGCGGTGTTCAGCCGCGACGACCCGTCACTCACGTCCAGTCCTCTCCTCGCCCCGACGGCCGCGGCGCCCCCGGCCGACGCTGCCATTCTGCCGCCGGGTGATCAAGCTGTCCGCGGAACGGGCGGAAGTGACGGGTGGGGGACGCGGCGACCCGAACGACCCGCCCGGAATGCCCGCCCGCGCCCCGGCCCCGACACTGGTCCCGAGGTGTGCCCGGATCGAAAGGAGTCGACATGCTGCCCGGATTCCTCGCCAGGGTCGTGGAGTCGTTGCTCGGCCGGGAGGGCAGGTCGCTCCATGTGAAGGCGGCGGGCGGCGCCACGGCCGTGCTCGTGGCAGTGATGCTCCTCGGCTCGTGGGCGGTGGTGGCCGCCGAGGAGGGGGCTCGGGGCGCCAGTCTGACGTCGTACCCGAAGGCGCTGTGGTGGTCGGTGGAGACCGCGACCACTGTCGGATACGGCGACTTCTACCCTGTGACCCCGTGGGGCCGGGTCGTCGGCTCGGTGGTGATGGTCGTCGGCATCACCACGTACGGCATGGTCACCGCGGCCCTCGCCACCTGGTTCGTCGGCCGGGAGCAGAAACGCCGGTACCGGCTCGCCCATGAGACGGCCCGGGCCCTGCACGAACGGTTCGACCGGCTGGAGGAGTTGGTGCGGGGGAGGGGAGAGAGGAGCTGAACGCTACCGGTGAGTACCCCGGCCCTTGATACCCGTGACGCCTTGAGTAGGGTTCCGTGCGGTTCGTTACGGGCGGGGTCGAAGGGGGCGACGGCATCATGGAATTCCCAGAGGTCGAAGAGGAAGCGGCGTCGGAGGGCGTACGACTGGAAGACCTGGCCCCGGAACCGCTGTTGACCCGGGACTACGAGACCCGCCCCGCGCTCGTCTACGAGCGGCTGCGGGAACGGTACGGCCCGGTGGCGCCGGTGGACCTGCTCGGCGTGCCCGCCTGGCTGGTGCTCGGCTACCGCGAGTCGCTCCAGGTGCTCCAGGACGACGCCGGCTGGCCGAAGGGCCTGGAGAACTGGCGGGCCCGCACGGAGGGCCGGGTGCCCGCCGACTGGCCGCTCGGCCCCTCCCTGGAGGTCAACCACGTTCTGATCCAGGGCGGTCCCGGCTACCCCCGGCTCCGTGGCGCCTGGGACACCGCCCTCCGGCCCTTCCAGGACCCGCGCCAGCCGCAGGCCAAGCGGCTCAAGGCCGCCGTCACCGGCTACGCCGACGAGCTGATCGACCTGCTCGCGCAGGGCGGCCGTACGGGCCTCGCCGACCTGTCCGCGCAGTTCTCCCGCCCGCTGCCGCTGATGGCGGCGAGCCATCTGCTCGGCTTCCCCGGCTCGCAGGGCGACGACGCCCTCATGGACATGTGGCGCGTCCTGGACGCCGGCCCCGACGCCGAACCCGCCCTGGCGCGGCTCCTGGTGACGCTCTCGGAGCTGGCCGCCGCCAAGATGGCGGAGCCCGGCGACGACTTTCCCTCCCACCTCATCGCCGCCCACCCGGACCTCACGGTCGACGAACTGGCCCGCGAGCTGTTCATGCTGCTCGGCATGACCTCCGACCACGTCGGGATCCTCATCTCCAACACCGTCGTCGAGGTGATCTCCGGGGAGAGCGACGGCGGGGTGCGGCACACCCTGTCCGCCGGGATGATCCGGGAGACCATGAACCGGGTCGTCATGCGCAAGCCGCCCCTGGTCAACTTCGTGCCTCGGTTCGCCGCCGCCGACACCCCGCTCGGCGCGTACACCATCCGCGCCGGTGACCCCGTGTGGGTCTCCTCCTCCGCCGCGCACGCCGACCCGCTGTTCGCCGGGCAGACGGCACCGGGCTCCTCCAGCATCAGCAGCCGCGCCCACCTGGCGTGGGGCGCGGGACCCCGGCAGTGCCCGGCACGGGAGCTGGCCTCGACGATCGCCGCGGCCGGGGTCAGCCGTATCGTCGAGCGGTTCGGCCATCTGGAACCGGCCCTGCCGGTCGACCAACTCCCTTGGCGCTCCTCGCCGTTCATGCGGGGCCTGCGCTCGCTGCCGGTGCGCTACGAGCTGAACGGGACGGTGGCGCCGGCACCGGTGAAGCCCGCGGAGCCCGAGGCGGACGTACCGGCGGCTTCGGAGGTGCCGGATCAGTCGGTCAAGCGGCGGTCGTCGCTGTGGCGGTATCTGACCGGGCTGATCCGCTCGGGCGACTAGGAGACGGCCTCAGCCGCCGAACGGCCATGACCGGGACGGGCGGGGGTCGACCATTGGGTCGACCCGGCTGTTCAATGGAGCTGCACATCGCCCGTCTCGGAGAGGAGCCGTCCGTGTCCCCTGCCCCCGTGCCGCCGGTCGGCGCGCGCATCCGGCGGGCGCGCCTGGAGAGCGGGCTGAGTCTGCGGGGCCTCGCGCGGGAGGTCGGGGTTTCCGCGAGCCTCGTCTCGCAGATCGAGACCGGAAAGAGCCAGCCCTCGGTGAGCACGCTGTACGCGATCACCACCGCGCTGGGCATCTCCGTCGAGTCGCTCTTCGAGGCGCGGGAGCCCGCCGCGGCGACGGCCGGCGCCCTCGCGCCGCACCCCGTCGCCGCCTTCGCCGCCGACCCCGGTCTGCGCATCGGACCCCTGGTCACACCGTTGGAGCGGGAGGTGCTGGAGCTGGACTCGGGGGTCGTGTGGGAGCGGCTGGGGCATCTCCCCGGCACCGACGTCGACTTCCTCCTCGTCACCTACCGGCCCGGGGGTGCCTCCTCCACCTCCGGCGGTCTGATGCGGCACGCGGGCACGGAGTACGGCTATCTCACCTCCGGCGAACTCGTCCTCACCCTCGGCTTCGAGGAGCGTGTCCTGGGGCCCGGCGACGCCGTGTCGTTCGAGTCGACGACTCCGCACCGCTATCGCAACGACGGGGCCGAACCGGCCGTGGGGGTGTGGTTCGTGACCGGCCAGAGTGTTCAGTAGCACTTGACACTTGCGGGGCGCGGTCGTTGACTCCGCAGTGGGGGTGGTCGCCATGGCGATCCGCACATTCGGACCCAACGCCGTCGACTGGGAACAGCGCGTCGACCTGGACCGGCTCCGCACCCAGCGGCTGGCCCGGCTGCACGAGACCCTGAACCGTTCCTCGCTCGGCGCGGTGCTGAGCTTCGACTTCGCCAACATCCGCTACATGACCGCCACGCACATCGGCACCTGGGCGATGGACAAGCTGATCCGCTTCGCCCTGCTGACCCGCGGCGGCGACCCGGTCGTCTGGGACTTCGGCTCCGCCGCCCGGCACCACCAGCTGTACAACCCCTGGCTCGACTACAGCGAGGGCAAGGAAGGCCCGCCCACCGGCGCCCGCGCCGGGATCTCCACGCTCCGCGGCGCGTTCCACCCGGACGCCGGGATCGCCGAGGACGTCGCCGCGAAGATCGCCGCCGAACTGCGCGAACACGGCCTGGCGGACGAGCCGTTGGGCATCGACGTCGCCGAGATGCCGATCCTCGCCGCGCTGCGCGCCGAGGGCATCGACGTCGTCGACGGCCAGCAGGTCTTCCTGGAGGCCCGCCGCATCAAGACCGGCGACGAGATCTCCCTGCTCACCCAGGCCTGCGCGATGGTGGACGCCGCCTACGAGGAGCTGTACGGGTATCTGCGGCCGGGCGTGCGCGAGAACGAGTGCGTCGGACTGGTCAGCAAGGTCCTGTACGACCTCGGCAGCGAGTACGTCGAAGGCGTCAACGCCATCTCCGGGGAACGCTGTTCACCCCACCCGCACGTCTACAGCGACCGTCTCATCCGCCCCGGCGACCCCGCCTTCTTCGACATCCTGCACAGCCACCTCGGCTACCGCACCTGCTACTACCGCACCTTCGCCGTCGGCAGCGCGTCCGGCGCGCAACGGGACGCCTATGTCCGGTGCCGGGAGTACATGGACCAGGCGATCGCGCTCGTCCGGCCCGGCGCGACCACCGCCGACATCGTCCAAGTGTGGCCGCGCGCCGAGGAGTTCGGCTTCGCCGACGAGACCGCCGCGTTCGCGCTGCAATACGGGCACGGTGTCGGACTGTCCATCTGGGAGAAGCCCATCTTCAGCCGCCTGGTCTCCCTCGACCACCCCGAAGTCCTCGAAGAGGGCATGGTGTTCGCCCTGGAGACCTACTGGCCGGCCGCCGACGGCTGGTCCGCGGCCCGCATCGAGGAGGAACTCGTCGTCACCGCCGACGGCTGCGAGGTCATCACCAAGTTCCCGGCCGAGGAACTCCTGGTGGCGGGCCGCAAGTACTGGACGGTCGGCGGCGAGCTCAACACCCGGCGGGAGTCGCAGTCGCACCTCAACACCGGGGACCGCTGATGGAGGCCGGCGAACTCCTCGCCCTGTACGAGCGGATGGTCCTCATCCGCCGCACGGAGAAGGCCGCCCACGACCTCTTCCTCCAGGGTCTGGTCAAGGGCACCACCCATCTCGCCGCCGGACACGAGGCGATCGCCGTCGGCGCGAGCGCCGCGCTGCGCGCCGACGACTACGTCTTCGCCACCTACCGGGGCCACCATCACGCGCTGGCCCGAGGAGCCACTCCCGAGGAGTGCCTCGCCGAACTCATGAGCCGGGCAACGGGGTTGTGCGGGGCCAAGGGCGGCTCCATGCACCTCACCAAGGCGGCCACCGGCATGCTCGGCTCCTACGCCATCGTCGGCGCCCACCTCCCCCTGGCGGCCGGTGCCGCGTGGTCGGCCCTTCTGCGCGGCACCGGTCAGATCGCGGTCGCCTTCTTCGGGGACGGCGCGACCAACATCGGCGCCTTCCACGAAGCCCTCAACCTGGCCGCCGTATGGAAGCTGCCGGTCCTGTTCGTCTGCGAGAACAACCTGTACATGGAGTACACGCCGATCGCCGACGTCACCGCCGTCGCCCGGCCCGCCGCCGACCGGGCGCCCGCCTACGGCATCCCCGGCGAGACGGTCGACGGCAACGACGTCGTCGCCGTCAAGGAGGTCGTCTCCCGGCTCGCGGAACGGGCCCGTGCAGGAGACGGGCCCGCTCTGCTGGAGGCCGCGACCTACCGGCACTTCGGGCACAGCCGCACCGACCCGGCGACCTACCGGCCGGCCGAGGAGGTCGAACGCTGGCTCAAGCACGACCCGTTGGACCTCGCACGCGGACGGCTGACCGAGCTGGGCGTGCCCGAGGCGACGGTCACTGCGGCCGACGAGCGCGCGCTGGACGTCGTACGGAAGGCCGTGGAGGCGGCGAAGGGGGCGCCCGCGCCCGATCCGGGGGCGGCGCTGACCGACGTATGGGCCGACGGGGGTGCCGCATGGCGGACGTGATCAGCTACCGGGAGGCGGTTGCCGAGGGCATCGCGCGCGAGATGCGCAGGGACGCGGCGGTGGTGTGTCTCGGGGAGGACATCGGGGCGGCCGGCGGGGTGTTCAAGACGACCGTCGGGCTGTTCGAGGAGTTCGGGCCGAGGCGGGTGTGGGACACGCCGATCTCCGAACAGGCCATCGTGGGCGCCGCGATGGGGGCCGCCATGACCGGGATGCGGCCCGTCGCGGAGATCATGTTCTCGGACTTTTTGGCCTGTTGTTGGGACTACCTCGCCAACGAGATACCCAAGGTGCGTTACATGACAGGTGGTCAGGTCACCGTGCCCCTCGTCGTTCGCACCGCCAACGGCGGCGGGCTCGGCTTCGGCGCCCAGCACTCGCAAGCCACCGAGAACTGGGCGCTCACCGTCCCCGGCCTGAAGATCGCGGCACCGGCGACGCCCGCCGATGTGATCGGCCTGATGGCGGCGGCGATCCGCAGCGACGACCCGGTCGTCCTCTTCGAGCACAAAGGGCTGCTGGCATCGAAGGGTCCGCCCCCGCCGCCGGACCATGTGGTCGAACTGGGCCGTGCCGCCGTCGTGCGCGAAGGGGCCGACGTGACGCTCGTGGCCCTCGCCGCGATGGTGCCGGTGGCGCTCCGGGCCGCCGCCCGGCTCGCCGAGGACGGCATCGAGGCCGAGGTCGTCGATCTGCGCTGCCTCGTCCCGCTGGACATGAGCACGGTCCTCGCCTCGCTCGCCCGGACCTCGCGCCTCGTCACCGTCGAGGAGAACCCGTACCAGGGCGGCTGGGGCGCCACCCTCGTCTCGGTCGTCGCCGACGAGGGGTTCGGCCTGCTGGACGCGCCGGTGCGACGGGTGGCGGGGGAGTGCGTCCCGCTGCCGTTCGCCGACGCGCTGGAGGAGCGGGTCATCCCCACCGCCGACAAGGTCGTCGCGGCCGTCCGCGACCTCACCGCGTACTGAACACCCCGAAGGAGCAAGGGCGATGACCGTTCGGACACTCCTGCGCGCAGGCCATGTGATCTCCATGGACCCCGACATCGGGGACCTTCCCCAGGGGGACGTCCTCGTCGAGGACGGGAAGATCGCGGCCGTGGCACCCGAGATCGGCGCGGACGACGCCGAAGTCCTCGACATGACCGGGCGGATCGTGATCCCCGGCTTCGTCGACACCCACCGCCACACCTGGGAGGCCTCGATCCGCGGGGTCGCGCCCGACGCCACCCTCGACGACTACTTCGTCGACATCCTCGACACCTTCGCACCCCTCTACACCCCGGAGGACGTGTACGCGGCCAACCTGGCCGGTGCCCTGGAGTGCCTCAACGCCGGTATCACCACGGTCGTCGACTGGTCCCACATCAACAACACCCCCGCCCACCCGGACGCCGCGATCCAGGCCCTCACCGAGACCGGCATCCGCGCCCAGTACGCGTACGGCAGCGCCAACACCTCCCTCGCCGACTACTGGTTCGAGAGCAAGATCGCGATCCCGGGGGACGACGTCCGGCGCATCCGCGACACCTACTTCGCCTCCGACGACGGCCTGCTCACCCTGGCCCTCGCCACCCGCGGCCCCGGCTTCTGCGTGAACGACGTCGTGGCCTCCGAGTGGGGCCTGGCACGGGAGTTGGGCATCCCGATCACCGTGCACGTCGGCATGGGCCGCCTGGCCGGCCGCTTCGGCATGGTCAAACAACTCCACGACCTGGGCCTCCTCGGCCCCGACACCACCTACATCCACTGCTGCTACTTCAGCGAGGAGGAGTGGCGGATGGTCGCCGACAGCGGCGGTACGGTGTCCATCGCGCCGCAGGTCGAGACGCAGATGGGGCACGGCTGGCCGCCGGTGATGAAGGCCGTCGAGCACGGACTGCGACCCTCCTTGAGCATCGACGTCGTCACCACCGTCCCCGGCGACATGTTCACCCAGATCCGCGCGGCCTTCGGCGCCGAACGCGCCCGCGTCAACGCCGAGTGCTGGCAGGCCGATGTCCCGGTCCCCGCAACGATGCTGACGGCCCGTCGGATGCTGGAGATCGCCACGGCGAACGGCGCGCATGTCGCAGGTCTTGAGGACCGCACCGGTTCCCTCACCCCCGGCAAACGCGCCGACATCGTCGCGATCGACGCCACCGCGCTGAACATCGCCCCCGTGCACGACCCGGCGGCCGCGGTGACTCTCTCCGCCGACGTCTCCAACGTCGACACGGTGCTCGTCGACGGCCTGATCCGCAAGCGGGACGGGAAGTTGACGGCCGACGTGGCCCGCGCCCGGCGCCTCGTCGAGGAGTCCCGCGACCGGCTCCTGGCCGCGAAGGCCGCGAAGGGTGAGAAGGCCGCCCGGTGACCGCACACCTCGTACGCCGCGCCACCGACGTCCCGCCGCCGGAGTACGACGAACACGGCTACCGGCGGCGGGAGTTGGTCGGCGAGGCGGACGGCAGCGCCCATACCGGCTTCGGCGTCTGCGAGTTGCTGCCGGACGGCACGATCGGGCCGCACGTCCACTCGTACGAGGAGAGCTTCTGCGTCCTCGACGGGACGCTGGTCCTCGATGTGCCCGAGGGGTCGTACCTCCTCGAAGAGGGCGACTACGGGCTGCTGCCGACCGGTGTCCCGCACGCCTGGCGGGGCGCCGGGGACACCGCCGCACGCTGGGCCGACATGCTCGCGCCCGTGCCGCGCGCCCGCTACGGCCACGACACCCAGCCGGTGCCCGCGCCGCCCCGCCGCACCCCCGTCCGCATCGACGTCCGCGACCCGCGCACCCGCTCCTTCGGCCACTTCGAGCCCGCGCAGATGGACCCCGGCAAGCAGTCCCAGGACCTCCTCGCGGTGTCGGCGAGCATGCGGACCGCGCTGCTCGTCTACAGCGGGATCACCGTGAAGATGATGGTCGACGGCGATCTGGGCGCGGTCGCCTCGACGATGTTCATGGTGCAGTACGCGCCCGACGGCGTCGCGGGCACGCACGACCACCCCTTCGAGGAGACGTATCTGATCCTCGAAGGGAGCGTCGACGCGACCTTCGACGGCGCGGTGTACCGGCTCGGACCCGGTGACGTGGCCTGGGCGGGCGCCGGTTGTGTGCACGGGTTCACCAACGCCGGTCAGGGGCCGGTGCGTTGGCTGGAGACCCAGGCGCCGCAACCGCCGGTCCGCCACTCGTACCGGTTCACCCGGGACTGGGAGTATCTGAGGGAGGCCCTGGAGTCATGAGCAGTGTGCTCGTCGTCGGCGGTACGTCGGGGATAGGCCGTGAGTTCGCCCGCTTCCGGGCGGCGCGCGGGGACGAGGTGGTCGTCACCGGCCGGGACGCGCACCGCGCCGACACCGCGGCCAAGGAGACCGGGGCGGTGCGGGGCATCGCCCTCGACCTTGCTCAACCACACGACATCGCAGGGGCGTTGGAGGGCCTCGGCCCACTCGACCATCTCGTCCTCTGCGGCGTCGCCCGCGACGAGAACCGGGTGGGCGAGTACGACATCGAGGCCGCCCTCCGCCTGGTGACGCTGAAGCTCGTCGGCTACACCGAGGTCGTGCACGCCCTCCGCGGCCGCCTCCATGACGACAGCGCGATCGTCGTCTTCGGCGGCCAGGCCAAGGAGCGGCCCTACCCGGGTGCGACGACCGTGGCGACCGTCAACGCGGGTGTGCGCGGACTGATGAACACCCTCGCCGTCGAACTCGCCCCCGTCCGCGTCAACGCCCTCCACCCCGGAGTCGTCGGGGACAGCCCGTACTGGCTGCCCAAACCCGGGGAGGTACTGGCGGGACTGCGCGCCAGGACGCCCACCGGACGGCTCGCCTCGATGGCGGACGTGGTGGACGCCGTGGACTTCCTGCTCCGCAACCGGTCGGTCAACGGGGTCGAACTCGCCGTGGACGGCGGGTGGTTGCTGGGCTAGGGAGGGACGGTTGCTGGGCTGGGGACAGATGGCAGGTGGGCTAGGACTTGATCCCGACGGCCCCGTACAGCGACACCGGTCCGTCCGTCGGGTCCGGCGTCTCGTCCACCGCGAGTTCGGGACGCCAGTCCTTGACCGACACGATCCCCGGCTCCAGGACGTCGAGTCCCTTGAAGAACCGGCCGAACTCGTCCTGCGTACGGGCCACCAGCGTGACCCCGCCCGCCGCGTAGGCCTCGATGCCTCGCTGGACGCTCTCCGGCTCGAAGTCGGCGGTCATCGCGGACAGCACCAGAGCACTGCCCGGGGCCAGCGCCCCGACCAGGGTGTCCACCACGTCGTACGCGCCGTCCGCCTCCGCGACGAAGTGCATCAGCGCGATCAGCGACAAGGCGATGGGCTGGTCCAAGTCGAGGATCTGGCCCGCCTGTTCGAGGATCTTCCGCGGCTCGCGCGCGTCGGCCTCGATGTACTCCGTCACGCCCTCCTCGGTGCCGCGCAGCAGGGCGCCGGCGTGGGCGAGGACGATCGGGTCGTTGTCGACGTAGACGACACGGGCGGCCGGGGCGGTCTTCTGGGCGATCTGGTGGAGGTTGGGCTCGGTGGGGATGCCGGTGCCGATGTCCAGGAACTGACGGATCCCGGCCTTGCCGACCAGATGGCGGGTGGCCCGGTGCATGAACCAGCGGTTGGCGCGCGCGGCCCGCGGGGCGTCGCCGCTGAGTTCGGCGATGCGGCGGCCGAGGGCCTCGTCGACCGGGTAGTTGTCCTTGCCGCCGAGGTACCAGTCGTAGACGCGGGCCGGGTGCGGCTTGGTCGTGTCGATCCGCTGGGCAGCGGCCGGCTCGGTCCCGGTCACGTGTGGCTCCTCTGCTCGCCTGTCAAGGTCGGGAGCAGTCTCGCACGATCATCCGGGTGCGGCGGAGTCGCTCTTCGGCCACCTGTTTCAGGTCAACTCGGTTTGCTGCCCGCTGGTTTGAGGCCCGTGGTCGTGGGTGTCCAGCCGTCAGTCCCGCGGCCAGTTCTCGGCCTCGAACATCCAGCGCTGCTTCTCCAGTTCCGCGGTGATGCCGATCAACAGGTCCTGGGTGACCGGATCCGCCTTCTCCGTCGCGTCGATGCGGTCGCGGAGCCGGCCGATCGACGTCTCCAGGGTCTCCACCATCAGGGCGACGACCTCGTTGTCGCGCAGCCAGCCGTCCTTCGGTCCGGGCAGGGTGTAGGCGGCGGCGATCGTCTCCGGGCGCCCGTCGGGCGGCAGGCCGAGCGCCGAGGAGCGCTCCGCCACCGTGTCGGAGTACGCGCGGGCCGTCGCCACGACCTCGTCCAGCTGGAGATGGATGGAGCGGAAGCGCGGGCCGACGATGTTCCAGTGCGCCTGCTTGCCGATCAGGGACAGCCCGAGCAGGTCGACGAGCGTGTTCTGCAGCGCGTCCCCGGCGATCCGGCGGGCGTCCTCGGGAAGGGTGCTCCTCACCACGGTCATAGGGTGCTCCTCCTTCTGGCGTGGTCCGTGCTGGTGCGGAGCAGCGCGACACGTTCCTGTTCGCAGGTGCCGCCCCAGACGCCCGAGGTCTGCCCGTTGTCGAGCGCCCAGTTCAGGCACTCGGGGGTCACCGGGCAGCGGGCGCAGACGCGCTTGGCCGCCGCGATGTCCCGCAGGGCGGGTCCCTGGGTGCCCACGGGGAAGAACAGGTCGGGGTCCTCTCCCACGCAGGCGGCCTGCCGCAACCACTCCATGCGGGCGCGGGTGCCCAGGGCGAACCGGTGCAAACGCGACGGGATCACGCCACCGGGCACACGCCGTCACCGGCCGGGAACACGCCATCGGGCACACGCCGTCACCGGCCGGGATCAGCCGCCGAGCACACCGTCCAGGAAACGGGTGAGGTCGGCGAAGACCTCGGCCCGGTTCGTCTCGTTGAACACCTCGTGCCGGGCGCCCGGATAGATCCGCTCGGTGAGGGCACCGCCGCTGAGCCGCTCGACCCCCGGGCGGCTGCCGTCGAGCGGCACCAGACGGTCGTCGTCCCCGTGCAGCCACAGCAGCGGGAGCCGGCCGACGTCCCCGCCCTTGGCCACGGCCTCCAGGGTCCGCAGGAACGACTCCACCGTCGGCCGCTTCATCGGCCCGTGCCAGACCAGCGGATCCCCCACGTACGCCGCCCCGACCGCGGGGTCACGGGAGAGCGAGGCCGGGCTGATGGGCGTGTCCGGGATCTCGTCCAGGGCGATCAGCTGCCGGGGCAGATACCAGTCGCCGATCACCGGCCCCGACAGGACGAGCGCGGTGAGCTCGGTGCCGTAACGCTGCGCGAAGCGGGCGGAGATCAGGCCGCCCATGGAGTGCCCGATCAGGACGAGCGGCAGGCCCGGGTGGGCGGCCCGGGCGAGGTCGGCCACCGCGTGCGCCTCCGTGACGATGTCCTCGAAGTCCTCGACCAGCACTCGCCCGCCCGCCGACTTCCCGTGGCCCCGGTGATCGGGCCCGAAGACGGCCGCGCCGTGCTGGTGCAGCTCCTCGGCGAGCTCCTCGTACCGTCCGATGTGCTCGCCGTATCCGTGCACCACGAGAGCGAGGTACCGGGGGCGCTCGTGCGGCCACTCGCGTACGACGATCCCGTCGAGGGTGTGCTCGCGGGCGTCTGCCATGTCTCCTCCAGCTGCGTCGGTGAAGGTGCCCCGGTCGCCGGGATCTTCCCGGGACGCGGCGGGGCGGACTATAGTCCGGGATCACTGAAACTAGCAGTGCTAATTAATTGAACCGTGGAGTTCTGTCGTGCGTCCCGTCCACTTCGCGGCCGCCCGCCGCACCCCCCTCGGCAAGCTGCGCGGAGCCCTCTCCTCCGTACGCCCCGACGACCTCGCCGCCGCCGTCATCCGTGGCCTCGTCGCCGACGTCCCGGCGCTCGACCCGGCGCGCGTCGATGACGTCTACTGGGGCGCCGCCAACCAGGCAGGCGAGGACAACCGGAACGTCGCCCGCATGGCCGCGCTGCTCGCGGGACTGCCCGAGACGGTGCCGGGCGCCACGGTGAACCGGCTCTGCGCCTCCGGCCTGGAAGCGGTGACGACCGCCGCCCGCACGATCGCCGCGGGCGAGGCCGACATCGTGCTCGCCGGCGGCTCCGAGTCCATGAGCCGCGCCCCCTTCGTGCTGCCCCGCCCCGACGAGGCCCTGCCGCACCGCATCGAGACGGTCGACACCCGGCTCGGCTGGCGGCTCGTCAACCCGGCGATGAAAGAACTGCACGGAATGCTGTCCATGGGCGAGACGGCCGAGGAGGTCGCCACCCGCTACGGCATCTCCCGGGAACGCCAGGACGAGTTCGCCCTGCGCAGCCACCGACTCGCCGCTCTGGCCCGCAAGA
Organism: Streptomyces sp. NPDC046909; assembly: GCF_040644695.1. Taxonomy (NCBI): domain Bacteria; kingdom Bacillati; phylum Actinomycetota; class Actinomycetes; order Kitasatosporales; family Streptomycetaceae; genus Streptomyces; species Streptomyces sp. NPDC046909. The sequence goes on along the minus strand of NZ_JBEYXC010000002.1, from coordinate 568,697 downwards.
ACGGGCACTTCGACGACGAACTCCTGCCCGTGGAGCGGCCGGACGGTGTGGTCGTCGACGTCGACGAATGCATCCGCGAGGACACCTCGTACAAGAAGCTGGCCCGCCTCAAGCCGGTGTTCCGGCCGGACGGCAGCGTCACCGCGGGCAACGCCTCGCCCATGAACGACGGCGCGGCCGGGCTCCTGCTGGTCAGCGAGGAGGCGCTGAACGACCTGGGCCTGGAGTCGCTCGGCCGCTATGTCGCCGGAGCCTCGGCCGGAGTCCACCCCGACGTCATGGGCATCGGGCCCGTCCCCGCCACCCGGAAGGCGCTCGCCCGCGCCGACTGGAGCGTCGGCGACCTCCAGGAGGCCGAGTTCAACGAGGCGTTCGCCGCCCAGGCCCTCGCCTGCGTGGACCGCCTCGGCATCGACCCCGACCTGGTCAACCCGAGCGGCGGCGCGATCGCCCTCGGCCACCCGCTCGGCTGCTCGGGTGCCCGGATCCTCACGACGCTGCTGCACCGGATGCGGCGGACGGGGGCGGAGCGGGGGCTCGCGACGATGTGCGTGGGGGTGGGGCAGGGGAGCGCGGTGCTGGTGGAGCGGCATTAGGGACGGGGCGGGGAAGGGAGGGCGTCAGGCGGCGCCGGCGACGACGGAAGGGCCATCAGGCGAGACGCTCCTTACGCCCTCCAATAGATGCGCATAGCATCGGGTTCCGCATGGACACGATGACGCTCTGGCACATAACCGGCTGGGAGTTCGCCGCCCTCGCCGCCGCGGCCCTCCTCGTCGGCTTCTCGAAGACCGCCGTGAGCGGGGCCAACACGGTCAGCCTCGCCATCTTCGCGGCGGTTCTGCCCGCCCGCGCCTCGACGGGCGTACTGCTGCCGATCCTGATCGCCGGCGACGTCCTCGCGGTCCTCACCTACCGGCGTCACGCCCACTGGCCCACCCTGTGGAAGCTGTTCCCGGCGGTCGCGGCGGGGGTCGTCGGCGGCACGCTGTTCCTGATGTGGGCGGACGACGGGATCGTCCGGACGTCTATCGGCGCGATCCTGCTGCTGATGGCGGCCGTCACGGTGTGGCGCCGCCGCGTCGCCGACCAGGCCGGGGAACCGGACGCGGTGACCACGAAGGCGGGCCGGATCAAGGCCCGTTCGTACGGTGTCCTCGGCGGCTTCACCACGATGGTCGCCAACGCCGGCGGCCCGGTGATGTCGATGTACCTTCTGTCGGCGGGCTTCCGGAAGCTCGGCTTCCTGGGCACCTCCGCCTTCTTCTTCCTGATCGTCAATGTGTCCAAGGTGCCGTTCAGCGTGGGCCTCGGCCTGATCGACGGCCACTCGCTGCTCCTCGACGCCGCGCTCGTCGCCTTCGTCGTACCCGGTGCGTTCCTCGGCAAATGGGCCGTGAACAGAATCAACCAGCGGCTCTTCGAGCAACTCGTGATCGCCGCGACGATCGTCGGCGGCCTCCAGCTACTCCTGCGCTGACCAGGACCGCAGCAGCGCCGGGAGATCGGCGAACGAGTCGATCACATGGTCCGGGGTGCCGCTCGCGTCCCGATGCGTCTCCGGCAGATACTTGCCCGTCCTCACCAGCACCCCGGTGACCCCGGCGGCCTGCGCCGCCAGTACGTCGGACTCGATGTCGTCCCCGACCATCACCGCCTCGTCCGCCCCGACGCCCAGCCGGGCGAGCGCCGACGCGAAGAACGCCTTCGACGGTTTCCCCGTCACCACGGCCTCGGTACGGGCCGCCTTCTCCAGCCCCGCGAGGAACGCGCCGGCGTCCAGCTGGAGTCCGTCCTCGGTACGCCAGTACAGATTCCGGTGCATCGCCACGAGCCGCGCCCCGCGCTGGAGATGCCCGAACGCCCGGTTCAGGGCCGCGTAGCCGAACTCGGGCCCCGCGCCCCCGACGATCACGACGTCCGGCACGCTGTCGGTGTCGTCCGCACCGAGCACGTTCACCTCACCGAGATCTTCCTCGATGTCCCCGCTGTTCAGCAGCGCGCACCGCGCCCGCGGAAAGTGCTCGGCGACATACGCGGCGGTCACGGCGGGCGCGGTGAGGATGTCCTCCGCCGCCACCGGAAACCCGGCCTTCGCCAGCGACCCGGCGATCGACGCCCGCGTCCGTGACGTCGTGTTGGTGACCAGGGCGACGGCGAGCCCGGACTCCCGGATCTTCCGCAACCCCTCGACCGCACCCGGCAACGGCTCCCACGACACGGTGAGCACACCGTCGATGTCGATCAGTACGGCACGTACGGACTCCATGGCACGACGATAGCGATCCGCCCGGGCCGGGGAGTGATCCGGACTTCCCCGACGCGGCCGTACGCCTCAGGGCGAGGCGGCGGGGCTCGCCGAGGGCGAGGGGTTCTGCGGGACGGCGGGTGACTCGGGGTTGGCCGGGCCGGACTGGAGCATCGCCACGGTCGCCGCACCCGCCAGTGCGGTCGCGACCGTGGTGGCCATGGCCACGATCACCGTGGCGGCGGGCGCGCTGACCGTGGACAGCCGGCGCAGATCGCGCAGACCGCTCCACGGCAGACCGGCCAGCCGCGCCAGCCGGACTTCCCAGGACAGACCCAGGCCGTAGCAGAAGACGACGGTCTCTCCGGTGCGCAGCAGAAGGACGGTGAGTGTTTCGCGGGTCGAATAGGGCGCGGACAGCGGAATGAGCGTCAGCTCGGGCAGGAGGACGGCCATGAGGAAGAACGTCGACTTGGCGACCGGGACATGTCCCGGAAGCCTTGGGTAGAAGTACCCGTAGAACGCCCCGTAGACCACCCAGCGGAGGATGTGCAGCGAAAGCATGAGGAGCTGGGTGAAAGAAGTACCCGGAAATATGGATTCCCAGGAGCGCAGGTCGATGACCACCACGGGTATCGCGAAGATCAGGCCCAGGATTCCGGTTTCCAGCGCGTTCTGGCGCGGGGACCGGGCGGCGCTGCTGGCCATCGCGGGATTCGTCGAAACATAACGCCTGTTCCTCAGCGGGAGGGCTCGCTCCGCGAAGTCCCGCCACTTCATCTCGAATTCCCTGGCGTCGGCCTCCGCCGCGCCCAGCGCGGTCTGGGCCGACTTGTGGAAAGCGATCCAGGCCTGTCGGTGGAGGCGGTTCCGTGCCTCCGTCTGCATGAGCCGCACATACGCTCCCGGGCTGAGCCGGGAGAGCCGGACGGCGAATTCCGCCTTGGCCCTCGGCAACAGGAACCAGAAGGCGACCATTCCGAGGACGCAGGCGATCACGTCGCTCACCATGAACGGCATGTTGGCCATGAGGGGACTGATCGACAGGCCGATGAGCAGGACACCCGAGAGACGGACCGCGTCGTCCCGCATGGCGTCCGCGTCGCCGCCCCGGCGGAAGGCGAGGGCGGCACAGGCGGCGGCGAGGGCCAGAGCCGCCAGTTCGATCAGCCCGTAGCCGACGAAGGAGGGCGAGGCATCGGCCACCGCCTTGAAGAGCGCGTCGTCCCCGCTCCAGGTGAGGTACTTGCTCGCCGGAAAGAGACACAGTGCCGCGGTGAAAGCGGTGAGGGCCAGGGCGCCGATCCGCCAGTCGCCGAGAACGCGTGCGCAGTACGTCAGCGCGGCGGCCCAGGAGAGCGAGCAGCCGGCCACCAGGGCGAACGTGGCACCGGCCGGAAGAGGGGCGTCCAGCAACGGGGCGAGCCAGATCCCGGTGAACAGCAGGAGGCCCAGCGCCGCGCCCACCCGCCAGCCGCGTCTCAGGAGCAGGGCGGCCATGACCGAGGGCCCGACCGTCGCGACACCGCCGACGGCGAGGAACTCGCCGTCCGCCGGATCGGCGTACCGGACCAGCACCACGAGCACGGCCAGGACCACGGCGGCGAACGGCATGGCCGTGCCGTACCTCAGCAGCCGCGACGGTGGTGGCCCGCCCCGGTCCTCAGACCTACGGGCGACCGTGCTGATGAGCAGTGCGGGCAGCAGCAGACTCCACCACGCGAAGGAGAAGCCGTTCAGGAAGTGCGCCGCCGTGCCGTCCCCCAGGAGGGAACTGTCCCAGGTGCCGAGGAAGAAGCCGGTGGTCGCGCTGGTCACCGTCACCGTGACGGAAGCAATCACGGGCACCCGGGGAAACCAGGAGCGCGCGAGGAGCAGGCCGATGGCCGCGGCCGCGAGGGCCAGCGCCAGTTCGTTGCCGAGGGCGTCCTCGGGTTGCGGCTGCTCGCTCAGGGCGAGTCCGGCGCCGTCTCCGTCCGGTGCCAGGTACAGGTTGAACCACACATCGGCGTCCGGTGTGCGGACTTTGATGGAATGCGGTTCCTGGACATACGGATTCAGCTCGGACACACCGGTGAACGAATAGCCCTCCGCGGTGAAGAAGAAGTCCTTTCTGCCGATCGGCGGTGTGTACTTGCCGCTGCTCTCGTAGGAGCACTCGATGCCGATCGAGGTGGCGTCCGTCAGGTCGAGGGTGGTGCGGGGCACCGGGAACGTCGCGATGACCTGGGTGTCACCGACGGTGATCCGTGGCGTCCCGGGAAAGACCGAGCCGGACTTGGGGGTATGGACGGCGCATGCCATCGCCGCCGCCCAGCCCGACCAGCTGGAGGTGACGCCGCCGTGCCGCAGTTCGGCTGCCAGCGGATCGTCCAGGGGCAGCGTGAAGACTTCCTCACCGCTGACCTCGAGTTGGCCGGAGCTGTTCTTGATGAAATCCAGCGAATAGGACGAGGAACGCTTATCCTGCCCCTCGGTGAACCCCAGCCAGTGGCCGACGTCATCGGATATTCTGTCGGATCCCGTGAAATCGTTGCCGACGGAGTCGACGGTCCACTCTATTTCCGGCTGAACGCGATAGCTGCATAAGAGGGCGGTCACTATCCACAGCGTTGCCGCAGCCGCCCGAAACACCCGAAAATGTATCCAAGGGAGTGCCTGCACCGACGCAGTGTAGCGGCGGCCGTATCGCATCGTATAGAGAGCGGAAATCGAACCCTCGGGCACAGGATGTGCGAATCCCCGTCTACGCTCTACCCCATGTCCCCCCACGTCCTCATCCTCGGCGGCACCACCGAGGCCCGAGAACTCGCCGCCGAGCTCACCGCGCTTCCCGGAATCCGCGTCACCACTTCCCTCGCGGGCCGCGTGACCCGGCCGGGAACCGTCACCGGGGACGTACGGATCGGTGGCTTCGGGGGTGCGGAAGGGCTCGCCGGCTGGCTGCGGGAGCAGAAGGTGGACGCCCTCGTGGATGCCACGCATCCCTTCGCCGAGGCGATCACGGCCAACGCGGTCCGGGCCGCCGCCGTGACCGGCGTACCGGCGGTGGTGCTGCGCCGCCCGGGCTGGCGGCCGGGTCCCGAGGACCGGTGGTACCCGGTCGGTTCACTGGCCGAGGCCGCCGGTCTGCTGCCGCTGCTCGGCCCCCGCGTCCTCCTCACCACCGGCCGCCTCGGCCTCGCGGCCTTCGCCCACCTGACGGAACTCCACTTCGTCGTACGCTCCGTGGAACTCCCCGACCCGCCGATGCCCCCGCGCACCGAAGTCCTGCTGGCGCGCGGCCCGTTCACCGTGGACGACGAGTCCGCGCTGCTGTCCGCGCACTGCATCGACGTCGTGGTGACGAAGGACAGCGGGGGCGCCGCGACGGCCGCCAAACTCACGGCCGCACGCCGACTGGCGTTGCCCGTCGTGGTCGTACGACGTCCCCCGTTGCCCCGGGATGTCGAGGCGGTGCCGGATGTGGCCGGGGTCCTGGAGCGGCTCGGTCTCAGCCGGAGATGACGGAGGCCCGCAGCCACAGGGACGGCATGCAGCCGCAGCCGCACCGCTTGGTGGCCCTGCCCAGCCCGCAGGAGCGGCAGATCACCCGGGGCTGCGGCGGTGCGCTCCGCTCGAAGTGCGCGATCCGGTCGCAGCGTGGGCAGCGGACCACTGCGGAGCCGCTGAGGTCGCTGAGGTCGAGGCCGGGATCGTGGAAGCGGACGGGAGACCTGCCAGGGTTATGACAACCGCCCGGCATGTCCGGCACGCTGTCTTCAGGAGGCCGGGACGAGTTCCTTCGAGCGTTCCGCCAGGCCGTTGCTCATGTCCTCGACCAGCAGGCGCTTGGAGATGGTGTCGACCGCTCGTTTGAGGTCCGCGCCGGCGGGGCGGCCGATGTCCTGCTGGACGCGCTCCTCCAGCCAGCCCGCCCAGGCCTTGCCGATGACCCGCGCCTCGCGGGCGCCCGCCTCGGTGTGGGAGAAGAAGGAGCCCTCGCGGGTCAGATAGCCCTCGTCGACCATGCGGTCGAAGACCGGCAGCAGCACCTCGGGCGGCATGTGCCGGCGGGCCGCCATCAGGCCCAGGCTGGCGTGGCCCACCATCCGTGTGAACAGCTCCACCTGCATGACCGCCCAGGCGCCTGCGATGTCCAGCCGGGTGTCGGAGGCCGCCACGATCCGGCGCGCGTCCTCCAGGCTCGCGGTGCCGATGATCTTCCCGACGGCCGCTTCCAGCACCCGCTGCGAGTCGGCGCCGGACGGCTGTCCGAAGCCCTCGCCCATGTCCGTCGAGCCCGCCCGCGCGCTGTCGCGCAGCTCGACCTGCTTGAGGAACAGGGCGACCAGGAAGCCGAGCGCCGCGACCGGCACCGTCCACAGGAAGACGGTCTGGAGGGTGTCGGCGTAGGCGTCGATGATGGGCGACGCCACCGCCGAGGGCAGGTCGTGCACGCCCTCCGGGCTGGTCGCCGCCTTGGAGAGGGCCGCCGGGTCGAGGCCGCTGCCCGTCTGCGCGGCCCGGGCGACCCCGTCCTGGAGGTTGGGCTTGAGGGAGTTGGCGTAGATCGTGCCGAAGACGGCGGTGCCGAAGGAACTGCCCAGCGTACGGAAGAAGGTGACACCGGAGGTCGCGGTGCCGAGGTCGGCGTAGTCGACGGTGTTCTGCACGGCGATCGTCAGCACCTGCATGCACAGACCGATGCCGGTGCCGAGCACGAACATGTACAGCGACTCCAGCCAGGCCCCGCTGTCCGGCCCCATCAGCGACATCAGATACAGCCCGACGCCCATCACCAGGGAGCCCACGATCGGGAAGATCCGGTACTGGCCGGTCTTGCTGACCACGTTGCCGCTCGCGACGGACGCGATGAGCAGGCCGATGACCATCGGCAGGGTGCGGACGCCGGAGACCGTGGCCGAGTCGCCGTCGACGTACTGGAGATAGGTCGGCAGATAGGTCATCGCGCCGAGCATGGCGAAGCCGACGATGAAGCTGAGGATCGAGCAGACCGTGAACACCGGGTTCCTGAACAGCCGCATCGGCAGCATCGGTTCGCGCGCCCGGGTCTCGGCCCAGGCGAACAGGCCGAGCGCGATCGCGCCGCCGACGAACAGGCCGATGATGACGCCCGAACCCCACGCGTACTCGTTGCCGCCCCAACTCGTCGCCAGGATCAGGGCGCTGGCACCGGCCGCGACGAGCGCGATGCCGAGGTAGTCGATGACGGGCCGGGAGGCCGACTTCACCACCGGGATGGTGCGGGCCGCCGCGAAGACCACGACGATCGCGATCGGGACGTTGACGTAGAACGCCCAGCGCCAGGTGAGATGGTCCGTGAACAGGCCGCCGAGCAGCGGCCCGATGACCGTGGCGACTCCGAAGACGGCACCGATCGCGCCCTGGTACTTGCCGCGCTCCCGCAGCGGGATGACATCCGCGATGAGCGCCATCGCCGTGACCATCAGACCGCCCGCGCCGATGCCCTGCATGGCCCGCCAGGCGATCAGCAGCGTCATGTTGCCGGCGAGACCGCACAGGAACGAGCCCGTGATGAACACGATCGCCGAGACCTGGAAGACCACCTTGCGGCCGAAGAGGTCACCGAACTTGCCCACCAGGACCGTCGAGACGGTCTCCGCGAGCAGATAGGACGTGACCACCCACGACATGTGCTCCGCGCCGCCCAGATCCGACACGATCGTCGGCAGGGCCGTGCCCACGATCGTCTGGTCCAGGGCCGCGAGCAGCATGCCCAGCATGATCGTCACGAAGACGACATTGCGTCGGCGCTTGTCCAGCACCGGCGGCTCGGCGGCGGGCGGTGGCGCGGTTTCCTCGGTCACTGTCACGGGGCCACGGTCACACCGGTGACCCATCCGTGCATGCCGGGTGAGGCCGCCCGGGTGTTTACCGCTCGCCGGGGTTGCGGCGCAGCAGATACGTGTCCATGATCCAGCCCTTGCGCTCCCGGGCCTCCGCGCGCAGCCGCTCGATCCGGGGCGCTGCCTCGGCGATCGGGCCCGAGGCGAGGATCTCGTCCGGGGTGCCTATGTAGGCGCCCCAGTAGATGTCGATGTCCTCGTCCGCGTACCGCCGGAAGGCCTGGTGCGCATCGAGCATCACGACGACGTCGTCCACGCCCTCGGGGAACCCCTCCGCGAGCCGCCGCCCGGTGGTGATCTGCACGGGCCGGGCGACCCGGTTCAGCCCGGTCCGATGACGGGCCACGAGCGCGGAGACGCTGCTGATGCCGGGCACGACGTCGTACGCGAAGGCGACGGCACCCCGCTCCAGGATCTCCTCGAGGATCCCCAGCGTGCTGTCGTACAGCGCCGGGTCCCCCCACACCAGGAACGCGCCGCTCTCGTCCTCGCCCAGCTCCTCGGCGATCAGCCGCTCGTAGATCTCGGCCCGCGCGCTGCGCCAGTCCCCGACGGCGGGGGAGTACGCCGCACCGCCCGCCTTCCGGTCCCGCTCCGGATCCCGCGCCTCGACGACCCGGTACGTCCCCTCCGGTATGTGCGTCTCCAGCATGTCCCGGCGCAGATCCGTCAGGTCGCTCTTCACCTCGCCCTTGTCCAGGACGAAGAACACGTCCGTGCTCCGCAGCGCCCTGACCGCCTGGAGGGTGAGCTGGTCGGGGTCGCCCGCGCCGATACCGATGACATGAATCTTTCGCACGCCATGAGTCTGCCGTACGCCACTGACAGTGACGGCACCGCGTCCGGGGTGGGGTGGTGGTGAGGGGGGGGCGAGTGGGGCGGCGCCGAGGGATGGGGCCGTGCTCGGGGTGAGGCCTCGCCCGGTCCGTCCGGCGTGGAGCTGCGTGCGGGGGCGGGCCGAGCCCGGCGTCCGGGGGCGGTTCGCGCCGGGCGAGTCCGGGATGCGGCGGTGCTCCGGCGCAGGTCGCGACCGGTCCGTGCGGAGTGGGGCCGTGACCGGGGTCAGGTCGGGTTTTGGCCGTCCGGGGGCGGTTCGCGCCGGGCGAGTCCGGGATGCGGCGGTGCTCCGGCGCAGGTCGCGACCGGTCCGTGCGGAGTGGGGCCGTGACCGGGGG
>NZ_JBEYXC010000002.1:204061-559306 GCF_040644695.1 Streptomyces sp. NPDC046909 | reverse complement strand
GTCAGGTCGGGTTTTGGCCGTCCGGGGGCGGTTCGCGCCGGGCGAGTCCGGGATGCGGCCGTGCTCCGGCGCAGGTCGCGACCGGTCCGGCCGAGATGCGGTTCTCCCCGGCTCAGTCCGCGCCCGACGTCATCCCCCGCCCCGCAGCCGCGGCGCCCGGGCCTCCGCGTCCACCGGTCCCGCGCCGCGCTCCACGTCCTCCGCCAGCCCCCGGGCCCATCCGGCGAGCCCGGCCAGATCCATCCCGTACGGCCGCGCCGGCCCCGTACCGGCGGCCCACTCCTCGACCGCCGCGGCCCCTCGCCGCAGCAGCCGCGCCCCGCCCGTGACATTCCCCCGGGCCGCGTGCGTGAGCCCCACGGCGAGCTGGGCGAGGCCCCGCCACAGCGTCCGCTCCTCCTCGGGGCCCGACTTCCAGGCGTCCTCGAAGACCTCGTGGGCGTGGAACGGCTTCCCCGCGTCCAGCAGCTCCTGGGCCTCGGCGACGGACTGCTCCGGGGTGCGGACGACGCCCTCCGGCTGCCGCTCCACCCCGTCCGCGCCGTACGGAAGGGGCCGCCCGAGCCCGTCCCGGGGCCGCGCGTTCCGCGCCCGCCCCTCGCCGTCCCGGTCCCGAGCGCCGGTCCGTCGTCCTGAGGAAGTACCGCCCATACGCCCATTGTCCCGCGCCGCCCGGGCCGTCTTCGAAGCAGCCCGCCCCGTGGGGTAAAGTTCTCTTCGCGTGATCACGCGGTTCACCGCGCGAAACGCACCGGGACGTGGCGCAGCTTGGTAGCGCACTTGACTGGGGGTCAAGGGGTCGCAGGTTCAAATCCTGTCGTCCCGACGGTGCGAAGGGTCTTCACAGGCAGCAGCCTGTGCGGACCCTTTCGCGTACCCGGGGCTGGTGGACCGCGAGGCCCCTGCTCGCGCCTCCCGGCTCGTTGTTGTGCGTCGGCCGTCGGCACGCCGCACGGACCATCCTTGACGTCACGGAAAGCACACGGTTAACGTCACAACGCATCGAGCCCGAAGGCCTGTTGGGAGGAGCTGCCGTGACGTTCACCGTGCACGGCACCGCCGTCCGCCTCGTCGGCCTCGACCGGGCCCAGCGTCGCCACATCGACCTGCTGCGCGTCTCCGGCACCCTCTGTAGCGCCTGACCCCGGCCGCCGTCCCTGACGTACGGCCGCCGCTTCCGTATGCCCAGTCGCAGCTCTTCAAGAGCTTCCGCACGCATCGCCGCGCGGCGCCCCCGCGTCCGTCCGCGCACCTCCGACCCCCCCCTGATCCACAGGAGTCGACATGGCCGCCACCACGACCGCCGCCCGCAAGAACGCCGTAGCGGCGAACGGCACGAAGGAAGCCGAGCCGCTGCTCGCCACCGCGCCCGACCCCCAGCCAGGGCTGCGTGAATACCTGGAGGTCAAACGGGCCGCGCTGCTCGCGAAGCGGGAGGCGCAGGAGGCGGCCCAGTTCACCGAGACGCAGAAGCTGAGAGCCCGTACGAAGGCCGAGGAACGCAGTGGTGTACGGCGGATACGCATCCGGCATCACCAGATCCTCAGCGACTCCCCGCTGGACTTCGCCGGCTACGACCTCGGCCCCGCCTCCCCGGAGATCCAGCTCGGTGTGCTGTCCAGCTGCCTCACCCACGTCTTCCTCATCCAGGCCGCCGACCTGCGGATCCCCCTGGACTCCCTGGAGGTCGAGGTGCAGGCCGACCAGCACCCGCGGGCCGGGCAGCCCGGCTTCGAGGACGTGCCGATCTATCCGCACAACATCTCGTACACCGTGCACATCACCTCGCCCGCGGGCAAGGACCGCATCCGCGAACTGCACGAGACGGTCGAGCGCAAGTGCCCGATCTACAACCTCCTCATCAACCCGCAGTCCGTCACCGGCCGCGTCGTCCTGACCGGCAGTCCGGAGGAGATATGAGTCCGGAACGGGTGCGGCCGTGCCCGCGGTGACGCTGATCACCGGCGCCGCCTCCGGGATCGGGGAGGCGGCCGTCCGGCTGTACGCCGGGCGCGGTCACCGGGTCGTCGCGGTCGACGTCGACGAGGCGGGACTGGCCCGGCTCGACGCCCTGGACGGGGTGGTGACACTCGCCGGGGACGTGGCGGACGAGGCGACGAACACGGGCGCCGTGGCCCTGGCCCTCGACCGGTTCGGGCGGCTGGACGCGGCCGTCCTCAACGCCGGGATCGGTGGCGCCGGGCCGCTGGAGTCGCCCGGGGCGATCGAGCGGTTCGACCGGCTCTTCGCCGTCAACGTCCGCTCGGTGGCCCTCGGGATCAGGGCCGTCGTCCCGGCGCTGCGCGCGGTCGGCGGGGGCGCGATCGTCGCCACGGCGTCCGTGTCCGGGCTGCGCGGCGACCCCGGCACCTGGGGCTACAACGCGACGAAGGCGGCGGTCATCAACCTCGTACGGGCCGCCGCCGTCGACTACGCGGCACAGCGCATCCGTATCAACGCCATCGCACCCGGCCTCACCGACACCGCCCTCACCGCGGGTCACCTGGACACCCCGGCCCTCATCGAGCGGATCCCCCTCCACCGCTGGGCCGGTCCCGACGAACAGGCGGAGGTGCTCTGGTTCCTGACCTCGCCGGCCGCCTCGTACATCACCGGGGTCACCGTCCCGGTCGACGGCGGGCTGAGTGCCAACGGGGGGATCCTGCCGCCGCCGAGCGGAAGATGAGGCAGGTTTCATGCTGCGTACATCATTCGGGCGCCGAACGCTCTTGACCGGCCGGGAAGTTGATGTTCCCATTCTGCCAGTGCGTTCATCCCGGCCCGCGAGCCGGCGACACCCTCAGGAGGACGGCGTGGCATCTGCCCTCGTGCTGTGCTCCCGGCGCCACGTCGATCTGCTGCTGGTCTGCAGCTGCCTCTGTCACGGCTGATCTCTCTCCCGCGCCTTCCACTTTCACCCTTCACGCGGCCGCGTGCCGACGGCAGGTCCAGCCTGTCGCGGTCCGCCGCGTGTCCGTCCGCAGCGACGTTCCATGGCGATGTCCCATGGGGAAGCAGAGACCAGTCATGACACAGCACAGCTCCGTCAGACCGTTCCGGTCCGTCCGTCCCGGCCTCGGTGCCCTGTCCCTCGGGACGGCCTTCCTGGTGGCCCTGACCGGATGCACCAGCACCAAGGACTCGGCGGGCACCGGCGGCACGACGATCACCGTCGGTACGACGGACCAGGTCACCAGCCTCGACCCGGCGGGCGCCTGGGACGCGGGCTCCGGGACCATCGAGAGCGAGGTCTACGCGACCCTGCTCAGCGTGAAGAACGGCGACACCGAGGTCTCTCCGGACCTGGCCACCGGAATCGAGCTGACCGGGCCCAAGGAGTACACGGTCACCCTCAAGAAGGGTCTGAAGTTCGCCAACGGGCACCAACTGACGTCCTCCGACGTCAAGTTCAGCTTCGACCGCACGCTGAAGATCGCCGACGAGAACGGCCCGTCGTCGCTCCTGTACAACCTCGCGTCCGTGGCCGCGCCGGACGCGACCACCGTTGTCTTCACCCTCAAGTCGGCCGACGACACCCTGTTCCCGCAGGTGTTGTCGACCGCCGCCGGTTACATAGTCGACGAGCAGGTCTTCCCGGCGGACAAGATCCTCGACGACAAGTCGATCGTCGCGGGCAAGCCCTGGAACGGCCCGTACGGCATCAAGAGCTACGACAAGAACTCGCTGGTCTCCTTCACCGCCAACAGTGCCTACAAGGGCCAGCAGGGCACCCCGAAGAGCGAGAACGTCCAGCTCAAGTACTACACGGACGCCAGCAATCTGAAGCTCGACGTCCAGCAGGGCGCCATCGACGCCGTCTACCGAACCCTCACCACCGCGGACCTCGAGGACCTGGGCAAGCAGAAGGACATCAAGGTCCACACCGGCTCCGGCAACGGCATCCGGTATATCGTCTTCGACTTCACCACCCAGCCGTACGGCACCAAGACCAAGGACGCCGACAAGGCGAAGGCGCTGGCCGTGCGCCAGGCGGTCGCCGACTCCGTCGACCGGTCCCAACTCGCCCAGCAGGTCTACAAGAACAGCTACCAGCCGCTCTACAGCTCGGTACCCGACGGCCTGACCGGCGCCACGCCCTCCTTCAAGTCCCTCTACGGCGACAAGAAGGGCGGCCCCGACAAGGCCACGGCCGCGGCCCGGCTGAAGGCGGCGGAGGTGAAGACCCCGGTCACCCTCAACCTCCAGTACAACAGCGACCATTACGGCTCGTCCTCGGCGGACGAGTACGCGCTGGTCAAGAGCCAGCTCGAAGCGACCGGCCTCTTCAAGGTGAACCTCCAGTCCACCGAGTGGACCCAGTACGGCAAGGACCGCATCAAGCACCAGTACCCGCTCTACCAACTCGGCTGGTACGCGGACTACTTGGACGCCGACAACTACCTCTCGCCCTTCTACTCGGCCAACAGCTGGGTCGCCAACGGCTACGACGACTCCGCCGTCCGCGAGCTGATCACGAAGGAGGAGACGGAGACCGACGCCGCCAAGCGCACCGAACTGCTGCAGCAGGCGCAGGATAAGGCCGCCGCCCAGGTGCCGCTGCTGCCCCTGCTCCAGGGGTCCACCGCGATCGTCACCCGCACCGACGTCAGCGGTGTGCCGGACGAGCTGACCAGCGCGTACACCTTCCGCTGGGCGGGGCTCGCGAAGAAGTGAGCGCTCCCGCCCAGGAGACGGCCCCCGGCGCCGTCGGCAGCCCCGCCGACGGCGCCGCCGGGCACGGACTGGCCCGCTATCTGCTGGTCCGCTTCCTCCTCATCATCCCGACCGTGTTCATCCTGGTCAGTCTGGTCTTCTTCCTCATGCGCGCCACCGGCGACCCGATCAGCGCCGCCTTCGGCGACCGGCTCACCCCGGATCAGCTCCAGGAGAAACTCCACCAGGCGGGCTACGACCGGCCGTTGCTCACCCAGTACCTGGACTACCTGAAGTCCCTGGCGACCGGCGACTTCGGCCGGACCGTCACCGACAACCAGCCGGTGACCCACGTCCTGGGCACCTACGGCGCCGCCACCCTCGAACTCGCCTTCTACGCCCTGCTGGTGGCCCTCGCCGTCGGCGTCCCGCTGGGCATGCTGGCGGCCTCCTACCGGGACCGCGCACCCGACGCGGCCCTGCGCCTGTTCGCCGTCCTCACCTACGCCACCCCCGTGTTCTTCGTGGGGCTGCTGCTGAAACTCGTGTTCGCGATCCAGCTCGGCTGGCTGCCCGCATCCGGTCGGGCGAGCACCGACGTCCAGCTCTTCCTCCAGAACCAGACCAGCACGACCGGCATCTACCTCGTCGACGCGCTCCGCAGCGGGAACGGCACGGCGATCGCCGACGTCCTCCAGCACGCCGTACTCCCGGGCGTGGCCCTGGGGTTGCTCGTCGCCGGCATCCTGCTCCGCCTCGTGCGCACGAACCTGATCGGCACGCTGAACACCGACTACGTCGAGGCGGCGCGCTCGCGTGGCGTCGCCCCCTTCCGCCTGGTCACCCGGCACGCCACCAGGCCCGCACTGATCCCCGTGGTCACCGTTCTGGGCCTCCAGGTCGCCGGGCTGCTCGGCGGCGCGGTGCTGACGGAGAAGACCTTCGAATGGAAGGGCCTCGGCTTCGAACTCGCCTCCTACCTGACGGCCCGTGACTTCCCCGCCGTCCAGGGCATCGTGGCCCTGTGCGCCGTCGTGGTCGCGGTGACGAACTTCCTCGTCGACGTCGTCGCGGCCCTCATCGACCCCCGAGTGAGGTACTGAGCCGTGGCACAGGTTCTTCCACGACGGCTCCCGCTCCCGATCCGGGCGAGTGCCGGCGCGCAGCGGGCGATGCTGGTCACCGGGGCGGTCCTGACCGCGCTGTTCCTGCTCACCGCACTGGCGGGCCCGCTCCTCGCCCCCTACGACCACGCCCAACTCCGCGACGCGGGCGGTCTGTTCGGCTCGCAGCAGGCGCCGAGCGGCGACCACCCGCTGGGCACCACCATCGCCGGCTACGACGTGCTGTCCCGCACGGTGTGGGGCGCCCGCACCGCACTGGAGATCATCCTCGCCGCACTGCTGCTCTCGGTGGTCCCCGGCACGGTGCTCGGGCTGGCCTCCGGCTATCTCGGCGGCCGACTGGACCGGTTCCTGGTGGGCCTCGCCGACGCGCTCTACGCGTTCCCGCCGCTGCTGCTCGCCATCGTCATGTCGATCGTGATCAGCGGCGGACAGTCCAGCCTGACCGGCGGTCTGGGCGCGGCGGCCTGCGCGGTCGCCGTCTCGTTCGTCCCGCAGTACTTCCGGGTCGTACGGGCCGAGGTGATCCGCGTCAAGGCGGAACCCTTCGTGGACGCCGCCCGGGTGATCGGCACCGGGACCTGGCGGATCATGTTCCGGCACGTGCTGCGCAACTCGGTGCGCACCCTGCCGCTGATCTTCACCATCAACGCCTCGGAGGCCATCCTCACCCTCGCCGGGCTCGGCTTCCTCGGCTTCGGCATCGAGCCCAACTCCGCCGCCGAGTGGGGCTACGACCTCAACCGCTCGGTCGCGGACGTCACTTCGGGTCTGTGGTGGACCGCGATCCCGCCCGGCCTGGCCATCGTGCTCACCGTCCTCGGCACCACCCTGCTCGGCGAGAGCCTCACCGACCTGGCCGACCCCCGGCTGCGGCGCCGCGCCACGACCACGGCTGGAGGCAAGGGCGATGACTGACCTGCTGCGCATCGAGGACCTGCACATCACCTTCGCCACCGATGCCGGAACGGCCCCCGCCGTGAAGGGAGTCAGCCTGTCCGTCGCCCCCGGCGAGGTGCTGGCCCTGGTCGGCGAGAGCGGCAGCGGCAAGACCGTGACCGCCCGATCGGTCCTGGGCCTGCTGCCCGCCACCGCGACGGCCCGCGGCCGGGTGCTCCTCGGCGACGGCACCACCGAACCGGCCGAGGACGTGCTCACCGCGTCCCCCGTCCGGCTCCGCCAACTGCGCGGCACCCACGCCGCGATGGTCTTCCAGGAGCCGTCCACCGCCCTCAATCCGGTCTTCACCATCGGCTGGCAGCTCACCGAGGGCCTGCGCGCCCACGGCCACGGCGGCAGCAAGGCCGAACGCCGGGCCCTCGCCGTCGAATGGCTCGACAAGGTCGGCATCCCGGACCCGGCCACCCGCGTCGACCACTACCCCCACCAGCTCTCGGGAGGCCAGAAGCAACGCGCCGTCATCGCCATGGCCCTCGCCCTCGGCACCCGGCTCATCGTGGCCGACGAACCCACCACCGCCCTCGATGTCACCGTCCAGGCGGAGATCCTGGAACTCCTGCACCGCGTCCGCACCGACTTCGGCACCGCCGTCCTCCTCATCACCCACAACATGGGCGTGGTCGCCGACCTCGCGGACCGGGTGGCCGTGATGAAGGAGGGCGAGATCGTCGAACAGGCCCCGGTGCGGGAGCTGTTCGCGGCGCCCTCACACCCGTACACCCGCGATCTGCTGGCCGCCGTGCCGGTCTTCGGCGAAGGCGGCCACGACCGCACGCCGGCGCCCGAGCCGGAGGACGCGCGGCCGGTCGTCCGGGCCGCCGGACTGGTCGTCGACTACCCCGGGCGGCTGGGCCGGAAGGGGTTCCGGGCGGTCGACGGCGTCAGCTTCGAGATCCGGCCGGGAGAGGTGCTCGGGCTGGTGGGGGAGAGCGGCAGCGGCAAGACCACCATCGGCCGGGCGATCGCCGGGCTGACCCGAGCGAGCGGTGGCCGACTCGACGTGTTCGGGGAGCCGTTGGACCGTCGGCGGGCCGCACGCACCCGGACCGGCCGCATCGGCTACGTCTTCCAGGACCCCGCGACCAGCTTCAACCCCCTGCTGACCATCGCCGACAGCATCGCGGAACCGCTGACCGTCCACCGGCGCGAACTCGGCGCCGAGGCGATCCGCGCCCGGGCCGAGGAACTGCTGGACTCCGTCCACCTGCCCCGCGCCTACGCCGACCGCTACCCGCACGAACTCAGCGGCGGCCAGCGCCAGCGTGCCGCCCTGGCCCGCGCACTCGCCCTGCGGCCCCCGCTGATCATCGCCGACGAACCCACCTCGGCCCTCGACGTGTCCGTCCAGGCCAAGGTGCTGGACCTCTTCACCGAACTCCAGCGGGAGCTGGGCTTCGCGGCGCTGTTCATCAGCCACGACCTCGCGGTGGTCGAGCAGGTCACCGACCGGGTCCTCGTGCTGCACCGGGGCCGGGTCGCCGCTTCCGGCAGCACGGCCGACGTGCTGGGCGATCCGCAGGACGACTACACGCGGCGCCTGGTCGCCGCGCTGCCCGTCGCGGACCCGGTACGGCAGGCGCGCCGGCACGTCCCGTCTCTCGACGCTCTCGACGAAGGAGTGACCAGCGCATGACCGACACCTTGTCGGACCTGGTCCGCCAGGTACTGACCAGCACCCCGGTCTTCGACGGCCACAACGACCTCCCGGTGGCACTGCGCGTGCGCTCCGGATACAGCGTCGAGGGCCTCGCCGACGGCCGCCCGGACCTGCACACCGACCTGCCCCGGCTGCGCGCCGGAGGCGTCGGCGCGCAGTTCTGGTCGGTGTACGTCTCCTCGAAACTGCCCGAACCCGAGGCCGCGGTGGCCACGCTGGAGCAGATCGACGCCGTCTACCGGCTCGTCGCCCGCTACCCGGACACCCTGCGCATCGCCTACAGCGCCGCCGACGTCGAGCGGTCGGTCGCCGACGGCCGGATCGCCTCCTTGCTCGGCGTCGAGGGCGGCCACAGCCTCGCCGAATCCCCGGGCGTCCTGCGGTCGTTCGCCCGGCTCGGGATCCGCTATGTGACCCTCACCCACAACGACAACACGGCGTGGGCGGACTCGGCCACCGACGAGCCCGCTGTCGGCGGCCTCAACGACACGGGCCGCGCGATCGTGGCCGAACTCAACCGCACCGGTGTCCTCGTGGACCTCTCCCACGTGGCCGAGTCCACCCAGCGCGCGGCCCTCGCCGCCACCACCTCCCCGGTCCTGTTCAGCCACTCCTCCGCCCGCGCCCTCAACGACCATCCGCGCAACGTCGGCGACGGCGTCCTGGAGTTGCTGCGCGACAACGGCGGTGTCATCCAGCTCACCTTCGTCCCGTACTTCGTCTCCGCCGACGTCGCCGAATGGGCGCGCGAACTCCAGGCCGAACGCGAACGCCTGGGACTGCCGGCCCACGCCTGGGCCTGGCCGCGCGCACCCCGCCCCGGCGAGGACGCGGCCCAGGTCGCCGCCGAGCTCGCGCGGGCGTTCGACACCCCCATCGACGACCGGCTGCGCCGCTGGACCGACGCACACCCACGGCCCGAGGTCACGGTCGCCCAGGTGGCCGATCACATCGAGCACGCCCGCGAGGTGGCGGGCGTCGACCACATCGGCCTCGGCGGGGACTACGACGGCATCGACCATCAGCCCACCGGCCTCGCCGACGTCTCCGGCTACCCCGTACTGCTGCGTGAACTCGCCGACCGGGGCTGGTCCCGCACCGACCTGGAGGCGCTGACCGGCCGCAACGTCCTGCGCGTCCTGCGCGAAGCGGAGGAGCGGGCGACCGAGCCGCTGTGGCCCACGGCCCCGCTGCGGTGAGGGCGAGGTGAAACGCCCCCGCCGGTGGGCCGACGCCCTGCTTTCGTGGACACCGGGACTCCTCGCGGTCGGCTGCCTGTACGGGCTGCCGTGGCCCGAGCCGGAGCGCCCGCCGGAGACGGTCGGCCTGCCGCCGTCCGGTCACCCGGAGTGCCCGGCCGGGCACATCCCGCCGACCGAGGCGGAGCGGCAGATCTGGGCAGGCCTGGACCTGCGGGCCTGAGGAGCGATCCGCCCGAAGGCCCCTAGCGGTGTGGATAGCGCGCCGTCACGTCCCCCAGGTACCCCCGCAGCATCACCTTCGCCTCCTCCAGCAGCGCCGCGTCCCCCGTCCGGTCCCGGCGGAACGCCTCCTGGGCCAGGGCGTCCGCGGCCAGCATCGCCGCGAGGCACGTGCGGGCGAGGGACTCGTCGTCCTCGGCGAGGTCGAGGGCGAGGAGGATGCGGCGGATGCCGTCGGCCATGCGGCGCTTGTGCTCGCGGTCGGCGGCGCGGGTCTGTTCGGTGAGGCCGCTGCCGAACCAGAGGGCGCGGAAGCCGTGTTCGGTGCGGTAGATCGCGGCGAAGGAGTCGACGAGGACACCGACCGGGTCGTCCCAGCGCTGGGCGGCAGCGGCGCCGACCAGGTCGTCCATCGCCGCTTCCAGCTTCGCGAAGTACCCGGCCGCGAGGGCCTCGATGATCGCGCCCCGGTCCGGCAGATACTGGTACAGCGAGCCGACCGACACCCTCGCCTCGGCCGCGATCCTGGTCGTGGTGAGCGCCTCGACGCCCTCCTCGACCAGCACCCGCTCGGCGGTCTCCAGGACCCGCGCCAGCCGGGCCTTGCTGCGGGCCTGCTGGGGCGTACGGCGCAGGGAGGCGACCCCCGCCGCCCGGTCGGCGTCCGCGGTGGGTTCGGTCACGCAACAACCTCCGAACGTGAACGTGACTTTGTTTCACGTTTAGGTTAGCGTCGCGCGCATGACCGACTCAAGCGCGGCGTGGCGCGAGGAGCGGGCCGCGGTGGCCGACGCCTGCCGTCGGCTGGGCGCCGAGGGACTGCTCATCGGTACGGCCGGGAACGTCAGTGTGCGCGTGGACGACCGGGTCGCCATCACCGCAACCGGCGCGGTCCTCGCCGGCCTCACCCCGGACCAGGTGACCGTCGTCGACCTCGACGGGAAGGTCGTCGCCGGAACCCTCCGGCCGACCTCCGAACTGGACCTGCACCTCGGCGTCTACCACCGCTACGGCACCGGAGCGGTCGTCCACACCCACGCGCCCATGGCGACCGCGCTCTCCCTCGTCCTCGACGAACTGCCGTGCGTCCACTACCAGTTGCTCACCCTCGGCGGCACCGTCCGGGTCGCACCGTACGCCACCTTCGGCACCCCCGAACTCGCCGAGTCGGTGCTCACCGCGCTGGAGGGCCGCGGCGGGGCGCTGATGGCCAACCACGGCGCGGTCACCCACGCGCAGACGCTCGACAAGGCGGTCGAGCACGCGCTGTTGCTGGAGTGGGCGTGCGGGGTGTACCAGAGCGCGGCGGCCATCGGGCGGCCCCGCGTCCTGGACGAGCGGCAGCAGCTCGCGGTCATCGAGGCCGCCATCGCGCGTGATTACGGCACCACACAACCCGTACCACCCGAGCAGGAGGGAAACCGATGAAGGTCGTCACGATGGGCGTGCACGTACTGGACGTGCTGGTGCGGCCGGTCGAGGCCATACCCGAGGGCCAAGGGGCCACCCTGGTCGAGGACATACGGATGACCGCCGCCGGTACGGCCGCCGGTACCGCCCTCACCCTCGCCAAGCTCGGCGCGTCCGTGCGCACCGCCGGCGCGATCGGCACCGACCCGACCGGCGACCTGCTGATCCAGCTGCTCGACCGGGCCGGGATCGACACCGGGCTGCTCGTCCGCCGCATCGACACCTCCACCTCCGCGAGCGTCCTGCCCATCCGCCCCAACGGCGACCGGCCCTCCCTCCACCTCCTCGGCGCCAACATCACGTACGGCCTCGACGACGTCCCCTGGGACGCGGTCACCGAGGCGACCCATCTCCACCTGGGCGGCCCGGAGCTGATCGGCGCCGAGGTCGCCGCGCGCATCCTGGAGCACGCCAAGGAGCACGGTGTCGTCACCTCCGTGGACCTTCTCGCCCCCGGGGAACTCGGCACCTTCGACCAGATCGAGCCGCTGCTCCCGTACGTCGACTACCTCCTGCCCAACGACGACCAGGTGCTCGGCTTCAGCGGCGAGGACGACCTCGTGACCGGCGCGAAGAAGCTGGTGGCCGCCGGGGCCGGGCTCGTCGCCGTCACCCGGGGTGGCGAGGGGGCGCTGCTGGTGACCGCCGAGGGCACCGAGCCGGTCCCCGCCTTCGAGATCGACGTCGTGGACACGACCGGCTGCGGCGACGCCTTCTCGGCCGGGTTCCTGCGCGGCATCAGCCTCGACCGCACGCCGCGCGAGGCCGCCATTCTGGGCAGTGCGGCGGCGGCGCTGGTCGCGCAGGGGCTCGGCAGCGACCACGGGGACTTCGACCTCGCCGAGGCCGACGAGTTCTCCATGACCGCCAAGGTGCGCGCCTGAGGTGAGGCCCGTGCGGGGTGGTCCGTCGCGCGGGACGGTCCCGAAGGTTGATAGACAGGGGACATGACCACCTTGCACCTCCGCCCGGCCGGGGGCGTCCGATGACCGCCGGTATCGACACCCCCGACCGCCGCGGCCGCACCGGGCTCGACCGCACCGGCCTCGACCTGACCGGCAACCCCCGCGTCAAGGTCCGCGACGTGACACTGCTGTCCAGCCACTGGTACGTCGAGCGGGCCACCACCTTCGATCTCCAGCTTGCGGACGGCAGTTGGAGCACCCAGACGCGCGAGACGCACGACCGCGGCAACGGGGCCACCATGCTGCTCTACGACGCGCAGCGCGAAACCGTCCTGCTCACCCGGCAGTTCCGCTTCCCCGTCTACGTCAACGGGCACCCCGACGGGATGCTGGTCGAGACGCCGGGCGGGCTGCTCGACGACGATGACGAGCATCCGGAGATCGCGGTGCGGCGTGAGGTGGTGGAGGAGACCGGGCACACCATCGGCGCGGTCCGGCATGTCTTCGACGTCTACATGAGCCCGGGGTCCGTGACCGAACGGGTCAGCTTCTACGCCGCCGAGTACGGCCCCTCGACCCACACCCACGAGGGCGGTGGCCTGGACGAGGAGGGCGAGGACATCGAGATCCTCGAACTGCCTTTCCGCCGGGCCCTGGAGATGATCCGCACCGGGGAGATCGCCGACGCCAAGACCATCATGCTGCTCCAATGGGCGGCGCTGGAAGGGCCGTTCGCGCGCCCTTGACTTGAAGTGCGCTCCAGGATGAAGACTCCCGTACACCAGCCGTGAACGGGAGGACCGCATGAAATACCGCACCATCGGCACCGATCCGAAGAACCGGCGTGAGGTCAGTGTCCTCGCCCTCGGCGCGATGCTGTTCGGCTCGCGCACGGATGAGGAGACGGCCTTCGCCGTGCTCGACCGCTATGTCGAGGCCGGGGGGAACTTCATCGACACGTCCGACAACTACGCCTTCTGGGTCGACGGCGGGCAGGGCGGTCAGAGCGAGGAACTCCTCGGCCGGTGGCGGCGCAGCCGTGGCATCGGCGACGAGATATTCATCGCGACCAAGCTGGGCGCCCGCCCGCTCGCCCCCGGCACCAGCTACATCGACAACCCCGAGGGGCTGTCCGCGAAGGTCATCCGCGAGGCAGCCGAGCGCAGCCGGGAGCGGCTCGGCATGGAGAAGCTGGACCTGCTCTACGCGCACATCGAGGACCACCGGGTGCCGCTGCGGGAGACCGTCGAGGGCTTCGCCGAGCTGGTCGCCGAGGGCACCGTCGGACTCCTCGGCGTCAGCAACCACGCCGTCTGGCGGGTCGAGCGGGCCCGGGCGATCGCCGCCGCGGCCGGACTGCCCGGGTACGAGGTGCTCCAGTACGCCCACAGCCATCTGCGGCCCCGCTACGACGTCCCCGACGACCTCTTCCCCGACGGCAGCCTCGGCCACGCCGGGCCGGACCTCCTCGGCTACCTCCGCGAGGAACCCGCCCTGACCCTGGTCGCCTACTCGCCCCTCCTCAAGGGCGCCTACACCTACCCGGACCGCCTCCCCGCGGACTTCGACCACCCGGGCACCCCGGCCCGCCTGGCAGCCCTGCGGGACGTGGCCCGCGAGACCGGCGCGACCGTCAACCAGGTCGTCCTGTCCTGGCAGATCGGCGGCGACCTGCCCATCCTCCCGCTGGCCGGGGTCTCCTCCCTCGCCCAACTGGAGGAGAACCTGGCCGCGGTCGACCTCGAACTGACCGAGGAGCAGCGGGCCCGGCTGGACGGGGCGCACTAGGCTCGTGAGGGAGCCGAAGGAGTGGCGGTCATGACCTCGCATCCGTTCGCACGTACCATCCGCAGTACGCCGGAAGGTCTGCTCTGGGAGCCCGGTGAACGCTGGGTGCGCGGCTACAAGGGCGACGTCGCCGTCGTCGACAGCCGGCACCCGGTCCTCGTCTGGGAGCCCGGCGTCCCCGTCCCGTTGTACGCGTTCCCGCAGGGAGACGTCCGCACGGACCTGCTCCGCCCGGCGAAGAACCCGCGCACCGGCGCCCACAGCGGATCGCGGATCTTCTACGACCTCGATGTCGACGGCGAATCGGTGGAGAACGTGGCGTGGACGTTCCCGGCCGACGACCTCTCCGGGTACATCGCCTTCGAGTGGTTCCGGCACTGGGACAGCGGGCTCGACCACTGGTACGAGGAAGAGGAGGAGATCTTCATCCACCCCCGCGACCCGCACAAACGGGTCGACGCCCTGCCCAGCAGCCGTCATGTCGTGGTCGAGATCGCCGGCCGCGTCGTCGCGGACACCCGCCGTCCGGTGCTGGTCTTCGAGACCTCGCTGCCGACGCGGTACTACATCCCCCGCGAGGACGTCCGCCTCGACCTGTTCACCGCCACCGACCACCACACGGGCTGCCCCTACAAGGGCACCGCCGAGTACTGGAGTTGGAGCGGCGCGGGTGACGTACCGCGCAACATCGTGTGGAGCTACCCGGACCCGCTGCCCGCCGTGGCCCCCGTCAAGGGGCTCCTCGCCTTCTACAACGAGGCCGTCGACCTCACCGTGGACGGCGAGCGGCAGGAGCGGCCGGTCACTCCGTTCACGGCGAGCCTCAGGGCCTGACCAGCAACTGGAAGTCGAACGCGTACCGGGACGCACGGTAGATGTGCGTCCCGTACTCGACCGGCCGGCCCGTGTCGTCGTACGCCGTGCGCTGCATCGTCAGGAGCGCCGCCCCCGGCTGCTCCTCCAGCCGTGCCGCCTCCTCGGCGGTGGCGGAGCGGGCGCCGATGGTCTGGCGGGCGCTGTGCAGGGTGATGCCCGCCGAGCGCATCATCCGGTACAGGCCGGTCGACTCAAGGCGGGCGGTGTCGAGTTCGAGGAGGGTCGAGGGCAGGTAGTTGCAGAGGTACGCGACGGGCTGGCCGTGCGTGGAGCGCAGGCGTTCCAGCACGATCACCTCGCTGCCCTCCGCGATCCCGAGGGCGGCGGCGACATCGGCGGACGCCGGGACGCGCTCGTTGCGCACCACGTCCGTCGTCGGCCCCTGTCCGGCCGCCTCCAGGTCGTCGTAGAGACTGCTCAGTTCCAGGCCGCGCTTGACCTGGCTGTGCACCACCTGCGTGCCGACCCCGCGCCGCCGGACCAGCAGCCCCTTGTCGACGAGGCTCTGGATGGCCTGGCGGACCGTCGGCCGGGACAGGCCCAGGCGTACGGAGAGGTCGATCTCGTTGCCCAGGAGGTTTCCGGGGGCGAGCACCCCGTGCTCGATCGCCGCCTCCAGCTGCTGGGCCAGCTGGTAGTAGAGCGGCACCGGACTGCCCCGGTCCAGGGCGAAGTCCAGTGAGTCGAGTGCGGGAGCGGCAGCGGCACGTGAGGAGACGCCGTTTTTCGCCATGGAACGTACCTCCCTCTGATGAAGAGTCAGGAGCGGTGGGGGGACAGGGAGTTGGGGTTCCTTTCAGGGGCGGAGGTGGTGGCGGCGGCCGGCGACCTGGCGGTCGTACTCCTGACGTGCGGTCAAGGCGGCCTCGCGGGAGGCGACTTCGGCCACCGGCACGTCCCACCACGCCTCGGCCGGGAGCGGTCGGGGTCGCGGTGTCCGTCTCGACGTACACACAGGTCGGCCGGTCGGAGGCGCGAGCCGCGGCGAGCGCCTCGCGCAGTTCGCCGACCGTCTTGGCGCGCAGGACGTCCATGCCGAGGCTGGCCGCGTTGGCGGCGAGGTCGACGGGGAGCGGGGCGCCGGAGAAGGTGCCATCGGCGGCCCGGTAGCGGTAGGCGGTGCCGAAGCGCTCGCCGCCGACCGTCTCGGAGAGGCCGCCGATGGAGGCGTACCCGTGGTTCTGGACGAGGACCAGGTTGACCGGCAGGCCCTCCTGGACGGCCGTGACGATCTCCGTCGGCATCATCAGGTAGGTGCCGTCACCGACCAGTGCCCACACGGGAGTTGTGGGGCTCGCCTGCTGGACGCCGATCGCGGCCGGGATCTCGTAGCCCATGCAGGAGTAGCCGTACTCCAGGTGGTACTGGCGGCGGCCGCGCGCCCGCCACAGCTTGTGCAGGTCGCCGGGGAGCGAGCCGGCCGCGTTGATCACCACGTCGTCGTCGCCGACGACGGCGTCCAGCGCGCCGAGCACCTGGGTCTGGGTCGGTACGGCGTTCTCGTCGCCGGCGTCATACGCGGCCTCGACGATTGCGTCCCAGTGCTCCCGGCCGGAGAGGTACTCGGCCACGTACGACGGTTCCACGGCGTGACCGGTCAGCGCCTCGGTGAGGGCCGTGAGCCCGGCGCGCGCGTCGCAGACCAGGGCCCGGGCGGCCAGCTTGTGCGCGTCGAACCCGGTGATGTTGAGGTTGAGGAAGCGGACGTCCGGGTTCTGGAAGAGGGTGCCGGAGGCGGTGGTGAAGTCGGTGTACCGCGTGCCCACGCCGATCACCAGGTCGGCGGTGCGGGCGATGTCGTCGGCGACCGCGGTGCCGGTGTGGCCGATGCCGCCGAGGTCGCAGGGGTGGTCGTGGCGGAGCGATCCCTTGCCGGCCTGGGTGGAGGCGACCGGGATGCCGGTCGTGTCCGCCAGGGCCTGCAGCGCCTCCTCGGCCCGGCTGTGGTGGACCCCGCCGCCCGCGACGATCAGGGGGCGGGACGCGGACCGTACGGCCCGTGCGGCTTCGGCCAGTTCGAGGGGATCGGGAGCGGGACGCCGTACCCGCCACACGCGCTCGGCGAAGAACTCCTCCGGCCAGTCGTACGCCTCCGCCTGGACGTCCTGGGGGAGGGCGAGGGTGACCGCGCCGGTCTCCGCGGGGTCGGCGAGGACGCGCATGGCGTTGAGGGCGGACGGGATCAGGGCTTCGGGGCGGGTGACACGGTCGAAGTATCGGGAGACCGGGCGCAGGGTGTCGTTGACCGACACGTCCGCCTCCGTGGGGTGCTCCAGTTGCTGGAGGAGGGGGTCGGCGGTGCGGGTGGCGAAGGAGTCGCCGGGCAGGAGGAGGACCGGGATGCGGTTGATGGTCGCCAGGGCGGCGCCGGTGACCAGGTTGGTGGCGCCGGGGCCGATCGACGTCGTCACGGCCTGCGCGGAGAGACGGTCGAGGTGGCGGGCGTGGCCGACGGCCGCGTGCACCATGGACTGCTCGTTGCGGCCCTGGTGGAACGGCATCACGTCCTCGCCGGCCTCCAGCAGCGCCTGACCGATCCCCGCCACGTTGCCATGGCCGAAAATGCCCCAGGTCCCGGCGATCAGCCGGTGCCGCTCCCCGTCCCGCTCGGTGTACTGGACGGACAGGAACCGCACCAGGGCCTGGGCGACGGTGAGGCGGCGGGTGGGCGTGCTCATCAGGGGTTCTCCGGGGCGAGGGCGAAGGGGGTAGGGGGTAGGGGGTAGGCGAGGGGGGCCGGTCGGCTGGGTCTGACGGTCACGACGGGGCTCCGTTCAGGAGGCCCTCCACCTCCTCCGGTGTCGGCATCGTCGAGGAGTCGGCGGGCCGGGAGGCGACGAGGGCGCCGGCCGCGTCGGCGTACCGGATGATCCGCTCCAACTCCCAGCCGGACA
Organism: Streptomyces sp. NPDC046909; assembly: GCF_040644695.1. NCBI lineage: Bacteria > Bacillati > Actinomycetota > Actinomycetes > Kitasatosporales > Streptomycetaceae > Streptomyces > Streptomyces sp. NPDC046909. The sequence goes on along the minus strand of NZ_JBEYXC010000002.1, from coordinate 541,558 downwards.
GCAGGCCGTGACAGAGCGCGCCGCCGAACGCGTCGTCCGCGCCGAGGCCGTTGACCGCCTCGATGGGGACCGGCGGGACCTCGGCGGTCGTGCCGTCGCGGTGCACGGCGAGCACGCCCTTGGTGCCCTGCTTCACGACGGCCAGCTCAACTCCCGCCGCCAGCAAGGCGTCTGCGCAAGCGCGGGCTTCACCGATGCCGGTGACGGTCTCACACGCGTCGAGGTCGCCGACCGCGACCGTGGCGTGCCGGAGGGCTTCGGCGTGACACTGGCGGGCGTCCTCCGGGTCCTTCCGGGCTGTGTCGTGCGCGAGCGCGGGCTTCCGGTCGAGGTGGAGGACCGTGGTACCCGCCTTGCCGCGTGCCTTGAGGGCGGCCAGCGTGGCCGAGCGGCTCGGCTCCTCGCCGAGGCCGGTCCCGGTGATCCAGAGGATCCGGGCGGCGCGGATGGCGAAGGAGGCGTCGACGGCGTGGGTGATCACGGCGGCGGAGCGGCCCAGCCGGGCGGCCGCCACCGAAACGCCGGCCGCCGAACCGCCCGGAAACTTCCCGAACTTCTGCACATCCCCCAGTGGCACGCCGGACGGGAGTGGGGAAAGATCAACTCCTGTGCGGCCGATCGTGATCAAGTCGAAGGGCTGGGATGAATCGGCCATGTGTGACGCTCCTCGGGTCCCAGGGGGCTGTCGCCTCCCAGGTGTAGGACCCGCGGGGCAATCCTGTCAATACTTTGTGCTTACATTCTGACTAGTTCGTGAAATGATGTCTTAACAAAGTATTGACAGAGGGCGCGCCAAGGGATTGGATCCCGTCCCAGTACAACCGCCGTATTTGCCGCACACGACCCGGACATGCCAAGATCCCGGGCCTCGGAATCCCCCGAGATCTCTCTCCCTTTCCCCCGTAAGCACAGTGAGGTGCAGGAAAGATGGACCGCTCTTCTCACTCCCGTTCTCGTCGATTCGCCCCCGTCGTGGCGATCGCCGCGGCGGCTGCCCTGACCCTCGCCGGCTGCTCCAGCAGCTCCGGGGGCAAGAAGTCCGAGGAGAGCGCGGACGGCGCCTCCGCGGGCAAGGCCACCACTCCGCGCATGACGGTCGCCCTGGTCACGCACCAGTCGGCCGGCGACACCTTCTGGGACATCGTCCGCAAGGGCGCCGAGGCCGCCGCCGCCAAGGACAACATCAAGCTGATCTACTCCAACGACCCCAGCGCGGCCAACCAGGCCAGCCTGATCCAGAACGCCATCGACCAGAAGGTCGACGGTATCGCGGTCACCCTCGCCAAGCCCGACGCCCTCAAGGACGTCATCGGGAAGGCGAAGACGGCCGGCATACCCGTCGTCGGCCTCAACTCCGGTGTCAGCGAGTGGCAGAAGCTCGGTCTGATGGAGTTCTTCGGCCAGGACGAGACCGTCGCCGGTGAGGCCCTCGGCAAGCGGCTGAACGAGGCCGGCGCCAAGAACGCCGTCTGTGTCATCCAGGAGCAGGGCAACATCGGCCTGACCCAGCGCTGCGACGGCGTCGACAAGACCTTCGACGGCAAGCTCCAGACGCTGAACGTCAATGGCACCGACATGCCGTCCGTGAAGTCGACGATCACCGCCAAGCTCAGCCAGGACAAGTCCATTGACTACGTCGTCACCCTCGGTGCCCCGTTCGCGCTGACCGCGGTGCAGTCGGCGTCCGACGCGGGCAGCAAGGCGAAGATCGCCACCTTCGACCTCAACAAGGACCTGACGGGCGCCATCAGCAAGGGCACCATCGAGTTCGCGGTCGACCAGCAGCCGTACCTCCAGGGCTACTTGGCGATCGACTCGCTGTGGCTCTACAAGAACAACGGCAACTACATGGGCGGCGGTGAGCAGCCGGTGCTGACCGGCCCGGCCTTCGTCGACAAGACCAACGTCGACAAGGTGGCGGCGTTCGCCGCGAAGGGCACCCGGTGATGGGTATGACCCAGCACGCCGAGCCGGCGGTGACCACACCGCCGGCCCCCGGCCCGAAGGAGACCGACGGCCGGACCGCTCAACGACCCCTGGCGCTGCGCCTGTTGGCCCGCCCCGATGTCGGTGTCTTCCTCGGCGCCATGGCGGTGTGGGTGTTCTTCCTCATCGCCGCCCCGCCGGTGCGCGACGGCAGCTCGATGGCCAACATCCTGTACCAGTCCTCCACCATCGGGATCATGGCCCTCCCGGTCGCGCTGCTGATGATCGGCGGCGAGTTCGACCTCTCCTCCGGCGTCGCGGTCATCACCTCGGCGCTCACCGCGAGCATGCTCGCCTACCAGCTCACCGTGAACGTGTGGGCGGGTGTCATCGCCGCGCTGGTCGTGTCGCTGGCGATCGGGTTCCTCAACGGCTGGCTGGTGGTCAGGACCGGCCTGCCCAGCTTCCTGATCACCCTGGGTACGTTCCTGATCCTCCAGGGCGTCAACCTCGCGGTGACCAAGCTGGTCACCGGCAACGTGGCCACCGACGACATCAGCAACATGGACGGCTTCGCCGGCGCGAAGAAGATCTTCGCCTCGTCCTTCGAGGTCGGCGGCGTCCAGATCAAGATCACCATCGTGTACTGGCTCGTCTTCGCGGCCCTCGCCACGTGGGTGCTCCTGCGGACGAAGTACGGCAACTGGATCTTCGCCGTCGGCGGCAACAAGGACAGCGCGCGCGCCGTCGGTGTCCCGGTGACCTTCACGAAGATCTCGCTGTTCATGCTGGTCGGCTTCGGCGCCTGGTTCGTCGGCATGCACCAGCTGTTCTCCTTCAACACCGTGCAGTCCGGCGAGGGCGTCGGCCAGGAGCTGATCTACATCTCCGCGGCCGTGATCGGCGGCTGTCTGCTGACCGGTGGCGCCGGTTCCGCGATCGGCCCGGTCTTCGGCGCGTTCATGTTCGGCATGGTGCAGCAGGGCATCGTGTACGCCGGCTGGAACCCGGACTGGTTCAAGTCCTTCCTCGGCGTGATGCTGCTCGGCGCCGTCCTGATCAATCTGTGGGTCAGCCGCACGGCGACCCGGAGGTAACCCATGACATCCACCAACGGAACCCATGGCGCCGTGATCGCCGACGAGGTCGTCTCCAAGGACGGCGCGATCGTCGAACTCCGCAACGCCGGCAAGTCGTACGGCAACATCCGCGCCCTGCACGGCGTGAGCCTGTCCGTGCACCCCGGCAAGGTGACCTGCGTCCTCGGCGACAACGGCGCCGGCAAGTCCACGCTGATCAAAATCATCTCCGGGCTGCACCAGCACACCGAGGGCGACTTCCTCGTCGACGGGCAGCCGGTACGCTTCTCCACCCCGCGTGAGGCCCTCGACAAGGGCATCGCCACCGTCTACCAGGACCTGGCGGTCGTCCCGCTGATGCCGGTGTGGCGCAACTTCTTCCTCGGCTCCGAGATCACCAAGGGCCCCTGGCCCGTACGCCGTCTCGACATCGAGAAGATGAAGCAGACCGCGGACGAGGAACTCCGCAACATGGGCATCATCCTCGACAACCTGGAACAGCCCATCGGCACGCTGTCCGGTGGCCAGCGCCAGTGTGTGGCGATCGCGCGCGCCGTCTACTTCGGCGCGCGGGTGCTGATCCTGGACGAGCCGACCGCCGCCCTCGGCGTCAAGCAGTCCGGTGTGGTGCTGAAGTACATCGCCATGGCCCGCGACCGCGGCCTGGGCGTCATCTTCATCACCCACAACCCGCACCACGCCTACATGGTCGGCGACCACTTCAGCGTCCTGCGCCTGGGCACCATGGAACTCAACGCCTCCCGTGACGAGGTCAGCCTCGAAGAGCTGACCAACCACATGGCGGGCGGCTCCGAACTCGCCGCGCTCAAGCACGAGTTGGCGCAGGTCCGCGGCGTCGACGTCGAGGAACTCCCCGAGGAGAAGGACCTCAAGGCACCCGTCGCGGTCCCTGAGGACGAGGCGTCGTGACCGCCCTCGACCGGATCCGGGTGGGCTCCGCCCCCGACTCCTGGGGGGTCTGGTTCCCGGACGACCCTCAGCAGGTGCCCTGGGAACGCTTCCTCGACGAGGTGGCCGAAGCGGGGTACTCCTGGATCGAGCTGGGCCCGTACGGCTATCTGCCGACCGACCCGGCCCGGCTGACGGACGAGGTGGACAGGAGGGGCCTCAAGGTGTCGGCCGGCACGGTCTTCACCGGCCTGCACCGCGGCCCCTCCGTCTGGGAGCCGACCTGGGAGCACGTCAGCCAGGTCGCCGCCCTCACCCAGGCGATGGGCGCCAGGCACCTCGTCGTCATCCCGTCGTTCTGGCGCGACGACAAGACCGCCGAGATCCTCGAACCCCCGGAGCTGACCCACGAGCAGTGGGCCCACCTCACCAAGGGCATGGAGCGGCTCGGCCATGAGGTGAAGGAGGTGTACGGGCTCGATCTCGTCGTGCACCCGCACGCCGACACCCACCTCGACACCGAGGACCATGTCGAGCACTTCCTGGACTCGACCGACTCCGAACTCGTCAACCTGTGCCTGGACACCGGGCACTACGCCTACTGCGGCGGCGACAGCGTCAAGCTGATCGAGACGTACGGCGAACGCATCGGCTACCTCCACCTCAAGCAGGTCGACCCCGCGATCCTCGCGGACGTCGTGGCGAACGAGGTGCCGTTCGGTCCGGCCGTGCAGCGCGGGGTGATGTGCGAACCGCCGTCCGGCGTACCGGAGTTGGAGCCGGTGCTGGTGGCCGCGCAGAAGCTCGGCGTGGAGCTGTTCGCCATCGTCGAGCAGGACATGTACCCGTGCGAGCCGGACAAGCCGCTGCCGATCGCCGTACGCACCCGCAAGTTCCTGCGGTCCTGCGGGGCCTGATCCCACGGAGTCCGATCAGTCTGAGAGGACGGTCATGACCCAGCGCGCACCGCTGCGAGTCGCGGTCATAGGTACCGGGAAGATGGGCGCCGACCATGTGCGCCGTATCGAGGAGGTCGTCAGCGGGGCGCGGGTGAGCGCCGTCGTGGACGTCGACGCGGAGCGGGTCAAGGCCGTCGCGGCCCGCGTCGACGGCTGCACCCCGTACACCGATCCGGCGACGGCGTTGGCGGCGCCCGACGTCGACGCCGTACTCATCGCCTCGTCGGGACCCGCCCATGAGGCGGCGCTGCTCGCCGCCCTCGCCCGGGACCTCCCGGTGCTGTGCGAGAAGCCGCTCACCCCGGACTCGGCGTCGGCCCTGCGCGTGCTCGAAGCCGAGCGACGGCTGGGCCACCGGCGGATCCAGGTGGGCTTCATGCGGCGCTACGACGCCGAGTACATGAAACTCAAGTCCCTGCTGGAGACAGGCCAGTTGGGCAGACCGCTGATGCTGCACAACCGGCATCGCAACGCGGCCAGCCCGCCCTTCTTCACCAGCGACATGCTGGTGAGCGACTCGGTGGCGCACGAGACGGACGTGACCCGCTGGCTGCTGGGCCAGGAGATCACCGCCGTCACCGTGCTGCGGCCCAGACCGACGACGAGCGCCCCGGAGGGCTTGCAGGACCCGCAGTTCGTGGTGTTCGAGACGGACGGCGGCGCGATCGTCGACGTCGAGATCTTCGTCAACTGCGGCTTCGGCTACCAGGTCCAGGCCGAGGTGGTCTGCGAACGCGGCACCGCCCGCATCGGCGACGGCCACGCCATGGTCACCAACATGGCGGGGCGGTGGGGCGGCACCATCGCCCAGGACTTCCTCGACCGCTTCGCCGACGCCTACGACCGTGAGCTCCGGACGTGGGTCGACGCGACCCGTCGGGGCGAGGTGACCGGACCGAGCACCTGGGACGGCTACACGGCCGCGGCCGTGTGCGAGGCGGGCGTACGGGCGCTGCGGGACGGCGGCCGGGTGGAGGTGGAACTGGTGGAGCGGCCGTCGCTGTACTGAGCCGCTGGGCCGCTGTAGTGAGTCGCTGTACGTCATGGTGCTGCGGGGAGGGCTCGGGTGAAGACGACCATCGGCCGGCCGGGGCCGTCGTAGTCGTCCTCGACGTGCGCCTCGAAGCCCAGGCCGCGATGGAAGGCGACCGACCCCTCGTTGGTGACCGACGTGATCGCCTTCAGCCGCACGGCACCCTGCTTCCGGGCCGCCTCGGTGAAGGCCCCCCACAACGCGCGTCCGAGACCGGTGCCGCGGGTGTCGTCCCGGGTGGCGATCAGATGGACGTACCCCGTGCCGTCGGGCGTGACGAAGCCGATGAGATAGCCCCGGATGCCGTCGTCGGCACGGGCGACCAGACAGGTCGACCCGAACTCCCGTACCAGGGCGAGGAGATGGAGCGAGCGGAGGTCGCGGTCGCCCCAGTAGCGGGGGTGGTCCGCCAGTACCTGCTGGATGTCGGTGACTTGGGCGGGGATGATGTCTACGGCCATGGGATCGATCATGGCAGGCGTGCAACCTTCGCGCGGCTGCGGATGTCCCTTCTTCGACGGAGAGGGAGTCGCGCATGTGGGTACTGCTGCCGCTGGCCCGAGGAGCGGCCCGACTGGCACCCGGCCGGGGTGAACCCCTGCTCGGCGCCGTACTGCTGCGCTGTCTGATGCCCGACTGGGTCCTGCTGCGCCCCCGGTCGCCCCTCCGACGGCTGGCCTGGGCCGAGCAGGCGGTCGCCCTGTACCGCGCGCATCCGCACCACCGGAACGCACTGGCCCGCGCCCACGCCGTGCACGCCGAGGCACTGCTCGCTCTGGACCGCAACGAAGAAGCCCTCACGGCGGTGGATGCCTCGCTCGCCGTGCCGGACGTACGGCGATCGGAGCGGGAAGCCGCCTTCCTGCTCCAGGCCAGGGCCGTGGCGCTCCTGCACAGCGACCGGGCGGAGGAGGCCCTGGAACCGGCCCGCGCGAGTGCCGAGGCCTACCGGGACGGTCCGCCCCCGGCCCGCCGGGACCGCGCCCTGGGCACGCTGCCGGGCGCCCTGCGCACCTACGCGCTGACGCTGGGCGAGCTGGGACACACCGAGCAGTCCGTGCTCGTGTACCAGGAGGCGGCGGACCTTCTGCGGTCCCGGCCGTCCGGGCGGACCCTTCTCGTCGGACCCCGAGTGCTGGTCGAGCTGATCGGCGGGCTGCGCGCGCTCGGCCGGTACGAGGAGGCGCTGGCGCTCGGTCGCGAGGCGAGGGAAGGCCTGGGCCGCGAGATGGACTTCGCCTTTCCCTGGGCCGTCCCGGCCCTGCGGGTGCGGCTGCTCGTGGACCTGGCCCACTGCCACCTCGCCACGGGCGACCAGGAGACGGCACGCACCATCGCCCAGGAGGCGGTCGACGCGGCGCGGAAGCCGGGCCCGGGCACGGGGTGGCTGGCGGTGGCGCTGGAGTGCCTGTCGGAGACCGGCGGACACGAGGACACCGGCACCCTCCGGGAACTCGGCGAGCTGTACACCGGCCTCGCGGCCGAGCAGCCGGAGCTGTACGACTCCCTGCTCGGGGACACCCTGGACCGGCTCGCCCACTGTCTTCGACGGGACGGCGCCGACGCGGAGGCCGTGGCGGTGACGGAACGCGCGGTCGCCGCGTACCGGCGGGCCGTGGCGCGGGAGCCCGCACACGAACCGGAACTGTCCAGGGTGCTCGGCAACTTGAGTATCCGTCAGGCGGACTCCGGGCAGGCCGAGTCGGCCGTCACGAGCGCCCGCGAAGCCGTCGCCCTCGCCCGGCGGCTCGCCGAAACGGACTGGGAGACATACCACCCCGAGACGGCCCGTCGCCTCCGTGTCCTAGGCCAAGCGCTCGGCGACATCGGCGACTTCACCGAGGCCGGGGCCTGTTACGAGGAGGCGGAGGGCATCCTCGACGAACACGCCGACCAGCCCGGCGTCGAGACCCAACTCGCCGATGTCCGTGGGCAGTTGGCGGACGCGCTCCGCGCGAGGGCCGCGGCGGCCGACGACCCCGACGACGCGGTCGTCGCCCTGCGCGCCCTGCTCGACCTCAGCCGCCGCACGGACGCGGCGAACGTCCTCACCCAGTGCGCCAAAGGGTTCCACCAGGCCTGGTCGGAGGCCGTCGTGGAGGCGTGGGAGCGGGCGACGGGGGAGGGGTACCCGACGTCCTTCCCCTACCGGCCGAGCACCGACCGCGGGCGCGGCTCGAACCCCGCCGCGCGGTAACTCGCGTCGATCAGCTCCATCGTCGCCACCGCGTCGTCCGCGTCGAGCGGCACCGCCGTACCCTCGCGCACGCGCGCCGCGAACGCCTCCAGCTGGTAGGTGTACGACGACCGCGTGCCGAGCTGCTCGACCCGCTCCGTCCCGCCCGCGCGCACCACGACCCGGTCGTCCAGGTGCGGCAGCACGAAGTTCGGCGCGCTCACCTCGCCCCGGCTGCCGATGATCCGGATGCTCATGTCCAGCCCGTCGTACCCCATGTGACAGCGCGCCGACCCGGTCGCCCCGCCCGGGAACTCCAGCTCGGCGTCCAGCCACTCGTCCACGCCCGGCGCACCGGCTCGCTCCCCGCCCCGGGCGGATACGAGCCGTGGGGCGCCGCCCGCGTAGGGGGCGAGCATGCGCAGCGCGTGCAGGCTGTAGCAGCCGAGGTCCATCACGGCGCCGCCGGCCAGCGGCAGCGACCAGCGTGGGTCGGTGGCGGGCGGCGCGGCTATGGCGACCAGGGCCTCCACGCGCTCCAGGTCGCCGATCTCGCCGCTCGCGAGGATCTCGTGCAGGCGCCGCGTGACCGGATGGAAGAGGTAGTGGAACGCCTCCATGAAGACGGTCCCGGACTTCGCCGCCACGTCCCGTACCTCGGCGGCCTCCTCGGCGTTGCTCGCCGACGGCTTCTCGCTCAGCACATGCTTGCCCGCGGCGAGGGCCGCGAGGTTCCACGGTCCGTGCAGGCCGTTGGCGAGCGGGTTGTAGACGACGTCGACCTCGGGGTCGGCCAGCAGGTCGGCGTACGAGTCCACCACCCGCTCCACGCCGTGCTCGCTCGCGAACGCCTCGGCGCGGGACCGGTCACGGGCGGCCACCGCGACGAGGCGGTGGCCGGTGCTGCGGGCCGGGCCGACGAGGGAGTTCTCGGTGATGCGTGCGGCGCCCAGTACTCCGATGCGCAATGGTTCCCGGCCCGGCTCGGTCATGCCTGCCGTACCTCCTCGATGGTGACAGGACGGTGCTCGTGCAGGGACAGTGTGCACGCCTCGGCGATCCAGCCCGCCTCCAGGGCGTCCTCCACCGTGCAGGGGGAGGCCTGCCGGCCCGCGACGACCTCGGTGAACGCGGTGAGTTCGGCGCGGTAGGCCGCGGTGAAGCGGTCCATGAAGAAGTCGTGCGGGGTCCCGGCCGGGAACGTCACACCGGGCTCGACCGAGCGCAGCGGCAGCTTGTCCTCCAGGCCCACCGCGATGGAGTCGGTGAAGCCGTGGATCTCCATGCGGACGTCGTAACCCCGGGCGTTGTGGCGGGAGTTGGAGATCACCGCGATCGTGCCGTCGTCGAGGGTGAGCAGCGCGCCGGTGGTGTCGGCGTCGCCCGCCTCCTTGATGTACTCGGCACCCCGGTTGCCGCCGACGGCGTACACCTCGACGACCTCGCGCCCGGTCACCCAGCGGATGATGTCGAAGTCGTGCACCGAGCAGTCCCGGAAGATGCCACCGGACGCGGCGACGTACGCGGCGGGCGGCGGTGCCGGGTCGAGGGTCGTGGAGCGTACGGTGTGCAGCTTGCCGAGCTCACCGGACCGCACGGCGGCGCGCGCGGCGACGAAACCGGCGTCGAAGCGGCGGTTGTAGCCGATCTGGATCGGCACGTCCGTGCCCTGGATCGCCTTGAGCACCTGGACGCCCTCGCTCATGTGCTTGGCGACGGGCTTCTCGCAGAAGACGGGGATCCCGGCCTCGACACCGGCCAGGATCAGCGCCGGGTGGGCGTCGGTCGCGGCGGCGACGACGATGCCGTCCACGCCGGCGGCGAGCAGCCCCTCGGGCGAGTCCACGACCTCACCGCCGAACTTCTCCGCGGCGGCCTTGGCGGCGTCCGCGAACGGGTCGGTGAACACGAGCGACTCGACGACGTCGAGTCCGGAGAGGGTCTCGGCGTGGAAGGCGCCGATACGGCCGAGGCCGAGGATTCCGATGCGCATGGGGGTACTCCTTGAGACAGGGGGTGGCAGCGCCCCGTGAGGGGCGCGGGGAACTGCGCGACCAGCCACGAACAACCCGCAGCCGACCACTGACAAACCGTGGCAAATCCTTAGTCGAGCCCCCCCAGCACATTCTGATCCCAGTCGATCACGGACCCGGTCACCACACCCGACCGCTCCGACAGCAGCAACACCACGAAGTCGGCGATCTCATCGGGCTGGCCCAGCTTGCCCATCGGAAGGCCGGCGGCAGCCACCTCGCGCCAGTCGTCCCCGGCGCCGTGGAAGGTCTTCTGTGTCGCGTCCTCGCCCTCGGTCGCGGTCCAGCCGATGTTCAGGCCGTTGATCCGCACCCGGTCGAAGCGGTGCGCGTGCGCGGCGTTGCGGGTCAGCCCGATGAGCCCGGCCTTCGCGGCTACGTACGGGGCGAGGAACGGCTGACCGCCGTGCGCCGAGGAGGTGATGATGTTGACGATCGTGCCGGGGGCCTTGCGGCCCACCATGTCGGCGACGGCGGCCTGCATCGAGAAGAACGGCGCCTTGAGGTTGATCGCGATGTGCTGGTCGAACAGCTCGGGCGTGGTGTCGAGGAGCGTGCCCCGGGAGGTCAGCCCCGCCGAGTTCACCAGACAGTCGATCCGCCCGTACGCGGCGACCACCTCGGCCACGGACGCCTTGGCCTGCTCGGCGTCGGAGAGGTCCGCGCGGACGAACATCGCCTTGCCGCCGGCCTCCGTCAGCTCGGCCACCAGCGCCTCACCCGGCTCGGGGCGCCGCCCGGACACGGCCACGACCGCGCCCTCGCGCACCGCGGCCCGCGCGATCGCGGCGCCCACGCCCTGGCTGCCGCCGTTGACGAGAACGACCTTGTTCTCGAGGAGTCCCTGAAGTCCCATGTGCTCGCAGTCCTTTCAGCTCTCGCGCCGCTCGGCGCCCGCCCGCAGCCCGTCCCGGAGCGTGCGCGGCGTCCATCGCTCCCGCAGTGCCCGCCGTACCAGATCCGCCTGCGAGGGCGGGGCGAGACCGTCAACCGGCGGGTCGCTGTCGAGGTTGGTCGGGAAGGGATAGCCCTCGGCGCTCGCGGCGATCACGTTCTCCAGCCACTCCTCGCCCACGCCCTCCGAGGCGCGCCGCAGCAGCACCGGGTAGACGGCGTTCGCGATCGTCTCCCGGTCCACGGTCTCCATCGCGCGCCCGAACGCCGAGGACACCTGGAGCAGGTTCGCCATCCGGCGCACGTCGGTCGTGCGGTTGGTGCCGGCGGCGTGGAACAGCGCCGGGTTGAAGAAGGCCGCGTCGCCCTTGCCGAGCGGCAGCTGGACGTGGTGCTCCTTGAAGTACGCCTGGAACTCCGGCCGCCGCCAGGCCAGATAGCCCGGCACGTACGTCTGCGAGAACGGCAGATACAGCGTCGGCCCGGACTCCACCGGCATGTCGCAGTGCGCGACCGCGCCCTGGAGGGTGAGCACGGGGGAGAGGCGGTGCACATGCGCCGGGTAGGCCGCGGCGACCTCGTCGGAGAGGAAGCCGAGGTGGTAGTCGCGGTGCGCGGTCTGGGCGAGGCCGCCCGGGTTGACCACGTTGATCTGGGAGGTCACCTGGTAGCCGGGGCCGAGCCAGGCCTCCGAGACCAGCGCCAGAATCGGGTTGGCGTAGTAGTCGGCGAAGGTCGACGGGTCGTAGAGGGCCGCCTTCTCCAGCGCGTTCCACACCCGCTCGTTGGCGCCGGGCTTGGCGAAGTGGTCGCCGGCCGGGGCGCCCGCCGCGTCCTGCTCGCGGATCAGGGAGTCGAACACCTTGGTCGCCCGGTCGACGACCTCGTGGTCGCGGAAGGCGCCCTTGAAGACCACCACGCCGGGCCCCTCGGTGAGGGCCCTGACGAGCTCCGTCTGCACGTCCCTGCGGCGGCCGGCGTCGAGGAGGCGCTCGGTGTCGTACAGCAGGACGTTCCGCTCCACGGCGGCGGCGTACGGGTAGTCGGCAAGGTCGACGGTCCGCTCCACGAGCGTGCGGAAGGTGTCGAGGTCGCAGTCCTGCTCGGACAGCCAGGCACGGTGTTGTACGGCGGTGAAGGACATCTGTGTCCTCTCGGTGACAGGGGCGACGCAGCGCTGTCATTCTTGTCAGTACAAACCCGTCGAACAACCGGCACGGGTCCATCAAAAACCCCTCAAGGAAACGTCCAAAGGAGCCTCCGTATGGGTCACCCCTTCCCGATCCGGGAGATCGCACGTCAGGCGGGTCTGAGCGAGGCCACCGTCGACCGTGTCCTGAACGGCAGGGGAGGGGTCCGGGAGAGCACCGCACGCGAGGTCCGGCAGGCCATCGCCGACCTGGACCGGCAGCGCACCCAGGTCAGGCTCGTCGGCCGCACCTTCATGATCGACATCGTGATGCAGGCGCCGGAGCGGTTCTCCAGCGCCGTCCGCGCGGCTCTGGAGGCGGAGCTGCCCGCCCTGCACCCGGCGGTCGTGCGCTCGCGCTTCCACTTCCGGGAGACGGGACCGGTCGCGGAGCAGGTCGCAACCCTGGACCGGATAGCCCGCCGCGGCTCCCAGGGGGTGATCCTCAAGGCGCCGGACGTCCCCGAGGTCGCCGCCGCCGTCGCCCGCCTCGCGCAGGCCGGCATCCCCGTGGTCACCCTGGTCACCGACCTGCCGACCACCCCGCGCCTGGCCTACGTCGGCATCGACAACCGCGCCGCCGGGGCGACCGCCGCCTACCTCATGGGCCAGTGGCTCGGCGACCGCCCCGGCAACGTCCTCACCAGCCTCAGCAGCGGCTTCTTCCGCAACGAGGAGGAGCGCGAGATGGGCTTCCGCAGCGCGATGCGCGCCCGCCATCCCGAGCGCGCGCTGGTCGAGATCGCCGAGGGCCAGGGCCTGGACGCCACCCAGTACGACCTCGTCCGGGCCGCCCTGGAACGCGACCCGGACATCCGCGCGGTCTACTCGATCGGCGGCGGCAACATCGCCACCCTGAAGGCCTTCGAGGACCTGGGCCGCGACTGCGCGGTCTTCATCGCCCACGACCTCGACCACGACAACGACCGCCTGCTGCGCGAGCACCGGCTGTCGGCCGTCCTCCACCACGATCTGCGCCAGGACATGCGCGAGGCCTGCCACCTGGTCATGCGCGAGCACGGCGCGCTGCCGCCCGCGGGACCCACCCTGCCGTCCGCGATCCAGGTGGTCACGCCCTACAACATGCCCACCGCGCTCACAGGTTGACCCAGGCCCCGCTCTCGGCCGACCGCACCATCGCATCCAGTACGACGGCACTGTGCACGGCGTCCGCCAGCGTGGCCCCGTACGACGTTCCCTCGGCGATCGACCGCAGGAAGCGGTGGCACTCGATCACCTTGAGGTCGTCGTAGCCCATGGCGTTGGCCGCACCCGGCTGGAACGCCCCGAACTCCCCGTCCCCGGGTCCGACATACACCGTGCTGACGGGCTGGTCCTGATAGCTCGTGCCCCGGCTGACGCCGAGCTCGTTCATCCTGCGGAAGTCCCAGAACACCGCGCCCTTGGTGCCGTGCACCTCGAAGCCGTAGTTGTTCTGCTCGCCGACCGAGACCCGGCAGGCCTCCAGGACCCCGCGGGCGCCGGAGGCGAACCGCAGCAGGCAGTTGACGTAGTCCTCGTTCTCCACGGGCCCCAACTCCCCGCCGGACGCCCGGGAATGGCCCGCGGTCGCGCCGGTCGGGCGGGCCCGCTCCGGCAGGAAGATCGCGGTGTCGGCGGTCAACGCCTCGATGTCCCCCAGGAGATACCGGGCGAGGTCCGCCCCGTGCGAGGCGAGGTCGCCCAACACCCCGCTGCCGCCCCGCTCCTTCTCGTACCGCCAGGTCAACGCGCCCTCGGGATGGGCCGCGTAGTCGCTGAAGAGCCGGACGCGGACATGGGTGACCGTGCCGATGTCACCGGAGGCGATCAGGGCGCGGGCCGCCTCGACGGCGGGCGCGTTGCGGTAGTTGAAGCCGACGGCGCTTCGCACGCCCGCCTTCCCGACCGCGTCCGCCACCGTCCGCGCGTCCTGCGCGCTCAGCCCCACCGGCTTCTCGATCCAGATGTGCTTGCCGGCCTCCGCCATCGCGACCCCGATCTCCCGGTGCAGGAAGTTCGGCGCGGTGATGCTGACGGCCCGGACCCGCGGATCGGCGGCCACGTCCCGCCAGTCCCGGGTCGTCGAGGCGAACCCGAACTGCGCGGCGGCCTCCTCGGCCCGCCCCGGCACCTCCTCGGCGACCGTCACCAGCTCCGGACGCAGGCCCAGCCGCGGATAGTGGTGCGGGACGCGGGCGTACGCCTGGGTGTGCACCCGGCCCATCCAGCCGAACCCGACGACGGCGACACCGAGCGAATCGGAGGTCGAATCCACCATGACAGCCCCTCTTTGGACCGGTCCACAATCTGTCCAGGCCACCCTGAGCGCCATTTTCCAAGGTGTCAACCCTTTGACAGGACATGGGGCCTCATGGAACGGTCCAGAGCATGAGACCTCCGACGATCCGCGACGTGGCCGACCGGGCGGGCGTCTCCAAGTCCCTGGTCTCGCTCGTCCTGCGCGGCTCTGACCAGGTGCGCGAGGAGAAGCGGGAAGCCGTGCTGAAGGCGGTGCGCGAACTCGGCTACCGCCCCAACGCCGCCGCCCGCAGCCTCAGCGAGCAGCGCACCCGGACCGTCGGCGTGCTCCTCAACGACCTGCGCAACCCCTGGTTCGTGGATCTCCTCGACGGCCTCAACTCACTGCTGCACGACAACGGCCTGCACATGCTGATGGCCGACACCCGCCTCAACCGCCGCACCGGCCAGGACCTCACCGGCCCCTTCCTCGATCTGCGCGCCGACGGCCTGGTCGTCGTCGGCACGCTGCCCGACCCGGCCGCGCTGGGGGCGGTCGCCGAGCGCATCCCGGTCGTCGTCGCGGGCGCCCGCGAGCCGGTCCTGCCGGGCGTGGACATGGTCGCCAACGACGACGAACAGGGCGCCCGCCTGGTCACCGAGCACCTCATCGGCCTCGGCCACCGGCGGATCGCGCACATCGCGGGGTACGGGGCGGTCGGCGAGCTGCGCCGGCGGAGCTTCGAGGCGGCCATGCGGGCGCACGGTCTGGAGGGGGTCGTGGAGCCCAGCGACATGACGGAGGAGGGCGGCTACCGCACCACCGTCCGGCTGCTGAGCCGCCCCGACCGGCCCACCGCCGTCTTCGCCGTCAACGACATCGCCTCGGTCGGTGTCCTGTCGGCGGCCGAGGAACTGGGGCTGCGCGTCCCGCGCGACCTGTCCGTCGTCGGCTACGACAACACCCGCATCGCGAGCCTGCGCCACGTCTGGCTCACCACCGTCGACAGCGCCAACCACGAGGTGGGGCGCCGCGCGGCCCGCTGCCTCCTGGACCGCTTCGAGGGCGGCGGGGGAGCGGGCCGGGTGCACCTCGTGGCGCCCACGCTGGAGAGCAGGGGCACCACAGCCCCTCCTAGAGGTTGATCGCGTAGGCCTTCCGCAGCGTCTCGTGCACCGTCCACGTCGTACGGTCGCCCGCACGCAGTACGGCCATGTCGCCCGGCCCGACCGTCAGCGTCGCCCCGCCCTCGACCTCGATCGTCGCCGACCCGCTGATCACCACGAACAGCTCGTCGGCCTCGGTGTCGGTGACCACGCCGGGCGTGATCTGCCAGATCCCACGGATCTGCTTGCCGTCCGCCGACTCCCACACCACCTTCCCGGTCACCTCGGGCGTCCCGGAGACGATCTGCTCCGGGGCGAGGGGCTCGGCTTCGAGCTCGGCGTCGGGGATGTGGACAACGAAACTGTGGGTCATGCGACGACCCTAGCCGCGCGCAACCGATCACGACCGTGGACAGGGTGTGGGGTATCCGCCCAGGTGAGAGGACACTTCGTCATGGATGGCGGGGGTGGCGCGGACTGGCGGGGTCCCGGGCCCCGGGTGATCGTGGAGGGCATGGCGGACACCCAGGCGGCTGCCGCGACCGAGCGGCACGCGCACGACACCCGCGAGAGTCTCCTCTTCGGCGGCGTCTACGGAGCGGTCCTGGCCTGCTCGATGGTCGCCGCGCTCACCCAGTACGGCCACACCGACCGGGAGACCCGCCGCTACGACGCCGTCTGGCTCCTGGTCACGGCCCTCGCCTCCGCCCTCGCCCACGGCTACGCCCACTACATCGCCGAGCGCACCCCGCACCGCCGCGGCGACGCCCTGCGCACCCTGATCAACGAGTGGCCCCTGGTCACCGCCGTCCTGCCCACCGTCTTCATCCTGGCGGGCGCCGGCTGGGGCTGGTGGCCGCCGAAGGGCGTGGAGTACCCGGCGTTCACCCTGAACATCGCCCTGCTGTTCACCCTCGGCGTCGTCACGGCCCGCTGGTCCCGCCGCTCCTGGCCCTACGCCCTCCTGATCGGTCTGGTGGACGCGTTGCTCGGTGTGGGTGTGGTGGTGGCCAACGCGGTCATCAAGTGACGCGACGGGGAAGGAGCACCGGCATGACCCCCGTCACCGAAGAGGCGCTCCACAGCCTGGACGCCACCGCCGACCCCCGTCTGCGCGAGCTGCTCACCGCCCTCGTCCGCCATCTGCACGCCTTCGCCGACGAGACCCGGCTGACCCGGCGGGAGTGGGAAGCCGCGATCCGCTTCCTCACGGCGACCGGACAGACCTGCACGGACACCCGGCAGGAGTTCATCCTCCTGTCGGACGTGCTCGGTCTGTCCATGCTCGTCGAGACGATCAACAGCGACGGCCACGGCGGCACCGAGAGCACGGTCCTCGGCCCCTTCCACATGACCGAGTCACCGGAGCGCGCACTCGGCGCCGACATCGACCTGGTGGGCGGCGGCGAACCGTGCGTGGTGACCGGCCGGGTGCTGTCGACGGACGGCACCCCGCTGCCGGGTGCGGTCATCGACGTGTGGCAGGCCGACGACCAGGGCTACTACGACGTCCAGCGGCCGGACGTCCAGCCCCCGGGCAACGGACGCGGCCTGTTCACCACGGACGCCGAGGGCGCCTTCCGCTTCCGCACCTGTGTGCCGAGTTCGTACCCGATCCCCACCGACGGCCCGGTCGGCGACCTCCTGCGCGCGACCGGCCGTCACCCCTACCGCCCCGCGCACATCCACTTCATCGCCTCGGCCGCGGGCCACGCCTCCGTCACCACGCACATCTTCGTGGCCGGTGACCCCTACCTGGAGTCCGACGCCGTGTTCGCGGTGAAGCAGAGCCTCGTCCGCGACTTCACACCGACCGACGACGCGTCCCTGGCCGAGGAGTTCGGCGTCCCGAACCCCTTCCGGCACGCGCGGATCGACCTCGTACTGGAGCCCTCATGAGGGAGTTCGTCCACGAGGCCCAGCCCATGCGGGTCGTCCTCCGCCCCGGCGCCGCCACGACGGCGACCCCGGACGAGGCCCAACGGCTCGGTCTGCGGCGGGTGTTGGTGGTCTCCGGCACCCGGGGCGCGGACACCGCGCAGGCGGTCGCCGACTCCCTCGGGGCGGCCTGTGCGGGGCTGCACACCGGGGCCCGTATGCATGTCCCCGTCGAGGTCGCCGACCGGGCCGTCGAGGTGGCGCGGGACGCGGGCGCCGACGGCTGCGTCGCGGTCGGCGGGGGCTCCGCCATCGGCCTCGGCAAGGCGATCGCCCTGCGCACCGGCCTGCCGCTGATCGCCGTACCCAGCACGTACTCCGGCTCCGAGGCGACCCCGGTCTGGGGCCTCACCGAACACGGCGCCAAACGCACCGGCCGCGACCCGTCGGTTTTGCCCCGCAGCATCGTCTACGACCCCGAGCTCACCCTCTCCCTCCCGGTGCCGCTCTCGGTGACCAGCGGCGTGAACGCGATCGCGCACGGCGTGGAGGCCCTGTACGCCCCCGACGCCTCACCGCTGACCGGGCTGATGGCGGAGGAGGGGGTACGGGCGATGGCGGCCGCGCTCTCTCAAGTGGCCGCCGGTCCACGGGACGTGGACGCCCGGGGCCGGGCCCTGTACGGCGCCTGGCTCTGCGGCTCCTGCCTCGGCGCCACGACCATGGGCCTGCACCACAAGCTCTGCCATGTCCTCGGCGGCACCTTCGGCCTGCCGCACGCCGAGACCCACACGGTGGTCCTGCCGTACGCCCTCGCGTACAACGCGCCCGCCGTGCCAGGGGCGTTGGCGGCACTCGGCCGGGCGCTCGACGCGGACGATGTCCCGCGTGCCATGTGGAACCTGGCCGGAGGCCTCGGCGCACCTCGCTCCCTCGCCGAACTCGGGCTCAAGGAGAGCGACTTGACGACGGCGGCCGCACAGGCGGCGAGCCAGTCCTACCCGAACCCCCGTCCGGTGACCGAGGACGGAGCGCTCACGGTGCTGAGGGCGGCGTACGAAGG
Organism: Streptomyces sp. NPDC046909; assembly: GCF_040644695.1. NCBI lineage: Bacteria > Bacillati > Actinomycetota > Actinomycetes > Kitasatosporales > Streptomycetaceae > Streptomyces > Streptomyces sp. NPDC046909. Next base: position 523,092 of record NZ_JBEYXC010000002.1, on the reverse strand, counting down.
CGAGCCGCTCTCAACGCCGTAAACCTCAACGCCGTAAAACCTCGACACCGTAAAAGAAGAACCGCCCCCGGAGCGGAATGCTCCGGGGGCGGCGCCACTTGACCGTTGTCAGGCCTTCGCGCCGGTGACCTCCGCGGCCTCGTCGGCCGGGCTGTCGTCGCCGCCCGTGGTCTCGACGAGCGGGGCCTTCTTCTTCGGGATGAAGGAGGCGATGAAGAAGGCGAGGAGCGCGGCGCCCGCGCCGATCGCCATGATCACCTTGAAGCCGTTCTCGGACGGGAGGGCGTGGCCGCCGAAGTCGGTGGTCATCTGGGCCAGGATCACACCGGCGATGGCGCTGGCGAAGGACGTGCCGAGCGAGCGCATCAGGGTGTTGAGGCTGTTGGCCGCGGCCGTCTCGGACTCCGGGACGGCGCCCATGATCAGGGCGGGCATCGCGCCGTAGGTGAAGCCGACGCCGCCGCCGATGACGCAGGAGACCAGGACCAGGTGCCAGACCTCGCTCATCAGGACGATGTTGAGGGCGTAACCGGCGGAGACGATCAGCGCGCCGATCATCAGGGTGACCTTCGGGCCCTTGGCCTTGGTGATGCCGGCGGACACCGCGGACATGACCATCATGACCAGGCCCTGCGGGGCGAGGACCAGACCGACGGTGAGCATCGACTTGCCGAGGCCGTAGCCGGTCTGCGAGGGCAGCTGAAGGAGCTGCGGCAGGACCAGGGACATCGCGAACATCGAGAAGCCGAGCGCGATCGAGGCGAGGTTGGTGAAGAGCACCTGCGGACGGGCGGTGGTGCGCAGGTCGACCAGCGGCTGCTTGGCCTTGAGCTCCCAGAAGCCCCAGGACAGCAGGATCACGACGGCCGCGACACCGAGGCCCAGGGTGGTGCCGCTGGTCCAGCCCCAGCTGGCGCCCTTGGAGACGGCCAGGAGCAGGGAGACCAGACCGGCGGAGAGACCGAGCGAGCCGACGATGTCGAAGGAGCCGCCGGTGCGGACCTTGGACTCCGGGATCAGGAACAGGACCAGCAGGAAGGAGACGACACCGAGGGAGGCGGAGACCCAGAAGAGGATGTGCCAGTCCCAGTTGTCCGCGATGAACGCGGCGGCGGGCAGACCCAGCGCGCCGCCGACACCGAGCGAGGCGCTCATCACCGCGGTGGAGCCGGCGAGGCGCTCCGCGGGCAGCACGTCACGCATGATGCTGATGCCGAGCGGGACGACCGCGGCGGCCAGACCCTGGAGCGTACGGCCGATGATCATCGGGACCAGGGAGTCGGCGAGCCCGCAGACCACCGAGCCGGAGACCAGCAGCACGATGCTGAGCAGCAGCATCCGGCGCTTGCCGAACATGTCGCCCAGGCGTCCGACGACGGGCGTGGCGACGGCCGCGGCGAGCAGGGTGGCGGTGACCGCCCATGCGGTGTCGTCGGCCTCCGCGTGGAGGAGGGTCGGCAGCTCCGGGACGATCGGGATGACCAGGGTCTGCATCAGCGAGACGACGATCCCGGCCAGCGCCAGCACCGCCACCACGGCGTTCGGCTTCGGCGAGGATGTCCCCGCCTCGGCGGGTCGGGCAAGGGTGTCGGACATGGCAGGGCCTCCGGGACAAGGTTTGCTTGACTTACTCAACGATAAGAGTATTGCTTGACTTAAGCAAGCGGATTAGGGGCTGGTCGCGCCCCCGCGGGGGCGCGGTCGCGTCTAGTCGTCGAACGTCACGACGACCTTCTCCGCCGCCCCCGGCGTCAGCGCCAGCTCGAACGCCCGCTCCACCTCGCCGAACGGCACCCGGTGACTGATCAGCTTCGCGAACCGCTCGTGGTGCTCGACGAGTTCGGGCGTGACCTCGAAGATCTCCGTCGGGTAGCCCTGCGAGGCGATGAGCGTCAGTTCACTGCGCAGCATCCCGCCCAGGTCGATCGCGTCGGACTTCTTCTGCACGGCGACCATGACCAGCTTGGCGTGCCACTTGGCGTTGTCGACGACGGCCTGGAAGACGGCGGGAGCGCCGGCCGCGTCGAGGTAGATGTCGGTACCCGGCCGGGCCTGCCCGAGCGCGTTCGCGGCCTCGCCGTGCAGCTCCGTCAGGCGTTCCGTCACGTTCTCCGTGGCCGAGTTGACGACCGCGTCCGCGCCGACGGCCAGCGCGGTCTCCAGGCGCTCGGGGATGATGTCGACGACGACCACGTGCTCGACTCCGCGCAGCTTCAGCCAGATCGTGGCACCCAGGCCGATGGGCCCGGCGCCGAAGACGACGACCTTGTCGGCGGGCCTGGCCCCGGAGCGGTTGACGGCGTGCCGGGAGACCGCCATCGGCTCGTTGAGCGAGGCCACTTCGAAGGGCACGGTGTCGGGGAAGACCGTCACGTTCTTGCCGGTCTCGACGCCCTCGATCAGCAGGTACTCGCTCATCGCGCCGTGCGCGCCGCCGCAGCCGATGATCCCCGAGGGCACGCCCTGCGGGTTGACCACGACCCGGTCGCCGACCTTGACGTCGGTGACCTCGCCGCCGATCTCGACGATCTCGCCCGCCGGCTCGTGGCCCAGCGGGATCGCCCGCATCGAGCCGTCGGCGCCGGCCGGCATGCCGCCGAGGTGCAGGAAGAAGGTGTCGGTGCCGCAGATCCCGCAGGCGCGGATCCTGACGAGCGCGTCCCGGGGGCCGGGCACGGGACGCTCGACCTCGCGCACGTCGACGGAGTCCTTCGCGGTCAGGACGGACTTCATGGTGGCCATGGGGGAGCTCGCTCTCTGCGGTGGGTCGGACAGGTGACACCGGGTCCGGCGGCGGGGCGGGGGGGAGTGCTCCCGCCGCCGGACCTGGTGATCGCGCCGTACCCCGTCCCCACGGGTCGGGCGCAACGGGCCGCATCCGCTCAATGCGGCCCCGGTCCGGGTCGGAGGCGGCGGGGGCCGCCGACCGGCTCGGACCGTTTACTTGAGTTAGGCAAGCATGGATGCGTTACTTAAGTCAAGCAACGAAGTGCACATTGCTTAAGTTAGGCAAGTACCTCTAAGGTGAGGCCATGACCGCAGCGGCGCCCCTGACCGAGATAGAGCATGTGCTCAGCCGGGTCACCTACCTGGCCGGGCGCAGCCGACGGCACGAGCGGCTCATGGCGCTGGCCGGGGTGCCGCTCGACCGCGCGGCCGTCGCGATCCTGCGGCACATCGCGGAGAGCGAACCGCTGCGCCCCGGGGTGCTGGCGGTCCGGCTCTCCGTGGAGGCCTCCCATGTCACCCGGCAGCTGCGGCAGTTGGAGCGCGGCGGCTATGTGATCCGGGTCGCGGACCCGGACGACCGCCGGGCCCAGCGCGTCCAGCTCACCGACGAGGGGCTCGCCGCGGTCGCGCGGATCCGCACGGTGGGCCGCCGCTATCTCGAACAGGCCCTGGCCGACTGGTCCGAGGAGGACCTGCGTCAGCTGGCCGCGCTCTTCCACCGGCTCGTCGACGACTTCGCCGGCCACGCCGAGGACCCGCTCGACCCACGGCTCTCCGTCTGACCACCCCCACGATTGGTCCCGCCATGCACGCGCACCTCATGGAGAAACCGTCACCGCCCCGCGGCAACGGACAGCACGTCCTGGTCGTCGCGGCCGACCCCGGCGACGCCGAACTGCTCGCCACCACCCTGGAGTTGGCCGGATACCAGGTCGGCACCGCGGACACCGGCGCGGAGGGCATGGCGCGCCTCGCCCGGCAGCGGTTCGACCTGGTCGTCCTGGACGCCACCCTGCCCGACCTGGCGGGCCTCGCCCGGGGCCGCCGTATGCCGTCCGCCGACCGGCCCCCACTGCTCTTCCTGGCCTCCTGCGACTCCCTGCACCGGCTGCTGCCCGAACTCGGCCTGGGCGAGGAGGACTACGTCATCAAACCCGTGCGCGTCGCCGAAGTCCTCGCCAGGGCCCAGGTGTTGCTGCGCCGCCGCGGCCCCGGCCCGCGCCCCGGGATGCCGGCCTACGGCGACCTGGTCCTGGACGACACGACCTGCCGCGCCCGCCGCGGACCCCGGCCGCTGGACCTGACGCCCGCCGAGTACCGGCTGCTGCGGCATCTGCTCGCCAACGCGGGGCGGGTGCTGTCGAAGGAGCAGATCAGCCGGCATGTGTGGGGGGAGTTCCGGGGGCATCAGGCGATCGAGAAGCTGGTCTCGCGGCTGCGGCACAAGGTGGACCAGGAGGGGGCGGCGCTGATCCATACGCGGCGGGGGTTCGGGTACTGGCTGGGGGGTTAGGGCGGGGCTCTGGAGGGGCTCGCGGCTTTCGAGGGGCGAGCGGCGGCCGGCCGACTGCCGATGGGCGAGCACCCAGTCGGTCCGCTCCCGATCGGCGAGTCCTAGCCGCTCCTCCGGGCCGTCCCGATGCTCAGCGCGTTCGCCGTCACGACGGCTCCGATGCCCGCCCACTCCGGCCAGCCCAGCCGCTGCCCGAGGGCGACCCACCCGACCACCGCCGCGAGCACCGGGTTGACGCTCATGAACAGCCCGAACGCCGGGGCCGGCACCCGGCGCAGCGTGAACAGGTCCGCGAGATAGGGCACCGCCGAGGACAGCACCCCGGAGGCCACCGCGCAGCCCGCCGCCCACACCGTCGGCGGCTGGTGCACGGCCACGGCGATCCCGACCGGCAGGAACATCAGCGCCGACAGCCCGGCCGCGGCGCCCGAGCCCTGCGCTCCGGGGATCCGTCGGCCGACCGTGCGGTTGAGGAGGATGTACGACGCCCAGCACCCGGCGGCCAGCAGACCCAGCGCCATGCCGGCGTAGTCCGTGGAGGGCCGGGGGCGCATCAACGTCACGACCCCCGCCACGGCGAGCAGCGCGCAGCACACGTCCACGCGCCGCCGGGTCGCCGCCAGGGCGATGCTCAGCGGGCCGAGGAACTCCAGGGTGACCGCGAGTCCGAGGCCGACCCGGTCGACGGCGGTGTAGAGGGAGAGGTTCATCGTCCCGAACACCGCGGCCAGCAGGAGCACCGGCCACCACTGGGCCCAGGTGAACGACCTGAACCGGGGCCGGCCGACGGCGAGCAGGAGGGCCGCGGCGACGTACTGGCGGACCGCGACGACGCCGACCGGGCCGATGACGGGAAAGGCGAGCGAGCCGATCGCGGCACCGGCCTGGTTGGACAGGCCGCTGCCGACCATGGTCGCCACCCCGGCGAGGCTCGTCCGGGGCGGCTCGGGGGTGGGCAGGGGAGTGGCTGCGGGGCGTGCGGGGGCCTCTTGCATGGGGCGATGGTGCGCCCGTTCCGTGGTTGCGCAAAATGCATCGGCCGGAGCATCCATACGCTGGAGTCATGGATGATGCGGTCATGGATGTGGATCTCCGGCATCTGCGCTGTCTCGTCGCGATCGTCGACGAGGGCACCTTCACCGACGCCGCCGTGGCCCTCGACGTCTCCCAGGCCGCCGTCTCCCGTACCCTGGCCTCCTTCGAACGGGCGCTGGGCGTCCGGCTGTTGAGGCGCACCTCGCGCGAGGTGACCCCGACGCCGACCGGACTCCGGGTCGTCGCGCACGCCCGGCGGGTGCTCGGCGAGGTCGACGACCTGGTCCGGGACGCCACCTCGGGCCACGCGCGGCTGCGCATCGGCTACTCCTGGGCGGCGCTCGGGCGGCACACCCTCGCCTTCCAGCGCCGCTGGAGCCGGGAGCGGCCGGAGACCGATCTCCAGCTGGTGCGGGTCAACTCGGCGAGCGCGGGACTCGCGGAGGGCTCCTGTGATCTGGCCGTCCTGCGCCGCCCCCTGGAGGACCGCCGGTTCGAGTCGGTCGTCGTCGGCCTGGAGCGGCGGCTGTGCGCCATGGCCGCCGACGATCCGCTGGCCCGGCGGCGGTCCGTGCGGATGGCCGACCTCGCGGGACGCACCCTCCTCGTCGACCGCCGTACCGGCACCACCACCGTGGACCTGTGGCCGCCGGAGGCCCGTCCGGCCACCGAGGAGACCCATGACGTCGACGACTGGCTGACCGTCATCGCCACCGGCCGCTGTATCGGTATGACGCCGGAGTCGACCGCCCATCAGTACCGGCGGCCCGGTGTCGTCTACCGGCCGGTGCGGGACGGCGAGCCGATCGCCGTGCGGCTGGCCTGGTGGCGGGACGACCCGCATCCCGCGACCCAGGCCGTGATGGAACTGCTCACCTCGCTGTATCGCGAGGGCTGAGCTGCCACCATCGAGGGCTGAACCGCGACCATGGACGAAAACGATGCCTGCAATACGGCAGACAAAATTGTTGACAATCTTGTTTGGCTAGATTTAGGTTCGACAGGCACTCACTCAGGGAGGGCACGATGCCGAAAGAAGCCCGTCCGAGCACCGGGGAGCAGGCCAAACAGCATGCGCTCGCGCAGCTGCGGCAGGCGATCCTGCACGGCGAGATGGCACCGGCGCAGCGGCTGGTGGAGAACGAGCTCGCCGAGCAGTTCGGTGTGACACGGGCCAGCATCCGCGCGGCACTGATCGATCTGGAGTCCCAGGGGCTCGTGGAGCGGATCCGCAACCGTGGCTCACGGGTGCGGGTGGTGACCGTGGACGAAGCGGTCGCCATCACCGAGTGCCGCATGGTCCTCGAAGGACTGTGCGCGGCGAAGGCGGCGGTCGCGGCGAGCGACGAGCAGCTGATCGAACTCACCGACCTCGGTACGGCCATGTCCAAGGCCGTCGCCGACGGCGAGCCGGTCACCTACTCCGACCTCAACCACGAACTGCACGCCCGCATCCGGGAGTTCTCCGGCCAGGAGACCGCGCAGGAACTGCTGGAGCGGCTCAACGCCCAACTGGTGCGGCACCGCTTCCAGTTGGCGCTGCGCCCGGGGCGTCCGCAGCAATCCCTGAACGAGCATCTGACCATGATCGAGGCGATCAGGGCCAGGGACCCGCAGGCGGCCGAGTCGGCCGTCCGCGCCCACCTCACCAGTGTGATCGAGGCGCTGCGCGACTGATCGCACCGGCGCGGGGCGGGCGCACACCTGTCACCAAGGAGAATGCTCAATGACTGAGGCCAACGCGCCCGCCAGCCCACGATCGACACTCGTCATCACCGCGCACGCCGGCGACTTCGTGTGGCGTGCGGGTGGCGCCATCGCTCTGGCCGCCTCCCGCGGGGAGAAGGTCACCATCGCCTGTCTGACCTTCGGCGAGCGCGGCGAGTCCGCCAAGGCGTGGCGCGAGGGCAGGAAACTCGACGAGATCAAGGCGATACGCCGCGACGAGGCCGAGCGGGCCGCCGCCACCCTCGGAGCCGAGGTCCGCTTCTTCGACGCCGGCGACTACCCGCTGCTGGTCACCCCCGAGCTGACCGACCAGCTGGTGGAGGTCTACCGCGACACCCAGCCCGACGTCGTGCTCACCCACCCCACCGAGGACCCGTACAACGGCGACCACCCCGCCGCCAACCGCATGGCACTGGAGGCCCGCGTCCTCGCCCAGGCCATCGGCTACCCCGGCCCCGGAGAGATCATCGGCGCCCCGCCGGTCTTCTTCTTCGAGCCCCACCAGCCCGAGATGAGCGGCTTCAAGCCCGAGGTCCTCCTCGACATCACCGAGGTCTGGGACACCAAGCGCAAGGCCATGGAGTGCCTCGGCGCCCAGCAGCACCTGTGGGACTACTACACCGACCTCGCCGTACGCCGGGGCGTCCAGCTCAAGCGCAACGCGGGCCCCAACCTGGGGCTGGCCCACAAGACCATGGCCGAGGCGTTCATGCGCCCCTACCCGCAGATCGCGAAGGAGCTGGCATGAGCGGCGTGATCGTCACCGACCCGCCGAAGGCGGAGCTGAAGGACGTCGACGCGCTGGCCGGCTACGGCGTGGCGACGGTGAGCGAGGCCATGGGCCGAACGGGCCTGCTGGGCCCGGAGATCCGCCCCGTCCAGCAGGGCGTACGGGTCGCCGGCACCGCCGTCACCGTGATCGGCTGGCCCGGCGACAACCTCATGATCCACGCCGCCGTCGAGCAGTGCGGCGAGGGCGACATCCTGGTCGTCACCACCACCTCCCCCTGCACGGACGGCCTGTTCGGCGAACTGTTCGCAACCGCCCTCAAGCAGCGCGGAGTTCGCGGCGTCGTCATGAACACCGGCATCCGCGACACCCAGGAACTGCGCGACATGGGCTTCGCCGCCTGGTCCCGCGCGGTCTCCTCGCAGGGCACCGTCAAGGCCACCGGCGGCTCGGTCAACGTACCGATCGCCATCGACGGCCAGGTCATCCGCCCCGGCGACGTGATCCTCGCCGACGACGACGGTGTCGTGGTCGTCCCGCGCGAGCGCGCCCGCGAGACGGCTGAGAAGTCCGAGGCCCGCGAGGCCAAGGAGGCCGCCACCCGCGCCGCCTTCATCGACGGCCAACTCGGCCTGGACCGCTACGGATTGCGGGACACGCTCAAGCGCCTCGGCGTCGAGTACCGGTCGTACGAGGAGTACGCGGGGGAGTCGTCGTGACCCCCGTGCCCGAGGAGGTGCCCTGCCTGCTGATGCGGGGCGGCACCTCCAAGGGCGCCTACTTCCTCGCCGGTGACCTCCCCGCCGAACCGGCCCCGCGCGACGACCTGTTGCTGCGGATCATGGGCAGCCCGGACGAGCGGCAGATCGACGGACTCGGCGGCGCGCACCCGCTCACCAGCAAGGTGGCCGTCATCTCCCCGTCCGCCGATCCGCGGGCCGACGTCGACTATCTCTTCCTCCAAGTCGTCGTCGACCGGCCCGAGGTGAGCGACCGTCAGAACTGCGGGAACATCCTCGCCGGCGTCGGCCCCTTCGCCGTCGAGCGCGGACTGGTCCCGGCGGGGGAGGAGCGCACCTCGGTCCGCATCCGCATGGTCAACTCCGGCGACTACGCCACGGCGACCTTCCCCACCCCCGGCGGGCGGGTCGACTACACCGGCGACGCGGAGATCTCCGGGGTGCCGGGGACGGCCGCTCCGGTGGTGATCGAGTTCCCGGCGGGTACGGGACCGCTGCTCCCCACGGGCAGCGTCCGCGACGAGATCGACGGTGTCCAGGTGACCTGCGTGGACAACGGCATGCCGACCGTCCTGATCGCCGCCACCTCGCTGAAGGTCACCGGCTACGAGTCGCCGAAGGACCTGGAGGAGGACCTGGCGCTCGCCGACCGTCTGCACCGGATCCGCCTGGAAGCGGGACGCCGGATGGGCCTCGGCGATGTCTCGGACACCACCGTGCCCAAGCTCACCCTCCTCGCCCCGCCCCGCGAGGGCGGCGCGGTCACCACCCGCACCTTCATACCGGTGCGCTGCCACACCTCGATCGGGGTGCTCGGCGCGGCCGGCGTGGCCGCCGGGCTGCGGATCGAAGGCAGCGTGGGCGCGGACCTGGCGGAGCTTTCTCCCGACAGTGACCGAATTCGCATAGAACATCCCACCGGATTCCTGGACATCGAAAGTAGCCTCGGGACCACCCCCGAAGGCCTCCCCACCGCCCGCCGCACGGCGGTGGTCCGTACGGCCCGCAAGATCTTCGACGGCACCGTCTTCCCCAGGGCCGCCGCACAACCCCAAGGAGGTCACCGATGACTCCGCCGCTCGGCGACATCGCGCACATCGGCCACGCCCAGCTGTTCACGCCCGACCTGGACGCCAGCGTCGGCTTCTTCACCGACTACCTGGGCCTCACGGTGAACGGCCGGGACGGCGACACGGTCTATCTGCGGACCTTCGACGACTACGAGCACCACAGCCTCGTCCTCACCGCCCGCGACCGGCCCGGCCTCGGCCGGCTCGCCCTGCGCACCTCCAGCGAGGGGGCCCTCCATCGCCGTATCGAGGCGATCGAGGCCGCGGGAGGCGCCGGCAAGTGGGTCGAGGACGAACCGGGAATCGGCCGCCTCTACGTCACGACCGACCCCGACGGCCATGAACACGCCCTGTACTGGGAGAGCGAGTACTACCAGGCTCCCGAGGAGCTGCGGCCCGCGCTGAAGAACCAGCCGCAGGCCAAGCCCAACCGGGGAGTCGGGGTGCGGCGGCTCGACCACATCAACTTCCTCGCCGCCGACGTGCTCGCCAACGCCGAGTTCCAGCAGAACGTCCTCGGCGCCCGGCCGACCGAGCAGATCCGGCTGGACAGCGGGAAGATCGCGGCGCGCTGGCTGACGTACACGAACAAGTCGTACGACGTCGTCTACACGTCCGACTGGACCGGGAGCGAGGGGCGGCTGCATCACATCGCGTTCGCGACCGACACCCGTGAGGACATCCTGCGGGCGGCCGATCTCGCCATCGACAGCGGGGTGTTCATCGAGACCGGGCCGCACAAGCACGCCATCCAGCAGACGTTCTTCCTGTACGTCTACGAGCCGGGCGGCAACCGGATCGAGCTGTGCAACCCGCTCACGCGGCTCGTGCTCGCGCCGGACTGGCCGCTCGTCACCTGGACCGAGGAGGAGCGCAAGAAGGGGCAGGCCTGGGGCCTGAAGACCATTGAGTCGTTCCACACGCACGGGACGCCACCGGTGGCCTGAGCTGGGCAAAGGGCCGTCCGTCGAAGATCGTCAGCGATTGTCGATGAGATTGTTGACAAAAACGTTGACTCTTGGCGGACGGCTCCTTAGCGTCTAGCGCACCAAGCACGAGAGGTAACCAACGATGTCTTCCTCCCCCTCCCCCTCCGCGACCGCTCGCGGCAGCAGACTGGCCCTCCTGGTCGTCGGTCTGTGCTGGCTGGCCGTTCTCTTCGACGGCCTCGACATGTTCATCTACGGCTCGGTGCTGCCGCACCTGCTGGAGACGAAGACCTTCGGACTCACCCCCGACACGGCCGGTGACCTCGGCTCCTACGCCACCTTCGGCATGCTGGTCGGCGCGCTGACCGCCGGCACCGTCGCGGACCGCATCGGCCGCAAGAAGCTGATGGTCGCCTGCGTGACCCTCTTCTCGCTGGCCTCCGGACTGTGCGCCATGGCGGGCAGCGTCGAGGTCTTCGGCCTCGGCCGGACCCTCGCCGGCGTCGGCCTCGGCGGGCTCCTCCCCACCGCGATCAGCATGGTCTCCGACTACGCCCCGCGCGGCCGCGGCGCCATCGTCATCGGCCTGCTGATGACCGCCCACCACGCGGGCGGCATCCTCTCCGCCTACGTCGCCAAGTGGCTCATCGACCCCGTCGGCTGGCGCGCCGCCTTCTGGGTCTGCGTGCTCCCGCTGCTCTTCGCGCCGGTGCTCGCCAAGTTCCTGCCGGAGTCGCTGAGCTTCCTGGTCGCCAAGGGCCGCGCGGAGGAGGCGCGGGCGCTCGCCACGAAGTACGACGTCGAGCTGCCCGCCGTCAAGTCCGGCAAGAAGACCGCCGCCGACCGCTGGGACGCCCTCGCGAACCTCTTCCGCGGCGGCGAGTGGGTGCAGACCCTGCTCTACTGGTTCGCCTCCTTCGGCGGACTGCTCCTGGTCTACGGCGTCGCCACCTGGCTGCCGACCCTGATGCGCGCCGAGGGGTACGCGCTCGGCGACGCCCTGAGCTTCGTCGTCGTCTTCAACCTGGGCGGCATCGTGGGCATGCTGGTCGCCGGACGCGCCGCCGACCGCTTCGGTGCCCCGCGCATCTCGGCCCTGTGGTTCGCGCTGACCGCCGTGGGCGTCTTCCTGCTCAGCGTCCACATGGCGCAGACCGTCACGATGATCGTCGTCTTCTTCACCGGCGTCTTCCTCAACAGCGCCCAGACGATGATCTACGCGACCGTCTCCATCCGCTCCAACCCGGAGAACCGCGCCACCAGCGTCGGCTGGACCTCCGGCATGGGCCGCTTCGGCGCCGTCTTCGGCCCCTGGCTCGGCGGCCAGCTCCTCGCCTCCGGCAACGGCGACTTCGGCTTCACCGCCTTCGCCATCGCCGGACTGTCGTCCATGGTCTTCATCGGCATCGCCGCCCTGCGCAGCTCCAGGCAGGGCGAGCGCAGCGGCGCGGACCAGGAGCTGGTCGGCGCGCACTGACCCGCCAGGGGGCAAGGACGGAAGCCGGTCACCGCGGGCGCGGGGACCGGCTTCCGGCGTTTCAGAGGTCGATGACGAGGTCCGGGGCGGCGATGAGGGCGGGGCCCGGGAAGGCGGCCGCTTCCAGAGCCGCCGCGGGGTCGGTTCCTGGCCATAGGTGGGTGAGCAACAGCCGTGCCGCGCCCGCCTGTTGGGCGTACCGGCCCGCCAGGCGCGCGGTCAGCAGATACGGGGCGTCTCCGGGCGACGGGACTTCGTGGACGTACGTCGCCTCGGACAGGAAGAGGTCCGCGCCTTCGGCGAGCCGCGGGATGTCCTCACTCGGCCCGGTGTCGCCGGTGTACATGAGCACGGCCTCCGGAGTGCTGATCCGGAGGCCGGCGTTGGGGACGAAGTGCGGCAGGAGCCGGGTGCCGACGGTGAAGGGGCCGATCTCGAACCGGTCGCCGGGGCTGAACTCGTGCAGCAGGTACGCGGCGGCGAGCATGCTCGGCTTGTCGAGGGCCAGTACGGCGTCGAGGGCGCCGTGCGGGGCGTGCAGCGGCAGGGCCGGCGGCGGGACGTCACTCAACCCCCTTGCTCGCAGCAGGGGGTTGAGGTCGGCGCAGTGGTCGGGATGTCCGTGGCTGACCAGGACGGCGTCCACCGAGTCGACGGTGGAATGCGCCAACAGGCGGGGCAGCGTGGCGTATCCGGGGTCGATGAGGAGGCGGAAACCCTCGTGCTCGACGACGTATCCACTGCACGCCTGGTCTGCGGTGGGCCAGGCGCCGCAGCCGCCGAGAACCGTCAATCGCATGGCCCAGCAGCCTAGTTGGTGTCAGTCCTTGCCCATCTGGTCCTCGGCCGAAAGGTGCTCCACCGTCCGGCCCGTCTCGGTGAACGTACGCGTGACATGCCCCGACGAGTACACCCACAGGATCCGCAGCGGGGTGTCCCCGATGTTGCGGAACAAGTGGGGGACGGGGGACGGGATGTACGTGGTGTCGAACCGCTCCAGCTCGGTCACCTCGCCGTCGACCCACACCTCCGCCTTGCCCTCCAGGATCGTCACGTGCTCGTCGCAGTTGTGCGAGTGCAGCGGGGCCCCGGAGCCGACCGGATACACGCTCATCCCGCTGGTGATCAGGTTCTCCCCGCCGGCCGAGGGCGTGGTGATCAACGGGGTCGTCACGACGGCTCCGCCCCGGTCGAGCAGGGGCACGGACGCGACCTTGATGATCGTGGTCATCCGGGAAATTCCTCTCCGTTCACGGGTGATGCGCTGAACGACCGTAGGTCGCGCGCCCGTGAACGGGTGCCCTCCAACGTGCAGTTTTACCTTGCGTTCCGGGAGGGGTGAGGTTCTCGAACCCGGCTGTACCGTCGGCTCGCATCGCCACGGCTCTTGGTTCCGTGACGGAAACGCGCCGGAAAGAAAAGGCAGGTATCGGCCAGATGAGGCTCCCCGTTCTCAACGAAGAGGAAATGGACCAGCGGCAGCAGGAGCTGGCCGCTCGCATCGCCGGCCGCCGCGGTGCCGTCCGCGGCCCCTTCCGGGTCTGGCTGCACAGCCCGGAGATGTGCGAGCGGGCCGAGTCGCTCGGTGCCTTCGCCCGGTTCGACTGCTCCCTGCCGAAGCATCTGCGCGAGCTGACGCTGCTGATGGCCGCCCGTAACTGGGACGCCCAGTACTCCTGGAACGCCCATGTGCACCAGGCGATCGAGGCCGGCATCCCGGAGGCCGCCGTCAAGGCGATCGCCGAGAAGCGCGAGGCGGTCTTCGACAACGAGGCCGACCAGGCCTTCTACCAGTTCTGCCGGGAGATCCTCGACGAGCACTTCGTCACCGACGAGACCTTCGCCCGGGCGCATGAGCACTTCGGCTCCAAGGGGCTGGTCGACACCATCGGCGCGCTCGGCAACTTCACGATGCTCGGCATGTGTCTGAACACCTTCCAGGTGGACCTCCAGGCCGACAAGGAGCCCCCGTTCCCGGACATCCGCGGCTACGGGCGCGTCGTCGCCGACGGCGCCGACCGGCCTCAGCCGTGACCTCCCCGGGAGCGACAGCCGTGAGCGCCACGACCCCCGTGGTCGACGCCGTCCTGCGGGTCCGCGGGATCACCAAGAGCTTCGGCGGGGCCGCCGCCCTCAAAGGCGTCGACCTCGACCTGTACCCGGGCGAGATCCACGCGCTGATGGGCATGAACGGCGCCGGCAAGTCGACGCTGGTGCAGGTCCTGTCGGGCGTCCACCAGCCCGACGGCGGCACCGTCGAGGTCGACGGCCACGCCCACCACGGGCTCACCGTCCGCAAGGCGCGCGGGCTCGGCATCGCCTCGGTGCCGCAGCGCCGCGAACTGGCCATGGGGCTGACCGTCGCCGAGAACATCATGCTCGGCGACCTGCCCACCCGCGGCGGCGCCGTGCGCTGGGCGGCGGTCAGGAACCAGGCGCACGCCGCCCTGAGAGGGCTCGGCATCGACATCGACGTGACCCGCACCGCGGGCACGCTGACCGTCGCCGAGCAGACCATGGTCGAGGTGGCGCGCGAGGTGCGCCGCGGCGGCCGGATCCTGATCCTCGACGAGCCGACCGCCTGCCTCAGCGCCAAGGACGCCCACCAGATCCGCGCCCTGGTGCGCACCCTGCGGGACGAGGGCGTCGCCGTCGTCTACATCTCGCACTACATCGACGAGGTCATGGCCGTCGCCGACCGCCTCACCGTGCTGCGCGACGGAGCGGTCGTCACCACCGCGCCCGCCGCCGAGATGGACCCGGCGAGCCTGGTCCGCAGCATGGTCGGCCGGGACGTCGTCTCGCGGCGCCCGGAGCGTCCCGCGCCCAAGGACGAGATCGGTCTCGCGGTGCGCGGGCTCAGCCAGGGCCGGGCCATCGAGGACTTCACCGTCGAGGTGCGCAAGGGCGAGATCGTCGCCGTGCTCGGCCCGGCCGGGGACGCGCAGTCCCGGCTGTTCGACCTGCTGTCGGGGCGGCAGCGCCCGGACGCCGGTGAACTGGCCGTCGACGGCAGGCCCGTCGGGTTCGGCCGGATCACCGACTCGCTCGCCGGCGGACTGCGCTGCGTCACCGGCGACCGCCGCACCCTGGGCCTCATCCAGGGGCTGACCGTCGACGAGAACCTGATGCTGGCCGACGACCGCTTCACCCGCCGTCGCCTGCATCTGCGCGCCGCCCTGGCCCGCCGCGCCGCACCGCTGCGCCGCGCCTACGGGGTGCGCGCCCTCACCGGGAACCCGCCGGTCGGCGCGCTGTCGGGCGGCAACCAGCAGAAGGTCCTGCTCGGCAAGTGGCTGGACACCGAGCCGGTCGCCTGCTTCCTCGAAGACCCGACCAACGGGGTCGATGTCGCCGCCATGGCCGACATCCACACCCTCGTCGACGACCTCGCCGCGCGCGGGGTGGCCGTACTGCTCGCCTCCTCCTCCGCCGAGGAGGTCATGCGGCTCGCCGACCGGGTCGTCGTGGTCAGCGCGGGGCGCACGGTCGCCGTCCACGACATCACCGCCATCACCCGCGACGAACTCGTCGCCACCGCTCTCGGAGGACAACCGCAGTGAGCGTCAAGACACTTCCCGATGCCCCGGAGGCACAGCAGGCAAGGACCGGGTTCTCGCCGCGCGGCATTCCGCACTCCGGACTGGTGGCGGTCCTGGTGATCGTGGTGGTCGCCACCGCTCTTCGGACGGACGCCTTCACCACCGACACCAACATCATCAACATCCTGCGCCAGGTCAGCATCAACGCCGTCATCGCCGCCGGGCTCACCCTGCTGATGACCGCGGGCGGCATGGACTTCTCCATGGGCAGCGTCGTGGTCGTCACCGCCGCGGTGGCCGCCCAGATGCTCTCCCACGGCTGGCCGACCTGGCTCACGGTCGTCGCCGCCCTCGTGCTCGGCCTGCTGATCGGCCTGGTCAACGGGGTGGTGGCGACGTTCACCACGGTCGCGCCGTTCGTCATCACCCTCGCCACGGCCACCCTCCTCGACGGGGTCTGTCTGCTCGTCCTCAACGGGCAGACCATCTCCCTCGGCACCAAGATGTTCGCGCTCGGCAACGAGAAGATCGCGGGCATCCCCTATCTGACGATCGTGGCCGTCCTCGTGATGGTGGCGACGGCCCTGGTCATGCGGTTCACCACGTTCGGGCGGGACGCCTTCGCCATCGGCGGCAACGAGCACGTCGCCCGGCTCAGCGGCATCAACGTCACCGCGCGCAAGCTCACCCTGTACGCCACGACCGGCGCCCTCGCCGGCCTCGCGGGGCTGATGACGCTGTCCCGGCTGGGTTCCAGCAGCCCCGGTGCGGGCGGACTCACCACCCAGCTCGCCGCCGTCGCCGCGGTCGTCATCGGCGGCACCTCGCTGGCCGGCGGCCACGGCACGATCATCGGCACCGCGCTCGGCGTGGTCCTCCTCGGCGTGGTCGCCAACGCCCTCAACCTCGTGCAGATCTCCGCCAACTGGCAGCCGGTCTCGGTCGGCGCGGTGCTGCTGATCGCCGCCATCGCCAACGAGATGCAGAAGGCCCGCTCCGCACGGCACTGAACTCCCTTGTAGAGAAAGGCGCTTCACCATGAGACTGACCCCCCGTTCCCGGCAGGCCCTGTTCGCCGCGGTCGCCACCAGCACGCTGGTGCTGAGCGGCTGCGGAGGCGACGGCGAGGGCACCGGAAGCTCGAAAGACCTCTCGCTCGGTTTCGTCAACGGCGGTGACACGCACTTCCATTCATGTCTGCAGAAGGCCGTCCAGCAGACGGCGAAGACGGAGGGCGCCGAGGTCTACACGGCCAACTCCCACCAGAACGCCGGGACCGAGCTGTCCAACATCGAGGACATGATCTCCCGCAATGTGAGCGCGCTCATCGTGCAGACGGTCAACGTCGACGCGCTCAAGGGCGACATAGCCAAGGCCAAGGCCGCGGGCATCCCGATCTATCTGACCTCGGTGTCCACCAGCGACGTGGACGACATCCTCGGCGCCGCCGTCGTGAACCTGAAGAAGGTCGGAGCCCTGGACGCGGGCTGGATCGAGCAGGACGCCGCCGGCGAGGACGTGAACGTCGGCATCGTCGCCGGTGCCCCGGGGGCCGCCTCCGAGCTGCTGGTCGGCGGGTTCAAGGACGCCCTGCCCGCCACCGCGAAGGTCGTCGCCAACCAGCCCGGCATGTTCAACCCGGCGAAGGCGCAGGAAGTCGCCGAGAACATGATCCAGGCCCACCCCGACCTCGACTACGCCTTCGTCGCCAACGAGGAGATGGCCTTCGCCGTCCGCAAGGCCTTCGACGCCGCGGGCGCCAAGGACGTCAAGATCGTCACCGTCAACGGCACGGAGGACGGGATCGCGGCCGTGAAGGCGGGAACGATTTCCGCCACCGTCGCCAATTCGGCGCTGACCATTGGCCAGACAGCGGTGCGGAACGCGGTCGGTCTTCTCGGTGACAAGAAGGTTGACAAGATTGCCAACATTCCTCTTGTCTTGGTCACCAAGGACAACGTGACCGAAGCGCCGCAGTACTGCCCCAAGTAAGAACAACCCCCCGTTCCCGACGCCGCGAACGGAAGGGCCCCGGAGGAAAAATGGACCGCTTGCTCCTCATGCACAGCTTCGTCACCGTCGCACAGGTCGGCAGCTTCAGTGGTGCCGCCAAGAAGCTGGGCTCTTCCGGCTCGCTGGTGTCCCGGCACGTCGCCGAACTGGAACGGCAGGTCGGAGTACGCCTCGTCAACCGCACGGCCCGCTCGGTGAGCCTCACCGAGCCGGGGCAGCGGTACGCGGAATTCTCCGCCCGCATATTGGAGGAGATCGAGGCCGAGGACGCCGGCATCGCCCATCTCCACGACCGGGCCGAGGGCACCCTCAGTGTCATCTGCCCGAAATGGATAGGCAGCCTGGATCTCGGCGAGGCGATAGCCGCCTTTTCCGCGGCCCACCCCAAAATCCAGGTCCGTTTCGAACTCGGCGGAATGTCCGACCGGACCTACGACTTCCTCGACAGCGGATTCGACGTCGCCTTCCACACCCGGGACCTGCGCGACTCCAGCGTCCGGCTCAAGAAGATCTCCTCGCTGCCGTTCGTCCTGTGCGCCTCCGAGGCGTACATCGAGCGGTACGGCGGGCTCGCCCACCCCAACGACCTCGCGAACCACGACTGCCTGGTCCATGTGAACGACCCGGTCTGGCGCATCGGCCACGGACACGCGAGCACCCTGCACAAGATCCGCAACATCGCGTTCTCGTCCAACTCCTACATCGCCCTCCAGAAGGCGGCCGTGCACGGCCGGGGCATCGCCCTGCTGCCCCAGCGCCCGGCCTACGACGACCTCGTCTCCGGCGCGCTCCAGGTCCTGCTGCCGGACCTCGCGGTCCCCGACCGCCCCCTGTACGCGATCTACGGCCCCGGGCACGACACCCCGCGCAAGGTCAGCGTCTTCCTGGACTTCCTCGCCGAGTGGTTCTCACAGAACCCCATTCCGGCGATCCGGCCGTAATTCCCCGGCCGTCCCCGCAAGAAACGATTGCGCACCTCGTGCGTCTCGGCCCATTGAGGCTGCCCACCGGCGAAATCTACGCTCACGAGGCGACCCGGAAACGAGGAATGCATGGGAATCCAGAGAATCGAATCGGTCACCTACGGCATCGAAGACCTCGACGAATGCATCCGCTTCTTCGACGACTTCGGGCTGTTCCTGGTGGAGCGGACCGACGAGCACGCCGTGTTCGAGACCCTGACCGGGCAGACGCTCCACCTCGACACCGAGCCAGGACCGCATGTGCCGCCCCCGGTGGAGAGCGGTCCCACCCTGCGCGAGATCGTCTGGGGCGTCGACACCCCGCAGGAACTGGAACGGCTGGTGGCCGCCGTCGCCAAGGACCGCGAGGTCCGCCGCAGCGCCGACGGCGTCCACCACACCGTCGACGAGTCGGGCTTCGGCGTCGGCCTGACCCTCGCCCGCCCCAGGCCGGCCCCGGTCACCCCCCGCCCCGCCAACGCGCTCGGCAGCGTCACCCGCTGGAACACCGCCCTGGCGCCGATCGAACGGGTCCGCCCGCTGCGCATGTGCCACGTCGCCCTGAACATCCGCAAGGAGGGCCGCCAGGACGCCGTCGCCTTCTACACCGACCGCCTCGGCTTCCGCCCCACCGACGTCGTCGAACCCATGGGCGTCTTCATGCAGGCGCCCGGCGACGACGACCAGCACACCATGCTCCTGTGCCACCGCCCCGACCGGACCGGCGTCAACCACATCGCGTACGAGGTGCCGGGCTTCGACGACGTCATCGAGGGCGGCAACTACATGATCGACAAGGGCTGGCGGGAGGCCCGCCGCCTCGGCCGCCACACCGTCGGCTCCAACGTCTTCCGCTTCGTGCACGCCCCGTGCGGCGGCCGCGTCGAGTACGCCGCCGACATGGACCGGGTCGACGACGGCTACGAGACCCGCCACCACGAGACCACCCCGCCCCACCACATCTGGGCCCTGCGCACCAACCGCGACAACGAAGCCTCTTGAGAGGGCACCCACCCATGACCACCGACCACGGCTACCCCGCCGTCCGCATGTACATCGCGGGCGAGTGGTGCCACGGCGGAACCGGCAAGACCGCCCCGATCGTCAACCCGGCCACCGAAGAGTTGATCGGCGACGTACCCCTCGCCACCACCACCGACCTGGACCGCGCCCTCACCGCCGCCGAGGAGGGCTTCCGCGTCTGGCGCGCCACGCCCATCGCCCGCCGCACCGCGATCCTGCACACCGCAGCCGACCTGATCGCCGAACGCGCCCCGGAAATCGGCCGCGTGATGACCCTGGAGCAGGGCAAGCCCCTCGCGGAGTCCACCGGCGAGGCCCGCCGCACCGCCGAGACCCTGCGCTGGCACGCCGAGGACGCCCGCCGCGCCTACGGCCGCATCATCCCCACGGCACCCGGGACCGTACTGACCGTGCGACGCGAGCCCATCGGCCCGGTCGCCGCCTTCGTCCCGTGGAACTTCCCCGTCGGAGGCCCCAACCGCAAGATCTCCTCGGCGCTCTCCGCGGGCTGCTCGATCATCATCAAGGGCTCGGAGGAGACCCCGGCGACCGCCGCCGCCCTGGTCAAGTGCTACGAGGACGCGGGCCTGCCCGCCGGAGTCCTCAACCTCGTCTTCGGCGAGCCCGCAGAGGTCTCCGCCCACCTGATCGCCTCCCCGGTCACCCGCCTGATCGCCTTCACCGGCTCGGTCCCCGTCGGCAAGCTCCTCGCCGCCCGGGCCGGCGAGGTCATGAAGCCCTCCCTGATGGAGCTGGGCGGCCACGCCCCGGTGATCGTCTGCGCCGACGCCGACCCCGTACAAGCCGCCCGCATGGCCGCCCAGGCGAAGTTCGCCAACGCCGGCCAGGTCTGCACCTCACCGAGCCGCTTCCTGGTCCACGAGAGCCTGGTGGACGAGTTCACCGCCGAGTTCGTGAAGGCCACCGAGGAAGTCGTCGTGGGCGACGGACTGGCCGAGGGGACGACGATGGGCCCGCTCGCCAACGAACGCCGCCTCAAGGCACTGGAGCGGCTCGTCGCCGACGCCGTCGCGCGCGGCGCCAAGGTCCGCACCGGCGGCGCCCCGCTGGACCGCGCCGGCTACTTCTTCGCGCCGACCGTCCTGACCGACGTCCCCGAGGACGCGGAGATCCTGCACGAGGAGCCGTTCGCCCCGGTCGCGCCCATCGTGCCCTTCGCCGACCTCGACGAAGCCCTCGCGATCGCGAACGCGCTGCCCTACGGCCTCGCCGCCTACGGCTTCACCAGGTCCTCCGCCACCGCCGAGAAGCTCTCCGACGCGCTGGAGGCCGGCATCCTCTCGATCAACCACTGCGGCGGCTCGGTCCACGAGGCCCCGTCCGGCGGCGTGAAGGACAGCGGCTACGGCCGCGAAGGCGGACCGGAGGCCCTGGACGCCTACCTGGTCACCAAGCGCGTCTCCCACCTGCTGGTGCCATGAGGTACGCGCGAGTCTCGGTCGGCGGCAGACCGGTGTGGGGCCGGGTGCGGGAGTCGGACGTCGACCTCCTGTCCGGCTCCCCGCTGGAGGGCGCATACGACGTCATCGGCACCGTGCCGCTCGCCGAAGCCCACTGGCTGCCGCCCGTCGTCCCGCCCGTCTTCTACGCCGTCGGCTTCAACTACCCCCGGCACATCGCCCACGCGGGCGCCGCGACCCCCGACCGCCCCGAGATCGGCTACCGGGCCAACAACGCCCTGACCGGCCACCGTTCACCGATCGTCAAGCCGCGCGAGGTCGAGGGCCGCTTCGAGGCCGAGCCCGAACTCGTCGCCGTCATCGGCCGTACGCTGCGGCACGCGACGTACGACGAGGCACGCGAGGCCGTCTTCGGCTGGACGATCGGCAACGACATCAGCGCCCGCGCCTGGCAGCACGCCGACCGCACGTTCTGGCGCAGCAAGAACAGCGACACGTTCAAGCCGATGGGCCCCTGGATCGAGACCGACGTGGACGCGCTCGCCCAGACGACGACGCTATGGGTCAACGGCGCGGTCCGGTCTCAATTCCCCACCGGCGACATGGTGTTCGACCCCTTCGACTACCTGGTCGAGATGACCAGGCACGTCACCGTCCACCCCGGCGACGTGCTGTGGATGGGCGCCGAGTCCACCTGCCGGCTGGAGCCGGGCGACACCGTGGACGTCGAGATCAGCGGCATCGGCGTGCTCTCCAACTCCGTACAACTCGAAGGGAATCAGCGATGACCGCGGAACCCCGCTACATCCACCACGTCAACTTCCCCACCACCGACCCCGACCGGACCGCCGAGTGGTACGCCAAGGTCTTCGGGATGAAGCGGATCATGCCCAAGTCCAACACCCGCGTGGTGCTGATGACCCGCGGCACCTTCGATCTGCACTTCACTCCGGTGGAGGAGATGGAGCGCATGGCGCCCTATCACTTCGCCGTCGAGGTCGACGACTGGGACGAGTTCCTCGACCACCTCAAGGAGCTGGGCATCCGGCACACCCGCCCGATCCAGCGCCCCGAGAACCAGTCCAAGTTCTGCTACATCCACGACCCCGACCACACCATGATCGAGCTCGTGTACCACGCCAAGCGCCCCAACTGACCCTGCCTGCACGGGAGTTCACACTCATGCCCATTGCCGACTCCGACGGCACCTCCATCTACTACGAGCGCCACGGCAGCGGTCCGGCGATCCTGTTCGTGCACGGCAGCGGTGGTCATCACGCCGCGTGGTGGCAGCAAGTCGCCGCGCTGCGGAACGAGTTCACCGTCGTCACCATTGATCTGCGCGGGTTCGGGAAGTCCGACTCCTCGATGCTGGAGTTCGATGGTCAGGACTTCCCCGGCGACGTCGTCGCCGTCCTGGACCAGGAGGACCTGACCGACGTCATGCTCGTCGGCCAGTCCATCGGCTCCGTCGCCGCCCTGCGCGCCGGACTGCTGCGCCCCGAGCGGGTCTCCTCGGTCGTCCTCGGCCACTCCCTGGGCGGCATCAGCCACCCGGAGCTGAAGGAACTGGCGGCCGCCGACCGCGCCGAGGCGGTGAAGCTGCCGGTCATCGACCGTCTGCTGACCAAGCCGTTCCAGCGGGAGCGCGCCGATCTCACCTTCCTGTTCCAGCAGATGGGCACGTTCAACGTCGCCAGGATGCAGGACCTGCGCAACCTCGACACCGACGGGCCCTCCCTGGACGACATCCAGGCCTCGGGCGTGAAGGTCGCTTTCCTCGCCGGCGAGAAGGACGCGGTCCTGAGCGTGAAGACCGTCACCCGCGCCCACGAACTGCTGCCCGGCTCGCACCTGGAGATCGTCGAGGGCGCCCCGCACTCCATGTACTGGGAGACGCCGACCGAGTACAACGCGGCCGTCGCCCAGCTGCGCCGCACCCTCACCACCCCGAAGGAAGCCGCATGACCACCCTCACCCTGGACGCCGCCGAGGAGATCATCGACGCCGCCCACCAGCGCGCCCGGGCGATCGGCAAGGCGGTGAGCGTGGCCGTGGTGGACGCCGGCGGCTTCCCCGTCGCCATCCGCCGCCCCGACGGCGCCCGCCCGCTCACCCCGGACATCGCCCGCGCCAAGGCCTACACCGCCGCGATCATGCAGCGCCCCGGCACGATGCTGAAGAAGTGGCAGGAGAGCCAGCCGGTCTTCTTCTCCCAGCTCTCCCAACTCCCGGGCGCCGCCATGCCGATCATGGCCACCGAGGGCAGCCTCACCATCAAGAAGGACGGCGAGATCATCGGCGGCCTGGGCATCGCCGGCGGCACGGCCGACGAGGACCAGCAGATCGCGGAGGACGTCCTCCAATCCCTCGGCTACGAGCTGGAGTTCGCCGCCTGGGGCGTCGCGGGCCGGCCGGCCCCGGCCGGAAAGGACGCGTGAATCATGGCGGACACCTTCAACTACCGCATCGACCACCACGGCAGCCTGGTCCGCCCCACCGACCTCGACACGATCGGCGCGGAGCAGGCGGTCCAGGACGCGGTGGTCTTCCAGCGCAAACTGCGCTCCACCGTTGTCACCGACGGCGACTTCCCCCGGGAGGACTTCCGCAGCGCGGTCCTTGACGGAGTGTCTGGATTCCGGCGTACGGACGAGACGGGCCCCGACGGCCTGGTCCGCTGGGTGGCGGAGTCCCTCCCCAAGGCCAACGGCCCCCTGGTGGCGGACTGGGCGTCGAAGCTCGCCGAACTGACGGTGATCGCCCCGAAGGTGGCCCTGCCGTCCCCGGCCTACCTCGCGGCGACGACGTACCGGCCCGGCCTCGGGGTGTCCTCGGCCCGCGAGCTGGGCGAGGCGCTGGCCGAGATCATCCAGGCGGAGATCGCCCTGCTGGTGTCGAAGGGCGTACGCCTGATCCAGCTCAACAACCCGCTGCTGCTGGGCCAGTTGGCCGGGGACCGAGGCGCGCTCTCCTTCGACGACGCACTCGCCGTCGACGCCCTGGCGGTACGCCTCGACGAGCGCCCCGAGGGCGTTCGCATCGGCGTCTGCCCCGGCTGGGCGGCCCCCGCCGAGGTGGACCGCGCGGCGGCCGAACACCTCTACGCCGAGATCCCGGCCGACCGCTGGATCCTCCCCTTCGACCAGGGCACCGAGGCCGAACTCGACCTGGTCAGGGCGCTCCCGGAGGACCGTGACGTCTGCCTGGGCGTGGTCGACGCGACGGTGCCCGAACTGGAGGACCTGGACACGGTCCTGGCCCGCATCGACGCGGCGGGCGAACTGAAGGACCTGGAGGACGCGGCCCTGTCCCCGTCGCGGGGCTTCGCGGACGTGGCGAACAGCCCCCTGCTGACCGCCGAGGAGCAGCGCAGGAAGCTGGTCCTGGTCGAGACACTCGCCCGGTACGTATGGGGCAACGAGTTCTGACAAGTGCCGGGCAACTCAAGGGAGTTGCCCGGCCTCTCTCGCTTTACAGCACTTCGGCGAACGTCACAGACCGGTCGGTGAGCAGGGGCCACACCGTCTCGACGATCAACTCCTTGAAGTGATCGGCGACCTTGTGCGCCTCGAAGCCGGCCTGATCCGCGTACTGCTCGTACAGCACGAAACTCCCGGGCTCACCGGCCTCCGCGTGCACCTCGTACGCCAGGTTGGCGGGCTCCGCACGCGTGTGCTCGCGCACCTTCAGCAGCGCGCCCCGCACGGTCGCCTCGTCGGCGGGGTCGCAGTGGTAACGGGCGATGACGGCGTAGGACATCGGGCTTCTCCTCATGATTCGTCCAGCCCGCCGATCCCACCATGAATGCCCTGATCAGCGGCCCGCACGGAGCGCAACCAATGTCTGCCGCCCCAGGGCTGGTCCCACCGACGCACAGTGAGGTGTCGTGAACGGCATGCGTACTCTCGAAACCCTCTCCGGCGGGGAGTGGGTGACGACCGGCGAGTGGATCGACGTCCACGACCCGGCCGACGTCCGTGCCCCGATCGCCCGTGTCCCCGCCCTCCCGGCCAAGGACGTCACCCGCGCCTACGACCACGCCGAGCGCGCCTTCGCCGTCTGGAAGCGCACCAGCCCCTTCGAGCGGGCGCGGATCCTCACGGACGCGGCCCGGCTGATCCGGGACCGGGTCGAGGAGATCGCCGCGGATGTCACCGCCGAGAACGGCAAGACTCTGGCCGAGGCGACCGGCGAGACGCTCAAGGCCGCCGACTTCCTGGAGTACTACGCCGGTCTCGCCCGCCAGGGCTACGGCACCCTCCTGCACGACGTACGCCCGAACCACCGCACCCACACCCAGCGCGAGCCCATCGGCGTCATCCTGGTGATCAGCCCCTGGAACGACCCGCTGATCACCCCGGCCCGCAAGCTCGCCCCGCTCCTTGCGGCGGGCAACACGGCGGTCTTCAAGCCGGCCACCGAAACCCCGCTCTCCGGCCTGCACTTCGCCCGCGCCCTGCACGACGCGGGCCTGCCGGCCGGTGTCCTGAACGTCGTCACGGGCCGCACCTCGGAGCTGGAGGAAGCCCTCCTCGACGACCCCCGGATCACCGGCATCACCTTCACCGGCTCCAACGCCGTGGGCAACCGCATCCGCCGCCGCCTCGCCGACCGCAACGTCCGCTTCCAGGGCGAACTCGGCGGCAAGAACGCCTCCGTGGTCCTGAAGGACGCCGACCTGCCGACCGCCGCCAGGGCCGTCGTCGCCGCCTCCTTCGGCCAGGCAGGGCAGCGCTGCACCGCGACCAGCCGGGTCATCGTCGAGCAGCCGGTGTACGAGGAGTTCACCCGTCTGCTGGTCCTGGAGGCCGAGAAGCTGAAGGTCGGCCCCGGTTCCGACCCGTCGACCACCCTGTGCCCCCTGTCGAGCCCCAAACAGCGCGACAGCGTCCTCGCCGATCTCGCGAAGGCCGTCGAACAGGGCGCGGTCGTCCTCACCGGCGGCAGGGCCGACACCGAGGGCGACCACGCACACGGCTGCTACGTCCTGCCGACCGTCCTCGCGGACGTCACCCCCGAGACGGCGATCTGGCGCGAGGAGGTCTTCGGCCCGGTCGTCGTGGTCCGCGCGGTCGACGACTTCGACGCGGCCGTCGACGCCGTCAATGACTCCGACTTCGGCCTCGCCGCCGCCGTCTTCACCCGCGACCTCGGCAACGCCTACCGCTTCGCCGACGAGGCCGAGTGCGGCCAGATCGCCGTCAACACGACCACCCCCGGCTGGGACGTCCACCTGCCCTTCGGCGGCTTCCGCGACTCCGGGACGGCGTACAAGGAGCAGGGCGAAGAGGTGCTCCGCTTCTCCACCCGCGTCAAGACGGTGGCGATCAACATCGGCGCCCCGGAGCGGGCCCGTGGCTGACGAGACCATCGGCATCGTCGGCGCGGGCATCGTCGGTCTCGCGACCGGCCGGGAGATCGCCCTGCGCCGCCCCGGCACCCGGGTCGTGGTCCTGGAGAAGGAACAGGACGTCGCCGTCCACCAGACCGGCCACAACTCGGGCGTCGTGCACGCCGGCATCTACTACGCCCCCGGCAGCCTCAAGGCCGACCTGTGCGTACGGGGCGTAGGCCTCCTCCGCGAGTACTGCCAGGAACGCTCACTCCCGTACGACGAGATCGGCAAGCTCGTCATGGCCGTACGCGAGGACGAACTCGGCCGCATGGAGAACCTCTACGAGCGGGCGAAGAACAACCATGTGCCCGACCTCCGCAAGGTCTCCCGGGACGAGATCAAGGAGATCGAGCCCCACGCCGGCGGCATCGCGGCCCTGCACTCACCCCGCACCGCCATCACCGACTACAGGGCGATAGCGCGGGAGTTCGCCTCGGACATCGCGGCCTCCGGCGGCGAGGTGAGGCTCGGCTTCCCGGTCACCTCGATCACCCAAGTGCCGGGCGGCATCGAGGTCGCCTCCGGTCAGGAGCGGATCAAGCTCGACCGGCTGATCCTCTGTGCGGGCCTCCAGTCGGACGCCGTCGCCAAGCTCGCGCAGGACCAGCGGGAACCGAAGATCGTCCCGTTCCGGGGCGAGTACATGCTCCTCAGGCCGGACCGCACGCACCTCGTCCGCGGCCTCGTCTACCCGGTCCCGGACCCGCGCTATCCCTTCCTGGGCGTGCACTTCACCCCACGAGTCGACGGCACGGTGGAAGTCGGTCCGAACGCCGTCCTGGCGCTGGCCAGGGAGGGCTACACCCTCGGGAAGATCTCCCCGAAGGACCTCCTCGGCATCGCCGCCTACCCCGGCACCTGGCGGATGGCGGCCCAGCACTGGCGTACCGGCATCAAGGAGTACCGCGGCGCGCTGTCCGCGGCGGCCTTCATGAAGGACGCGAAGCTCTACGTCCCTGGCGTGGGCGTCAAGGACGTCGTACGGGGCGGAGCGGGCGTCCGCGCCCAGGCGCTGGACCGCGACGGCACGCTCGTCGACGACTTCCGCATCCATGGCTCCGGCCGGATCACCGCCGTACGCAACGCGCCCTCGCCCGCCGCCACGGCCTCCATGGCGATCGCGGAACACATCGTGGAGGCCGTCTTCCATGAGTCTTCCGCAACCTGAAAGTGCCCTGCTGAGAGGGCACTTGAACGCAACAAGTGCTTGCGCTCCCAGGGGCTCCGCAAGGCCTCGGAACCCGCCTAGCGTTCCACCCGCACCACAGCGTCACCCCCTCCTTCGAAGAGAAAGAGCCGAACGATGTTCGTTGTCGACACACAGATCCACATCTGGCTGGAAGAGTCCGCGGACCGCCCCTGGGTCCCCGGCGCGCGGGAGCGCATCCGCCTCAACGGCCACCGCGAGGACCCCTTCTCCTACGAGGAGGCGCTGGAGCTGATGGACGAGGCCGGCGTGAACCGTGCGCTGATCCTGCCGCCGTCCTGGGAGGGCGACCGCATCGACTACGCCCTGGAGGCGTGCGAGGCGCACCCGGACCGCTTCGGGATCATGGCCCGGGTTCCGCAGAACAAGCCCGAAGAGGGCAAGGCAATGCTGACGGACTTCGCGCAGAACCCGCATGTGAAGGGCACGCGCCTGACCTTCCACCGGCCGCAGGACCGCAACTGGATGATCGACGGCACCAACGACTGGTACTGGCCGATCGCCGAGGAACTCGGCATCCCCACCATGGTCCACGCCCCGATCTGGAAGCGCGAGCTCGGCGAGATCGCCGCCAAGCACCCCGGGCTGAAGATCATCATCGACCACATGGGCATCATGGCCCGCTGCGTGGACGACGCGATCGGCTACTGGGTCCAGGAGACCGCCGACCTGGCCGTCCACCCCAATATCTACGTCAAGGTGTCGGCGCTGCCGGGTTACTCGACCCAGCCCTTCCCGAACAACAACATCCAGAAGTACGTGCGCGAGATGGTCGACAAGATGGGCCCGCAGCGCTGCTTCTACGGCACCGACATCACGCGTCTCCTCGGTCACGGCATCACCTACACCGACACGATCGAGCAGTTCACCAAGCACTGGGACTTCACGCCCGAGGAGCTTGAATGGATCATGGGCCGCGGTATCTCCGAGGTCCTGAACTGGCCGATCGAGGGCTGAGGGACCACGAGAGATGAACGACACCCCCAACGCACCGGGCGCCGACGGCGGAGACGCTCTCGTGACGGCCTTCAACGCCGTCGGCGCCGACTACCTGTTCTGCTCGTCGGGGTCCGAGTGGGCCCCGGTGTGGGAGTCCCTGGCCCGCCGCCACCGCGACGGACTGCCCTGCCCCGGGTACCTGGACCTGACCCACGAGACGGTCGCGGTCGGCATGGCCACCGGATACGGCCTGGTCAAGCGCCGCCCCCAGGGTGTGCTCCTGCACGCGGCCCCCGGACTGCTCCAGGGCTCGATGGCCGTCCACGGCGCGCTCCTCGCGGGCGTCCCGATGGTGGTCAGCTCCTCGGAGTCGACCACGTACGGCGACGGCCCCGGGCAGGACCCGGGCGGCCAGTGGTACCGCAACCTCTCGATCGTGGGCGGGCCGCACCAGATCGCCCAGCCCTTCACCAAGTGGTCCAACGAGGCCGCCAGTGTCCACACCCTGCCGACGATGGTGGCCCGGGCGGCGGAACTCGCCTGGCGGGCCCCGGCGGGACCGGCGTACCTCAACATCCCGCTGGAGATCCTGCTTGAGGACTGGGACGGCCGTGAGGCCAAGCCGATCGTGGCGCCCGGCTCCACGCACAGCTCGCCCGAAGAGGTCGACCCGGTCGCGCAGTTGATCAGGGAGGCCCGCAATCCCGTGATCGTCACGGAGACGGCCGGTCGTGAGGCCGGCGGCTTCGAGGCGCTCGTCGCCTTCGCCGAGGCCTGGAACATTCCCGTCGTCGAGCCCGACTCGGCGGTCTGCGGCAACTTCCCGCGCACCCATCCGCTGCACGCCGGCAGCGACATCGGCCCGTGGATGGACGAGGCGGACCTGATTCTTCTGGTCAACTGCCGGGCGCCCTTCTATCCGCCGTCGCGGAAGCCCTCGAAGGCCCGGATCGTCGTGATCGACGAGGTGCCGCAGCGGCCGCACGTCGTCTACCAAGTCCTCTTCGCGGACCGGTACTTGGAGGGCAACGTCGCCAACACCCTGCGCCAGCTGGCCAAGCGGGCGAAGGACCTCGACGAGGGGGCGGTGGCTCTCCGCCGGGCGGCCCAGGACGAGCGGCACGCCACCGAGCAAGCCGCCCTCGCCGCCGCCGAGTCGAAGGCCACCGGCGCCCAGGGCATCGACCCGGTGCTGGTCGCCGCGAGCCTGCGCAGGCTGCTCGACGGCCAGGACGCCATCGTCGTCGACGAGACCATCACACACAGCCGGACCGTGAAGCGGCACGTCCGGACCGACGCCCCCGACTCGTACTTCTACGTCCAGGGCGGCCTCGGCCAGGGCATCGCCGTCGCGCTCGGCGTCAAACTCGCCGCGCGGGAACGGCCGGTGGTGCTCACGATCGGCGACGGCGCCTTCGCGTACAACCCGGTCATCCCGTCGTACGACGCGTCCAAGGCGTACGAACTCCCGGTGCTGATCGTGGTGTTCAACAACCGCGTCTACAAGTCGATGAACCTCAACCACCGTCGCTTCTACCCCGAGGGCGCCGCCGCCGAGACGGGGGAGTGGCTCGGCACCGACCTCCATCGCCTGCCCCGACTGGCAGCCTTCGCCGAGCCGTTCGGCATGCACACCGAGACCGTCGACACGGTCGACGCTCTTGTACCGGCGCTGGAGCGCGCCCTCAAGGCCGTGGCCGAGGGCACCACCGCTGTCGTCGACGTCCTCGTCACCCGTTGATCCAGGAGACCCCCATGTCCCACGCACCTTCGAAGGTCCTGGTCCCCGCCGACGACCTGCGCACCTTCGCCGCCGCCCTCCTGGAGAAGGGCGGCCTGAGCCCCGAGCATGCCCGGACCACCGCCGATGTGTTTGTCTGGGCCGCCCTGCGCGGCGTCGACTCGCACGGCATCGCGCGTGTTCCGGCCTATCTGGAGCTGCTCGCCAAGGGGGTCGCCAACGCGAACCCCGAGATCAAGGTCGAGTCGACCACCCCGGCGGCAGCTGTTTTGGACGCCGACCGCGCTCCCGGCCCCGTCGCGCTGAGCGCCGCCGCCGACGAGGCCGTACGACGGGCCCGTACGACCGGTATCGCCTCCGTCGGTGTACGGCGGACCGTGCACACCGGCGCGATCGGCTACTACGTGTCGAAGATCGCCGAACAGGGGCTGGTCGGGCTCGGGTTCGTCGCCGGGATGCCCAACATGGGCTACACCGGCGTCAAGGGCGCCGCCGTCGCGACCAGCCCCCTTGCGATCGCCGTACCGGCCGCCGAACGGGACCCGCTGCTCCTCGACATGGCGACCGCGACCATCGCGCTCGGCAAGATCCGCCAGGCGAAGGCGAGCGGTAGCCCGCTGCCCGAGAACGCCGCGGCCACCGAGGACGGCACCCCGACCACCGACCCGGAGAAGGCGGTCATGCCGCTGCCGCTGGGCGGGGCGAAGGGGTCGGGGATGTCCCTCGCCTTCGAGCTGCTGACCAGCGTCCTCGTCGGGGCGCCGATCTTCGCGTCGTTCCACTCAGACGATCCGCAGGGCCGCAGGCACCGCCAGAACGCCCTGCTCATCGCCATCGACCCGGCGGCCTTCGGTGACGCGGACGCCTTCACCGCGGCCGTCGACAGCACCCTCGGCACCCTGAAGGGCCTCCCCGCCGCGGACGGTGCCGAGGGCGTGTTCTACCCGGGCGAGCGCAGCGCCGCCGTGGCCGCCCAGCGGGGCGAGCGGGGGGTGCCGGTCGCGCCGAAGGTGTGGCGTGAACTGACCGAGAGCGCGGCCAAGCTGGGGGTCGCTCCGCCGACGGTCGCGTAGTTCGCGTCATGGGTCGCCAGTCGTTCCGGGGGACGGCTGGCGACCGCTGTCGTTCTCAGCCGACGGCTTCCCGGAGGTGGCGGGCGATCAGCGCGTACGTCTCCCGCGCCTTCGCCTCGTCCGTGCCGTCGTAGCCGTGGTCGGCGCCCGCCACGTCATGGTGGCCCACCAGCGCGCCAGCCGTCCGCAGCCGGTCGGCGTAGCTCTGCGCCTCGGCCTTGAGGATGTCGTACTCGGCCGTGATCACCAGCGCCGGGGCGATGCCCTTCAGGTCGGCGGTGTCCGACGGGTGCGCGGGGGAGGCCAGCCGGTCGCGGCGCAGGCGTACGTCGGGGATGTACGACGTGTCGAAGACGTCCCCCATCCAGGGCCGCAGCATCGGCTTGGCGATCGCCGCCCGCTTCCCCCGGATGCCCGTCGCCAGGTCGAGCGGGGGATAGTGCAGGACCTGGAGGGCGATCTCCGGCCCGGCCTCCTCCAGCGCCTGCCGGGCCACCGCCGCCGCGAGCCCGCCGCCCGCGCTCTGCCCGCCCACGGTGAGCCGGCCGCCGTCCCAGCCCTGCTCCGTGCCGTTGGCGGCGACCCAGCGGACCACCTCGTACGCCTGGAGGGGCGGGGCCGGGAACGGGTGCTGCGGGGCGACGACGTAGTCCACGTTGATCACGACCACGCCGGCCTCGGCAGCGAGGTACCGGCACAGCGGGTCGTCCAGCTCGGTCAGCGTCATCACGTATCCGCCGCCGTGGAAGTTGACGTGCACGGGCGGGGCCGTGCCGTCGGCACCGGCGGGCAGATAGACCGTGGCGCGGGCCGGGGCGACCGAGGTCGGGATCGTCAACTCCCGTACCGTGCGCGGATATTCGGGGAAACGCGCGTGCGGCCCGGCGTCGGTGCGCCGGGCGGCCAGCCGGGTTGCGCGCTGCATCGCCTTGGCCACGAAGGAGGCGATGGGAGGTCGGGCCAGGAGGGGCATGCCGCTGAAGTTAATTGATTTTAGCAATGAAAATCTAGACCCTTGTACGAACGCCGTCCAGGGCGATCGACAGGACCCGCTGACGCTGGGCGTCGTCGTCGAAGGCCGTCGCGGTGATGCCCGCGACCATGCGCAGCAGATCGGTGAAGTCCATGTCCGCGCGCGCCTCCCCGGCCTCCTGGGCGCGGGTGAAGAGCGGGCCGCCGGCCGCGTACATCGACTCGCGGCAGGCCACGAAGATCTCCGACTCGCCGTTGAGGGCCTCGCGGACGGCGCGCTTCGTCACCATGTAACCCGCGAACCGGTCGAGCCAGGCGGCCAGGGCGTCCCAGGGCTCCCGGTCGGCGACCTCGCCGGCCACCCGTACCAGCGTGTTGACCTCGTCCGCGTAGACGGTCTCGAAGAGATGGCGGCGGGTGGGGAAGTTCCGGTACAGCGTGCCGATGCCGACGCCCGCGCGCCGTGCGATGTCCTCCAGCGACGCCTCCGCCCCGTGCTCCGCGAAGGCCTCGCGCGCCGCGGCCAGCAGGGCGTCGTAGTTGCGGGCGGCGTCCTTCCGGGTCGGCCGTCGGGTCGCGACGATCTCGGTGACGGGAAAGGACTGGGCGGTCACGGACGCCTCCCGGGGTTGAAACGGAGGTCTGCCTCCGTTCCGGGTTGAAGCGGAGGTGTGCCTCCGATAGAGTGGAGGCGTGCCTCCACTTTATCAGCCGAGGCGCTTCCCTGCCCTTTCCGCGACCGCTTCCCACGAGGCTCCGGCCGCACCCTGTGTTCGGAGAGGCTCTCCATGCCCCGCAAGTCCACCCGCCTCACCTTCGCGGTCCTCGCGACCGGTGCCGGCGTGTTCGCCATGCTCCAGTCGCTGATCGCACCGGCTCTGCCGACCGTCCAGCACGCCCTGCACACCTCGCAGTCCACCGCGACCTGGGTGATGACGGCGTATCTGCTGTCCGCCTCGGTCTTCACCCCGATCCTCGGCCGCGTCGGCGACCTGATCGGCAAGAAGCGCACCCTCGTCGCCGTCCTGCTGGTCGTCCTGGCCGGCTGTCTGCTCGCCGCCCTCGCGCCGAACATCGGCGTGCTGATCGTCGCCCGGGTCGTCCAGGGCGTCGGCGGCGCCCTCTTCCCGCTCTCCTTCGGCATCATCCGGGACGAGTTCGCCGCGTCCGAGGTCAGCGGCAGCATCAGCAACCTGTCCGCGGTGATCGCGGCGGGCGGCGGTGTCGGCATCGTCGCCGCCGGACCCATCGTCTCCGCGCTCGACTACCGCTGGCTGTTCTGGATCCCCGTCGCCGTCGTCGCGGCCACCGTGCTCATCGCTCTGCGCTATGTCCCCGAGTCGCCCAACCGGGCGGAAGGCAAGGTCAGTTGGCTCGGCGCCGCCCTGCTGTCGGCGTGGCTGGTGGCCCTGCTGCTGCCGCTGAGCCAGGCGACCCGCTGGGGCTGGGGATCGGCCCGGGTGATCGGCCTGTTCGCGCTGGCCGCCGTCCTGTTCGCGCTGTGGCTGCTGACCGAGGCCCGCTCCCGCACCCCGCTCATCGACCTGCGCGTCATGCGGCTGCCCGCCGTGTGGACCACCAACACCGTCGCGCTGCTCTTCGGCGCGGGCATGTACGCGCTGTGGTCCTTCCTGCCCGCCTTCGTCCAGACGCCGAGTGCGGCCGGATACGGCTTCGGCGCGAGCGTCACGGCCTCCGGACTGCTGATGCTGCCGATGCTCGTCGCGATGTTCGTCTCCGGGATCCTCAGCGGCCGCCTGGAACCCGTCGTCGGCGCGAAGGCGTTGCTCACGACCGGTGCCGCGCTCGGCGCGCTGGCCCTGGGTCTCCTCGCCCTCTGGCACTCCGCGCAGTGGCAAGTGGCCTTCGTCTCGGGCGTGTTCGGGCTCGGCATCGGACTGGCCTTCGCCTCGATGGCCAACCTGATCGTCGGCAGCGTCCCGGCCTCCCAGACCGGCGCCGCGACCGGCATGAACGCCAACATCCGCACCATCGGCGGCTCCATCGGCGCCGCGGTGACCAGCGTCCTGGTCACCGGACACCTCCAGCCCTCCGGTCTGCCCTACGGCTCCGGCTACACACACGGCTTCACCCTGCTCGCCGTCCTGTGCCTCGCCGCCGCCCTGGCCGCGCTGCTGGTGCCGGTCCGCGGGAGCGGCCGCGGCACCAGCGCACCCCGGGCCGCGAGCGAGCCGTCGCAGGCCGGCCGCCCCGCCGCCGTCCGCGGCTGACGTCCCGCCGTCCGCGGCTGACGTCCCGCCGTCCGCGGCTGACGTCCCGCCGTACGCGGCTGACGTCCGCCCCTGTCACGTCCATGCGGTAGGGTTTACCTGCGTGTTCCCGCGGTTCACCCGCGAGAGTCGCATCGGGACGTGGCGCAGCTTGGTAGCGCACTTGACTGGGGGTCAAGGGGTCGCAGGTTCAAATCCTGTCGTCCCGACAGTGTGAAGGGTCTTCGCAGGCGAGAGCCTGCGAGGGCCCTTTTCTCGTTCGCCGTTCGCCCTGTGTTGGCGCTCCCGCAACGCCGTGTCCCTACTGTGCGCGCCATGAGAAGACTTTCGATCATGGCCGGCGCCGCGGCGCTGACCATAGGCCTCGCCTCGCCCGCCGTGGCCGGCCGGGAGCACCCGGAGTTCGGCCGGGCCACGCTGACCGGCTTCGCCGCCCTGCCCGCCCAGACCTTCGTGCCCGGCAGCGAGCCCTCCGGATCCGCCATCGGCGCGGGCCCGTTCAACGGCATCACGCCGCCCTTCGCCGAGCAGCCCGTGCAGGGCTTCAGCGGGGTCGTGAACCGGCACGACGGCACCTTCGACGCGCTGTCCGACAACGGCTACGGAACCAAGGCCAACAGCGCCGACTTCCTGCTCCGCGTCCACCGGATCGAGCCGGACCCGCGCACCGGGAAGGTCACCGTGGTCGGCGGGTTCAACCTCAGCGACCCCGACCACCATGTGCCGTTCGCGCTGACGCGCGCCGACCGGGTGCTCACCGGTGCCGACTTCGACGTCGAGTCGATCACGCGGCGCGCCGACGGAACGTACTGGCTGGGCGACGAGTTCGGCCCCTGGCTGCTGCACTTCTCCGCCGAGGGCCGTCTGCTGGAAGCCCCGATCCCGCTGGCCGGCGTGCGGGCGCCGGAGAACCCGTACCTGAACGGCGCCCAGCCCACCATCGCGAGCAGCAAGGGCTTCGAGGGCCTGGTCCGCGGTGTCGACGGCCGCCACCTCTACCCGCTCCTGGAGGGCACGGTGACCGGAGACACGCCCGGCGACCTGCGCTTCAGCGAGTTCGACCTGCGCACGCGCGCGTACACCGGCAAGCGCTTCGTCTACCGGCTGGAGTCCACGTCCCACGCCATCGGTGACGCGATCGCCGTCGACAAGCACCGCTTCCTCGTCGTGGAGCGCGACGGCGGGCAGGGCGACACCGCCAAGTTCAAGCGGATCTACCTCGTCGACACCCGTGACCGCGACGGCGACGGACTGGTCGACAAGACGCTGGTGGCCGACCTGCTGGACCTCGCGAACCCCAAGGGCGTCGGTGGCTTCGGCACGACCTTCCGCTTCCCGTTCCAGACGATCGAGGACCTCTCCCTCCTCGACGACCGCACGCTGGCCGTCCTGAACGACAACAACTTCCCGTTCTCCTCCGGCCGTACGCCCGGCCAGGCGGACAACGACGAGTTCATCACCGTCCGGCTCTCCGCTCCGCTGCACGCGGACAAGCGGGCCCTGCGCTGAGCGGTCCGGATCGCGGCGGGGGCAGGCATGATGACGTCGACTGTGTGTTCCCTTTGAACGGAGGCACATATGGACATCGGAATCGGCCTGCCCAACACGGTGCCCGGCACCGACGCCCAAACCCTGCTCGACTGGGCCCGACGAGCGGAGGAGGCCGGGTTCAGCACCCTCGGCACCATCGGGCGTCTGGTGTACGCCGGTTACGAGGAACTCATCGCCCTCACCGCGGCCGCCGCGGTCACCAGCCGGATCCGCCTGACGACCAGCGTGCTGCTCGGGCCGCTGTACTCCAACTCCGCGCTGCTCGCCAAGCAGGCCGCGTCACTGGAGCGGATATCCGGCGGGCGCTTCGTGCTGGGCGTGGGGCTGGGCGGCCGTGACGACGACTACGCGGCCAGTGGCGTGTCCACCAAGGGGCGGGGCCGTCAACTCGACGAACAGCTCACCGAGTTGAAGCGCGTCTGGGCCGGAGAGGAACGCGGGTTCGCCGGTGCGATCGGACCCCGGCCGGTGCGCGAGGGCGGCCCCGAGCTGATCCTCGGCGGCTCCACGGAGGCCAGTTTCCGGCGCGTCGCCGAGTACGCCGACGGCTGGATCATGGGCGGCGGCACACCGGACATGTTCGCCCAGGCCGCGGACGGCGTCGACGCCGCCTGGCAGAAGGCCGGACGCCCGGGCTCGCCGCGCAAGCTGTCCCTGGCCTACTTCGGCCTCGGCTCCGACGCCCGCGCCCAGGCGGACGCCTATCTCCTCGACTACTACGGCTTCCTCGGCGACGTCGCCCAGCAGATCGCCGGGAGCGCCGCGGTGAGCGCGGACATGGTCACGTCCTACGTCGAGGCCTTCGCGGCCGCCGGCTGCGACGAACTCATCCTCGTCCCCACCGGCTCGGGCCTCGACCAGATCGAGCTGCTGGCCGAGGCGACCGCCTGAGTCAGAGCAGGACGGTCATCCGTACGGAGACGTCGTCGCCGGCCGTGATGCTCCGCGGCTTGCGTACGGCGTTCTTCAGCGGCAGCAGATAGCAGCCGTCCTTGGGGAACAGCGACGTGGTGAAGGAGGTCTCGCCGATCCGCGCCTCGACGGGGATCACGCCCCAGCCGTACGTGGCCATCGCCGCCACCTCACGGATGTCGGCGGACTCCTC
Source organism: Streptomyces sp. NPDC046909 (assembly GCF_040644695.1). Lineage (NCBI taxonomy): Bacteria > Bacillati > Actinomycetota > Actinomycetes > Kitasatosporales > Streptomycetaceae > Streptomyces > Streptomyces sp. NPDC046909. The sequence goes on along the minus strand of NZ_JBEYXC010000002.1, from coordinate 485,962 downwards.
GTCGGGCACGGGCACGAAGTAGAACGGCGCCGGGCCGCGCCACTCGATCACCCGGCCCGTGAAGGCGAGTTCCATCAGATTCCGTTCCCCTGGGCCGTCATGACCAGGTCAGACTAGACGGCGCCGAGTTCCCGGCGCAGCCGTCGCGTCCACGGGTGGTCGTCGGCGAAGACCCGGGTGAACACCGGCAGGAGTTCCGCGAGGCCGGCGGTCCCGGCCGACGCGTCCTCGTGGTGCCGCGTCAGCCGGGCCACGTGGAAGGCGTTGAGCAGGGTGTGCGGGTGCTCCCGGCCCAGGGCGGCGACACGGTCGTGGAGGAGCTCGGCGAACAGCGTCAGGGCGCCGCGCGGATCGCCCTCCGCCTCGGTCCAGTACGCGATGTTGTGGCGTACGGCGAGGGTGTGCGGGTGGGCCGGGCCGTTGACGCGGTACTCGTCGTCGAGGAGGGCCCGGAAGTCGGCCAGAGCGCGGGTGCGCGCGCCGTCGGCGGCGGACCAGTACGCGGTGTTGTGGCGGGCCAGCAGGGTCTCCGGGGCGTCCGGGCCCAGGGCCCGCTCGGTGTCACGGCGCAGCTCGGCGTACCGGCGGGCGGCGTCCCCGGGATCGCCCGCCTCCCCGGTCCAGCGGGCGAGGTCGTCCCGCAGCAGCCGCAGGGCGTGATGGTCGTGGTCGTCCAGCCGCTCCCGGTAGACGGTCAGCAGTTGAAGGGTCAGCTGTCCGGCCTGCGCGGCCCGCCCGCAGACCCCCGTCCAGTACGCCACACCGTGCCGCACGACGAGCGTGAACCAGGCCTCGTCGCCGAGCCGGGTACGGCAGTCCGCCTCAAGGCCGGTGAGCAGCTTCAGCGCGGCGGCGGCGTTGCCCGCGGTGCCGATCGTGGACGCACTCAGATGGCGCTCACGAAGCAATGCCATGGAGTCCGCCCCCACCCGGTTCGTCGGCCGCGGTCCCAGAGTAGCCAGCCTCGCCCGGCCCCAGAAGACACGGTGCCGGTGACCGTCTCGTGGACGCCCTCTTGACGCCGTCCCGGGTGCGATCGACACTCCAGATGGGAATCCTAGTGAACAGGTAGGGAAACATGGGGCGCCTTGGATCGGCTGTCGGCCGCGTGAGCCGCACGTCACGGCCGTCGCCTCTTCTCACCTCCCGCCGCCACATCGACCTCCAGCGGGTCTGCAGCGCCATCAGCCTTCCGGGCTGAGCCCGGCCCGTTCCCGCGTTCCCGTCGCCGCCCCCGCCGCCGCAGCCGGGGGTCATCCCTGTCCTGGCCCGACGTCGCTTCCGCCGCGCGTACGTCCGCGCGCCCACCCCCGGGGAGATCCATGTCCGTCACACCGCTCGCCCCTGCCTCGACCGCGCAGCCCGCCCCCGCGTTCCGGGGCCGGATCGGCCGGGACGCGCGCAGCGGCCACTACGCCGTGCCGCGCCGCTACCGGCTCCATCTCTCGGTCGCCTGTCCCGACGGACTGCGCATCGCCGTCGTGCACAGCCTCCTCGGCCTCGACGACGCCTGTCCCGTGACGTTCCTGGACGCGATCCCGGACTGTCCGGACGGCGGACACTCCGCGCTGCGCCCGCTCTACGAGGCCAGCGCGCACCGGTACAGGGGCCCCGCCGCAGGTCCGGTGCTCAGCGACGACTGGTCGGGGCGCATCGTCAGCACCCATGCCCCGGACATCACCCGTGACCTGGCCCGGCGCTTCGGCGGCGACCGCCCGGAGCTGTACCCGTGCGGCGCGGAGTCGGAGACCGAGGCCGTGGAACGGCTGTGCGCCGAGGGCATCGCGCGGGCCGCGCAGGACGCCGGGACGGCCGGTACCGGCCCCGACGAGCGGGCCGCCGCGCTCGACAAGCTGCTGGAGACACTGGGCTCGCTGGAGCGCTGGCTCGTCGGACGGGACTATCTGATCCGGGATCAGATCACCGCCGCCGACGTCGAGTTGTGGACCGCGCTGGTCCAACTCGACACCGTGCACCGCCATCACCTGGACGCCTCCGCCGTGCAGCGCATCGCCGCGCACCCCGAACTGTGGGCGTACGCCCGCCGGTTGGCCGCCCACCCGGCGTTCGGCGCGCACCTCGACCTCGACGGCATCGCCCGCCGCCACCACGCCCACTGCCGGGGCCTGGAGGCCGCCGGTGCCGCCGTGCAGATCCTCGACTGGGCGGCGCACACCGCCCACGTGGTGGACCGGCATTGACATCCGTTCGGGCAGATGTCTTAACTTACGCCCCAGAACGGTCATGAGCGTCAGCGACAAGCCCTGGCTAGCTGACCGGCAACCCTCGCTCCGCGGTGGGGTGCCCCAGGTGACGACCGGACCGACGACACATCGGTAAGCGCGAGGGCCCACGGGCCGGAAGAACACGGTGACGGACATGTACGCAGCTCCCAGGACGGCCGAGCGCCGCACCCTGAGCTGCGTACTGCCGTACCCGAACCCTCTCGTCGCCGACCGGGCCGTCGATCTCCTGCGCGTCAACAGCGCACTGTGTACCGCACCGGGCCGAGCCCGCTGTCGGGGCTGACGTCCCCCTCCGCAGCCCCCGCGTTCCCGACGAACACCGCCCGAGCGGTGTGCCGTTGTCCGCCCAGCTCCCGGTTCCCGTGCGTTCCCGTGTGCCACGCCCCGCCGTAGAACGGCCGGCGTAGCCGCGTCCCGTGCGCCGTGTCCGGGGGAATCCGATCCCGCCGGAGCCCCTCATGAGTGAACCCCCAGGCGCCGCCGTCTCCGTCACGGAGGCACCGCCGCCCGCAGACACCCCGTCAAAGCAGCTGACCGCGCAGCGAGTCGTCCCGCTGCGTCGGCCCGGACGCTGGATCGCCACCGCCGTCGTCCTGGTCCTCGCCGCCCAGTTCGTGCACGGCCTGGTGTCCAACCCCTTCTACCAGTGGGACCGGTTCGGCTACTGGTTCCTGCGGCCGACGATCCTCGACGGACTGCTCATCACGCTCGAAGTCACCGCCTACAGCGCGGTGCTGGGGCTCCTCGGCGGGATCGTGCTCGCCCTGGCCCGGCTCTCGAAGAGCCCGGTCCTGCGGGCCGTCAGCTGGATCTACATCTGGACGTTCCGGTCCATCCCGCTGATCGTCATCCTGCTCTTCCTCTACAACTTCAGCGCCCTGTACCAGACGCTCAGCGTGGGCGTCCCCTTCGGCCCCGCCTTCTTCACCTTCGACGAGTCCCGGCTCGCCACCGACATCGTCGTCGCCGTCATCGGCCTGAGCCTCAACCAGGCGGCGTACGCGGCCGAGGCGGTGCGCGGCGGCATCCTCTCCGTCGACCAGGGCCAGCACGAGGCGGCCGCCGCACTCGGGCTGCCGAAGGGCTACCAGTTCCGCAAGGTCGTCTTCCCGCAGGCCCTGCGCTCCATCACCCCGAACTACGTCAACCAGCTCATCGACCTGGTCAAGGCCACCTCGCTGGTCTTCTACGTCTCCCTGCTCGACCTGTTCGGCGCGGCCCAGACGATGGGCGCCACCTACCCCGGCGACATCGTGCCGCTGCTGCTGGTCGTCACCGTCTGGTACCTGATCCTGACCACCGTCGTCTCCGTCGTGCAGTTCTATGTCGAGCGGTACTTCGCCCGGGGCGCCACCCGCACCCTGCCGCCGACCCCGCTCCAGAAGCTGCGCACCGCGCTCACCGACCTGCGCGCCCGGATCCGCAGGGAGGCCGCCGTATGACCACCGAGACCCTCCAGGTCGTGCCCGCCGCCGTCGAGGTCCACGACGTGCACAAGTGGTACGGCGCCCACCGGGTGCTGGACGGCGTCGACCTGACCGTCCGCCCCGGCGAGGTCACCGTCATCCTCGGCCCGTCCGGCTCCGGCAAGTCCACCCTGCTCCGGGTCATCAACCACCTGGAGAAGCCCGAGATCGGGTACGTCAGCGTCAACGGCGAGCTGATCGGCGTACGCAAGCAGGGCGAACACCTCAAGGAGCTGAGCGAGCGGGCCATCCTGACCCAGCGCAGCCGGATCGGGTTCGTCTTCCAGAACTTCAACCTCTTCCCGCATCTGACCGTCCTGGAGAACATCGCCGCCGCCCCGGTGGCGACCGGACAGCTCGACCGGGCAGCGGCCCAGAAGCTCGCCCGGGAACTCCTGGAGCGGGTCGGTCTCGCCGAGAAGGAGGCCGCCTATCCGCGGCAGCTGTCCGGCGGACAGCAGCAGCGCGTGGCCATCGCCCGCGCGCTCGCGCTGCGGCCCGGCGTCATCCTCTTCGACGAGCCGACCTCCGCCCTCGACCCCGAACTCGTCGGTGAAGTCCTCGCCGTCATCAAGGACTTGGCGAAGAGCGGCACCACCCTGGTGATCGTCACCCATGAGATCGGGTTCGCCCGGGAGATCGCCGACCGGGTCGTCTTCATCGACGGCGGAAAGATCGTCGAACAGGGGCCGCCCTCCGAGGTCCTGGACAAGCCGCGGCACGAGCGGACCCGGGACTTCCTCAGCAAGGTGCTCTGACCCGCGCGGTGTTCCGAGCGCCCCCACGACTTCCCCCCACCTCCCCCCACGGCACCACCCTCACCACCCTCTCCCTTTCACGAAGGACAGTCATGCCCAGCAACCTCTCCCGACGCGGCCTGATACGAGGCATCACCGCGGCCACCGCCGTCGCCACCCTCGCCACCGGGCTCGCCGCCTGCGGGGGCGACAGCGACGCCGCCACCAAGACGTCCGACGCCGCCGGCACGGTGACCGTGGGACGGCTGTCCAACGGCGCGGCCACCGAGACCGAGCTGAAGGTCGCCGAGGTGAAGTCCATCAGCGCCCTGCTCCCCGCCGACATCAAGAAGAGCGGCAAGCTGGTCATCGGCTCCGGCACCCTGCCCTCCGGCAGCCCGCCGCTCGGCTTCATCGGCAGCGATCAGAAGACCCTCACCGGCTCCGAGATCGACCTCGGCCGCCTGGTCTCCGCCGTCCTCGGCCTCAAGCCCGAGGTGCAGCGGTCCACGTGGGAGAACCTGTTCATCGGCCTCGACAGCGGCAAGGTGAACGTGGCCTTCTCCAACGTCACCGACACCGAGGAGCGCAAGCAGAAGTACGAGTTCGCCTCCTACCGCAAGGACGACCTCGCGTTCGAGGTGAAGAAGGACAACACCTGGAACTTCGACAACAACTACGAGAACCTCGCCGGCAAGACCGTCTCCGTCGGCAACGGCACCAACCAGGAGAAGATCCTCCTGGAGTGGAAGGCGAAGCTGGAGAAGGAGGGCAAGAAGCTCACCGTCAAGTACTTCCAGGAGACCAACAGCCTCTACCTGGCCCTCAACAGCGGGAAGATCGACGCCTACTTCGGCCCGAACCCGAACCTCGCCTACCACACCACGCAGACCGCGAACACGCCCCAGGCGACCCGTGTCGCCGGCCAGTTCTCGGGTGCCGGCGAGACCCTCCAGGGCCTGATCGCCGCGACCGCGAAGAAGGACAGCGGCCTCGCCAAGCCGCTCGCGGCCGCCATCAACTACCTGATCGAGAACGGGCAGTACGCGAAGTGGCTCAAGGCCTGGAACCTCTCCGGCGAGGCCGTCGCCAAGTCCGAGGTGAACCCGCCCGGACTGCCGCTGACCAACTCCTGATCATCCGTCAGTACGCGTAGTGGGAAAGGCTGTCGTGGTCCACCAGACCGACCTTCGCGGAGCCCTGGGCACCCGTCTCCTGGACAACCCCGTCTGGGCCGCCCTGGACGGACCACACGCGCCCTTCGCCGAACGGATCGGCCGGGCGGCGCGCTACCCGGCGGACGTCTACGCGTTCGCCGCGCTCGCCGACCCGGCCGACCCGGCCGCCTGGGCCGACCTGCACACCCTGCTCGGCCCGGCGACGACCGCGAAGGTCAAGGGAGTCGAGACCGTCCCCGACGGCTGGGACGTCGTCGGCGGCGGCCAGGGCGTCCAGCTCGTCGACACCCGTCTGCGGGCCGAACCCGCCCCCGAGGCCGTACGGCTCGGCCCCGACGACGTCCCCGACATCCTCGACCTCGTCGCCCGCACCAGACCGGGCCCCTACCTCGCCCGCACCGTCCACCTCGGCACCTACCTCGGCATCCGCCACCAGGGCCGGCTCATCGCCCTCGCCGGCGAACGCCTCCACCTGCCCGGCTGGACCGAGATCAGCGCCGTCTGCACCGACCCGGACCACCGCGGCCGGGGCCTCGGCACCCGGCTGGTGCGCGCGGTCGCCGCGGGCATCCGGGAACGCGGAGAGACCCCGTTCCTGCACGCCGCCGCGAACAACGCCACCGCGATCCGGCTCTACGAGTCGATCGGCTTCACGCTCCGCCGACGTACGACCATCCTCCAGGTGCGCTCGCCGGGAACAGATCCCCGCGCGGAGACGTTGTGACCCGCGACGAGGCGCGCGCTACGAGGGCGGGAGGCAGGGACGTGCGGCGTACCCCCCTTCTGTACTCCCGCCCCTACATCGACCTCCAGCGCGTCGCCGGCGCCCTCTGTCGCCCCTGACCTCCCCCAGCCTGCGGCCGGGGGGACCCCCATCTCCCTTCGGTCGCCCGCACCGCGCCCTGAGTGCCGTATGCCCGGGCCGGTGTTCTCGTACGGATCTCCAGGAAGGCACCCCTCGTGTCCCCTTCTTCTGCCCTGCATCTCGCCGTCGCCCTCGACGGCACCGGCTGGCACCCGGCCTCCTGGCGCGAGCCGGTGGCCCGCCCCCGCGACCTGTTCACCGCGCGCTACTGGGCCGACCTGGTCACCGAGGCCGAGCACGGACTGCTCGACTTCGTGACCCTGGAGGACGGACTCGGACTCCAGTCCTCCGTCTTCGGCGCGCTGGACGGCCGCACCGACCAGGTCCGAGGACGCCTGGACGCCGTACTGATCGCGTCCCGCATCGCACCCCTCACCCGGCACATAGGCCTCGTGCCGACCGTGATCGCCACCCACACCGAGCCGTTCCACATCTCCAAGGCGATCGCCACCCTCGACTACGTCAGCACCGGCCGCGCCGGACTGCGGGTGCAGATCTCGCCCCGCCCGAGCGACGCCGACCACTTCGGGCGCCGCACCGTCCCGCCGCTGAGCCTGGACGAGCTCCAGAGCCCGGCCGGACAGGAACTCGTCCGCGACCTCTTCGACGAGGCCGCCGACTACGTCGAGGTCGTGCGCCGCCTCTGGGACAGCTGGGAGGACGACGCGGAGATCCGGGACGTCGCCACCGGCCGCTTCATCGACCGCGACAAGCTCCACTACATCGACTTCGAGGGCAAGCACTTCAGCGTCAAGGGCCCCTCCATCACCCCGCGCCCGCCGCAGGGCCAGCCCCTCGTCACCGCCCTCGCCCACCAGACCGTCCCGTACCGGCTGGTGGCCCGCCAGGCCGACATCGGATACGTCACCCCGTTCGACGCCGGCCAGGCCCGCGCGATCGTCGCCGAGATCCGCGCCGAGCAGGAGACGGCAGGGCGGGCCGACGAGCCCCTGCATGTCTTCGGCGACCTGGTGGTCTTCCTCGACGAGGACCCGGCCGAGGCCGTGGCCCGCAAGGAGCGTCTGGACGCCCTCGACGGCGGCGAGTACACCAGCGACGCCCGCATCTTCACCGGCACCCCCGCCCAACTCGCCGACCTCCTCCAGGAGTTCCAGTCGGCAGGACTGACCGGCTTCCGCCTCCGCCCGGCCGTCCTCGGGCACGACCTCCCGGCCATCACCCGGGGCCTGGTCCCCGAACTCCAGCGCCGTGGCGCCTTCCGCACCGCCTACGAGGCCGACACCCTGCGCGGCCTGCTGGGCCTGCCCCGCCCCGCCAACCGCTACGCCGCCGCCTGAGCCGGAAGGACCGCACCGACATGAGCAAGCCGCTGAAGCAGATCCATCTGGCCGCCCACTTCCCGGGCGTCAACAACACCACCGTGTGGAGCGACCCGAAGGCCGGCAGCCACATCGAGTTCAGCTCCTTCGTGCACTTCGCGCAGACCGCCGAACGCGCCAAGTTCGACTTCCTGTTCCTCGCCGAAGGCCTCCGGCTGCGCGAACAGGGCGGCAAGATCTACGACTTGGACGTCGTCGGCCGCCCCGACACCTTCACCGTCCTCACCGCGCTCGCCGCCGTCACCGAGCACCTCGGACTGACCGGCACCATCAACTCCACCTTCAACGAGCCCTACGAGGTCGCCCGCCAGTTCGCGAGCCTCGACCACCTCTCCGACGGCCGCTCCGCCTGGAACGTCGTCACCTCCTGGGACGCCTTCACCGGCGAGAACTTCCGCCGCGGCGGCTTCCTGCCGCAGGACGAGCGCTACTCCCGCGCCAAGGAGTTCCTGGCCACCGCGCACGAGCTCTTCGACTCCTGGCAGGGCGACGAGATCCTCGCCGACCAGGCGTCGGGCCAGTTCCTGCGGGACGCCAAGGTCGGCTCCTTCGTCCACACCGGGCAGCATTTCGACATCCACGGCCAGTTCGACGTCCCGCGCTCCCCGCAGGGCCGCCCCGTCATCTTCCAGGCGGGCGACTCGGAGGAGGGCCGCGAGTTCGCCGCGTCGAGCGCCGACGCCATCTTCAGCCGGTACGCCACGCTGGAGGGCGGCCAGGCCTTCTACACGGACGTCAAGAAGCGCCTCGCCAAGTACGGCCGCCGCCATGACGAGTTGCTCATCCTGCCCGCCGCGACCTTCGTCCTCGGCGACACCGACGAGGAGGCCGAGGAGCTCGCCAAGGAGGTCCGCCGCCAGCAGGTCAGCGGGGCCACCGCCCTCAAGCACCTGGAGTTCGTCTGGAACCGGGACCTGTCCTCCTACGACCCGGAGGGCCCGCTCCCCGACATCGACCCGGACGTCAGCGGCGACCACATCTCCAAGGGCCGCGCCCAAGTCCGCATGTACCGCGACCCGTTGGCCACCGCCCGCGAGTGGCGCGAGCTGGCCGAGGCCAACAACTGGTCCATCCGCGACCTCGTCATCGAGTCCGGCAACCGGCAGAACTTCGTCGGCACCCCGGAGACGGTCGCGAGGACCATCAACGACTACGTCCAGGCCGACGCCAGCGACGGCTTCATCCTCGTCCCGCACATCACCCCGACCGGCCTCGACGTCTTCGCCGACAAGGTCGTCCCGCTCCTCCAGGAACAGGGCGTGTTCCGCACCGAGTACGAGGGCACGACCCTCCGCGACCACCTCGGCCTCGCCCACCCGGACGAGGCACGGGGCGAGCAGCGGGCGGCGTCGTGAAGTTCCTCGCGATCACGCTGATCGTGCACCGGCCGGACCCGGTCACCGGCGAGCTGAAGCCGACGCACGACCGGTTCCGCGAAGTGCTCGACAACGCCGTGCTGGCCGAGGAGCTGGGCTTCGACGGCTTCGGCGTGGGGGAGCGGCACGAGCGGCCGTTCATCTCCTCCTCGCCGACCGTCGTGCTCAGCCACATCGCCGCGCTGACCCGGCGCATCCGGCTCTTCACCGCGGTCACGACCCTGAGCCTGCTCGACCCGGTGCGCGCCTACGAGGACTACGCCACCCTCGACCATCTCTCCGAGGGCCGCCTGGACCTCATCATCGGCAAGGGCAACGGCGCCGCCCAGCGCGACCTCTTCCATGTCACGCCCGAGGACCAGTGGGACCGCAACGCCGAGAGCTACGAGGTGTTCCGGCAGATCTGGCGCCAGGACAAGGTCACCGCCGACACCCGCTTCCGGCCGCCGCTGAAGGAGGCCGAGGTGTGGCCGAGGCCCTACCAGCGGCCGATCCGGGTCTGGCACGGCAGCGCCACCAGCAAGGAGTCGGTGGACCTTGCGGCCCGCTACGGCGACCCGCTGTTCTCGGCGAACGTCACCAACCCCATTGAGCCGTACGCCGAGTTGATCCGCTACTACCGCGAGCGCTGGGAGCACTACGGCCACGACCCGGCGCGGATCGCGGTCGGCGCCGGTTCGGCCGGACTGCTGGTGACCCGCACCTCCCAGGAGGCGCTCGACATCTACCGGCCGCTGTTCGAGGCCAACCTGGCCTTCTTCGAGAAGGCGGGCCTGCCGGTCGTCTTCGAGACGCTGGAGGACTTCGTCGAGCGCAGCTCCGCGCTGATCGGCAGCCCGGAGCAGATCATCGACAAGGTGCACCGCTACCACGAGCAGTTCGGCCACACGGTCCTGCATCTGCACGCCGACGCCAGTGGTTTGACGGACACTCAGCACCGGGACTCGCTGGAGCTGTTCCAGTCCGAGGTCGCCCCGGTGCTGCGGCGCGACATCCCGGACCCGCCGTTCCCGTGGGGACCCGTACAGGAGGAGTCGGCCCATGCCTGAGATACCCCTCGGCGTCCTCGACCTGGTCCCCATCCCGACCGGCTCGACCGCCGCCGACGCCCTGCGCAACTCCATCGACCTGGCCCGGCAGACCGAGCGTTTCGGCTACGCCCGCTACTGGTTCGCCGAGCACCACCTCAACCCGGGCGTGGCCGGTACGTCCCCGGCGGTCCTCCTCGCCCTCACGGCCGCCGCGACCTCCACGATCCGGCTCGGCTCCGGCGCCGTCCAGCTCGGCCACCGCACCGCGCTCAACACGGTCGAGGAGTTCGGCCTGGTCGACGCCCTGCACCCCGGCCGCCTCGACCTGGGCCTGGGCCGCTCGGGCGGCCGCCCACCAGGACAGCCCACGACGACTCCGGCCGCCACCGACCGCGCCCCGAACGGCCTGGTCATCCCGCCCCGCTTCTCCTTCGAACGCCTCCTCGGCTCACCCCGCATCGCCCTCCAACGCAAGCTGCTCCTGCTGCCGGGCGCCGAGTCCCAGGAGTACGCCGAGCAGATCGACGACATCCTCGCCCTGCTCGCCGGCACCTACCGCTCCCCGGACGGCATCGAGGCGCATGTGGTGCCGGGCGAGGGCGCCCACGTCGAGGTGTGGATCCTCGGCAGCAGCGGCGGCACGAGCGCGGAGGTGGCGGGCGCGCGGGGCCTGCGGTTCGCCGCGAACTACCACGTCAGCCCTGCCACCGTCCTGGAGGCCGTGGACGGCTACCGTGCCTTCTTCGAGCCCTCCGACACCCTCGACAAGCCGTACGTCAGCGTCTCCGCCGACGTCGTGGTCGCCGAGGACGACGACACCGCCCGCGAACTGGCCACGGGATACGCCCCCTGGGTCCGCAGCATCCGCACCGCCGAGGGCGCCATCGAGTTCCCCACGCCCGACCAGGCGCGGGCCCGCGAATGGACCGACGAGGACCAGGAGTTGGTCCAGGACCGCCTCGACACGCAGTTCGTGGGCTCCCCGGCCACGGTCGCCGACCGCCTCGAACAACTCCAAGAGGCCACGGACGCCGACGAGTTGCTCATCACCACCATCACCCACGGCCACACCGACCGGGTGCGGTCCTACGAACTCCTCGCCGAGGAATGGCGAAAGCGAGGTCACTCCGCCCAGTCGAGCTGATGCGGGGGTGTGCCCACGGACCTGCCGTGGGCGATCGCCTCGGCACGGCCCGCCGCGTCACCGCGCCGATACCTGAACACCTTCCCCGCGAAGACCACCACGCGCTCGTCCCCGACGGTGAAGTCGGCGTACCACCCGTGCGCCGGCTCCAGCGCCCCGGCGAGCGCGTCCGCGATCTCCTGGGCGGCGCCCTCGTCGGCCTCCCACTCCACGAGCGTCCACAGCGGAGGCTGCCCGTCGGCGGCACTCGCCGAGACGTCGAGCCGCTTCACGGCGCGGATGCGCAGCCCCTGTGGGGCGAACTCGGCGCCGGGGCGGAGGCTCTCGCCGAGGACGTATCCGGTGATCATGTGCTGTCTCCTGGCAGGTCAACTCGCCGTGGAACGGGAGGTGTTGGTCCGAAGAACTACTGAATCACCAGCGAAGCGGCACCCCAGCACACGGCGAGGAACACGGCGAGGATCCCGGTCGCCATGGCGTTGCGTGCCTTCGCCGTGGCGGCGAAACCGTCACCCGCCGCTCGCAGCCTGCGCCCGGAGCCGAGAAACATCGCGCAGGACACCGCGCACAGCCCCGCCGCGATCGGCAGCAGCCACAGGATCATCAGTAGGTAATGCCGCAGCTCATCGCCCGATCCGGCGTCCGAAGCAAGCATGAGCGGATCCTAGGCGGGCGAACGACCGGCGGCAATGACCGCGAGCAGCACGTCCAGCGACTCCTCGGGCGTCTGACCCGCCGTATCGACCACCACCCGCTCGCGCTCCCACGGCTCGTACTCCCGCCCGACGATCTCCTCCCACCCGGGCAGCGGCAGCCCCGGCACATCGACCGACCGCGAGGCGACCCGCCGCCGGTGCTCGTCGAGGTCGGAGCAGCGCACCTCGACCTCGACCACCCCGACACCCGCCCGCTCGGCGGTCTCCCGCCAGGCATTCCGCGTCACGGCCAGCGGATTGACCGACTCGGCGACGACGGTCAGCCCCTGCCGCAGATGCTCCTCGGCGAGGGCGTACCCGACGACGTACCCCACGGGTCCCACCGGATGGTCCGCCAACCCGGCACGCACGACGGCCTGTTCGACGGTGTCGATCCGCAGATGCACCGCCCCGACCCGGGCGGCCAGCAGCCGGGAGAGCGTGGTCTTTCCGGACGCGGGGAGCCCGCCGACGACGATGAGCATGCCGTCATCCTGCCGCAGCCAGGACCGAGGCCGGCGAATGTTCATACGCGCGCAATGCCACGCCCTGGCCATTCCTGAAGGCACCTGCCTACCGTGAAGAGGTGATCGGTCCGGCGCTCTTCCGCAGGCTGCACGTGGACTTGGCGCGCATGGGCGCGTCCCGCTGTCCGCGTCCCTGACGCCCGTCCGCGTTCCTGACGCCGCCCGAGCCCGGCGCCTCCCAGCGCGCCCGGCTGCCTCGTCGTCCCCGCACGGCGACCCTCCCCGCACCGCACCCCGAGGAGCAGGCATGACCACAGCCGCACGCCCCGACATCCGCATCCGCCGCGCAGGCCCCCGTTTCGGGGCCGAGATCACCGGCGTCGATCTGACCCGCCCCGTCGACGAGCTCACCGCCGACGAACTGCGCCGCGCCTTCGCCGAGCACAAGGTGCTCGTGTTCCGCGGGCAGCAGCTGACGCCCGATCAACAAGTGGAAGCCGTACGGATCTTCGCCGAACCCTTCGATCACCCGACCGCCCTGCGCCACCCCGAGAACCCGCTCGTCTACCCCTACAACGTCCGGCAGACCGGCAAGGCCAGCACCTGGCACATCGGCGGACTGTGGCGCACCCCCGTCTTCGCCATTGAGTCGCTCGTCTACGAGGAGGTCCCCGAACTCGGCGGCCACACCCTCTGGGCGGACCTCCAGGCCGCGTACGACGACCTCTCCGAGCCCTTCAAGCAGCTCCTCGCCTCCGTCAACGCGGTCTACGACGGCAACGCGGAGAACTACGCGCAGGGCAGCAAGAAGACCGCCAAGGGCGATCCCGTGGAGCACCCGGTCGTCCTCGCACACCCCCTGACCGGCCGCAAGGGCCTGTTCATCAGCAGCTCCGCGCAGGGCCTCGCCGGCGTCACCCCGCAGGAGGGCCGCGTCCTGCTCGACCACCTCCTGCGGCACGCCTCCTCGCCCGACTACACGATCCGCTTCGGCTGGCAGCCCGGCGACTTCGTCCTCTGGGACAACCAGGCGACCTGGCACTACGCCGTCGACGACTACGGCGACGGCGCCCGCGTCTACCGCAAGGTCCTCGCGGTGGAACCCCTGCGCCCGGCGGCCCCCACCGCGTAGGACACGACGTCCAGCAGCCGCCGCCCGTCGCGGCCCGCGAACCACTCGGCATGGCCCACGTAGTACTCGTAGGCCAGCCGGGTGTTCTCGGCCGACCGCGTGACACCGTGGAAGTAGCCCAGCTCCGACAGCGCGAACTCCGCGTGCACCAGCGGCAGCAGCGCCGGGAGCGCCGCCGATTCGGCGGGGGAGAGCGGCCGTACGGACTGATAGCCGTCGAGGAGGGCCACCGCGTCCTCCTCGCGCACCGGACACCCGGGCTGAAGCCACTGCACCGCGTTGCGTTCGATCGCCGTGGCCAGGTCGTGCACGGCGGTCGTGCGGTCGCTCATCCCGAAGTCCAGGACCGTGGACACCCGGCCCTCCTCCTCGTCCCACAGCAGGTTGGAGGCGTGCCAGTCGTTGTGGGTCCACAGCGGGGACAGGCCGGCGAGGTGCGGGGCCAGCTCCTTGTGCAGGGGGATCAGCACCCGGTCCGTGTCCTCGTGCCAGGGGAAGTCCCAGATACCGTCGGTCAGTTGAGGGCGCTCCGTGATGTACCGCTCCAGCGCCGCCCACGGATCGTCCGCCGCGAACACCGTGAACGAGGCCACCAGCGGCTGCACTTGACGCCTCGGCGCCTCGAACCCCTCCGCCGCCAGATGAAGCCGGGCCAGCGCCTCACCCGCCGCCCGGGCATGCCCCGCCGACCGGAACGGCGACCACGACAGCGCGTCCCGGTACAGATCCGTGCCGACACCGGTCGAGTGCACCTCGTACGTCCACTCACCGCGCGCCACCGCGTCCAGCACCTCCACCACCGGCGCGCCCCGCTCCCGCAGATACCGAAGGAACGCGTGCTCCTCGGCCAGCCCTTCAAGGGTTCGTACGGTGATGTGGTGCCGTTTCACGAACAGGCGCCGCCCGTCCCGCTCGACGACGGCCGCCGCCGACAGGGGACGCGGGCTGCGCCACACCACCCGCGCCGGGCCGACGACATCCGTCACCTCGGCGTCCGTGAGCGGCGCCCAGTCGGGCTCCACCGGCTCGGTGCCCAGGCCGTGCGCCTGATGCGAACTCACGCCGCCTTCACCGCTGTTGTGCCGCGCAGGGCCTCCAGGACCCGGCGTTCGGTCGCCGCGAACTCGGGTGCGGTGAAGTCCGCCGCGCCGCGCGGCCGGGGGAGCGGTACCTCGACGCGCTCCACGACCGTGGCCGGGCGCGGGGACAGCACATGCACGGTGTCCGCGAGCAGGACCGCCTCACGGATGTCGTGGGTGACCAGGACGACGGTCCAGCGGTGGCGCTGCCACATGTCCGCCAGCCACAGCTGCATCTCGGTCCGGGTGAGCGAGTCCAGCGCGCCGAACGGCTCGTCCAGCAGCAGGACCGGGCGCTCCAGGACGACCGTGCGCAGCAGCGCGGCCCGCTGTCGCATACCGCCGCTGAGCTGGGACGGGTACGCCTTCTGGAAGCCATCGAGCCCGAAGTCGGCGAACAGCGCGTCGGCCCGTGCCCGTGCCTCCTTCCGCCGCACCCCCTGCGCCTCGAGCCCCAGCGCCGTGTTGTCCAGCACCGTCCGCCACGGGAACAGCAGGTCCTTCTGCGGCATGTAGGCGACCTTGCCGGACTCCACCGACGCCGGTTCGCCCTCCACCAGCACCTGCCCGGACGTGGGCCGGTCGAGGCCGGAGACCAGGTTGAACAGGGTGCTCTTGCCGGAGCCGCTGGGGCCGATCACGGCCGCGAACTCGCCCGGCTGGACGGAGAGTTCGAGGTTCCGCAGCACCTCCAGGTCGTCGAAGGACTTCCCGACACCCTCGATCCGCAGACTGCTCACTTGCCCACCTTCCGCTCCCACGGCAGCACCAGCCGCTGCAACAGATACGTGCCCCCGAACAGCGCGATGCTCAGCGCCGCCGTCACCCCGACCGCCGCGAACACCAGGTCCGTGCGGAACGCGCTCTTCTGCGCCTGCATATAGATCCCGAGGCCCGCCTCGGCGCCCGCGTACTCGGCGAAGACGGCGCCGACGACGGCGTACGTGATGCTCACGCGCAGCCCCGCGAAGAAGTACGGCATCGCGCTCGGCACCCGCACCAGACGGAACGTCCGCCGGCGGCCCGCGCCCAGGGAGCGCAGGAGCCGCATCGCCTCGCGGTCGGTCGCCGCGAAGCCGGCGGCAAGGTTGGCGGCCAGCGGGAAGAACGTCGTCAGCGTCACCACCAGCATCTTCGGCAGCAGTCCGAAGCCGAACCAGATGATCAGCAGGGGAGCGACCGCGACGATCGGGATCGTCTGCGAGGCGACCAGCAGCGGATACAGGCCCCGCCGGGCCGCCGACGAGAAGTCCAGCAGCACGGCGACGAGCCAGGCCGACGCGAAGGACAGCAGGAACCCGAGGAGGGTCTCCTGGAGGGTGGGCAGGGTCTGCGCCCACAGGTCCTCGCGGTTCAGCCATCCCTGCTCCACCACCCGCGCCGGCGACGGCAGCGTCGTCGGGTCGACCCCGGCGGCGGTCACATAGAGCTGCCAGCCGCCGACCACGACCGCGAGGACCAGCAGCGGCGGCCACAACGACCGCAGCAGCGGCCTCACTTGGCGGCCGGGAGGTAGTCGTCGGTGAAGAACTCGGACGCGTCCGGGGCCTTCGTCAGCTTCTTGCCGTCTCCGTCGACCAGCAGGCCGGCCTTGTACTCGAAGTCGGCGAACGCCTGCCAGCGCTCCGCGCTCTGCGTGCCGATCGTGCCGTCCGCCGCCTTGTAGTACTCCTTCGCCAGCAGCGCCTCGCTCTTCTTCACCAGCTCGGTGTTGGTGAGCACGCTCTTGTTCTCGGAGATCAGCAGGTCGGCGGCCTGGTCGGGGTGGTCGGCCGCGTACCGGTAGCCCTTGTCGAGGGCCGCGAGGAACTTCTTCGCGACCGCCGGGTTCTTCTTGAGGAACTGGTCGGAGGACGCGACGAGCGTCGAGTAGATCGCCGGGAAGCCGTAGTCCGACAGCTGGAAGTTCTTCAGCGGCTTGCCGCTCAGCTCCGCCTCCAGGCCCTCCCACGTCGGCATCGGCATCGCGAAGTCGGCCTTGCCCGCGTAAAGCGCCGCGTACGCCGAGGTGTTGAGGGTGACCTGCTTGAAGTCGCCCTCGCCGCCCGCGTTCTGGATGACCTTCTCCAGCAGCGGCTTCTCGTAGGGGGCGCCGAAACCGGCGTACGTCTTGCCGTCGAGGTCCTTCGGGGAGCTGATGTCCTCGCGGTCGGCGCGCACGGCGATGGTGACGTTCGTCTTCTGCGTGACCGCGTAGACGGAGGTGATGTCGGCGCCCGCCGCCCGCGCGGTCGTCACGCCCTCCTGGTAGGAGATGCCGAAGTCCGCCTTGTGGGCCGCGATCAGCGTCTCGGGCGCGGTCGAGCCGTAGGGCACGATCTTGAGGTCGATCCCGGCGTCCTTGAACCAGCCCTTGGCCTGGGCGACATAGATGCCGGTGTGGTTGGTGTTCGGCGTCCAGTCCAGGGCGAGCGTGACGGTGGTGGTGCCGTCCTTCGCGGCGGCCGAGGAGTCGGCACCGGAGCAGGCGGTGGTGACGGCGAGCAGTGAGGTGGCGGCTATCGCGGACAGCAAGGTGCGGCGGTTCATGACAAGGTCCTTCGTACGGAGGGGAGTTCGGCGGGGTGAGGGGCGGTCAGGCCCGACACAGCGCGCTTGCCACCCGCTTGAAGTCGACGGCGAGCCGTCTGGTCAGGAAGGTCACGCGGCCACGTCCAGCTGGCCGTTGGTGAAGGACTTCTCCCAGTCGCGGTCGTGCGCGATCGCCCCGTTCTCCGCGAGCCAGTGGGCGTACGGGCCCATCCGGGACGCGTCGATGACACCCCAGCGGCCGTCGGTGTCCGTCCAGGTCGGTGCGATCAGGGCGAGGGAGCGGGCGATGAGCGGGCGCGGGAAGTACGGGATCACACCTTCCAGGAGTTCCAGGGTGGCCTCCTGCTCCTGGGCGGCGGCCGCGTAGCCGCGAGCGGTCACGGCCAGGAAGTCCCGTACCAGGGAAGGCTGTTCGGTGAGCAGGCGCTCGCTCGTGCCTAGCAGATAGCTGTGGTAACGCGGGGCGCCGATCTCGTCCACCGGCCAGGTCACGCGCCGCTCCTCCGGCAGGTCGCCGCGCAGGGCGTCCCAGGACCAGTAGTTGCCGAAGGTCGCGTCGGCCTCGCCCGCCTCGATGTCGTCCACGGTCAGCTCGCGGGCGCCCGCGTCGACGAGGAGCACCGCGTCCGGGTCGCCGCCGTCGGCCGCGACCAGGTGGCGGACCATCGCACGGCCGCGCGGGGTCGGGTTGAGGGCCAGACGGCGGCCCACGAGGTCACGGGGGCGGGTGATGCCGGTGGAGGTCGTGGTCTGGATCGCCTCCAGGCCCCGGTGGTTGACGGCCGCCACCGCGATCAGTGGCTGCGCGTGGGCGGCACGGCGGGCGAGCAGCCGGTTCGGCGGGAAGATGCCGAAGTCCACCTCGCCCCTGGCCAGGTACTCCAGGGTGTCTCCGCGTCCCGGATCCTGGACGGCGAGTTCCACGTCGAGGCCAGCCTCCGCGAACCAGCCACGGGCGCGGGAGACGTACAGACCGGCGGAATTCGGCCAGGGGTGGAAATAGTCGAGCATGACCCGGATGTGCGGCATGGGGGTACTCCGAAGGAGGTGCGCGAGAGCGCGGCGGTGAACGGTGAGAGGGGGTGAGGAGTGTCAGCGACAACAACAGGAGCAGCGCACCGGGGTGTGGGACACCGGTCGCTTCGGCTCGACTGCTGCAGACACGTGAACTCCTACGCGGGACGCCTGGATGGCGTGGTTGGTGCGGTCGGCGTCCCCATGGGGATCGCGTTCGGACGAACGGATCCCAGACGCCCTCTCAGCCCAGCCGGGTAGGGGCTCCCGCGTAGATGGCCGAAACCATAACCGCACGCCCGGGATGCTGTGCAAGCGCGGTCCGGAATATGGGATGACCTTGCTCGACGGGCGAGACGCCCAGCTCACGGGCGTACGATCGGCCGCCATGACCTCCCTGCTGCCCGGCCCCCTGGTCGACGACACCTGGCTCGCCGCCCGCCTCGACGACCCCCGCGTGGTCGTCCTCGACGCCACCGCCCTGCTGCCCTCGCCCGAGCACGACGGCGACTACCGCAGCGCCAGCGGCCGGGCGGCCTGGGCCGAGCGACACCTCCCCGGCTCCCGCCACGCCGACCTGACCGGCGACTTCTCCGACCACGACGCGCCTTACCACTTCGCCGTACCCGCCCCCGAGGCGCTGGCCGCCGCGCTCGCCCGCGTCGGGGTGGGGGAGGGGGACACGGTCGTCGCGTACGACAACGGCGGCGGCATCTGGGCGGCCCGGCTGTGGTGGATGCTGCGGGCGATCTCCGTCCCGGCGGCCGTGCTGGACGGGGGCCTGGCGGCGTGGGAGGCGGCCGGGCACCCGCTCGTCTCCGGTGAGGAAGCCGACGCGGATCCCGCGGTGACTCCGGTCACGCCGGTCCCGCGTCCCGGGATGTGGACGAGCGTGGACGAAGTGGCGGCCATCAGCCGCGGCGAGCGTCCCGGCGCCCTCGTGTGCGCCCTGCCGACCGGCGGCTTCGACGGCACCGCCCCCACCCGCTACAGCCGCCGCGGCCACATCCCCGCCAGCCGCAGCCTCCCGGGCCGTGACCTTCTGGACCCCGCGGGCCGGGTGCTGCCCGCCGCCGAACTCGCCGCCAAGGTCGGCAGCGTGCTGGACGCGGGCGACTCCCCGGTCGTCCTCTACTGCGGCGGCGGCATCTCGGCGGCCGGAGCCGCGCTCGCTCTCACGCTGCTCGGGCGGGACGACGTATCGCTGTACGACGGTTCGCTGGAGGAGTGGTCGAAGGACCCGAAGCTGCCCATGGAACTCTGAACAGGGGTGTGGCGGCGGACATGGGTGTGGGCGGCGACAGTCTCCCTCCCCCGAAGGAGACTGTCGCCGCCGCTTCCCCCGGCGCCGGACAGTGGACCCGGCATCGCCCGTGTGCGGCCTGCGCGTGCTGTCACCAGCACATGACCGCGGTTTCCCCCGAACCCCACGCGGAGTACAGGCGCACACGGACGAAGTAGCGGCGGCCCTTGACGAGTCGGGCCCTGACGGTGGCGTTGTGCGCGCTGCCGCCGTCGTCCTGGCCGGCCAGGTAGCGGGGTTCCCCGTCCCGCTCCTCGAAGACGACCACGACGGTGTCGCTGTCGCCGAAGGTGCCCACGCTGTGCTCGCGGGTCTCCGACGGCTCCACGGTGAAATCCGCCTGCTCGCCCGGGCCGAGCCCGAGCGGAACCGAGCGGAACGGCACCAGCGCGGGCGGCCGCGAAGGCCCGGCCGGCGGGTACCAGCGCAGGACGTACTCCTTGTCGGAGGGCGAGAGCGTACCGGGCGGGTTCAGGCCCGCGCGGAACTGCTCCGGCTCCAGGATCAGCCCTGCCGTGAACGGATACTCCATGATCGACTGCGGGTCCCAGACGGAGCCGTTGACCTCGTCCGGGTCGAGCTTGCGCAGGATGTTGGCAAACGTCCGGTCGCGGGTCCAGAAGTTCGGCGGGCCCGCCAGATCGGCGTAGACGGCCTCGTCGTCCCAGTGGATGCCCGCGAACGGACTCTGGTGCTCGTGGTGCATGCCGAGCGCGTGCCCGATCTCGTGCAGGGCCGTCCCGCGCTCCCCCTGCGCGGTCAGGTCCCACCCGAAGTTCATGGTGCGCTCGTGCAGTCCGACCCGCAGCGCGTCCTTGCCCACGGTCGACCAGGAGCCGTCACCGAGCTGGAACCCGATCCGCAGTTCCGCCTCGGTACGGTCGCCCACCTCGGTGAAACCGACACCGAGCCCCAGGTCCTGCCACTCCTGGAAACAGCCCCGCACCACGTCCCGCTGCTTCTCCGAGCCGACCCACGACACCCGTCGGGTCGCCCCGCTGCCCGGGACGGCGATGACCGAGGCATCGGACTCGCCGTCGAAGAAGTAGTAGTGCAGCACGGTGTTGTTGACCCACATCCGGTTTCCGCCGATGAGCGCGCTCAGCCGCTCGGCGGTCAGCCCCGGGGTGAAGACGGGGGCCGACTGCTGCGCGAGTGAGCAGTAGCGGAAAGCCATGCGCCAAGGGTGCCGTCGCCCGGCCCGGGGCGCCTGAGTCGAGGGCTACTCAAGTCCCTGTGTATCAGGTGTGAGTACTCGCGCTCATGTATGCGTGACGACTTTCGAACGCGACGCGAAGACCCTGGAACTGCCCTGGCCGTTCACCGGCCGGGAGGACGAACTGGAGCTGATCCGCCGCGCCTCGGCCGCGGGTCACCACGGCATCGTGGTGACCGGCCCGGCGGGCTGCGGCAAGACCCGGCTCGTCACGGAGGCCGTCCGCGGCACCGACTGCGCCCGGGTCGCCGGGACGCCCGAGATCCGGCACATCCCCTTCGCCGCGTTCGCCCATCTCCTGCCCGAGACCGTCTCCCTGCACCGCGCGGTCCAACTCCTGTCCACCGTACGGCTGTTGCTGGTCGACGACGCCCATCTGCTCGACGACGCCTCGGCCGCCCTCGTCCACCAGCTCGCCGTGCACGGCCGCACCCGCCTCCTCGTCGTCGCCACGGACGGCGCCTCCGTCCCCGGGGCGATCTCCCGCCTCTGGACCGGCGAACTGCTCCCACGCCTCACCCTGGAGCCCCTGCCCCACGAGGAGACCGCCCAGCTGCTCGCGGCGGGCGCGGGCGGCGGCCTGGAGCCGCTCACCGTCAACCGCCTGCACCGGCTGTGCCGAGGGGATCTGCGGCTGCTGCGCGACCTGCTCAGCGCGGTGCGCGAGGGCGGGCTGCTCGCCCGGGACCCGGACACCGACGAGTGGGCCTGGCGGGGGCCGGTGCCGGTCACGGCGACCGTGCGGGAGCGGACGGCCGGGCTCCTGGAGCGACAGGACCGCGAGACGCTCGAACTCCTCGCGTTCGCCGAGCCGTTGACGCTGGACATGGACCGATTCGACCTGCGCGTCCTTGAGGACCTGGAGGCGCGCGGGCTGGTGCACGTCGACGACCACGGCGCCGTACGCCTCGCCCATCCCCTGCACGGCCCCGTGCTGCGGGCGGCGGCAGGGCGGTTGCGGGCGCGGCGGCTCGCCCGGTCGCCGGAGGAGTGCAAAGCGGCCCTGGAGACCGAGGAGGCCGAGCTGGCGCGGCGGATCGAGCGGGCCGACGTCCGCGTGGCGTGCGCGCCCGTGGGGGAGTGGCTCGTCGCCGAGGGGCGGCCGGTGCCCGCCGCGTACGCGGCCGTCCGGGCGCGGTTCTCCAGGCTGCGGGGGGAACTGCGGGAGGCGGCGGCCTGGACGAGGGAGGGACTGCGGGAGACGGCGGGCGATCCGGCCTGCCGCGCCGAACTCGCCCTGGCCGCCATGCAGTCCGGCGAGATCACCGACCTCGACGCCGACGCCGACCCCCGGGTGCGCGCCTGGCTGGCGGCGGCACGCGGAGACCTCGACACGGCGCTGGGGGCCGTGACGGAGGCCTACGACGCGGTCCGGCTGGGCGCACCCGGAAAGGCGCCCGCTGGCGGGGAGTTCGCGCCGCATGCCGAGCGGGGTGCGCGTGAAGCCGGAGCGGCCCCGGAGCGGGAGGCCATGTCATCGGCGCCGCGCACCGCCGGGCTCGGGCACTCGGGAGAGGCGGCCCTTCGCCGGCACGACGTGTTCACCCTGCACGCCGACGCACTCGCCCGCGGCGACGGGCCCGCGCTCGACCTCGCGGCCGAGCGGCTGGAGGAGCGCGGGTTCCTGCTCTTCGCCGCCGAGGCGTACGCCCAGGCCGTGCACGCCCACCGCGACCCGCGCGCCGCACGCACCTCACGCACCCGCGCGGTCGCCCTGGCCCGCCGTTGCCAAGGCGCCCGCACCCCGGCCCTGTCCGGCCTCGTCCTCGGTGAACTCACCGCGCGCCAACGGCAGATCGTCACCCTCGCCGCCGCCGGACTCAGCAACCGGCAGATCGCGGAGAAGCTGACCCTGTCCATCCGCACCGTCGGCAACCACCTGTACAGCGCGTACGCCCGGCTCGGCGCCAACGACCGGGGCGCGCTGCCGTGGCTCGTGGAACTGCCCGACGCACAGCCGGCCTGAACGGGCCGGCCCATCGACCGGCGGTCTGACCCCCGTGATCGGGGGAGGGGTCAGGCCGCCGCCTCATTCCCGGGGACCCTCAGGCCGCCCCGAACGCCGAGAACGCCCACCCCGTCGCCTGATGCACCGTGTCCCCCGGCAGCGCCGCCCGCGCGTCGCGCAGCGCCTCGGCCAAGGACAACCCGGTCTCCAGGCCCTTGTGCAGCGCGAGCATCAGCGGCACCACCGCGGCGTCGTTGACGGGCGCCGTGCACGCCACCACCCCCGCCGTGCCCAGCGGCAGCAACGCCGTGACCAGACCGAGGAGTTCATCGGCGCCGACCGAGGCGAACCGGGCGGTGTCGCAGCAGGACAGGATGATCCGGTACGGGCTGCGGTCCAGGCGCTCGAAGTCATGGACGATGAGCGGCCCGTCGGCCATCCGCAACGACGAGAACAGCGGACCGTCGGCCCGGAACGTGCCGTGCGCGGCGATGTGCGCGAGCGCGGCCCCGTCGAGCTCCGCCAACACCCGCGGCACGCGCGCGTCGTCGTTCTCCAGCACCGTCGAACCGGCGTAACGGCAGGCGAGTTCGGGCACCTCCGCGCCCCCGGTCGCGAGACCCGGGCCGCGCACCAGCACGTGCCGCCCCCCGGTCGGCGGCTCGGTCTCCCGGGCGCGCAGCCAGCCGCTCGCCGACGGCGACACGCTGAGCACCCGCTCCCGCAGCGACGGCAGCAGCGCCCACGGCACCCGGTGCAGCCTGCCCGGCGGTACGACGACCACCGGACCGGAGCCCAGCTGCGCCGCCGCCGGACCGAGCAGCAGCTCCTCAAGGCGCCGCCCCGCCGCCTCCACCAGCGGAAGCCGCGCCTCCGCCCCGGGGTGGGCGAGCCGCCGCAGCCCCGCCTGCACATACTCGGCCTCGGTCTCCGCGTCGGCCAGCAGCCCGGCCTCGTACCGCCGCACCCGCCCCTGCCCGCACAGCAGCACCTGGACACGTCCGTCGAGGACGGCGAGCTCGACCAGACGTATGTCGTCACCGAGCCGTTCCAGGAGCCTCTCGGGCTCGAACCGGCGGCCCTCACCGGGCGCGTCGCCGCGGATGTGCAGGGTCCGGGAGCGGATCTCCCGTTCCAGGCGCCGCTGTTCACGCTCCAGCGCCGGCACGGGACGCCCCTCCATGCGGGCCTCCTCCGCGCGGGCCGCGATCTCCCGGAACGCCGTCATGTCGCTCAGCAGCTCCGGATCGGACGGGGGCCGGGTGGGCGGCGCGGACAGCGCGGTGGCCCGCCAGCGCTCGCTCCACACCAGCAGCCGCCGCGGGCTGCCCGAGTCGAGGCTCGCCCGCTGGGCCAGCGCGGCGAGTTCGGCGCCCTGCGCGGTGGCCCGGGCCCGCAACTCCGAGGCACCCAGCGTCATCCGGTGGTCGTCGAGCACATCGAGACCGCGCCGGCAGGCCTCCAGGACCCCGCGCCCCGACCCGGCCGCCCGCGCCCGCAGCGCCTGCGCCGCCCAGCCCGTCATCCGCGCCAGCGGCGGACCGCTGCGTCGGCTGCGCGCCGCGACGGCCAAGTGCCGCTCCGCGTCCGCCGTCCAGCCGAGGCCCAGCGCGATCCGGCCCGCGAGCAGCGAGGCCTCCGGAGCCGCCGGCGCCCCGAACGAGGCCAGCCGGTCCGCGACGTCGGCCGCGTCCGCGACCAGCCGGCCCGAGCCGCGCCCGGCGGCGGCCCGCGCCTCGATCAGCACCAGCCGGGCATGCGTCTCCCACCAGGTGCGCCGCTGCGCCGCGAACAGCCGTACCGCCAGCGCCGCCCGCGCGATCGCCGTGTGCGGATCGTCGGCGAGACGGGCGGCCCGGGCCGCGACCAGCAACAGTTCGGCCTTGCGCGTGGACTGCCCACCGTTGCGGTCCAGCAGGCCGATCGCCGCGTCCGCCTCGCCGAGCGCCTCCGGGGCGAGCCCGGCGGCCATCAGGACCTCGCAGCGCCGGATGTAGAGCATGAAGGACGGCGTGCCGAGCTTGGCGTACCGCTCCTCGGCCTCGTCGAGCAGCCGCAGCGCGACCGGGACGTCGCCCGACCGGAACGCGGCAAGGCCCCGGCTCTCCACCACGTCCGCCTTGTCGTGGTCCTGGCCCGTGGTGTCCCACATCTCCTCGGCGGCGGCGAAGTCGGCCTCCGCCCGCTCCACCGAGCCGAGCGCCAGATGTACGGTCGCCCGCAAAGTCAGCGCCCGCGCGGTCCAGATGACGTCGTCCGCCTGCCGCAGCACCGGAACCGCCCGGCGTACGTCCTCCAGTGCCTCCCGATGGTGGCCCAGCACCCAGCAGGCGTACGCCCGCCGGAACAGGACGCGCGCGCGGGTGTGCCCGCTGCCGATCGCGACCCCGCGCTCCAGCGCGTCCAGACCCTGCCGAGTGCGCCCCGCGTGCACCAGTGCGACCCCGAGCGCGGCCAGGACGTCCGCCTCCCGGTCCGCCGATTCCGCGCGCGCCGCCAGATCGCGGGCGCGCCGCAGATGGCGGAGGGCGATCTTCAGGTCGCCCCAGTCCCGCTGCCAGATGCCGATGACCTGATGGGCCACGGAGGCGTGGAGCAGCGAGGGATCGGAGCCGAGCACCTCTTCTGCCCTCGCCAGCGCCTGGTTGGGCGCGGCGAACACCATGGGCAGCAGTTCGAGAACCGAGTCGCTTCCCGCTGTCACTCCACGGATGGTAGTGGCCCGGGTAGCACGCCACACCGGTTTGGCGCTGTATCAATCAACGGCCCCGCGACTCTGACTGACGAACACCGCCCCAGTGGGAGGACACGCCATGGCACCTCAGCGATTCCCGGAGCAGTTCGAACAGATCCAGCGCTCGATGCCCGACGTCCCCCTGGCCATGGGGCCCGACGACGCGGCCGAGTTCATCTACGAGAAGGGTGTCGTCCTCGCCCGGGACGGTGCGGACGCGGCGCTCGTCGAGAACACCGTGCGCACCCACTTCACCGCGGCGACCGGACTGAGCGGCGACCAGGTGCGCCGGGTCAGCCCCGAGACCAACCGCTCCGGGATCACCCGGATCCAGGTCGGCGACCCGGGACACGGCGACCGCCGCGCCGACCGCGCCGTCGCGAACGCCCTGCGCGCCATGCGCGAACCCGAGGGACGCGCCGGACGCCGCCTGGTCAGCCGCAACCACGTCGTGTCGATCGCCGTCAACTCCTGTCCCGGCGACGAGCCGGTGCCCGCCCCGCTCAACGGCGGCACCAACCCGGCCCCGGCAGAGGCCGGTTACACCTCGGACACCGCCGTAGGCGTCCTCGTCATCGACAACGGCCTCACCCACGACTACCCCCTCGTCCCGCTGCTCGCCCACGTCCAGGGCGACCTGCACGGCACCGAGACCGACGAGCACGGCAACCTCAAGCAGTACGTCGGACACGGCACGTTCATCGCGGGCATCCTCGCGGCCGTCGCGCCCAACACGAACATCACGGTGCGCAACACCCTCAACGACGCCGGCGCCATCCTGGAGTCCGACTTCGGCGAGGCGCTCTTCGCCGCCGTCGACCAGAACGGCTGGCCCGACATCATCAGCCTCTCCGCCGGCACCTCCAACGGCAGCGCCGACGGCCTGGTCGGCCTGGACGCCTTCATGCTCGAACTCAAGAAGCAGCGCACCCTGTTGGTCGCCGCCGCGGGCAACAACGCCAGCGCCAGCCCCTTCTGGCCCGCCGCCTACGCCTCCCTGCCCGACTACGCGAGCTCCGTCCTGTCGATCGGCGCCCTGCGCACCGACGGCGACCACGGCGCCTGCTTCAGCAACCACGGCTCCTGGGTCAACGCCTACGCCCCCGGCGAGCGCCTCACCAGCACCTTCACCGGCTTCGACGCACCCGTCCCGTACGTGTACCAGCACTCCACCTACGACGCCTGCCGCTTCAACTTCACCTACCTCTGCACCTGCCAACACCCCCGCCACACCGGCGTGTTGAGCGACGACGGCACCTCCGCCAAGCCGGACCAGGTGATGTTCGACGGCTACGCGCACTGGAGCGGCACCTCCTTCGCCACCCCGGCCGCCGCAGGCCTGGTGGCCGCGCACATGACCGCCAACAAGGAGACCGACCCGCGCGCCGCCCGGCAGCAACTTCTCGCGGCCAACACCGAGTTCGCGGAAGTCCGGGGGGCGCACGTACCGGCGCTCATCCCGCCGACCTGGCGTCAGGGCACGGTCGTACAGCTCTCTCCTGGGGCATGAGGGCCGAACTCGCCCCCTCCACGGCGTACGATGACTTGCCGTACACGAGGGGTGGGGCCGTGGACCGAGCAGATGTCGGCGCGTTGGTCCAGTCCGCCGTCGACGGCGACGCGGCGGCCTGGAAGGCGCTCGTGGAAGGGCTGAGCCCACTGGTGTGGTCCGTCGTGCGCGCGCACCGGCTCTCCGACGCCGACGCGCACGAGGTGTACCAGACGGTGTGGTTCCGCTTCGCCCAGCATCTCGGGCGGATCCGCGAACCCCAGAAGGCCGGTTCATGGCTGGCGAGCACCGCGCGGCACGAGTGCCTGAAGGTGCTCAAGAGCTTAAGGCGGCTGACACCCACGGACGATCCGCAGCTCCTGGACCGGATCAGCGAGGACCGTACGCCCGAGCAGTCGCTCCTCGACTCCGAGGACGCGGCCGTGGAGAGCGAGCGGATCCGGCACCTGTGGCAGGAGTTCGAGGAACTCGGCGACCGCTGCCGGCAGTTGCTGCGCATCCTGATGGCCTCGCCACCGCCCAGCTACCAGGAGGTGTCCTCGGCCCTGGGCATCGCGGTGGGCAGCATCGGACCCCTGCGGCAGCGCTGTCTGCGCCGGCTGCGGGCACGCATGGAAGCAAGGGGAGCGGTGTGAGCGGCATGAACGACGACGAGTTCGCCGAGGACGGCTACGAGGACGAGGGCTTCGACCTCGGCCCGCTGGAGGAGGAACTCCGCCGGGCCGCCGCCATCCTCGACCCGGTACCGGCCGAGCTGCGGCAGATCGCCGTGGCGGCCTACGCGCTGCACGACCTCGACGCCCGGATCGCCGAGCTGACCTTCGACTCGGTGGTCGACGCCATCCCGGTACGGGGCGCCACCGACGTACCCCGGATGCTGACCTTCCGCGCGGGCGAGGTCACCGTCGACGTCGAGGTCACCGGGGACGGCCTGATGGGGCAGGTGCTGCCGCCCCAGCAGGCCCTGATCGAGGTGCTCACCGGCCCGCAGTCGGGCGCCCCGCTGGTGGCCGACGACATGGGCCGCTTCACCGGCGACGCCCCGCCCGTCGGCCCCTTCGCGCTGCGGCTGCGCACGGGCGGGGAGGTCGTGGTCACGGAGTGGCTGCGGGTCTGAGGCCCACGCGGGTGTGAGGCGCTTCGAGAGGCCCGCCTACCAGGCCACGGGGAGCGTCTGAGGCCCACGGATCATCGTCCTGCGGCGCCAGACGACCTCGTCGGCCGGGACGGCGAGCCGCAGGCCGGGCAGCCGGTCGAGCAGGGTGTCGATCAGCAGTTCGGTCTGGAGCCGGGCCAGGACCGCGCCGGTGCAGTAGTGCGGGCCGTTGCCGAAGGACAGATGCGGGTTGGGCTCGCGGTCGGGGTCGATCCGCTCGGGGTCCGGGAAGACGTCCGGGTCGCGGTTGGCGGCGAGGTAGGAGACGTACACGGGGTCGCCCGCGGCGATGCGCACCCCGTGCAGGTCGACGTCCTCCAGGGCGATCCGGGCCAGGCCGACGGAGCTGCGGTGCGGGATGTAGCGGAGCAGCTCGTCGAGGACGGCGCCGCGGGCCTCGGGCCGCTCCCGTGTCCGCCGCATCAACTCCGGGCGGGTGAGCAGGAGATACAGCATCTGCCCGCAGTTGTGGGTGACGGCCTCGCCGCCGATCTGGAGCGGCCCGGCGAGCCCGACGGCCTCCGCCTCGCTGATCTCGCCACGGGCGACGGCGGCCCCGAGCAGGGAGTACACATCGTCGCCGGTGCTCTCGGCACGCGCGCGGACGGTCTCCGTGATCCACCCGTACATGCCGTTCTTGGCCCGCTCGGCGGCCTCGGCGCCCCCGGACGTGGAGATGATCTGCCGGGTCCAGGAGTGCACCTGCGCGCGCATGTCGTCGGGCACCCCCATCACCTCGCTCACCACAGCGATCGGGAACGGTTCGAGGACATGCTCGACGAGATCGGCGGGCGGCCCCTGCCGCAGCAGGTCCGCCATCAGCCCGTCCAGCGTCTCCTGGGCCCGGGGCCGCAGCCGCTTCATCCGCCCCACCGTGAACGCCCCCGCGACCGGCTTGCGCAGCCGGTTGTGGTCGGGCTGGTCGGCGAAGGCGAGCGAGCCGGGACGCGGCTTGAAGTGCGGTGCCATCCTGGTCACTTGACGACGCGTCACTTCGGCCCGCCCGAACCGCGGATCGTTGGTGACGGCCCTGACGTCCTCGTACCGGGTGGCCAGCCACGCCCACCCCTCGCCGAACGGCAGCCGGATCCGGGTGAGCGGTCCCTCCCGCATCAGATCGGCGAGGATCGGGTCGAACTCGGTGCCGTCGAGCTCAAGCGTGGGCCAGTCCCGTACCTCGGGCAGGTCCTGGCCGGTCAGCGTGCTGGTCTCCTCGGTCATGCGTCCACCCTCACCGGCCCGGTGCCGCGCTGTCGCGCGGGAGTGCTCCAGCCGGAGGTCAGGGGGTGACGGCGTCGACGAGGGCGGCGAGCGCGGAGCCCAGCCGGCCGAGCCCGGGTCCGGCGGGCCCGCCGGGCTCGGTCATGTAGGTGTCCCGCCGGATCTCGATCATGAGGGCGGAGATACGCGGATCCCGCCCGTGGAACTCCAGTGGTACGTACGTCCCGCTGAACGGGCTGTCCAGTCCGATCTCCCCACATCGGGAGAACGCCTCCCGGGCCGCTTCGAGCAGCTCAGGAGGCGTGTGGAAGGAGTCGGTGCCGAGACAGACGGGCGGCCGGGGACCCGTGCCGTGCAGCTCGTACGGGAGCGCCTCGCTGGGATAGGAGTGCACGTCGATGATCACCGCGCGCCCGGTGGCGGCGAGCCGATCGGCCACGGCCTCGGTCATGGCCCGGGCGTACGGCCGGAAGTACCGCTCGATCAACGGCTCGGGATCGAAGCCCTCGGGCCGGAGCACCGCACGCCGGGTCGTCCGCGTGTACACGGCCCCCATCCCCACGGCCAGCATCTCCTCCCGCTCGTCCGGGAACCGCTCCGGATCGACGACCAGCCGCGAGAGCCGGTTGACGAACCGCCAGGGCGCGGTGCCGGCCGCCTGTGTGGCCGCGTCGGCCAGCTCCGCCGTGTGCGCGTCGACGATGTGGTCCAGCTCCCGCTCCAGCGCGGAGTCGTCCAGCATGATCCCCGCCCGCACCTCGGCCGGTATCTCCCGCGCCGAGTGCGGGACATGGAGGACGACCGGAGATTCCGCCGCGCCGGGCAGCAGCTCGAAGGACGGTTCGGCGGCGGTCACGCGGCTGCTCCCGGGGCGTTGTCAGTGGGGTGGGGCATGATCACAGCATGGACCACGGGGCCGTCAGGGCCGTACCAGGGGCACCGTGCGGGACGGGTCGCGCGGGGGCGGCGCGGTCGTGCACTGGACGCGTACATCCAGGAGGGAGTGGCGGAAGTCGTAGGTGGGGGCCGTGTCGACGAGGAGGTCGTAGGTGACCGTCGTACCGGCGCCGAGGCGGCCGGGGCCGATGTGCAGCTCGGTGCCGCGCATCCGGGTCGGCGGGGCCTGGGCGTCGTCGGGGAGGGACTCGGTGCGCAGCAGCTCGGCGTACGGCACGGCGAACCGGACGCGGAAGGGCTCGCCGCGGTCGAAGGCGCTGCTGGCGATGTCCCGTCTGCCGGGGTTCGCCAGCACCACCGTGACCAGATGCGGGTCGGTGAGGGGAGTGCCGTTGCGGCTGATCTCCAGGCTGCCGCCGATGGCTCCCCGCACCAACGGGGTGTGGCTGACCGTGCAGATGAGCCGGCGCCGGGGGTGTGCCACCCGGAACGCGGCCCAGATCGTGCCGCTCCCCAGGACCGCGGCGACGGGCACCCCGACGGCGGTCCAGAAGGTCTCCGTCGCGTAGAACGCGCCCGACGCGACGGCCTGGGCGGATAAGAAGTGGTACACGGGCAACCCCCCTGGCCGGTCCGTTCAGTGGCGGTGCGGGCGGCCCTCGGCGGCCGCCGCGAGGAACGCGCGCCACCTGAGTGGCGAGAAGACCAGGGCCGGCCGGACGGTGTCCTTGGAGTCCCGGACCGCGACCACCCCCTCGACGACGGCGATCTCGACACATGCCCCGTTGTTGTTGCTGTGGCTGCTGCGACGCCACGCGGCGCCGTCGAGGCCGGCCCGCGACGGACGCCGGCCGTCGTGCGTGTTCATGAGTCCTGCATCTCCCTGGTGAGCTGTTCCAGCAGGGCGTGCGCCTCCTGAGGGTCAGGAGCCGCCGCCCGCAGCAGATCGAAGGTCTGGACGAAGGTGCGGACGTCGCGCTCCTTCTCCAGGTAGACATTGCCTGCGGCGGATTCGACGTAGACGACCGTGGACGCCTGGGGCGGGAACTCCAGCAGGGAGAAGGGGCCCGCCATGGCCACGTGGGCGCCCTTGGCCGTCGGCATGATCTGGAGCGTGACGTTCGGCATGGTCACCGCCTCGGTGAGGTACCGGAGTTGGGCCGCCATCACCTCCCGGCCGCCGACCGGCCGGCGCAGCGCGATCTCCTCCAGCACCACCCACAGCTCCAGCGGATCGGGCTGCCGGGTGAGCAGGGTCTGGCGCTCCTTGCGGAAGCGCACCAACTGGTCCGTCTCATGGGGCTGGTTGTTCCACGCGGTGGCGAGCACCGCGCGGGCGTAGTCCTCGGTCTGGAGCAGACCCGGCACCACCGTCGACTCGTACTGGCGCAGGACGCGGGCGTCGGTCTCCAGGCCCGCGTAGGTGGCCATGCCCGAGGGGAGCACATCACCGTAGTGGGCCCACCAGCCCTGCTGCTGGGCGTCCTTGTGGATCTGCATGACGGTCTCGATGCGCAGCGGATCGCTGACGCCGTACCACTCCAGCAGGTCCCGCACATCACGGGCCTTGATCGGGGCCTGGCCCGTCTCCACACGGCTGATCTTCGACATGGAGCACTCCAGATGGGTCGCGGCGTCCTCGATCCGCTTGCCCGCCTGCTCCCGGAGCCGCCGCAGCTCGGCCCCGAGCTGACGCCGTCGTACCGTGGGCCCCCCGGCCGTGGCCATCGCCTCACCCCTCGCATGTGATGGTGTGGAGCCTTGCCTGACGCAAGTGTGCCACGCCCCCAACACGCTTGTAACCGGGAAGAGTTGATTCAAGACATGTGGCTCACGCAATTGCGTGGCGGAAGTCGCTCGGTCGTCCTGACCCCGGAAAGCCGACCGCCCCGGCCGGGAGGACCCGGCCGGGGCGGCGTCGTGCGGAGTGCCCGCGTCAGCTCAGCGACGCCAGCGCGTCGTTCCACGTGGCGGACGGGCGCATGACCTTCGCGGCCTTGGCCGGGTCGGGCTGGTAGTAGCCGCCGATGTCGGCCGGCTCGCCCTGGACGGCGAGCAGCTCGTCGACGATCTTCTGCTCGTTCGAGGCGAGGGTCTCGGCGAGCGGCGCGAAGGCCTTCGCGAGGTCCGCGTCCTCGGTCTGGGCGGCCAGCTCCTGGGCCCAGTACAGGGACAGGTAGAAGTGGCTGCCGCGGTTGTCGATGCCGCCGACGCGACGGGTCGGGGACTTGTCCTCGTTGAGGAAGGTCGCCGTGGCGCGGTCGAGGGTGTCGGCCAGGACCTTGGCCTTCGGGTTGTCGGTGGCCGTCGCGTACTGCTCCAGGGACGGGACCAGCGCGAAGAACTCACCGAGGGAGTCCCAGCGCAGGTAGTTCTCCTTGACCAGCTGCTGGACGTGCTTCGGGGCGGAGCCGCCGGCGCCCGTCTCGAAGAGGCCGCCGCCCGCCATCAGCGGGACGACCGACAGCATCTTGGCGCTGGTGCCCAGCTCCAGGATGGGGAAGAGGTCGGTGAGGTAGTCACGCAGGACGTTGCCGGTGACCGAGATGGTGTTCTCGCCGCGGCGGATGCGCTCCACCGACAGCTTCGTCGCCTCGACCGGAGCCAGGATGCGGATGTCCAGGCCCTCGGTGTCGTGCTCCGGCAGGTACGCGTTGACCTTGGCGATCAGGTTGGCGTCGTGCGCGCGGGTCTCGTCCAGCCAGAACACGGCCGGGTCGCCGGTGGCGCGGGCGCGGGTGACGGCGAGCTTCACCCAGTCCTTGATCGGCGCGTCCTTGGTCTGGCAGGCGCGGAAGATGTCACCCTCGGCGACCGGCTGCTCGATGAGGACGTTGCCGGACTGGTCGACCAGACGGACCGTACCGGCCGCCTTGATCTCGAAGGTCTTGTCGTGGGAGCCGTACTCCTCGGCCTTCTGCGCCATGAGGCCGACGTTCGGGACCGAGCCCATGGTCGAGGGGTCGTAGGCGCCGTTGGCACGGCAGTCGTCGATCGCGACCTGGTAGACACCGGCGTACGAGGAGTCCGGCAGCACCGCGAGGGTGTCGGCCTCCTGGCCGTCCGGGCCCCACATGTGGCCGGAGGTGCGGATCATGGCCGGCATCGAGGCGTCGACGATGACGTCGGACGGCACGTGCAGGTTGGTGATGCCCTTGTCGGAGTCGACCATCGCCAGCTCCGGGCCCTCGGCGAGCTCGGCGTCGAAGGAGGCCTTGATCGCGTCACCCTCGGGCAGGGCGTCGAGGCCCTTGAGGATGCCGCCCAGACCGTCGTTCGGGGAGAGACCGGCGGCGGCGAGCGTGGCGCCGTACTGCTCGAAGGTCTTCGGGAAGAACGCGCGGACCACGTGACCGAAGATGATCGGGTCGGAGACCTTCATCATCGTGGCCTTGAGGTGCACGGAGAACAGCACGCCCTGGGCCTTGGCCTCGGCGATCTGCGCGGTGAGGAACTCGCGCAGCGCGGCCACGTGCAGCACGGACGCGTCGACGACCTCGTCCTTGAGGACCGGTACGGACTCACGCAGGACCGTGGTGGTGCCGTCCTCGGCGACCAGCTCGATCTTGAGCGCGCCGGCCTCGGAGATCACGACGGACTTCTCGGTGGAACGGAAGTCGTTCTGCCCCATGGTCGCCACGTTGGTCTTCGAGTCCGAGGACCAGGCGCCCATGCGGTGCGGGTGGGTCTTGGCGTAGTTCTTGACCGAGGCGGGGGCGCGGCGGTCGGAGTTGCCCTCGCGCAGGACCGGGTTCACGGCCGAGCCCTTGACCTTGTCGTAGCGGGCCTGGATGTCCCGCTCCTCGTCGGTCTTCGGGTCGTCGGGGTACGCCGGCAGCGCGTAGCCCTGCGCCTGGAGCTCGGCGACCGCGGCCTTGAGCTGCGGGATCGACGCCGAGATGTTCGGCAGCTTGATGATGTTGGCCTCGGGCGTCTTCGCCAGCTCGCCCAGCTCGTGCAGGGCGTCCGGGATGCGCTGGTCCTCGGTCAGGTACTCCGGGAACACCGCGATGATGCGGCCGGCCAGCGAGATGTCCCGCGTCTCCACGGCGACACCCGCCTGCGAGGCGTACGCCTGGACCACCGGCAGGAAGGAATACGTCGCCAGGGCCGGGGCCTCGTCAGTGTGCGTATAGATGATGGTCGAGTCAGTCACCGGGTGCTCCGCTCCACGTCTTCCGCGTCTGCAACATTGCTCGACATCAAGATATCTCGTGATCGAGCGGGCCTCGACAGGGGTCCGCGTCCGTTGTTCGAAAACCTGTGCATCCGCTCGGCCAACCCGAGCGGGCGATCTTGTGGTCATGGAGGTTGATCGCACCTCTTCCGACGGCCGGCCCCGACCAGCCGGCCGCCCGAACGAAAGCAGACCATGAGATATCGCACCAGAGTGACGGCCCCTGCCGCCCTGCTCGGCACCGCGGCGGCGCTGAGCGTCCCGGCCCAGGCGCAGGCGGCCCCCGCGACCGGCACCCCCGGCGCGGAGACCCTCGGTGACCTTGTCTACCCGGGCCTGGGCAATGACGGCTACCGCGTCTCGGCGTACCACCTCGACCTCGCGTACGACGCCACGACCCGGCTGGTGGACGCGACGGCCACCCTGCGGATCACCACCACCCAGGACCTGACCCGCCTCTCGCTGGACGCCCTGGGCCTCGACATACGCACCGTCACCGTGTCCGGCCGCGCGGCTGCTTTCGAGCAGGTGGACGAAAAGCTGCGGATCACACCCGCCCGGTGCCTCCCGGCCGGGCGGACGGCCGTTGTCACGGTGGCCTATACGGCGGACCCGCGCCGCGCTCTCGCCCACACCGCCTGGGTCCCCACCCCGGACGGCTTCGCGGTGTGCCCCCAGCCGAACTCGGCGCACACCGTCTTCCCCTGCAACGACCACCCCTCGGACAAGGCGGACCTCACCGTCCGCATCACCGTCCCGGCGGGACTCAAGGGCGTCGCGAGCGGCACCCTGCTCGGCACCGAGGACCTCGGCGACGGCCGCACCGCGTACACGTACCGCTCCCGTGAGCCGATCGCCACCGAGCTCGTGCAGATCACGGTCGGCGACTATGTGATCAAGGACCGGCAGGGCCCGCACGGACTCCCGCTCCGGGACGTCGTACCGACCGCCCGGGCCACCGCCCTGGAACCCGCGCTCGCCCTCACCCCGAACCTGGTGAGCTGGATCGAGGCGCGGCTCGGGGCCTACCCGTTCGAGACGTACGGCCTGCTGCCCTGCAACAACGACGCCTCGAACGCCTTCGACTTCACGGGCCTGGAGACCCAGACCCTGACCCTGTACAAGCCGAACTATCTCCTCCAGGAGGAGGCGAGGATCGGCTCGCACATGATGCACGAGCTGGTCCACTCCTGGTTCGGCAACAGCGTCAGCCCCGCTTCCTGGTCCGATCTGTGGCTCAACGAGGGCCACGCCGACTTCTACGGCCTGCTGTACCGCTACGAGCGCGGCTGGCCCGACTCCCTCGGCTACACCACGTTCGAGGCCCGGATGAAGTACACGTACGGCCTCGGCGACCAGTGGCGCAAAACGTCGGGGCCGGTCGCGGCGCCGAACGAGGTCAACCTCTTCGACTCCCAGCGCTACACCGGCGGCGTCCTCGTCCTGTACGCGCTGCGGCAGCAGATCGGCGAGGCGGCCTTCGACGCCGTCGAGCGCACCTTCCTGGAGCGCTTCCGCAACGCGTCGGCGTCGACGGCCGACTACATCGCCGTCGCCTCGGAGGTCTCCGGCGCCGACCAGTCCGGTTTCCTGGGGGACTGGCTCTACGGCACGAAGACCCCGCGCATGCCCGGGCACCCCGACTGGACGGTCACGCCGGTGAGTCCGTCCCTGCGGCAGCCGGAGAGTCGTACGGAGGCGCGGCCGCACGACAACTCCGCGACGCTCTGAGCGGCTTGTAGCACAGAGGTCCCTGTCTGGGGTGGATTGACGTCAACTGCCCGTTCCGGCCCGCGAGTCGGTGCCACCATGAGGCATCGATCGGGGGATCCATGGACGACAACACCACACTCAGCCCGCCCCAGCAGCCGCCGACTCCGCCCAAGGACCGCACCGTCCACGGGGCGGTGATCGGCGGGGCGTGCACGATCCTCGCCGCGGTGATCGGCTACCTGGCCCTCCCGGCGGTGGCGACGCCGCCCACGGCGAGCGTGCCCACGGAGACGCAGACGGTGACGAGCCGGGTGACGGTCACGGCGACCGTCACCCAGCCCTCGGACGGGCAGGCGGCCTCCACCGGGACGCCCGCGGCCCCCTCCGGGACCGCTCTGCCGTCCTCCGAGGGCTGGGTCCCCGAGTTCAGCGACCGGGTGTCCCTGGAGGCGGCCTGGACGAACCTCGACAAGTTCCCGCCGTCCGTGGGGAGTCTGTCCGACGTCCAGGTCGTCGGCCACCTCGGCGGCATCTATCTGCGGACCTGGAAGGAACACGTCATGGCGAAGGTCCCGGCCGGTACGCCTGACCCCGCCCCGGCGGCCTGCGGCGACCTCATCGACGCGAGCGCCCCCGCGAGCAACCGTCTGACCGTCGCCACCGGCGACCGCCTCTGCCTGCGCACGGACCGCGCCCGCATCGCCCTGCTGACCCTCACCTCGACGCAGTCCGCCGGGGCCGACTCCAGCAGCGCCGTGGCCCACGTGACGGTGTGGACCGGCCCCGACACACCGTCGTACTGACAAGTACTGACGAGGCGGCCGGTACTAGCCGGTCACCTCGACGCCGTCCCGCTGCTGCGGAATGACCACCGCGCCCTGCTGGAGCGCCACCGTGCGGGTGGGCGCCGGAATGCGGATGTTCTCCTCGCGGTAGCGCTTGTGCAGGCGCTTGATGAACTCGTGCTTGATGCGGAACTGGTCGCTGAACTCGCCGACGCCGAGGATGACCGTGAAGCCGATGCGGGAGTCGCCGAAGGTGTGGAAGCGGACCAGGGGCTCGTGGTCGGGGACGGCGCCGGTGATCTCGGTCATGACCTCGGCGACGACCTCGATGGTCACGCGCTCGACCTGCTCCAGGTCGCTGTCGTAGCCCACGCCGACCTGGACGAGGATCGTCAACTGCTGCTCGGGGCGCATGAAGTTGGTCATGTTCGACTTCGCGAGCTCCCCGTTGGGGATGACGACGAGGTTGTTGGAGAGCGCGCGTACGGTCGTCTGCCGCCAGTTGATGTCCTCGACATAGCCCTCCTCGCCGCTGCTCAGCCGGATGTAGTCACCGGGCTGGACGGTCTTGGAGGCGAGGATGTGGATGCCCGCGAAGAGGTTGGCGAGGGTGTCCTGGAGCGCCAGCGCGACCGCGAGACCGCCGACGCCCAGGGCGGTGAGCAGCGGCGCTATGGAGATGCCCAGTGTCTGGAGCACCACCAGGAAACCGATCGCCAGGACCAGCACCCGGGTGATGTTGACGAAGATCGTGGCCGAGCCGGCGACCCCCGAACGGGACTGGGTGACCGTGCGCACCAGACCGGCCACCAGCCGGGCCGCCGCCACCGTGACCACGAAGATCAGCAGGACGGTCAGGATCTGGTTGGTGGTGCGCTGGGTCGTCTTCGTCAGCGGCAGCGCCGCCGCCGCGACCGCGATGCCGCCCGCGATCGCCGCCGCGGGCACCACCGTCCGCAGCGCGGCGACGATGACGTCGTCACCGGTCCATTTCGTGCGGTCGGCGTGCTTTCCGAGCCACTTGAGGAGGATCCGCAGCAGGAACGCGGCAATCAGGCCCGCGACCACGGCGATTCCGGGGACGACCAGGTCGTCCATGGTGAGATCCCGTTGAAATGCTGTCACGTCGCCACCTGTTCGCATTGCTGGATGAGCCGTCGCGAGGACCGTGCGGGTGCCACGGCCGACGCGACCGCTCATCCTGCCGTATCGGGCACAGGAGTTCGTAGGTGGCCTTGCCTGTGGATGCCCCCGCTCAGACGATTCCCTCGGCCAGTTCCGCCTGGTCACGGTCGGAGCCGTACGCCGCCGTGGTGGGCGTTCCGTACGAACGGCGGGCGGCGTACCACCACACCGTGGCGAGGACGAGTACGACGGCGAGGGCGATCGACGCGTAGTTCATCGTGTCGACCGTCACCGGCGACACCTGCGGCAGACAGAACAGCACGGTGACGAACGCCACCCACACGACCGCGACCCAGCCGATCGGCTTGCTCCACCGGCCCAGATGCCACGGCCCCGGCTGGA
This sequence comes from Streptomyces sp. NPDC046909, assembly GCF_040644695.1. NCBI lineage: Bacteria > Bacillati > Actinomycetota > Actinomycetes > Kitasatosporales > Streptomycetaceae > Streptomyces > Streptomyces sp. NPDC046909. Next base: position 447,473 of record NZ_JBEYXC010000002.1, on the reverse strand, counting down.
AACGGTCGCCCGCGCGCAGCCGCAGCAGTACGGGGATGGCGTACGCCGGGGTGATGCCGATGACGTTGATGGCGGTGACCGCCGCGTACGCGGTCGCCGAGTACAGAGAGGGCAGGGCCAGCAGTCCGGCGACCACCACCGACAGCCACACGGCGGCGACCGGCGTCTGGGTGCGGGCGCTCACCTTGCGCCACAGCGCGGAACCCGGCAGCGCCCCGTCACGGCTGAACGCGAACACCATGCGGCTGGCGGCGGCCACTTCGGCGTTGCCGCAGAACAGCTGGGCGACGATCACCACGATCAGCAGCGCGCTCGCGCCGTCCGTGCCGAGACCGTCGAGGAGGATCTGCGCCGGCGGCACCCCGGTGTCGGTCGCGCGGGTGGCGTCGTAGTCCTGGATGGCGAAGGTGAGTCCGGCGAGCAGCACGAACCCGGCTATCCAGGAGACCCAGATGGAGCGCACGATGCCCTTCGCCGCCGACACCGAGGCGTTCGAGGTCTCCTCGGAGAGGTGGGCCGAGGCGTCGTAGCCGGAGAACGTGTACTGGGCGAGCAGCAGGCCGATCGCCGCCACGTACAAGGGACTTGACCAGCCGGTGTCGTTGACGAACTCGGTGAACACGAAGGACGGGGACTGGTGGTGGTCGGGGACGATCGCCAGCGCGCCGACGATGAGCGCGACACCCGCCAGGTGCCACCACACGCTGACCGAGTTGAGGACGCTGACCAGGCGGACGCCGAAGAGGTTCAGTACGGCGTGCAGCAGCAGGATCGCCAGGAAGATCAGGAAGGTCTTCTCCGGTGTCGGCTCGAAGCCCCACTGGAGATTGGCGAACGCGCCCGCGAACAGCGCCGCGCCGTAGTCGATCCCGGCGATCGCACCCAGCAGACCGAGCAGATTCAGCCACCCCGTGTACCAGCCCCAGCGGCGCCCGCCGAGCCGGTCGGCCATGTAGTACAAGGCGCCGGAGGTGGGGTAGGCGCTGGTGACCTCGGCGAGCGCCAGGCCCACACAGAGCACGAACAGGCCCACGCCCGCCCAGCCCCACAGCATCACCGCGGGACCGCCGGTGCCGAGGCCGAAGCCGTACAGGGTCATGCAGCCGGACAGGATCGAGATCACCGAGAAGCTGATCGCGAAGTTGCCGAATCCGCCCATGCGGCGGGCGAGAACCGGACGGTAGCCGAGTTCGCGCAGGCGCTGTTCCTCGTCGTGCGGTGGGCGGCCTTCGGTGGTGCGGGACATACGGACCTCCGGGACTGGTGGTGGGGTCATACGGGGCGGCAGCGGGCCCGGGCCTGGAGGAAGATCTCCACGGCCTGGCCGATGTCGCCCGGTTCGGGGGTGCGGTACGCCCAGGGCTGAGGCGTCCAGTACGGGCCGAGCGCCTCGAACACCCGTGCAGCGTCCTGGAACTGGAGCGCGCCCCACAGGGCGTGGGCGAGATGGTTGAGATCCGGCAGCGCGCGTTCGGCGGGGAAGGTCTGCTCGAACCAGGCGTACAGCGCGCGCTGCGCCTCGCGGGTGGCGTCCTCGGCGACCCAGTGCAGATCGAGCGCGGCGTCCCGGCCGCCGGAGCGGCGGTAGCGCTCGACGCGGACGTACAGCGGCAGGACGTGCAGCGCGGAGCCCGGGGGAGCGGTGTCGGCGGCCCAGTGCGCGTAGCCCGCCGCCTCCGCGAGCCGTCCCGAGGTGCCGTGGTCGTAGAGGAACTGGAGCATCCGCTGGTGGGCCTCGCGGTTGTACGGGTCGCGCTTGTCGGCCTCCGCGAGCAGCCCCCACGGGCCCGGCGGCAGCATCGGCCCGGGCGGCGCGACCCGGTGCTCGTCCCAGCGCCGGTCCCGGTCGAGCCGGGCCAGCGCCAGCAGGCACACCCACGGCACGGGATCCTGCGGGGCGGCCCGGGCCGCGCCGTGACTCGCCTGCCAGGCCTCCCGCCACAGGTCCGGGGTGCGGGCGTGGCCCTCGCGGTGCGCCCGCAGCGCCCGTTCCACGACGACCCGGGCGTGCATCACGGTCGCCGGGACACTGCGCGGCTCCTCCTCGAGCCAGGCCCGCACCACATCGGTGCCGGCCGCCGCGGCGCCGAGGACCTGGGTGCGCTGCGTCCACTGCCACCAGGCCGTCGTCCCGGCGAGCAGGCCGCGCATCGACATCCAGCGCCCGGCGCGCACCTCCTGGAGCGTGGCGCGCAGCGCGGTGTCGTGCCCTGCGGGATCGTAGGCGGGTCGTGCTCCGTCTCTGGCCATCAGTCTCCCGCCCCTGGCAGCGGGCGGGTCCTGACGGCAGGGTGGAGTAACAACAGCCCTCCTCTGGGCGGCAGTTGACGAGCTCGTCGGTCGCGGCGGTCACTATAGAGGCGGAGGTTCCGCCTCTTCTCCCATTTCCCGATCTTTTCGAACTCCTTTGCGCGGCCTGAGGTTTGACCAGCCGTCAGCGTCGCTTGACGCGGCGTGGCGGGCGGCGGCAGGCTGTCGCCCGGTGATCGCCCGGGGCGGATCCGACGACACTGCCTGGGGAGGGGCTCGATGACAGGTCCGGTGCTCGCCGTCGACCAGGGCACATCCGGCACCAAGGCCCTCGTCGTCTGCCCCGAACGCGGTGTCATCGGCACCGGCTTCGCCGAGGTACGGCCACGCCATCTCCCCGGCGGCCTGGTCGAGGTCGACCCCGAGGAGCTGTACACCTCGGTCGTCGACGCCGGCCACCGCGCGCTCGCCGAAGCGCGCGAACCGGTCGTGGCGCTCGGCCTGGCCAACCAGGGCGAGACCGTCCTCGCCTGGGACCCCGACACCGGCCGCCCCCTCACCGAGGCGCTCGTCTGGCAGGACCGCCGCGCCGAGACCGTGTGCGAGGAACTCAACCCGTACGCCGACGAGTTGCGCGCCCTGACCGGCCTGCCCCTCGACCCGTACTTCGCCGCGCCCAAGATGGCCTGGATACGCCGCCACCGCACCCGCGAGGGCGTCGTCACCACCACCGACGCCTGGCTCGTCCACCGCCTCACCGGCGCCTACGTCACCGACGCCGCCACCGCCGGCCGCACCCAGCTCCTCGACCTCGACACCGCCCGCTGGTCACAGCGCGCCCTCGACCTGTACCGCCTCACCGGCGAACGGCTCCCGAAGGTCGTCGACAACGCCCAACCCATCGGTACGACCGAGGAGTTCGGACCCGAGATCCCGCTCACCGGCCTCGCCGTCGACCAGCAGGCCGCCCTGCTCGCCCAGCGCATCACCGGACCCGGCGGCGCCAAGTGCACCTACGGCACCGGCGCGTTCCTCCTCGCCCATACCGGCGACACCCCGAGACACGGCACCTCCGGGCTGGTCAGCTGCGTCGCCTGGCGCCTCGACGGAAAGACCAGCTACTGCCTCGACGGCCAGGTGTACACGGCCGCGTCCGCCGTCCGCTGGCTCACCGACCTCGGCGTCATCAAGGGCGCCGCCGACCTCGACACCGTCGGCGGCGCGGTGCCCGACAGCGGCGGCGTCACCTTCGTCCCCGCCCTGGCCGGCCTCGCCGCCCCCTGGTGGCGCGGCGACCTGCGCGGCTCGCTCACCGGACTCGGCCTCGACACCCGCGCGGGCCACCTGGTCCGCGCCCTGTGCGAGGGCATCGCCGCCCAGGTCGCCGAACTCGCCGACGCGGCCGGCAGCGACCTCGGCGCCCCCTTCACCACCCTCCGCGTCGACGGCGGCCTCACCCGCTCCACCCTCCTCATGCAGACCCAGGCCGACCTCCTGCAACGCCCCGTGGAGGTGTCCGCGCTGCCCGACGCCACCGCGCTCGGCGTCGGCGCCCTGGCCCGACTCGGCGCACAGCCCGGCCTGTCCCTGACCGACGCCCTGCCCGACTGGAAACCGGCCGCCGTCCACGAACCCCGCATCACCTCCGACGAGGCCGCCGAACGCCGCGCCGCCTTCCGCGCCGAGGTCGCCGCCCTCCTCGACCGGACGCCCGGATGACGGTCACCACCGCCGGACCGCTCCCGCCGACGACGTACGACGTGGCGGTCATCGGCGCCGGAGTCGTGGGCTGCGCCATCGCCCGCGAACTCGCCCGCCACCCAGGCCTGCGGGTCGCCCTGGTCGAGGCACAGGACGACGTGGGCCAGGGCACCTCGAAGGCCAACACCGCGATCCTGCACACCGGCTTCGACGCGGTGCCGGGGTCACTGGAGGGGCGGCTCGTCCGCGAGGGGTACCGCCGACTCGGCTCCTACGCCGCCGAGTCCGGCATCGCCGTCGAGCCGGTCGGCGCGCTCCTGGTCGCCTGGGACGAGGAACAGCTCGCCACGCTGCCCCGCCTCGCGGAGAAGGCGGAGCGCAACGACCACAAGGAGACCCGGCTGCTGGGGCCGGCCGAACTGTACGAGCGCGAGCCGCACTTGGGCCCCGGCGCGCTGGGCGCTCTGGAGGTCCCCGGCGAGAGCGTCATCGACCCGTGGACGACGGTCCTGGCGTACGCCACGCAGGCGGTACGGCACGGAGTCGACCTGCACCTCAACTGCCGCGTGGAGCAAGGAGTCTCGGGTACGACCCGGGGTCCTCTCCACGCCCGCTGGGTGATCAACGCGGCCGGACTGCACGCCGACACCCTCGACCGGCGGCTCGGCCACGACGACTTCACCGTCACCCCGCGCCGCGGCCAGCTCATCGTCTTCGACAAGTTCGCCCGGTCGCTCGTCCGGCACATCCTCCTGCCCGTCCCGACGGCCCTCGGCAAGGGCGTGCTGGTGGCACCGACGGTGTTCGGCAACGTCCTGCTCGGACCCACCGCCGAGGACCTCGACGACAGACAGGCCACGCGGTCCTCCGCCGAGGGCCTGTCCCTGCTGCGGGAGAAGGGCCGCCGCATCCTGCCCTCGCTGCTCGACGAGGAGGTCACGGCCGTCTACGCCGGGCTGCGTGCCGCCACGGAACACGACGACTACCGCATCCGCGTCCACCCGGAGCAGTCGTACGTCACGGTCGGCGGCATCCGCTCGACCGGCCTGACCGCCTCGCTCGCCATCGCCGGGTATGTCGTCGAGCAACTCGCCTCGAACGGACTGGAGTTGGGCCCGTCGCGCGAACTGGAACCGGTGCGCATGCCCAACCTCGGCGAGGCCTTCCCCCGCCCCTACCAGCGCCCCGAACTCATCGCCGCCGACCCGGAGTACGGCACGCTCGTCTGCCACTGCGAACGGGTGTCCCGCGGCGAGATCCGCGACGCCCTCAGCAGTACGGTCCCGCCGGGCGGCCTCGACGGACTGCGCCGCCGGACGCGGGCGCGGGCCGGGCGCTGTCAGGGGTTCTACTGCGGGGCGGCGGTGCGGGAGTTGTTCGAGGAGGGCGGCGGGGTGGATCGCGAGAGTTCGACGGGCACGGCGCCGCAGCCGTCGCGGGAGGCACGGGAATGAGCCGCGAGGTCGACGTCCTGGTGATCGGCGCGGGCCCCGCGGGCCTGTCCGCCGCCGCCTTCCTGGCCGCCACGGGCGTCGGCCGGGTCGAGGTGCTCGACCGGGAGCAACAGCCCGGGGGAGTCCCGCGGCACTGCGCCCACGGCGGCTTCGGCGGCTGGCCGCACCCGCTGACCGGCCCCGCGTACGCCCGGCGGCTCACCGATGCCGCGCTGTGGACCGGGGCGGTCGTACGGACCGGCGTGACCGCCCTCGACTGGGCGGGCCCCCTCACGCTCACCACCGTCAGCCCGAACGGCCCCGAGACCATCGAGGCACGGGCCGTACTCCTCGCCACCGGCGCCCGCGAACGCCCGCGCACGGCACGCCTGGTGCCGGGGACCCGGCCGGCCGGGGTCTACACGACCGGTGAGCTTCAGCAGGCGGTTCATCTGCACGGACAGCCGATCGGGACGCGTGCGGTGATCGTCGGCGCGGAGGGGGTCTCCTACTCGGCCGCGGACACCGTACGGGCCGCCGGCGCGGACGTCGTCGCCATGGTCACCGAGTCCGAGCGGCCAGGGGTGAACCGGGTCCGGGCGCAGAAGGCCCGTCTCTACCGAGGGCTCCCTCTCCTCACCGGGACCACCGTCACCGAACTCCTCGGCCGTGGACGGCTGTCCGGCGTGCGCGTGCGTCACCGGGACGGCCGTACGGCCGTGTTGGCGTGCGACACCGTGGTGTTCACGGGCGACTTCGTGGCCGAGAACGAACTCGCGCGGCGAGGGGGGCTGAGCTTGGCCCCCGAGACCTCACGGCCCGGGGTGTTCGCCGCAGGCGGGGTGTTGCGCCCCGGGGAGAGCGCGACCGAGGCGGCCCGCGCTGGACTTCGGGTGGCCGCCGCTGTCCATCAGTACCTGAACACTCCGGCATTCACAGGTTCTTGAAGGTCCCGTGCCGCCCCGCCCCCGAAGCAAACCGCGCGGCCCCCTCCAGGCTCTCCGCCAACACCCCCACCCCGTAAGCGAGTTCACCGCGCAGCGCTGCCGTCTCGTCCATCCCCTCCTGGTCCAGCACTTCGTACCAGGCCACCGACGCCAGCGCGTCCGGCCGCGCGAGCGTCAGGGAGTCCGGCCGCGCGAGCCCTCTGCGCTCAGATCACCTTCATCCGCACCAGCGCCCCCAGCGTCAGCGCCCCCGGCACCAGCGGAACCCACACCGTGATGATCCGGTACGCCAGCACCACGGCCGTGGCGATCGCCGCCGGGCCCCCCGCCGCCACCAGCGCCACGACCAGCGCCGCCTCCACCGAGCCGATTCCACCCGGTGTGGGCACCAGCGCGACGGCGACCGTCGCCGCGAGATACGCCACCGCCATGTGCAGCGGCGGCACCGGCAGCCCCAGAGCCTGTCCGACCGCCGCGAGCCCGGCCGCCTGGAGCGCCGGGAAGGCGAGCGAACCGCCCCACAGGGCGAACGCGCGCGCCGGCCGGGTGTGCACCTCGCGTGCCTCGCCGAGCGCGGTGCGCAGGAAGGACGTCACGGCGGTACGCACCCGTCGTACGGACAGGAGCACCGCCGCGACCAGGACCAGCACCACCCCGAGGGCGGGCAGCAGGGCGCCCACCGTGCCCTCGGGCAGGAGCGTGCCGAGGCTCAGCGCGTCGGGGAAGGCGATGAGCAGGGCGGCGAGCAGGGTCAGCCGGCCTATCGACTCGGCCAGCAGATACAGCGCGAGCGCGGCCGAGGAGCGGGCCAGCGGCAGCCCGCACACCGTCATGAAACGGAGGTTGACCGCGCTGGCGCCCAGGCCTGTGGGGAGCAGGTGGTTGGCGGCGCCGGCCGCGAACTGGGTGGCCAGCAGGCGGCGTTTGGGCAGGCACTGCACGACCGCGCCCTGTCGGGTGCAGGCCGCGGCGACCCAGGTCAGACAGGTCGCGCAGGCCGCGACCAGCAGCCAGGGCCACTCGGCGGACTCCAGATGGCCGAAGCCCTCGGCCAGGACCGAGCGGTGCCGCACGGCCACGACCGTGACGAGCAGAAGCGGAAGCAGACACAGGATCTGGCGGATCCTGCGGGCGGGGACGAGGACGCGACGGGGGCTCACGTCCGGAGAGGTTTTCCCCGCCGCGCCAACTGCGGGTTGCGGAAGGGCGGCCGGGGGATTGCTGGTGGTCATCGGATCCTTCGGGCGGGGGGACATCCAAGGAGTGTTGACCTCAACAACGCTTGAGGTCCTACCTTCGCTCCCATGAGCATGGAAACCACAGCCTGGACACAGCTCCAGGGCGTGATGAACGCCCAGCAGCAGACCCGCCCCTTCGCCCGCGCGACCCTGCGCCGCATCGGCGCGTTCGCCCGGCCGCACCGCGCCCGTATCGCGCGGTTCGTGGTGCTCGGGGTGGCGACGGCGCTGCTCGCCGTGGCCACCCCGGTGCTCGCCGGACATGTCGTGGACGCGATCGTGACGGGCGACGACGAGGGCACGGTCGTACGACTCGCCCTGCTCATCGCGCTCATCGCGGTCGTGGAGGCGGCCCTGGGCATCCTCGGCCGCCGGCTGTCGGCGACGCTCGGGGAAGGACTCATCCTCGATCTGCGGACGGCTGTGTTCGATCATGTGCAGCGCATGCCGGTCGCGTTCTTCACACGCACACGTACGGGAGCGCTGGTCTCCCGACTCAACAACGACGTCATCGGCGCACAGCGCGCGTTCAGCAACACACTCTCCGGAGTCGTCAGCAACCTCGTCACCCTGCTGCTCACCCTCGCCGTCATGCTCACCCTGTCCTGGCAGGTCACCCTGCTCGCCCTGGCCCTGCTCCCGGTCTTCGTGGTCCCGGCCCGCCGCATGGGCGCCCGGATGGCCGGGATGCAGCGGGAGGCGGCGGCGCTGAACGCGGCGATGGGCACCCGTATGACCGAGCGCTTCTCCGCGCCCGGCGCCACCCTGGTCAAGCTCTTCGGCCGCCCCGAGCAGGAGTCCGAGGAGTTCGCCGCCCGCGCCCGCCGGGTCGCCGAGATCGGCGTACGGACGGCGACGGCCCAGTCGGTGTTCATCACCGCGCTGACCCTGGTCTCCGCACTGGCCCTCGCTCTCGTCTACGGCCTCGGCGGCTGGTTCGCTCTGCGCGGCACCCTGGAACCCGGCGCCGTCGTCTCTCTCGCCCTGCTCCTGACCCGGCTCTACGCCCCGCTCACCTCCCTCGCCGGCGCCCGCGTCGAGGTCATGAGCGCCCTGGTCAGCTTCGAGCGGGTCTTCGAGGTGCTCGACCTGAAGCCCCTGATCGAGGAGAAGCCGGACGCCGTCGACGCGCCCGAGGGGCCGGTCGCGGTCGAGTTCGAGAACGTCCGCTTCGGCTACCCGTCCGCCGACAAGGTCTCCCTGGCCTCCCTGGAGGAGGTCGCGGCCCTGGACACCCGGGGCGGTGAGGAGGTCCTGAAGGGCATCTCCTTCCGCGCCGAACCGGGCCGGACCATCGCGCTCGTCGGCTCCTCCGGCGCGGGCAAGTCGACGATCGCCGGACTGCTCCCGCGCCTGTACGACGTCGACGAGGGCGCCGTACGCATCGGCGGCACCGACGTCCGCGACCTCACCGCCGGCTCGCTGCGCGCCACCCTCGGCATGGTCACCCAGGACGGCCACCTCTTTCACGACACGGTCCGCGCCAACCTGCTGCTGGCCCGGCCCGAGGCGACCGAGCCCGAACTCCGGGACGCCCTGCGCCGCGCCCGCCTCGACACCCTCGTGGACGCCCTCCCCGACGGCCTCGACACGGTCGTCGGCGAACGCGGCTACCGCCTCTCCGGCGGCGAACGCCAGCGCATGACCATCGCCCGGCTGCTGCTCGCCCGTCAGCGCGTCGTCATCCTCGACGAGGCGACGGCCCACCTCGACAACACCTCGGAGGCGGCCGTGCAGGAGGCGCTGACCGAGGCACTGGAGGGACGCACCGCGATCGTCATCGCCCACCGTCTGTCCACGGTCCGCGCGGCCGACCGGATCCTGGTCGTGGAGAGCGGGAGGATCGTGGAACAGGGCACGCACGAGGAACTGCTGGCGGCGGACGGACGGTACGCCGAGCTGTACCGGACCCAGTTCCAGGAGCGGTCCGGGAACGTCCCGGAGATCGAGGCGGTCGCGTAGAACAGCCGCACACGACACGTCAACCCCGCAGATTCACACAGAGAACGACAACATCGTTGCTTCCCCCGGGACGAGAACCTAGGGTGCGTTCGGTTTCCCCACAGCACCCCACAGGATCTGACGCTTGCTCAAAGCAGTGCCCCCACACTGTCGTCCCGAGGAAGGCCACGGTCATGTCGTACTTTCCCGTGTCGCCCGTCAGCCGCCGGCGTCTGCTGGAAGGGGGAGCCGCCGTCCTCGGCGCCCTCGCCCTGCCCGGACCGTCCACCCCCGCCCACGCGGCGGACAGGGCGGCCGGCACCCCGGAGTGGAACGGCAACATCGCCGTCTTCCGCCTCGGCACCGAGCCGCCGCACACCACCCTCATGCCGTACGCGGACGTCCGACAGGCCCTGGCCGCCGACCGCACCCGCTCCCCGTACCGCCTGAACCTCGACGGCAAGTGGAAGTTCGCCTACGCCGACCGCCCCGACGACCGCGACCCCGACTTCCACCGCACGGACCTCGACGACAGCGACTGGGACACCATTCCGGTCCCGTCGGTGTGGCAGACACAGGGCTACGACCGGCCGATCTTCGTCAACATCACCTACCCCTGGTGGGGCCCCAACGGCCTCGGCGAGGACGCCCAGCCCCCGGCCGCGCCGACCCGCTTCAACCCCGTCGGCCAGTACCGGCGGACCTTCACCGTCCCGGAGAACTGGTCGGGACGCCGCACCTTCCTGCACTTCGAGGGCGTCAAGTCGGCCCACTACGTATGGATCAACGGCGAGCTGGCCGGCTACCACGAGGACTCCTACACCCCCGCCGAGTACGACATCACCCCGCACCTGAAGCGCGGCACCAACCGGATCGCCGTCGAGGTCTACCGCTTCTCGGACGGCGACTGGCTGGAGGACCAGGACATGATCCGGCTGAGCGGCATCTTCCGCTCGGTGTACCTGTACTCCACCCCGGCCGTGCACCTGCGCGACTTCAAGCTGGACACCCCGCTGAGCGAGGACTACGAGGCCGCCGAACTGTCGGTCACCGCGAGCGTGCGCGACTACGGCGGCTCCGGTCAGGGTGCGTACTCGGTGGAGACCCAGCTGTACGACACCGGCGGCCACCCCGTCTGGCCCCGCCCGCTCCAGCAGACGGTGGCCCTCGACTCCGGCGCCGAGACCACCGTACGGGCCGCGAAGGCCGTACCCGATCCACGGCTGTGGTCGGCCGAACACCCGTATCTGTACACGGCGGTTCTCCGGCTGCGCGACCCGGCGGGCAAGGTCATCGAGACGCTCTCGCACCGCGTCGGCCTGCGCGAGTTCGCTCTCAAGGACGGCCTCATGCGCATCAACGGGCGGCCCGTCTCCCTGCGCGGCACCAACCGCCACGAACTGCACCCCGACGGCGGCATCGCCGTGACCCGCGCGCACCTGGTCGAGGACATCACGATCATCAAGCGGCTCAACATGAACACGGTCCGCACCTCGCACTACCCGAACAATCCGCACTGGTACGAACTCGCCGACGAATACGGCCTGTACCTCGTCGACGAGACCAACCTCGAAACCCATGGCATCCGCGGCGAATACCCCGGCGACCACGCCGACTGGACCGAGGCCTGCGTCGCCCGCGCCCAGAACATGGTCCACCGCGACAAGAACCACGCCTCCGTCGTCATCTGGTCGCTGGGCAACGAGGCGGGCGGCGGCAGCACGTTCGTCGCCATGCACGACTGGATCAAGTCGTACGACACGACACGCGTCGTCCAGTACGAGGGCGACGACCGGCCCGCCATCAGCGACATCCGCTCGGAGATGTACGACAGCCCCGCCCGCGTGGAGCAACGTGCCAAAGACACCGCCGACACCCGGCCGTACGTCATGATCGAGTACGCCCACTCGATGGGGAACTCGACCGGCAACTTCAAGCAGTACTGGGACATCGTGCGCCGTCACGACGTCCTCCAGGGCGGCTGGATCTGGGACTTCGTCGACCAGTCCCTCAACTGGCCAACGCCCACGCGGAAGTTGCTGACCGAGTCCGGCCCGGCCCGCGTCGGCGGCGAGATCCTCCCCGCGTCCGGCACCTTCGACCGAGAGAAGGGCGTCTCGGGCGGCACCGTCTTCGCCCGCGACCCCGGCCTGGATCTCACGGGTTCACTGACCCTCGAGGCATGGATCACCCCGCGCCACACCGGCTACCACCAGCCGATCCTCGCCAAGGGAGACACCCAGTACTCCCTCAAACAGAGCGACAGGACCCTGGAGTTCTTCATCTACGGCGACGGCCAGTGGATCGCCGCGAACTGGGCCCTGCCGGACGACTGGACGGGCTCCGAGCACCACATCGCCGGCGTCTTCGACGCGGACGCGGGCACGCTCACCCTGTACGTGGACGGTTCGGTGAGAGCCACCCGTACGACGACCCGCCGCCCCGCGAACAACACGGTGTCCCTCGCCCTCGCCACCGACCTCGACAACCCGACCCGCGAGTTCAGCGGCACCATCCGGCGGGCGCGCGTGTACGCCCGGGCCTTGAGCGCCGCCGAACTGGGCACTGAGGGCCGGGGCCCCGACGACGACGGCGTGCGGTTCTGGTTCGACGCGGCCACCGCCGAGGTCACCGAGAAGCGACCCGGGGTGCGGTCGTTCCTCCCTTACGGTGGCGACTGGGGCGACAACCCCAACGACGGCAACTCGACCTCGGACGGCCTCCTCACCGCCGACCGCCGCCACACCGGCAAGGCGGCCGAGGTCAAACAGATCTACCAGACGATCAACGTGGCCTGGGCGTCCCAGGGTTCGCGGACGGTGACCCTGACCAACGAGAACCTGTTCACCAACATCCGGGAGTACGAGGGAAGTTGGGCGCTGGTCGCTGACGGCAAGGCGGTCCAGCGAGGACGGTTCAGCCGCGCCCAGCTGGATGTGCCGCTGCTGACGAGCAAGGAGATCACCGTCCCCTTCAAGGTCCCGTCCGCACCCGCCCCCGGCACGGAGTACTTCCTCCAACTCTCCTTCACCACCAGGCAGTCCACCCCGTGGGCCGAGGCCGGGTTCGAGGTGGCCAAGCAGCAGCTCGCCGTGGAGGCGGGCAGCGCGGCGGTCACCCCGGTGCCGCTGGACCGCGTTCCGGCGCTGCGGTTCGAGGACGGCGACGAGTCGGTGACGGTGACCGGCCGGGGCTTCTCCGCCACCGTCGACAAGAGGACCGGCGTCATCACCTCCTATGAGGCGTCCGGTAAACGGCTGATCACCTCAGGACCCGCACCCAACTTCTGGCGAGCGCCCACCGACAACGATCGCGGCAACGGCCAGCACGTCCGCAACCAGACCTGGCGCGACGCGGGCACGCACCGCAAGGTGACGTCGGTCGAGGTCCGCGGGTTGCGGGACCGGGCCGTCGAGATCAAGGTCGGCGGCACGCTCCCGACGACCACGGAGTCGTCGTACACCACGACTTACACGGTCTTCGGCAACGGCGAGATCAAGGTCGACAACACCCTGCACCCGGGGGCCTCCTCCCTGCCGTACATCCCGGAGGTCGGCACCCTGCTCCTCCTGCCGAGCCGTCTGGAACACCTCCGCTACTACGGTCGCGGTCCGGAGGAGAACTACTGGGACCGTCAGGACGCGACCGATGTGGGTGTGTACTCCGGCACCGTCTCCGGGCAGCGGACCCCGTACATCCGCCCGCAGGAGAGCGGCCACAAGACCGATGTCCGCTGGGTGGCCCTGACCGATGACTCCGGCGGCGGCCTGCTGGTGTCCGGGGAGCCGCTCATGGAGTTCAACGCCTCGTACTTCACGCCGGAGGATCTGTCGGTGGGGGCTCGTCACGACTACCAGCTGACGCCTCGCAAGGAGGTCGTGCTGCGGGTGAGTCACCGGCAGATGGGTCTGGGCGGTGACAACAGCTGGGGCGCGCACACCCACGACGAGTACAAGCTGTTCGCGAACCGGGACTACACGTACACCTACCGGCTGCGGCCGCTGAGGGACGTGGACGAGGCGATGGGGGCGTCGCGGAGGCCGACAGCGGCGGAGTAGGGAACAGCCGGTGGAACAGCCGACGGAACAGCCGGTCGATCAGGGGCAACGGAGTGACGGGGGTCTCGGTGCGCGGCCGGGACCCCTTTCCGTACCCTGGACCCGCCCGTGCACCCAGAGCCCTTGACCTGGCGGGACCAGGCAGGGAGCCCGACACCTCGGAGCACTTCATGCTGCGCACCATGTTCAAATCCAAGGTCCACCGCGCCACCGTCACCCAGGCCGACCTGCACTACGTGGGATCGGTGACCATCGACGCGGACCTCCTCGACGCCGCCGACCTGCTGCCCGGCGAGCTCGTCCACATCGTCGACATCACCAACGGCGCCCGCCTGGAGACGTACGTCATCGAAGGCGAACGCGGCTCCGGTGTGATCGGTATCAACGGGGCCGCCGCCCATCTCGTGCACCCCGGTGATCTGGTGATCATCATCAGTTACGCTCAGGTGACCGACGCCGAGGCGCGGGCACTCGAACCCCGGGTCGTGCACGTGGACCGCGACAACCGCATCGTGGCCCTGGGCGCGGACCCGTCGGAGCCGGTGCCGGGCTCGGACCAGGAGCGCAGCCCGCAGGCCGTACCGGCCTGATCCCCGTACGACGTCCGACCAGGAGCGTGCCCATGAGCGACACAGAGATCCGCGACGACCGGGCGGCCGGCCGTCTGGAAGCCCTCGGCGACGGCGAAGTCGTGGGCCACATCGAGTACTTCGTCCTCGAATCGCCCGAGCGCGCCCTGGTCCCCGTCCACACGATCGTGGAACCGGCCCACGAGGGGAAGGGCATCGCGGGCTCCCTGGCCCGCGAGCTCTACGCCACCGCGAAGCGCGAGGGCATCGTCGTCGCCCCCCTCTGCCCCTACGTCGTCAAGTGGGCCGAACGCCACCCCGACGAGGCCCCGGTCGCCGACCCCGAGCTGCTCCGCGCGGCGAAGGAGTGGCTGGTGGCCCATCCCGGCCGCTTCTGACGCGGGCCGTACGGGTGACTGGGGTGCCGGGCACCGGGTAGGCGGGGGAGTAGTCCAGAGCCGACGTCACCACTGGCTGGAGGACACCATGACCAACCCGTACCCGGACCCCGTCCACCCGGGCCCGACACCGGGCCCCCACCCGGAGCCCCCGCCTGCACCCGTGCCCACCCCGCCCGCACCGACTCCTCCCGCTCCTCCGAGCCCTCCGCCGGGGCCCGGTCCTGGTCCTGGTCCGCAGCCGACCCCGGACCCGCAGCCGAACCCGGATCCCTCGCCGATCCCGCCCGGCCCGGAGCCCGTACCGAACCCGGAGCCGGGACCGCCGCTCAGTTGAGCGCATGATGTACGGAGGGTGAGAATTTCTCATCCCTCAACGTCTGGCGCGACACCGATCCGCTCGGCGGACCCGTCGGCATCGGCGGGGTGGACGTGCAGTGGACCGACCCCGCCGAACGCCGGAACGGCGCCACGAATGCCCGATCGCCGCGCTCCGAAGAGCACCCGGTCTTCCCGCCCATCGACGGCCACCGCTGCTACCTCACGGACCAGCGGATGGGCCCGCTGCGGGACCAGGTCCTGGAGCGGCTGCTCCGGGCGCGGGGCGCCGCCCCACCGCCGGAACCGGCACGGGCCGGCCTCGACGGTGGCGTGCCGCGGCCGTCCTAGGCGGAGATCTCCGACCGGTCGCCGCCCCACAGCGTGTGGAACGACCCCTCCCGGTCGGTCCGCCGGTAGGTGTGCGCCCCGAAGAAGTCCCGCTGCCCCTGCGTCAGCGCCGCGGGCAGCCGCTCGGACCGCAGCCCGTCGTAGTAGGCCAGCGCGGCCGAGAAGCCCGGCGTGGGCACGCCCTGCCGGGTCGCCGCGACGATGACCTCACGCCAGTCGTCCTGCGCCTCGGCGATCTCCCGCGCGAACGTCTCGTCGGACAGCAGGCTCGGCAGATCGGCGCGCGTGTCGTACGCGGCCCGGATCCGGTCCAGGAACGCGGCCCGGATGATGCACCCACCGCGCCAGATGGCGGAGACGGCACCGAGGTCGATGTCCCAGTCGTACTCGTCGCGAGCGGCGGCGATCTCATGGAAGCCCTGCGTGTACGACACGATCTTCGACGCGTACAGCGCCTGCTCGACCCGGTCGGCGAACGCCCCCGCCTCCGCCTCGCTCAGCGCCGTCGCCTTGGGCCCCGCGAGCCCCCGCGAGGCCTCCCGCAGCTCCGCGTGCCCGGACAGCGACCGCGCGAAGACGGCCTCGGCGATACCCGACACCGGGACACCGAGGTCAAGGGCGATCTGCACGGTCCACCGCCCGGTCCCCTTCTGCTCGGCCTGGTCCACGACCACATCCACGAACGGCTTGCCGGTCGCGGCGTCCACGTGCGACAGCACCTCAGCGGTGATCTCGATCAGATACGAGTCGAGGCGGCCGGTGTTCCACGTCCGGAAGATCTCCGCGATCTGCGCGGGCGAGTACCCGGCGACATCGCGCAGCAGCTGGTACGCCTCACCGATCAGCTGCATGTCGGCGTACTCGATGCCGTTGTGCACCATCTTCACGAAGTGCCCGGCGCCATCGGCCCCCACATGCGTCACACAGGGCGCCCCGTCCTTCGCCTTGGCGGAGATCCTCTCCAGCATCGGACCGAGCGATGCGTACGACTCCTTCGACCCGCCCGGCATGATGCTCGGCCCGTTGAGCGCGCCCTCCTCACCACCGGAGATACCGGTGCCGACGAAGTGGATGCCCTGCTCGCGCAGATCCCGCTCGCGGCGCCGGGTGTCCGCGAAGTGCGCGTTGCCCCCGTCGATGATCATGTCACCGGGTTCGAGCAGCGGAGCGAACTCCTGGATCACCGCGTCCGTCGGCCCCCCGGCCTTCACCATGATCACCAGCCGCCGCGGCCGCTCCAGCGCCGCCACGAAGTCCTTCGCGGTCTCCGCCGCGATGAAGTCCCCCTCATGCCCGTGCTCCTCGACCAGCGCCTGCGTACGGGACGCCGTCCGGTTGTGCACCGCGACCGTGTATCCGTTGCGGGCGAAGTTCCGGGCGAGATTACTGCCCATGACCGCGAGGCCCGTGACGCCGATCTGCGCTGTAGTGCTCATACCGTGTGCTCCCAAAAGATCCGGTGGATCGAGTAGGTGGTGTATCGGTTATCGGTGCTGCCGGTCGTGCTCGTCAGTATGGTCCAACGGCCATCCTGGCCCGCCACGTGGCAGGACGCACATCAGATACGGGTCACGAGGGGTGCGTCGTTCAGTTGCGCGGTCGGCGTGAAGAGGGGGCGCTAGATGTCGTAGCGAGCGGCCCGCGGGGCGCGCGGCGCACCGTACTCCAGAAGCGGGGCGGCCTGTCGAACGCGGTCGCTGATGGCGCGGGCGGCCTGGACCAAGGTGACCTCCTCCAGGTTGAACGCTTCGAGGGACTGCGTGAGGGGCGGCAGCCGGCGGACGGCCGACGCCGAGGTGACGACCGGCAACACCCGGCGCTCGGCGGTGATGACGTTGACGGACTGGCGCAGGAAGTAGGTCATGTCCAGGCGTTGGGCCACGCTCTCGCCACCGTCACCCACGAGCAGGACGAAGTGACGGCATCTGTCGATGAGTTGGCGTCGCTGTTCGTGCGAGGTCGACAGCGGATCCCCCGCCACGGTCAGGGCCGTCAGCCCGTGCTCGTGCAGGTGCGCGACGAACTGCCCGGCCACCGCGGCCGTGCGGGGGCTCTGGCTGACGAACACGTCGGCCTCGTAGTCCTGTTGTGCGGCCCGCTGGGCGGTCTCCACGTAGGAGTCACGGTTCTCGATCAGCAGACCGACGTCCTCCAGCCGGCGGGCGAGCAACGCGGCGAGACTGGAGATGCTGTAGGTGACCTGCGCGGAGTTGCGGTGGCTCTCGGTGAGGGCGGGCAGCGGCTCCCCGAACGACCAGACCGGGAAGTAGGGAACCGTGACGCGTTGCAGCAGTTCATCGGCGGCGCCTCCCCGCGGGGCCCAGTCCCGCAGCCGTGGCTCCATCCGCTCGGCCAGCTTCCGTCGCCAGGTCTCACCCCGCTCGTACTCGGGCTGCGCGTCGAACCTGCTCAGCAGCGGAACGGTCAGCAGCCCGGGCCGGTCGTACTGCAGCTTGTCCCTCTCCTTCCTCGCCATCTCGACGACCTCCAGCACACCGCTGACGTTCTGCTCGTTCGCGGTGAAGACGAAGACGAGGACGTCGGGGATCTGGACGGTGCAGATCCCGCCGGAGTCGGTGACGCCCGTACGGCTGTCGACGAGAACTAGGTCGTAGCGCTCCATCCACTCCTCGCGCCACGCCTCCAGAGTCCTCCCGAAGCGATGTTGCGTGTACAGGGTCTGCCAGTCGAGCCCCTGGAGGCGGCTGACATAGGTGGGGTCGTCCTTCTTCCCGGCCGTGATCAGATCAAGGCGTGCGCCTTCGGGTAGTGTCACGGTGGTGAGGTGCCCCAGCGCGGCCGATCTTCCCTGGAAGGGCGACTCCCGCGCCTCCTCGATCATCTCCAGCAGCCCCGACCGCGACTCGGCGATGTGCTCCTCGAAGTAGTGCCCGAGCCCTGGCGCCTCCAGGTCCCAGTCCACGCACAGCACGCGATATCCCCAACGGGCCAGCACCACCGCCGTGTTGGCGAGCGCGAAACTGCGGCCGACTCCACCCTTGTAGGAGTAGAACGTGACGATCTGTCCGGGTTCCATTCACGCTCCAAACCGCGGAAGTCGGTCGGGAGTCGAGGTCAGGGGTGGGGGTCTGAGCACCGGCCAGTCGGCGTTCCAGTCGGGAACCTCTGTCAGACGGTCCGCGATGAGCAGGGCGAAGTGCCGCACTTCCCGATCGAAGTCCAGGTACGACTCGGTTTCCCGGTACTTGAGGTAAGGGATGTTGTAGTTCCTGAAGTCCTGGTACAGCTGCCGATTGCGTACGGATTCCGGGAAAGTGGACTCGCCTGCGAAGACCACGGGAATGATCAACCCCTGAAATCCGGACACCGCCTCACGCTCCTCCATGGAGCGCCACTCGGCGACGCACCAAGGCGACCGGAAATAGGGGGCGGACAGTACGGCAACGAGTAGACGGCTCTTCTGGAGCGCGGCAGCGAGCTGGTCCGGCCAGCGAGCGTTCTGGCGTTCCGTGAGGTCGCGGTCGATGAATATCGAAGCGTTCCCGGTCTCGTCCTCAAGTCTGCTCGCGAGCAACGGGTAGAAGTGATTCCATACCCACTCGCTGACGTTTCCCGAACTCCGGCTGTAACTCAGGAACACGTCGTACTCGTAGTCCACGCCACGCCCCGCTCGCCCGCTGGTGGGATGGAGTGTAACCGCCAATCACCCCCGCAGGGCGGCCGGTTGCTGTCTTGTCATGGCCTGTTCGTGCCGCTTACTTTTGGCCCTCCTGACGTATGCACGTAATCACGTATGTCGAGGGGGCAGCTCCATGGCCGTACGCGGCCGGCACCGCCGGTATCAGCCGAACAGGATCAACCGCGCCTCACTCACCGTCACGGCGGGAGGTGCCGGGATGGCGATCCCGCTCATCGGCGCCGGTGCCGGCACGGCGCACGCGGCCGATGTGGACACCTGGAACAAGGTCGCCGCGTGCGAGTCCAGCAACAACTGGAGCATCAACACCGGCAACGGGTATTACGGCGGGCTTCAGTTCACCCAGTCGACGTGGGAGGCGTTCGGCGGGACGCGGTACGCGCCGCGGGCCGATCTCGCCGGCAAGGACGAGCAGATCGCGGTGGCGGAGAAGGTGCTGGACGGGCAGGGGCCGGGCGCGTGGCCCGTCTGTTCGGTCAAGGCCGGTCTGACGCGCGGGGGTGACACCCCCGATATCCATCCCGCCGGGTCCACGTCCACCAAGAGCTCCGTGAGTTCCGTGCCCGACGTGCAGCCCCAGACCACGCCCCAGTCCCGGGCCGGGACCGCCGAGATGTACACCGTCGTGCACGGCGACACCCTCTCCGGCATCGCCGACCGGCAGGACGTGAAGGGCGGCTGGCGGGGGCTGTACGCCGCCAACCGGAAGACCATCGGGGCCGATCCCGACCTCATCCTGCCGGGGCAGCGGCTCAGCCTGCGCGGCAAGGCGGTCACTACGACCACCCAGACGTCCGCCGGTTCCAAGTCGTCCACCGAGTCCGCCGAGAAGAAGACTTCGGACGACACACAGCAGGCCGGCCACTCCCTCGTCGCCCCCGTCGACGCCCCCACCGGCACGCCGTACCACAAGGCGGGCTCCTCCTGGTCGAAGGGCTACCACACCGGCGTCGACTTCGCCGTCCCCACCGGCACGTCCGTGAAGGCCGTCGCGGCGGGGCGGGTGGTCAGCTCCGGGTGGGCCGGGTCCTTCGGCTACCAGGTGGTGATCCGGCACAGCGACGGGCGGTACACGCAGTACGCCCACCTCTCCGCGATCTCCGTGAAGAGCGGGCAGAGCGTCGGCGGCGGTCAGCGGATCGGCCGGTCCGGGTCCACGGGCAACAGCACGGGCCCGCATCTGCACTTCGAAGTGCGGACGGGGCCCGGCTTCGGCTCCGATATCGACCCGGTCGCCTATCTGCGTCGCGGCGGCGTCAGGATTTGATCCTCATCCGATGCCGGTCGAGCACCGGCATCGGAACGTACGAGGCTCCGTACAGCGGGCCGTAGAGGTAGACCGGGGAGTCGTCGGGGCCGGGGGACTCCGGGTCCGCCACCGACATCTCCGCCGGGATCAGAACCCTCTCCGGTACCGCCGACTGCTCGGGAAGACCGGCGTGCGGCTGCTCGGCGGGAGTCGGCTCGGACAGCCCCGCCAGCAGCCGCTCGGCGACCTCCGCCGAGGTCTGCTCGGGGACGGTGGCCGTGGCGGCCGGCTCGGGCACCCGCCGGGTCTCCGTGCGGGCGATCCGCTCCGTCGTCAGCAGGATCAGTCCGCCCGCCGCCACCACACCGCAGCTCAGGGCGAGCACGGTGCCGGTGGTGCCGTAGCGGAAGGTCTCGCCGAACATCGTGATGCCGACGACGGCCGCCACCACCGGGTTGACGACGGTGAGCATGGCCAGCGGCGCCGCCAGGCCCGCGCCGCGGTAGGAGGCCTGCGAGAGCAGCATGCCGGCCGTGGCCAGGACGCCGATCACGGCCAGGGAGGGCACGTCCGCCACCGTCAGACCGTCGGTCCAGTCGACCGAGACGATCTTCGTGAAGACCGAGGACATGCCGAACGCTATGCCGGAGGCGGTGGCGAGCAGGATGCTGCGCACCGCCGGGTGCCGGTGGGCCGCCCGGCCCGCGATCATCAGGGCCACGACCGCGAGACCGGTCACGGAGGCGAGGGCCACCCGCTCGGCCGTGTCCAGCGACTGCGCCTCGGAGGCCCCGACCAGGGACAGCAGCCCCACCAGGCCGACGGTCGCCATGATCGCGCCCCGCCAGGCGGTCGCCCCGGCCTTGCGGCCGACGAACAGCGCCGCCATGGGGAGGGCGAAGACGATGGTCAGTGCGCCCAGGGGCTGCACCAGGCTGAGCGGACCGTACGCCAGCGCCACCACGTGCAGAAGTCCGCCGAGGCCGTTCAGCGCGACCGCCGCCCACCAGCTCGCCCGCCGGAACGGCGCGAACTGCTGCTCGGGGGAGGACACCGCGACCTGCTCCTGGACGATCGCCCCGCCCGCGTAGGCGACGGCGGAGACGAGCGACAGGACCACGGACAACGCGAGGGCACTCATGAGCTGCTCCTCTGCGTGAAGCGGGGGCGGTGACCCCGGCGCGGTGTACGGTCAGCTTCCATATGCAACACGATGCCGCGAAAAGCTGTTCCCGTCGTCGTACCTGAGCAGGCATTGGGTCCTACTGCCGATGGAGTACGAATCGGGCGCAGTCCTCCCCAGGGTGGGTGACGCGGTACCGCGCCCGGTCGGGGGTGGCCCCTAGGGGGCTTGGTACTACTGCTTCTCGTGGACCTCGACCCCGATCTCACCGCCCTCCGCCCGCTCGGCGGCTTCTTCGTACTACGCACGGACGCAGTGCCGCGTCCGGCACCGCCGACGCTCGCGGAGGCCTACGAAAATCGTGGGCCGGAGGTTTACGGAAATTCTATGACTTTTCGTGTCCAGAAGGTCGCGGACGCCCTCCGGGCCTCCGAGTTGCGGATCGCGGCCTCGGTGGCCCAGCAGGGACTCGCCGCCCGGCTGTGGTCGGTCTCCCTGGGCTGTGCCGCCCTCCACGGCCGCATCCCCGACCTGGACCCCCGGCTCCTGCGTTGGGACGCCGACGGCAGCGCCCCCGACGACCTGTGGCTCACCGAGCTCCGCCCGCTGCCCGGGGACGCGGCGAACCTCGCGGCGGCCGTGCTGGACGGTCACCTCGAACCCCTGGCCGCGGCGCTGCGGGACCGGTACCGGGTCGCCTCCGGCCTGCTCCGCGGCAACGCGGCCTCCGCGCTCGCCGGCGCCGCCCGCCAGCTCCTGGGATGGGCGCACGCCAACGGCCGTACCGACGTCGCCGCACGCGCCCGCGCCCTGACCGCGGAACTCCTCGCCCACCCCGCCCTCGCCGGCACCCTCGACCCGGCGACCCTCCGGCGCCGCAGCTGCTGCCTCTACTACCGCGTCCCCGGCGGCGGCGTGTGCGGCGACTGTTGCTTCACACGGCCCCCGCGGTCTTCCCCGCGCGCCGCATCTGGGTGACCATGAAGGGCAACCAGCCGCTGAGAACAGGGGGTTCCGGGTGCGAGTGGGCCTGCTGACCCGGGAGTACCCGCCGGACGTGTACGGCGGCGCGGGCGTCCATGTCGAGTTCCTCGCCCGGGAGTTGAACTCCCTGGTCGACCTGGAGGTGCACTGCTGGGGCGAAGGGCGCGGCGTGGGCGTCGCCCGCCACCGGTCCTGGTCCGTGCTCGACACCGCCAACGACGCGCTGCGCACCTTCTCCGTGGACCTCGCCATGACCGCGGGCCTCGAAGGCCGCGAACTCGTGCACTCCCACACCTGGTACGCCAACCTCGCCGGCCACCTCGGCAAGCTCCTGTACGGCATCCCGCACGTGATGACCGCGCACTCGCTGGAGCCCCTGCGCCCCTGGAAGGCCGAGCAACTCGGCGGCGGATACGCCCTGTCGAGCTGGGCCGAGCGCACCGCGATCGAGTCCGCCGACGCGGTGATCGCGGTCTCCGGCGCCATGCGCGAGGACATCCTGGCCTGTTATCCGGCGCTCGACCCGGCCCGGGTGCACGTCGTGCACAACGGCATCGACACCACGCTCTACCGGCCCGACCACGGCACCGAGGCCCTCACCCGCATCGGCCTGGACCCGGACCGGCCCTTCGTGCTCTTCGTCGGCCGCATCACCCGCCAGAAGGGCGTGCCCCATCTGCTGCGCGCGGTACGGGACATCGACCCGGCGGCGCAGGTCGTGCTGTGCGCCGGAGCGCCCGACACCCCGGAGATCGACCGCGAGTTCCGCGAGCTCTTCCAGGAGTTGAGCAGTGTGCGCGAGGGTGTCCACTGGATCCCGCAGATGCTGCCGCGCCCGGATGTGATCCAACTCCTCACGCACGCCGCCGTGTTCGTCTGCCCGTCGGTGTACGAACCCCTCGGGATCGTCAACCTGGAAGCGATGGCGTGCGGAACTCCCGTCGTCGCCTCCCAGGTCGGCGGGATCCCCGAGGTCGTCGACGACGGCAAGACCGGCGTACTCGTCCGGGTGGACGACGACTTCGAGCCCGCGCTGGCCCGCGCGCTGGACTCCGTGCTCGGTGATCCCGAGGGCGCCCGGCGGATGGGCGAGGCCGGACGGGAGCGCGCGGTGGGGGAGTTCGGCTGGGACGCGGTGGCGCGGCGGACGGTGCGGCTCTACGAGGAGATCCTCAAACAGGCGTAGCGCGCCCCGGGCAGGGGCAGGCATGGGTCAACCAGGGTGAGGGGAGCGGCCATGCGTCGTGGTGGTCCTTCGGTGCTCGGAGTCGTACTGGCGGGCGGAGAAGGCAAACGCCTGATGCCCCTGACCGCGGACCGCGCGAAACCGGCGGTCACCTTCGGAGGAACGTATCGCCTCGTCGATTTCGTCCTCTCCAACCTCGTGAACGGCGACATCCTGCGCATCTGCGTCCTGACGCAGTACAAGTCGCACTCGCTGGACCGGCACATCACCACCACCTGGCGGATGTCCAGCCTGCTCGGCAACTACGTGACCCCGGTCCCGGCCCAGCAGCGGCTCGGCAAACGCTGGTATCTGGGCAGCGCCGACGCCATCCTCCAGTCGCTGAACCTCGTGCACGACGAAGGGCCCGAGTACGTCGTGGTGTTCGGCGCCGACCACGTGTACCGGATGGACCCGCGCCAGATGCTCACCCAGCACATCGAGAGCGGCGCGGGGGTGACGGTGGCCGGTATCCGGGTGCCCCGCTCGGAGTCCTCGCAGTTCGGTGTGATCACGCCCGGCTCGGACGGGCTGACCGTGGAGGGCTTCCTGGAGAAGCCCGCCGACCCGCCTGGCCTCGTGGACGACCCGGAGACCGTCTTCGCCTCCATGGGCAACTACGTCTTCACCACCAAAGCCCTCATAGAGGCGCTCCAGCGGGACGCCGACGACGAGGACTCCGTGCACGACATGGGCGGCTCGATCCTGCCCCAGCTCACCGACCGCGGCGAGGCCCAGCTCTACGACTTCAGCCTCAATCACGTGCCCGGCGAGACGACCCGCGACCAGGGCTACTGGCGTGACGTCGGCACCCTGGACGCGTACTACGACGCGCACATGGACCTCATCGCCGAGCGCCCCGCGTTCAACCTCTACAACCGGCAGTGGCCCATCTACACCCACTCCGGCCAGCTCTCCCCGGCCCGGTTCAACGCGGGCGGGATGGCCAGCGAGTCGATCATCAGCGCCGGCTGCCTCATCCGCGGCCAGGTCACGCGGTCGATTCTGTCGCCGGGCGTCAGAGTCGACCCGGGGGCGGTGGTCCAGGGCTCGATCCTGCACGACAACGTCCGCATAGGCCGGGGCGCGGTGGTGCGCGGGGCCGTGCTCGACAAGAACGTCGAGGTGCCGCCGGGCGCGACGATCGGGGTGAACCCGGAGCGGGACGCGGAGCTGTACACCGTCTCCAAGGGCGGTGTGATCGCGCTCGGGAAGGGCCAGCAGGTGTCTTGAGACACATGCACGGGCATTCACGGGCATGGACGGGCACCCCTGTGACCCCTGGGGTGCCCATGGCTGGACTTAATCTGCTGTTAACTGTGCGTAGCTTGATCGTACTTGACCGTAATCACGTGCGGGCGATTGACTGCTTGCTCACCCGTCGTCGACGCGAGGCAAGCCATTGACTTCTGACCTGCTCGCACCTCTCGACCTGGCTTTCTGGAACATCGAGTCCGCGGAACACCCCATGCACCTGGGCGCCCTCGGCGTCTTCTCGGCCCACTCGCCCGCGGCGGGCGCCCACGCGGCCGATCTGCTCGCCGCGCGCGCGGCGGCGGTGCCGGGGCTGCGGATGCGGATCCGGGACGTCTGGCAGCCGCTGGCCTTCGGGGGTGCGACGCGCGAGCCCGCCCCCGACTTCGACCCCCTGGAGCACGTCCGGCTGCACGCGCCCACCGCCGACTTCCACACCGTCGCCGGGCGGCTCATGGAACGCCCGCTGGAGCGCGGCCGGCCGCCGTGGGAGGCCCATGTGCTGCCGGGGGAGGACGGCTTCTCCTTCGCCGTGCTCTTCAAGTTCCACCACGCCCTGGCCGACGGACTGCGCGCGCTGACCCTGGCCGCCGCCATCCTCGACCCGATGGACATCCCGGCCCGCAAGCCGCGCCCCGAGGAGCCGTCGAAGGGCTTCTTTCCCGATGTGCGCAAGCTGCCGGGGCTCATCAGAGGCACCGTCTCCGACGTGGGCCGCGCCCTCGACATCGGCGCGTCGGTCGCGCTGTCCACCGTCGGGGTGCGCTCGTCGTCGGCACTGACCTCCGAACCGAGCGGAACCCGTCGTACCGCCGGAGTCGTCGTCGACCTCGACGACGTGCACCGCGTCCGCAAGGCCCAGGGCGGCACCGTCAACGACGTCCTCATCGCCGTCGTCGCGGGCGCGCTGCGCCGCTGGCTCGACGAGCGCGGCGACGGGAGCGACGGTGTGGCGCCGCGCGCCCTGATCCCCGTCTCCAAGCGCCGTCCGCGCACCGCGCACCCGCAGGGCAACCGGCTCTCCGGGTACCTGATACGGCTCCCGGTCGACGACCCCGACCCGCTCGCCCGCCTCGACACGGTCCGTACGGCCATGGACCGCAACAAGGACGCCGGACCCAACCGGGGCGCCGGTGCCGTCGCCCTGCTCGCCGACCACGTCCCCGCGCTGGGCCACCGCCTCGGCGGACCGCTGGTGAGCCAGGCCGCCCGCCTCTGGTTCGACATCCTCGTCACCAGCGTCCCGCTGCCCAGCATCGGCCTGAAGCTCGGCGGGAACCCGGTCACGGAGGTCTTCCCGTTCGCGCCGCTGGCCCGCGGCCAGTCCCTGGCGGTGGCCGTCTCCACCTACCGCGGACGCGTCCACTACGGCCTCGTCGCCGACGCCGAGGCCGTCCCGGACCTCGACGTCCTGGCGAGGGCGCTCACCGAGGAGGTCGAGACGCTCATCACCGCCTGCGAGGGTTGACCCTCCGTGTTTTTGGAGGACCGGCCGGGCGCTCCGTAGAATTCCCCGTTCGAAAGCGGACGCGGTCGGAGCGCCGCACGGTGAGCCAAGGAAACGACAGCGCGATGACGGTGACAGAGGACGGCCCGGCGGCCACGGAAGCGGCCGTGGACGGGATCGAGTACGGCCCCGGCATCGACCCCGAGCGGCTCGCCGTCTGCCTCAGCGTGCTCGACGAGCTCGACAAGCTGGAGGTCGACCACCCGGACGCGATCGCCGTGCGCCGTGCCACCGCCGGCGTCTACCGCACCGTCAAGCAGCGCCGCCGCCAGGAGCGCCGGGCCGCCAAGACCGCGCACGACAAGCAGGTCACGGAGGCCACGGCGACCGGCTCCGCCCAGCGCATCGACGACGAGACCGAGGGCATCCTGCCGTCGTCCGTCACCGAGGCCGGGAAGATCGCGGGGATACTCCAGCGCCCCCGCTCCTGCTACACCTGCAAGACCCGGTACGTCGAGGTCGACTACTTCTACCACCAGCTCTGTCCGGACTGCGCCGCGCTCAACCGGGACAAGCGCGACGTCCGCGCCGACCTCACCGGCAAGCGCGCCCTGCTCACCGGCGGCCGAGCCAAGATCGGCATGTACATCGCGCTCAGGCTGCTGCGCGACGGCGCGCACACCACCATCACCACGCGTTTCCCCAAGGACGCCATCCGCCGCTTCAAGGCCATGGACGACTCCGGCGACTGGATGCACCGCCTGGAGGTCGTCGGCATCGACCTGCGCGACCCGGCCCAGGCCGTGGCCCTCGCCGACCAGGTCGCCGAGGCGGGCCCGCTGGACATCCTGATCAACAACGCGACCCAGACCGTACGCCGTCTGCCGTCCGCGTACGCCGCCCTGGTCGAGGGCGAGAGCGCCCCGCTGCCCGCCGGTGAGCTCCCCGCCCACCACGTCATCGGCGCCTTCGGCTCCGGCGCGGTCGACGGCCTCGCCGCCCTGCCGGTCGGGATCTCCGGCCTCGACGCCCAGCAGGTCGCCGACCTCGCGCTCGTCGCGGGCAACGCCAGCGTCGCCCGGCACCTCGACGGCACCGCCATCGATGCGGGCGGCCTGGTCCCGGACGTCGTCGACACCAACACCTGGGTGCAGACCATCGAGCAGATCTCCCCGGTGGAGCTCCTCGAGACCCAGCTGTGCAACTACACGGCCCCGTTCATCCTCATCAGCAAGCTCCGCCCGTCGATGGCGGAGGCCGCGCGCAAGGCCTCCTCGAAGCGCGCGTACGTCGTCAACGTCTCCGCGATGGAGGGCGTCTTCGGCCGCGGCTACAAGGGCGCGGGCCACCCGAACACCAACGCCGCCAAGGCCGCGATGAACATGGTGACGCGCACCAGCGCCCAGGAGATGTTCCAGAGCGACGGCATCCTCATGACCTCCGTCGACACCGGCTGGATCACCGACGAGCGTCCCCACTACGACAAGCTGCGCCTGGCCGAGGAGGGCTTCCACGCCCCGCTGGACCTGGTCGACGGCGCCGCCCGGGTCTACGATCCTGTTGTACGCGGTGAGCAGGGCGAGGACCTGTACGGGGTCTTCCTGAAGGACTACGCACCCGGGAAGTGGTGATCGCCGGCCGTGACGTGTGGCCGGGCGCCCGCCGGGAACCCGGACCCTGGTGAACACCGTGCCAGGAGTCGTCATGGCCAGTACGCACAGCATCGATCCGCGCGCCCTCAGCGATCCGCGCAACCACTACCCGACCGACGCCGAGTTCTACGCGAGCGACCGCCCGGCCCACCCCGTCCTCCCCGAGGACCGGCCCCGCGGCGGTCCCAGCGAACGGATCAGGCATCCGTGGACCTGGAGCTCGGTCGCGCTCATCGTCTTCTTCTTCCTGATCGTCTTCATGGGCATCGCGCTGTTCCCGTGACGGTCAGGAACCAGGCGGCACGCAAGACCGCCATACGGTCATGAGTCGGGCGGCGCGTACGAGCGCAGCCGGTCGTGGACGGCGTACCCGCCCGGCCGCGCCGCCCTGACGCGCGTCCCGCCGTCCACCAGCAGATCAGCGCCCGTGATCCACCCGGCCTCCTCAGAGGCCAGCCATACGACGGCCCGCGCCACGTCCGCCGGCTCCCCGATCCGCCCGAGCGGCAGCCCCGCGGCGACCTCCTCCTCACGCGGCTCCCATACGAAACGGGCCATCTCCGTGCGGACGAGGCCGGGGGAGACGGAGTTGACCCGCACCCGGGGAGCCAGTTCGCCGGCGAGCTGCCGGGTGAGGTGCAGCAGGGCCGCCTTGGACGTGCCGTAGGCGCCGATGTTCGGGCCCGGATGGGTCGCGCCCTCCGTGCAGATGTTGACCACCGAGCCGCCGTGCTCCCGCATCCAGGCCCGCCAGGCGTGCTGCACGAGCCGCAGCGGCGCCTCGACGTTCACCGTGAACGCCGCGCGCCACGCGTCCGGATCGGCGTCCATGAGCGGGCCGTACGGCTGGTTGGTCGCCGCGTTGTTGACGACGACGTCGACCCGGCCGAACGCGCCCATGGTGCGCCGGACGACCTCCTCCAGGTGCGCCGGATCCCCCACACTCCCCGCCACGCCGATGCCGCCCAGCTCGGTGGCGGCCCGCCGCACCTCCGCCGTGTCCCGCGCGGTCACGCACACCCGCGCGCCTGCCGACACCAGCCGCTCGGCGACCGCCCGCCCGATGCCCCGGGTGCCGCCGGTGACGATCGCGGCCCTGCCCTGAAGGCCGTCCCTGAGTCCGTCCTCGCGTCCGTCATCTGATCCGTACGGCGATGTCATCGGCGTACCGTCTCATGACGGACCGTCAGTCGACAGCCCCGAGACGCGAGTGCCGTTCCGCGACGAGTTCCAGGACCGTGCGCCAGTCCTCCAGGACGCCGGCGTCGAAGGCCGCGGTCCGGCTCTCCTCGTCCGCGAGCCGCAGCCGCAGCAGGTCGTCGTCGCCGACGGGGCCGTGACGGCGTACGAGGTGGTAGACGCGCTCGCCCAGCAGCGGGCGGACGGCCTCGGCCGCGCGTTCGGAGCGGGCGGCCTCGTCGCCGGGGCCCAGCAGCCGGCCGATGTCCTGCACCAGCCCGGCCACCTGGAGTTCCTTGTCGGCGGGGCGGCCGCGGCGCAGGAGCGCGGCGGTGCGCAGCGCGTGTTGATCACGGCAGGCGTACAGCAGATCCATCAGCTCCTCGACACTGCGCAGCTCCATGCGTCAGTCCTCCCGCCGGACAAGCCGTTGCCGTCCGTCAGCAGATCATGGCCGCCTTGCGATTCGGCCAACGGGACTTGAACTGCGCGACCGGGGTCCGTCGAAGGCACGGCCGCACGTGTAGGCCGAACGAGTGACTTTCCCTACGGGGCATCAGATGGCAAACCGGTGCATAACAGGACCGAGTGCACACGGGTGACTTGTGAAAGTTACCCCTTGTTTTCAGCCCCATCGAGCGGGCCCCCGCTCATTTGGTTAATCTGTAGCGGACGGACAGCAGTACGGGGTCCCACCCACACCCACGGTCCGTCCCGGGGCAAGCCGATCACCACGGCCGGTCTCACCAGAGTTACCGGCGCCACCGCGTCCGAACTGCTTTCGACTCAGACCCGAGCGGGCGTCCGGCGACAGATCGCACACTGACCGGTATGCCCCGAGGGTGACCCGACACATAAGGAGTGCGCGGTGACACCGGAGAAGACGAATCGCGATCAACGGCCCAAGGAACGCCCGGAGCGTGCCGGCCGACGGCCCGGACAGCTCGGCAGCCTCGATGTGTGGGCCCGCTCGGCCCCCATCCGCCTGGCCGGCTACGAGGACGACCTCGCCGAGCCCCACATCCTGCCCAGCGTCGACTGACCCTTCGCGATCGCCGACGGCATGGGCGTGCCGGAGTCACGCCCATGGCTGTCGAAGCAACCGCGGCCGAGAGTCGGCCGCGGTTTCTGTGCGTACGACTTGGTTCTCCGCCGTGCGGCTCAGTCCAGAGGCGCTGTCCGCTGCCACGGACGCAGCTTCTCCAGCCGCTCCGCCACCTCCAGCAGCAACGCCTCCGAGCCGGGCCGTCCCACCAGCTGTACGGCGCTGGGGGCGCCGGAGGGCAGCGTGCCGAAGGGGACGGCCATCGCGGGCCAGCCGGTGAGGTTCCAGGGCGGGGTGAGCGGCGAGTAGTTGGTGTTGGCCAGCACGTTGCGGAGCCAGCCCCGCTCGTGCCACGGCACCGACTTGGGGGAGCGGCGGGCCAGCGCGGGGGTGAGCAGGACGTCGTACTCCTCGAAGAACGGCTCCAGACGGCGGCGCAGTTCCTCGCGGCTCTGGCCGGTGCGCACGCTCTTCACGAAGCGGCGGCCCACCGCCGCGTGGACGCGGGTGCGGCGGGTCAGCAGGCGCGGGTCCAGTCCTTGGGCGTCCTCCGAGGTCCCCGCGGTCCAGTGGGCGAGCGACGTGAAGCTCAGCGACAGCGGGTAGGGCGGGTCGGCGCGGCGCACCTGGTGGCCGGACTTCATGAGGACCTCGGCGGCGTCCCGGGCGGCGGTCGTATACGGCTTGGTGACCGCGATGCCGGCGATCGGGCTGCGCAGTGACACGGCGACCTTGCGCATGCCGGCCTCCGACGGCGGGGCGAACGCGGAGTCGGCCAGGATGCCGAGCATCAGGCGCGCGTCCTCGACCGTGGTGGCCAGCGGGCCGTTCTCGGACATGCCGAACCAGTCGCCGTCGCTCACGCCCGCCGGGACCACCCCGTGGCCTGGCTTGATGGTGACGAGGCCGCAGTTGGCCGCCGGGATGCGCAGCGAGCCCATGCCGTCGTTGCCCAGCGCGATGGGCACAAGGCCCGCCGCGACGGCGGCCGCGCTGCCGCCCGAGGAGCCGCCCGCCGTGCGCGAGGTGTCCCACGGGTTGCGGGCCGTGCCGTGCACGCCCTCGGTCGTACCGAAGACGCACAGCTCCGGCACGTTCGTCAGACCCACGACCACCGCGCCCGCGGCCCGCAGCCGGGCCACCGTGACATGGTCCTCGGCCGAGGGGGTGTCCGGCGTGGCCGCCGAGCCGATGCGCTTGGACTCGCCGCGCACGGCCAGGTTGTCCTTGACGGCGATCGGCACGCCGGCCAGCGGCAGTTCGGCCAGGTCGGTGCGGGCGCCCACCTCGTCGGCCTCGGCGAGCGCCGCCTCGGCCCGCACCGTCCGGAAGGCCCCTACGCGGCCGTCCAGCCGCTCGATCCGGGCGAGGTGCTCGGCCACCACTTCGCGGGGCGTGGTCCGCTTCTCCTGCACGGCGGCGGCGATCTCGGCGGCGGTGCGGCCGATCCAGCTGGTCACGGGGCGCTCCTCGGGGGTACTGGCGAGTACGTAGGAGAACTGTGCCTCTGCTCGGGCCGCACGTCGAGAGGGGGCCGGGGTTCGGTCGTGGCGCGGGCCGGCCTTGGACATTCGCGCCGGTGTTGTTGGACTTTTCGCGACCGGGTCATCACAGAACCCCAGGTCATCCGATCACTGGCCCAACTCGGCTGAATTCTCGTCCCATTGACAGCACCTGAGGGCCGCCCAATCATCAATCATCCGATGAATGGGAGTCACCCCGTGAGTACGTTCCTCAGACGTCAGGTCCTGGGTGTCGCCGCCGCGCTGGCTCTGGTCCTGGCCCCGGTCCTGACCCCGGTCCCGGCGGCCGCCCAGGAGGCCGCGGCGGCCCCGGTCACCGTACCCGCGCTGGCCGACTGGACGGCGGAGTCCGGCAGTTACCGCTACGGCTCCGGCACCCGTCTCGTGGCCGACAGCCCGGCCGAGGTCCGGGTCGCCGACACCCTCGCCGAGGATCTCCGGGCGGCCGGGCACGGCACCGTGCCGGTGGTCGCGGGCGGGGCGCGCGGCGGAGACATCGTTGTCGACATCCAGCCGTCCCGGGCGTCGCTCGGCGACGAGGGCTACGAACTCCGCGCGGGCCGACGGCTGTCGGTGACCGGCGCCACCGAGACCGGCGCCTTCTACGGCACCCGGACCCTCCTCCAGCTCCTCGCCCAGGGCGACCGGATCCCCGCCGGACACACGGTCGACGTACCGCGCTACAAGGAACGCGGCGTCGGCGTCTGCGCCTGCTACATCCACGTCTCCCTGCCCTGGCTGGAGAACCTCGTCCGGGAGATGGCATACAACAAGCTCAACCAGCTGCTCCTCGAACTGAAGGTGAAGAGCGACGCCCATCCCGAGGCCGACACCTGGGGCTACTACACCAAGGACGAGATACGCCGGCTCGTCGCCCTCGGTGAGAAGTACCACGTCGAGATCATCCCCGAGATCAACTCCCCGGGGCACATGGACCCTTGGATCGAGAACCGCCCGGACCTCCAGCTCACCGACTCCGACGGGAACAAGCAGACCGCGCGGCTCGACATCACCCAGCCCGCCGCCTTCGACTACTACACGAGCCTGATCGACGAATACGCCCAGGTCTTCAAGGCCCCGGCCTGGCACATGGGCGCCGACGAGTACATGCTCGGCTCCGACTTCGCCAAGTATCCGCAGATCCTCAAGTACGCCCAGGACAAGTACGGTTCGGCCGCCACTCCGCAGGACGCCTTCATCGACTTCGTCAACCGCGTCCACGCCTACGCGGCGGGCAAGGGCAAGCGGCTGCGCATCTGGAACGACGGACTCACCGGCGCCAACACCGTCCCGGTGACGGCGGGCACGACGGTCGAGCACTGGCTGAACGTGACGACGAAGCCCAGACAACTCATCGCCCAGGGCTACCCGTTGATGAACGCCTCCTACTCCCTCTACCTCATCCGCGGCGGCTTCCACAGCGAC
The DNA here is from genome assembly GCF_040644695.1 of Streptomyces sp. NPDC046909. NCBI lineage: Bacteria > Bacillati > Actinomycetota > Actinomycetes > Kitasatosporales > Streptomycetaceae > Streptomyces > Streptomyces sp. NPDC046909. Next base: position 414,505 of record NZ_JBEYXC010000002.1, on the reverse strand, counting down.
ACCGAGGGCCTGTACGACCAGAGTTGGGACCCGCGCAGTTTCGAGGGCGAGAAGCTCACCTCGTCCACCGGCATCACCGGCGCCAAGATCAGCCTCTGGCCCGACAACGGACGCGGCGAGACCGAGAACGAGGTCGCCGTCCGGCTCTGGCCCGCCCTGCGCCACCTCGCCCAGGCCACCTGGGGCGACCCGCACCCGGACGCCACCTACTCCGAGTTCACCGCACGCGGCACGGCCGTCGGGCACGCGCCGGGATGGCGGGACCTGACCAAGCCGCCGGTGACGGACGGGACGTACACCTTCCAGGCGGACGGCGTGTCCTTCACCGCCGACGTGGCCCGCACCCCGGACGGTTATGTGACGCTGCGCGGCCCGGCCGGCTGCCTCGCGGTGAGCGGCGGCAAGCTCACGCTCAACGTGCCGCTCCAGCCCGGGGTCGAGGCGACCTGGGACACCTGCGGCGCCTCGAACACCCTTCAGCGCTGGGAGTTGCGGCCCGCGGCCGACGGATACCACCTCGTCAACGTCATCACCCAGATGGCGATGAGCGTCACCGACGGCCGGATCGTCCAGTACCCGCCCGACCGACACCAGCCCGCCGTATGGCACTTGAACCATGGCATTTGATCTGAGGAGCCTCGCCGCCATGACCGTCTCCAGACGCACCTTCGTCGCCGGCTCGGTCTCCGCGCTGCTCGCGACCGGCCTCACCTCGACGACCGCCCAGGGAGCCCCACTCCCGGCCGAACCCCTCTACCGCATCCCCGTCAGCCCCGACGACACGGCCGACGACCTCGTCCGCAAGGCCTCCCAAGTCCGGCCCACCGCACGGCAGATCGCCTGGCAGGCCCTGGAGCGCACCGCGTTCCTGCACTTCGGCGTCAACACGTTCACCGGCCTGGAGTGGGGCACCGGCGACGAGGACCCGGACGTCTTCCAGCCGACCGGCCTCGACACCGACCAATGGGCCGAAGCCCTGCGCGACGGCGGCTTCAAGCTCGCCATCCTCACCGTCAAGCACCACGACGGCTTCGTGCTCTACCCCTCCCGCTACTCCGACCACACGGTGGCGTCCAGCAGTTGGCGGGGCGGCCAGGGCGACGTACTGCGCGCCTTCGCCGACTCCATGCGCCGGTACGGCATCAAGGTCGGCGTCTACATCTCGCCCGCCGACGAGAACCAGTACCTCGACGGCGTCTACGCCAACGGCAGCGCCCGCTCGACGCGCACCATCCCCACCCTCGTCGAGGGCGACGACCGCACACCCCCGCGGACGTACACGCTGGATGCCACCGACTACGGCGCCCACATGCTCAACCAGCTCTACGAGGTCCTCACCGAGTACGGCCGGATCGACGAGGTGTGGTTCGACGGCGCCCAGGGCCGGATCCCGTCGGACAAGGTGGAGAACTACGACTGGGACAGCTGGTACACCCTGGTGCGGGACCTCGCCCCGGACGCGGCGATCGCCGTCACCGGACCCGACCTGCGCTGGGTCGGCAACGAGAGCGGGCTGGCGCGCGAGGACGAGTGGAGCGTCGTCCCCGTCAAGGAGAACCAGTACGGGCGCACCGACTGGGCGTTGTCGTACGACACCCCCGATGAGGGCAGCCGCGCCGCGCTGGTGCGGGCGCAGCCGAACACGGACTATGTGCAGTGGTGGCCCGCGGAGTGCGATGTGTCCATCCGGGACGGCTGGTTCTACCACGCCGACCAACAGCCCAAGAGCGTCGACCAGTTGACGGAGATCTACTTCGGGTCCGTCGGCCGCAACTCGGTCCTCCTGCTCAACATCCCGCCGGACACGGACGGGTTGCTGCCCGCGGCGGACGTGACCCGGCTGCGCGAGTTCCGGGAGCGGATCGACCGGGAGATGCCCGAGGATCTCGCGCAGGGTGCCCGTACGACCGTCGCGCCGGGCCTGGTGACCGTCGACCTCGGCACGGTCCGTGAGGTGGACCGGATCCGGCTGGCGGAGGACATCCGCCACGGCCAGCAGATCGAGAGCTTCGTGGTGGAGGCGTACCGCGACGGGGCCTGGAACGAGGTCACCGCGGCCGGCACGGTCGGCGCGAGCCGCATCCTGCTGCTGCCGGGCGCGGTGCGGGCCAGACGGTGGCGGGTGCGGGTCACCGCGGCCCGGAGCACGGTGCGGATATCGCGATTCAGCATGTACAGGTCGCGGATCTGAGGGCAGGCGGACGGTGCGGTCATCAGGGCGTCGACGACCTGGTGGCCGCGTCCGCGCGCCAGGCCGGTACCACGCCGGATCGGCGTCGGTCCGCCGCGGCGCAGGTTGGGACGCCAACGAGCCCCGCGACCGGGCGCACGTGACCTCGGCCCTGGCGGGCGCCCGCCGCGTGCGATCGGTGACGCGGTGCGCGAGGGCCGGCGGATCAATCTGCCCGAGCGGCGCCTGACGGGGTCGGACGAGGTCGCCCCGCTGGTGACGGTCGGCCGGGACGCGGTGGTGATCGCGGCGGTCAAGCCGGCCGACGACGGCAGCGGCGATGTGGTGGTGCGGCTCGCTCCGACTGCGTCCCTTCCAGCTGATGACGCTGAGGTTCAGGGCACAATCACGCCCGTGACCATCACCGCGCGAGAACTGAACCGCGCCACGCTCGCCCGACAGCTGCTCCTGCGCCGGGAGCCGCTGTCGGTCGGCGACGCCACGAAGCGCGTCCTCGCCCTCCAGGCGCAGCAGCCCGCGTCGCCGTACCTCGCGCTGTGGAACCGCGTCGACGGCTTCGACCCCGCCGACCTGGACGCCGCCTTCACCGACCGCACCTTGGTGAAGGCGACCCTGCTCCGGATCACCCTGCACGCGGTCCACTCCGACGACTACCGCATGCTCCGGGAGGCGATGCGCCCCACCCTGCACGCCTCCCGCCTCGGCTACCGCTTCGCCGCCGCCGGCCTCACCCCGGCGGACGCGGCCCAACTGGAGCCGGGGCTCCTGGAGTTCGCCGCGCACCCCCGGTCGAACGGCGACATGACGTCGTGGCTCGCCGAGCGGGTGGGCGAGGAGAAGAAGGACGGGGCGTGGTGGGGGCTGCGGTCGTACACACCGCTGACGCATGTCCCGACGGGCGGCCCATGGTCGTTCGAGTACTCACCCGCGTACGTGGCATCGCCCGAGGGCAGCTTCGCGGCTGAGCCCGACGAATCGGCGTTGCGGGCGCTCGCTCTGCGGTATCTGGAGGCGTACGGGCCGGCGTCGATCGCGGACGTGGCGCAGTTCGCGACGGTGCAACGGGCGCGGGTCAAGAAGGCATTGCGCGAACTCGGTGCGGCAGTGGAAGAACTGGAAGGCCCGGACGGCACGACGCTCTACGACATCCCCGGCGCCCCACGCCCACCCGCCGACACCCCGGCCCCGCCCCGCCTGCTGCCGATGTGGGACAGCGTGTTGCTCGCCTACGCCGACCGCAGCCGCGTGATCCCGCCCGACTATCGCCGTCTGGTGACCCGCAACAACGGGGACGTACTGCCGACGCTGCTGGTGGACGGCTACGTGGCCGGCGTGTGGCGCCCGGTGGAGGGAGGCATCGAGGCAACGGCCTTCCATGACCTGTCGGACGAGGCGTGGAAGGGCCTGGCGAAGGAGGCTCGGGCACTGGGCACGCTACTGGCGAACCGTGAACCGACGGTCTACAGCCGGTACGGCCATTGGTGGAGCAAGTTGCCGGAAGTAGAGGCAAGGAGGCTGCACTTCTAAGTGCCGGGCGGTTCAGCGCCGCTTCTCTTAGGGGCGCGGGGAACTGCGCGACCAGCCCCCACCGGCCCGCACCCGACTCACCACCCCTCCTCCAACGCACTACGCAACCACTGCTCAACCTCCCCCACATGCGCCGCCGCAGCCGCCCGAGCCGCTTCCGGATCCCGCCCCACCAGCGCCCGATGAATCGCCGCATGCTCCCGCCGGGTCCGCTCGAACGCCCCCTCCTCCTGATACCCCCGCCACACCCGAGCCCGGAAGGTGCGCGACGACAACCCCTCCAGGATCGCGGCCATCGTGTCGTTCCCCGCGGCCGCCACGATCTCCCGATGGAACGCGAGGTCGTGGGCGAGGATCTCCTCGGGATCGTCCGTGGCGTTCATGGCCGTCAGATGCTCCTCGACCTCGGCCAGCTGATCCGGAGTGATCCGGGCCGCCGCCATGGCCGTCGCCGTCGACTCCAGAATGCGCCGCACCTCAAGCAGCTCCACGAGCTGAGGCCCCCGGGACAGATCGGCGACCACACCGAACGTCTCCAGCAGATCCCCCGCCTCCAGCTGCGTGACGTAGATCCCCGACCCGTGCCGGGCCTCCAGCACCCCCAGCACGGTGAGCGCGCGGATCGCCTCCCGCATGGAGCTGCGCGAGATCCCGAGCTGCACCGCGAGGTCCCGCTCGGTCGGCAGCCGCTGCCCCGGTTCCAGGCGCCCCTCGCCGATCATCGCCTTGATCTGCTCGATGGCGCGCTGGGTCACGGTGCCCTTCTGCGGGGCTGTCTCGTGCGGGGCTGTCTCGTCCACGCCGTTCCTCCACTCACCGCTCACCGGGTGGCCGAAGTCTAGCCACGGATGTGGTCGGACCACTACAGCCCAAACTCGCGGAAAATCCGCGCTGGAGGGTGTTCTTCCGGTCGAGTGGTCTGATAAGTATGCGGGCATCTGCTCGAACACGCTCAACGAGGAGCCGTGAGATGCCCGTCAGGACAGTGGGAAAGCGGAACAGGTTTCGGATGGTCGGCGCGGTGGCGGTCACCGCGGCCGTCTCCCTCGCGCTGACCGCGTGCGGAAGTACGAAGGACAGCGCCGGATCGGCCGGCGGTGGGGGAGGGGACGGCAGCGGGAAGGTCGGGGTGATCCTGCCCCTGCTGACCTCGCCGTTCTGGCAGTCGTACAACGACTACGTCCCGAAGATGGCGAAGTCCGAAGGCGTGGACGCGCTGAAGACGGTCAACTCCAACAGTGACCCGTCCCAGCAGATCACCGACATCAACAACCAGCTCAACCAGGGCGTCGAGGGCCTGGTCGTCGCCCCGCTGGACAGCGCCGCCATCGAGGCGGGCCTGGACCAGGCCGAACGTAAGGGAGTGCCCGTGGTCGCGGTCGACGTGGCGCCCGACAAGGGCAAGGTCGCCATGGTCGTACGGGCGAACAACGTGGCGTACGGGGAGAAGGCCTGCGACTACCTCGGCAAGCACATCACCAGCGGCAAGGTCGTACAGATCATGGGCGACCTCGCCTCGGTCAACGGCCGGGACCGCTCGGAGGCGTTCCGCGCCTGTGCGAAGAAGAACTTCCCCAAGCTGAAGGTGCTGGAGATCCCCGCGAAGTGGGAGTCGGACACCGCGGCCTCCAAGCTGGACACCCTCCTCAACGCCAACCCCGACATCAAGGGCATCTACCTGCAGGCCGGCGGCGTCTACCTCGCGCCGACGCTCCAGACGCTGAAGTCGAAGGGGATGCTGAAGACGGTCGGCCAGGCCGGCCACATCGCGATCGTCTCCAACGACGGCATCCCGCAGGAGTACGACGCCATCCGCAAGGGCCAGATCGACGCCACCGTCTCCCAACCGGCGGACCTGTACGCCAAGTACGGCATGTACTACATCAAGGCGGCGATGAAGGGGGAGACCTTCAAGCCCGGTCCGACGGACCACGACTCCACGATCGTCAAGCTGCCCAGCGGCATCCTGGAGGACCAGCTCCCGGCGCCCCTGGTCACCAAGGACAACGTCGACGACCCCGCGCTCTGGGGCAACACGGTCAAATGACGACGGCACTCGTTGAAGCGCACGGCATCGTCAAGCGCTATGGCCCCACCACCGCCCTCGCCGACGGCAGGCTCACCGTCCTGCCTGGCGAGTCCCATGCCCTCGTCGGCCGCAACGGCGCCGGCAAGTCGACCCTGGTCACCGTGCTCACCGGCCTCCAGGCGCCCGACGAGGGCGAGGTCCGCTTCGACGGCGAGCCCGCGCCCGCGCTCGCCGACCGGGACGCCTGGCGCCGCAAGGTCGCCTGCGTCTACCAGAAGCCGACCCTCGTCCCGGAACTGACGGTTGCCGAGAATCTCTTCATCGCCGAAATCCACGCTGCCAGATCAACACGCGTGAACCGCAAGGTCGGCCGGGGGTCCGGGGGTTGTCCCCCGGGGAAACGCAGCATCAACCGCCAGCCCCTCAAGGGCCGTTTCATCAGCTGGCGCCGGCTGCGGGAGGAGGCCGCCGAGCTCCTCGACACCTGGGACGTGCGTGTCGACCCGGAGGCCCGCACCGCCGACCTCAAGGTCGAGGACCGTCAAATGGTGGAGATCGCACGGGCGTTGAGCTTCGGCGCCCGCTTCATCGTCCTCGACGAACCGACCGCCCAGCTCGACAACCGGGAGATCGAGCGCCTCTTCACCCGTATGCGGGCCCTCCAGGAGAACGGCGTCACCTTCCTCTTCATCTCCCACCACCTCCAGGAGGTCTACGAGGTCTGCCAGACCGTCACCGTCCTGCGCGACGCCCGCTGGATCGTCACCGCGCCCGTGGCCGACATGCCCCGCGCGTCCCTGGTCGAGGCGATGGCGGGCGAGACCATCGCCGAACAGGCCGTACAGCTCGGGGACGTCGACCGCGCCGCCCCCGTCGTCCTGGAGGCCCGCGGCCTCACCTCCGACGCCTACCAGGACGTCGACCTGACCGTCCGCCGCGGTGAGGTCGTCGGCCTCGCCGGCATCAGCGGCAGCGGCAAGATCGAGCTCGCCGAGTCCTTCACGGGACTGCACACGCCCACCAGCGGAACCGCCCGACTGGACGGCGAGCGGCTCCCGTTCGGGGATGTGCGCACGTCCCTGGAGGCGGGCGTCGGCTGTGTCCCGCGCGACCGGCACGGACAGGGCCTGGTCTTCGGCATGACCATCGGTGACAACGCCACCATGACCGTCCTCGACCGGCTCGGCCGCTTCGGCTTCGTCGGCAGCGACCGCAAACGCGGCTTCGCCACCGAGCTGATCGAACGCCTCGACATCCACACCGAGGGCCCCGACCAGCCCGTCTCCGACCTCTCCGGCGGCAACGCGCAGAAGGTCGTCATGGCCCGCGCCCTCGCCTCCGACCCCCGGCTCCTGGTCCTCATCAACCCCACCGCGGGCGTCGACGTGAAGTCCAAGGAGTCCCTGCTGGCCCGCGTCGACACCGCCCGCGAGGACGGGACCGCCGTACTGGTCGTCTCCGACGAACTCGACGACCTGCGCCGCTGCGACCGCGTCCTCGTCCTCTTCCACGGCCGTGTCGTCGCCGAGCACCCGGCGGGCTGGCGCGACCACGAGCTGATCGCCTCCATCGAAGGAGTGGACCATGGCTGACACCAAGGCGGCCCGGCCGCTCGCGCCCGTACGAGCCCTGGCCCCCCGCTCGGCCCGTACGGTCCTGCTGCGCCGAGCCCGCGAACTCGCCCTCGTCCCCGCCCTGTTGGTGCTCATGGTGCTGGGCGCGATCGTCAACGACTCGTTCCTCACCGAGCGCAACCTGATCTCGATCCTCGGCGCCTCCGCCGCCCTCGCGATGGTCGTGCTGGCCGAGTCGCTGGTCCTGATCACCGGCAAGTTCGATCTGTCCCTGGAGTCGGTCGTCGGTATCGCTCCGGCGGTGGGCGCGCTGCTCGTCCTGCCCGCCGCCCAGTCCGGCTGGGGCACCGAACTCCCGCCCGGACTGGCCCTGTTCGCGGTCCTGCTCGTGGGCGCGGCCGTCGGCGCCTTCAACGGCGTCCTCGTCGTCAAGTTCAAGCTCAACGCGTTCATCGTCACGCTCGCGATGCTGATTGTGCTGCGTGGACTCCTCGTCGGCGCGACCAAGGGCAAGACCCTGTTCGGGATGCCCGACAGCTTCTACTCCCTGGCCACCACCACCTTCCTCACCGTCCCGATGTCCGTGTGGGTCGCGGCGGTCGCCTTCGCGATCGCCGGGCTCGTCCTCAAGTACCACCGCGTCGGCCGCGCCCTGTACGCCATCGGCGGCAACGCGGACGCGGCCCGCGCCGCCGGTATCCGCGTCGAGCGCGTGATGCTCGGCGTGTTCGTCGTCGCCGGCACCCTGGCCGCGGTCGGCGGGATCATGCAGACCGGGTACGTGGGCGCGATCAGCGCCAACCAGGGCAACAACATGATCTTCACCGTGTTCGCGGCCGCGGTGATCGGCGGCATCAGCCTCGACGGCGGCAAGGGCACCATGTTCGGTGCCCTGACCGGCGTACTCCTGCTCGGCGTCGTCCAGAACCTGCTCACGCTCGCCCAGGTGCCGTCCTTCTGGATCCAGGCCATCTACGGCGGAATCATCCTGCTCGCACTGATCATCGCCCGTGTGACGACCGGCCGAGCCCAGGACTGACCCCGCGCTCACCCCGCCCCCGACCGAAAGGCCGTCCGTGTCACCCACCCCCGGCGCTCCTGCTCGCATCACAGCGCTCGACACCTACGACATCCGTTTCCCCACCTCGCGCGAGCTCGACGGCTCCGACGCGATGAACCCGGACCCCGACTACTCGGCCGCGTACGTCGTCCTGCGCACCGACGGCACCGACGGACACGAGGGGCACGGCTTCAGCTTCACCATCGGGCGGGGCAACGAGGTCCAGGTGGCCGCCATCCACGCGCTCAGGCACCACGTGGTCGGACGGTCCGTCGACGAGCTGTGCGCCGACCCGGGGACCCTCAACCGCGACCTGATCGGCGACAGCCAGCTGCGCTGGCTCGGCCCCGAGAAGGGCGTGATGCACATGGCGATCGGCGCGGTCATGAACGCCGTATGGGATCTGGCCGCCAAACGCGCCGACAAGCCGCTGTGGCGGCTGCTCGCCGAGGCCGACCCGGAGTGGCTGGTCGCCCAGATCGACTTCCGCTACCTCACCGACGCCCTTACCCCGCAAGAGGCGCTGGGGATCCTCCGCAAGGGGAGGGAGGGCGCCGAGGAGCGTGTGCACAACCTCCTGGAACGCGGCTATCCGGCCTACACGACCTCCCCCGGCTGGCTCGGCTACAGCGACGAGAAGCTCACCCGGCTCGCCACCGAGGCCGTCGCCGACGGCTTCCGGCAGATCAAGCTGAAGGTCGGCGCGGACCTCGACGACGACATACGGCGCTGCCGGGTCGCCCGGTCCGTCGTCGGCCCGGACATCCGCGTCGCCATAGACGCCAACCAGCGCTGGGACGTGGCCGACGCGATCCGCTGGACCAGGGCGCTCGCCGAGTTCGACCCGTACTGGATCGAGGAACCCACCAGCCCCGACGACATCCTCGGGCACGCCGCGATCCGCGAGGCCGTCGCGCCGGTCAAGGTCGCCACCGGCGAGCACGTCCAGAACCGGGTCGTCTTCAAGCAGCTCCTCCAGGCCGGCGCCCTCGACGTCGTCCAGATCGACGCGGCCCGCGTCGGCGGTGTCCACGAGAACCTCGCGATCCTGCTGCTGGCCGCCAAGTCCGGCGTACCGGTCTGCCCGCACGCGGGCGGGGTCGGGCTGTGCGAGCTCGTCCAGCACCTGTCGATGTTCGACTACGTGGCGGTCACCGGCACCACCGAGGGCCGGGTCATCGAGTACGTCGATCATCTGCACGACCACTTCCTCGATCCGGTGGTGATCCGGCAGGGTCACTACACGGCACCCACCGCACCGGGCTTCTCGGCCGCCATGAAGGCCGAGTCGATCGCGCGGTACACGTTCCCGGACGGCGCCTTCTGGGCCGCCGACCTCGCTGAGCAGAAGACAGACCAGCAGACCGAGCAGAATGCCGAGCAGAAGAAGGGGCACGCCGCATGAGCGACTTCGAGGGTCTCAAGGCGCTGGTGACAGGAGGCGCCTCCGGCATCGGCCGGGCCACCGCGGAACTCCTGGCCGCGCGGGGTGCCCAGGTCGCCGTCCTCGACCTCGACCCGTCGTCCGTGCCGAAGCCCCTGCTGGGATTCAAGGCCGACGTCACCGACGACGCCTCCGTCCGCCAGGCGGTGGCGGCCGCCGTCGCCGAGCTCGGCGGACTCGACGTCCTGGTCAACAACGCGGGCATCGGCGCCCAGGGCACCGTCGAGGACAACGACGACGCCGAATGGCACCGCGTCCTCGACGTCAACGTCGTCGGCATGGTCCGCACGGCCCGCGCCGCACTCCCGCACCTGCGCGCGTCGTCGCACGCGGCGATCGTCAACACCTGCTCCATCGCCGCCACCGCGGGCCTCCCGCAGCGCGCCCTGTACAGCGCGACCAAGGGCGCCGTGTACTCGCTGACCCTCGCCATGGCCGCCGACCACGTCCGCGAGGGCATCCGCGTCAACTGCGTCAACCCCGGCACCGCCGACACCCCGTGGATCGGCCGCCTCCTCGACAGGGCCGCCGACCCCGGCGCCGAACGCGCCGCCCTGGAGGCCCGCCAGCCCACCGGACGCCTCGTCTCGGCCGACGAAGTCGCGGGCGCCATCGCCTACTTGGCGAGCCCGCTCTCCGGCGCCACCACCGGCACCTCGCTCGCCGTCGACGGCGGCATGCAGGGCCTGCGACTGCGCCCGGCGGGCCAGTGAGCACGCGTCCCACGCCCCAGGGCCTCGGCTTCGGAGCCGCCGTCATAGCCAACCTCTACACCGAGGTCCCCGAGGAACAGGCGCACGAGGCGGTGGCCGCCGCCTGGGAGCGCGGCATCCGCTACTACGACACCGCGCCCCACTACGGCCTCGGCCTCTCCGAACGCCGCCTGGGCGCCGCCCTGCGCGAGCACCCGCGCGACGAGTACCTGATCTCGACGAAGGTGGGCCGCCGCCTGGAACCGGCGGCGGACGGCGGCGGGGACGACCTGGCGAACGGCTTCGCCGTCCCCGCGACCCACCGCCGCGTCTGGGACTTCACCGCGGACGGCATACGACGCACCCTGGACGCCGGCCTGGAACGCCTCGGCCTCGACCGCGTCGACATCGTCTACCTCCACGACCCCGACGACCACGCCGAACAGGCCTTCCGGGAGGGCTACCCGGCCCTGGAGAAGCTCCGCGCGGAGGGCGTGGTCGGCGCGATAGGCGCGGGCATGAACCAGGCGGAGATGCTCACCCGCTTCGTCCGCGACACCGACGTCGACGTGGTGCTGTGCGCCGGCCGCTACACCCTGCTCGACCAGAGCGCCCGCACGGAACTGCTCCCCGCGGCGCTGGCGAAGGGCACGTCGGTGGTCGTCGGCGGCGCCTTCAACTCGGGCCTGCTGGCGGATCCGAGACCGGGATCGACGTACAACTACACGGAGGCGCCGGGCGAGTTGCTGGACAGAGCCCTCCGGATGAAGGCGGTGGCCGAACGACACGGCATCAGCCTGCGCGCCGCCGCCCTCGCCTTCTGCGCCGCCCACCCGGCCGTCACCAGTGTCCTGGTGGGCGCCCGGTCGGCGGCCGAAGTCCACGACTGCGCCGACCAGTTCGCGACGCCGGTACCGGAGGCGTTCTGGCAGGAGCTGCGCGAGACGGGGCTGCTGGAGGAGCCGTCATGAGAATCGCCCTGCACACGAAGGTCCGCGCCGACCGCGTCGCCGAGTACGAGTCGGCCCACCGCGAGGTCCCCAAGGAACTGACCGACGCCATCCGCACCGCGGGCGCGACCTCCTGGACCATCTGGCGCAGCGGCACCGACCTCTTCCACGTCCTGGACTGCGAGGACTACGGCCGCCTCCTCGCCGAGCTGGAGAAACTCCCGGTCAACGTGGCCTGGCAGGCCCGCATGGCGGAGCTGCTGGACGTCGTGCACGACTACTCCGGCGAGGGCGCGGACGCGGGCCTGCCCGTGGTGTGGGAGCTGCCGTGACCGTCGTAGGGGAGCTGCCGTGACCGTCGTGGACGCCCACCACCACGTCTGGGACCTCTCGGTCCGCGACCAGGACTGGATCCCCGAATCCAGCCCGATCCGACGGAACTTCACGATGGCGGACCTCGCCCCCGAGGCGGCCGCCGCCGGAGTCGACCGGACGGTCCTGGTCCAGACGGTCACCGTGGCGGAGGAGACCCCGGAGTTCCTGAGGCTCGCGGACACCCACGACCTGATCGCGGGCGTGGTCGGCTGGACCGACCTGACCCGCCCGGACATCACCGACGAACTCGCCCGCCTCCGCGAGCTCCCCGGCGGCCACTACCTCAAGGGCATCCGCCACCAGGTCCAGACCGAGCCCGACCCGGAATGGCTGTTGAGACCGGACGTCCGCAGAGGCCTGGCCGCAGTGGCGGAAGCGGGCCTGGTCTACGACCTCGTGATCCTGCCCCACCACCTGCCCGCCGCCACCAAAACGGCCGAGTCGCTCCCCCAACTCACCTTCGTCCTCGACCACATGGCCAAACCCCCCATCACCTCGGGCACCCTCACCCCCTGGTCCACCCACCTCCACACCCTCGCCACCCACCCCAACACCGTCTGCAAACTCTCCGGCCTCGTCACCGAAGCCAACCCCACCACTTGGACGCTCGACGACCTACGCCCTTACACCGACATAGCCCTGAACGCCTTCGGCCCGGACCGCCTCATGTTCGGCTCGGACTGGCCGGTGTGCCGCCTCGCCGCGACCTACACCGAAGTACTCGACACGGCACGTCAGTTGGTGGGGTCAGACCCCCGAATCTTCGAAACGACCGCCACCCGCGTCTACGGCCTCTGACACCCCGCGTGCTCAGCCCCGCTCCGGGCCGTCCACGTTGAAGGTCGACTCTCCACCGGCGCCGGCCCGCACGACGATGATGTCGGCGGCCCGCGCCGAAGGGTTGCTCTCCCGGTGCACGGCGCCTTTGGGCACGTGGATGAAGTCGCCCGGGCCGGCCTCCACGGTGTCCGCTCCGTCAGGGCCGAACTCCATCCTCAACGCGCCGCTGAGGACGTAGATCACCGACTCCCACTCACCATGGTGATGCCAGCCGGAGGTCATCCCGGCCTCGGTGCGGACGTATCCCGACCAGGTGCCCTCGGTCGCGAAGGCCTCCTGCCGGTCCATCCCCGGCGTGCGGGGCCCCGGCCTCCGGTCACCGGGCGTGACGATCCTGACCTGATCCCCTCGACGGTCCATGACGACTCCTCTCTGTGATGACGGTGGCTCTCAGGACTCCTGCCGCACCGCACTCGCCAGCCGCGTCGGCGGCAGATACTCGCGCACGAACGTCCGCTCCCAGCAAGCCCCCGTCTCCCGCAGTTCGCGCCAGCTCGTGTACTGGTAGCGGAAGAGGCGGGCGCGGATGTAGCGGGGTGGGGTGTCGAGGGGGAAGGGGGAGTGGCGCAGGAGTTTGAGGGTGGCTCGGTCGTTCTCCAGGAGGCGTTCCACGAAGGTGCCGAACCAGGAGCCGGCGTAGGAGGGGGAGAGGGCGGCGAACCACATCAGCCAGTCCAGGCGCAGGTGGTAGGGGGCGAACTGGCGGGGCCAGTGGTGGGGGTCGCCCGGCTTGCCCTTGAACTCGTACTCCAGCCAGGTCGAGTCCTTGTGCGGGATCTCGTCGGCGGTGCCTTCTACGACCACCTCGTAGCGGTATCGGCTGACGCTGCCGAAGGCCCCGTAGGTGTTGACCAGATGGAGCGGGTCGAAGGAGCGGTTCATGATCTGGCGGCGGGAGATCATGTTCGTGACCGGGTGGTAGCTGAGGTAGGCCAGGCCCGCGCCGGCCGTCAGGACCACCACCTCGTACCAGAGGGGGGCCTCGGCCACCGGCGGCGGGTCGCTCGGGAGTTCCAGGGCCGACAGTGCCAGCACGATCGTGATCCAGTTCAGCCAGGAGAAATTGCCCGACAGGACCAGCCAGAGCTGGGTGAGGATCATCAGGGACGCGGCGGCCGTCGCGATGGGCTGGGGGGTGAACAGGAGGAACGGGACCGCGAGTTGGGTGACGTGGTTGGCGGCCACCTCGGCGCGGTGCAGCGGGCGGGGGAGGTGGTGGAAGAACCAGCTCAGCGGGCCCGGCATCGGCTGGGTCTCGTGGTGGTAGTAGAGGCAGGTCAGCTTCCGCCAGCAGGCGTCGCCGCGCATCTTGATCAGCCCGGCGCCGAACTCCACCCGGAACAGGATCCAGCGCAGCAGGAACAGCACCAGGATCGGCGGGGCCACCTCGTCGTTGCCCAGGAACACCGACAGGAAGCCGACCTCCAGCAACAGGGACTCCCAGCCGAAGGCGTACCAGGTCTGGCCCACGTTGACGATCGACAGGTACAGGATCCATGGCGTCAGCCACAGCAGCATGCCTGCCCAGAGGGGGAGTTGGGAGTCAGCGCCCGCCAGCAGGGCCGCCGACACCGCGCAGCCCGACCACGCGCAGACCGCGAAGAACCGGTCCGAGTAGTGGAGTTGGAAGACGCTCGGTGCCTTTTTGAAAGGGACCCGCCTCACGTACGCGGGGATCGGCAGCATGCCCCCGGAACCGAGCAGCGCCCTGAACTGAAGGGCCGCCGTCAGGAACGCGACGAGGTACACACCGGCCAGCGCCCGCTGGAAGACGAGCCGGCTCAGCCAGTAGTCGGGTGCGGTGAACCAGTCCACGGCCAGGCCCTCCTCCCTCCATTGTCGCGCCGGAACCCTATGTCACGCTCCGTGTACCGCGCCTCCACTTGCGTAACCCAAGTGAGTGAAGCAGACAATAGTGACGAACTGCCCGGCTTGAGGCGGGAGAACACGGTGCGTACCTCCACCGGAACCTTCGTCACGGCCTGCGCGCTCTCGGCGGCACTGATCGTCGCCGCCTGCGGAGGCTCCGGCGACACGGCCACGCGGGCCGACGGAGAACTGTTCCTCCAGCCCGTCGGGGCCCAGGGACCAGACCCCTTCACGGACTCCACGGACTCCACGGACTCCACGGCGACGACGACCACTACCGGCCGCAGCCCCAGTCCCCACTCCAGCCCCTCGTCCCTCACCCGAACGCGGCAACCCGCACGTTCGGGCGTGCGGTCGATCTCCGGCGCGACGCCCGGCCTCTACGGCGGCACCGCCGGGTCCGGCAGCTGTGACGTGAACCGCCAGATCGACCACCTGGCCGCGAACCCGGACCGGGGGCGGGCCTTCGCGCGGGTCGCGGGCGTCTCCCCGGGCTCCGTCCCGGCGTATCTGCGCTCCCTCACCTCGGTCGTGCTGCGCGCCGACACCCGGGTCACCAACCACGGGTACCGGGACGGGCGGGCCACCGGCTTCCAGTCCGTCCTCCAGACCGGCACCGCCGTCCTCGTCGACAACCGGGGCGTGCCCCGCGTCCGCTGCGCCTGCGGCAACCCGCTGACGCCCGCGCGGGCGACCGGCGGCGGCGCGGTCACCGGCGGGCAGGCGTGGTCCGGCTACCGGCCCGGGCACGTGGTCGTGGTGACTCCGGCACCCCAGGTGATCACCCACATCACGATCATCGACATCGTCCACCACACCTGGATCGAGCGGCCCTGCGGGCACGACACGCGGCACGACCACGTCGTACCGCCGCCGGACCTGGTGACACCCACATCGACGCCGAGCCTCTCGGAGTCCCCGTCCAGCACGTCTGTCGCGATCCTGACTCCGGCCCCGAGCGTCAGTCCGAGTACGAGTCCGAGTGCCGCTCCGGATGAATTCACCCCTTCCCCGGACGAGGACACCGCGGAGCGAACGCTGCCCCCGGCCACCGCCCCCCGGACCCCGACCGTGCCCGACGAACCCACCGTCCAGGACCCCACCGTCGAGGACCCCACCGGCACCACCCCGCAGGACATCGGCCCCGAGACCGTCCCGGACACCCCCGACCTCCCCGACGGCGGCGGACTGATCCCCGACGGGCCTGCCGAGCCCGATGAGCCGGGCGAGCCGACCACCACCGACAGCATCTTCGACAGCCCCACCGACGTGTTCGGCGACTGAGTCCCCCCAGTCGGAGAAGTCGAAGAATCGGACAAACCCTGGCAAGGTGGCCCCATGGTTGATCGGGGAGCGAGCGCCCTGTCACTCCCGGACGACTGGCCCGCCCACCCGGACCCGATCCTGGCGCTCAACCGCATGGGCAGCTTCGACTGGGACCTGGACACCGGCCTCTTCCACATGGACGCCCAGGCCCACGAGGTCTTCGACCTGCGCCCCGACGAATACGACGGCCACCCCGCGACCCTCGCGATCCGCGTGCCGAGCCCCGAGGGCTACCGGCTCGACGCCCTGGTCTCCCAGGCCATGAAGGACGGCAGCGAGAACTACGGCACCTACTTCCGGATCCGCTGCCGCGACGGCTCCCTGCGCTGGACCCACACCCAGGGCTACATCCGGCGCGACGAGACGGGCCGGCCGCGCCGCATCGTCGGCATCGTCCGCGACGCCACCCAGGAACTCACCGACCTCGAACGCCGCCGCGAGGAGGCCGGACAGGACGAGGCCCGGCAGGAGCAGACCAACGTCGTCCAGCTCACCACGGCCGCCCTCGCCTACGCCCGTACCGTCGACGACGTCATCGACGTCCTCAAGGACACCCACGGCCTCACCCATCTCGGCGCCACCAGCCTGGTCATGGGCCTGGTCGAGGCGGGCCGTATCAGGCTGGTCGCCGAGGGCCCCGCGGGCAGCTTCGTGCCCGGCACCGACGTCACCCGCATCGACGAGCCGTACCCGATGAGCGAGGTCGTACGGACCCTCACCCCGCGCTTCATCGAGTCGCCGGAGGAGTTCGCCGAGGGCTACCCCGTGCTGTGGCCGCACATCACCGACCTGAACATCACCTCGGCCGCCTACCTCCCGCTGATCGCCCAGGCCCGCCCCATCGGCGCCATGGGCCTGCTCTACAGCGACCGGCGCGGCTTCTCGCCCGAGGACCGCAACGTCCTCGTCGCCCTCGGCTCCAGCATCGCCCAGAGCCTCCAGCGGGCCATGTTCTACGAACAGGAGAAGGACCTCGCCACCGGCCTCCAGCAGGCCATGCTGCCGCGCACCATCCCCAGCGTGCGCGGCGCCGACGTCGCCGTCCGCTACCGCTCGGCCTCCCTCGGGCGGGACATCGGGGGCGACTGGTACGACCTCATCCCGCTCCCGGGCGGCCGGGTCGGTGCGGTCATCGGCGACGTCCAGGGCCACGACACGCACGCGGCCGCCGTCATGGGCCAGCTGCGGATCGTGCTGCGCGCCTACGCCGCCGAGGGCCACACCCCCGCCACCGTCATGGCCCGCGCCTCCGTCTTCCTGCACGAACTCGACACCGACCGCTTCGCGACCTGCCTGTACGCCGAAGCAGACCTGGCCACCGGAGTCGTCCAGGTCGTCCGCGCCGGGCACATCGACCCGCTCGTCCGGCAGGCCGACGGCAGCTGCCGCCGCGTCCCCGTCGAGGGCGGTCTGCCGCTCGGCCTGTCCGCCGAGTTCGGGCGCCTGGAGTACCCCGTCGGCACGGTCGAGCTCGACCCCGGCAACACGCTGCTCCTGTGCACCGACGGCCTCGTCGAACAGCCCGGCGCCGACCTCGACGACGGCGTGCAGACCCTCACCGCGCTCGTCGCCTCCGGGCCCGCCGACGTCCGCGACCTCGCCGACCGGCTCATCGACGTGGCCGAGGAACGCGGCGGCGACGACGACGTCGCCCTGCTCCTGCTGCGCCGCCGGGGCCTGGACACCCCGCAGTCCGGCGGGCGGCTCCAGCAGCACGTCGCGTCGGGCGACCCGGAGGCGCTGTCCGAGGCCCGCCACATGATCCGCGCGGCGGTGCGCGCCTGGGGCGCCCGGCACCGGGCCGACGAGATCGAGCTGGTCGCCGACGAACTGATCACCAACGCCCTCATGCACACCGAGGGCGCCGCCATCGTCACCCTGCGGGTCCTGGCCGGCTCCGACCGCCGCCTCCGCGTCGAGGTCGAGGACTCCTCCAGCGCCCTCCCGCGCCGCCGCGAGGCGGGGGAGTCGGGGGTGTCGGGACGTGGCCTCCTCCTCGTCGACCTGCTCACCGACGTGTGGGGCGTGGAGGCGCGGGGCGGCGGCAAGTGCGTGTGGTGCGAGTTCATGGTGCCGGAACGGAGCTGAGCGGTCCGGCGGTGAACCCACCCGCCTCCGGTGGCACTCTGGACGTATGCCGGAACTCCCCGAGGTCGAAGCGCTCAAGGACTTCCTCACCGAGAACCTGGTCGGCCACGAGATCGTCCGGGTCCTGCCCGTCGCGATCAGCGTCCTGAAGACGTACGACCCACCCCTCACCGCCGTCGAGGGCCGCGAGGTCGTCGCCGTGCACCGGCACGGCAAGTTCCTCGACCTGGAGACCGACGGCGGCCCGCATCTCGTGACCCACCTCGCCCGCGCGGGCTGGCTGCACTGGAAGGACCGCCTCCCCGACGGCCCGCCCAAGCCCGGCAAGGGCCCGCTCGCGATGCGCGTGGCCCTGGAGACCGGCGAGGGCTTCGACCTCACCGAGGCCGGCACGCAGAAACGCCTCGCGGTGTACGTCGTCCAGGACCCGCGGGACGTCCCGGGCGTGGCCCGCCTGGGCCCCGACCCGCTCGCGGACGACTTCGACGAGGCGGCCTTCGCGGCGCTCCTCGCCCCCGAGCGGCGGCAGCTCAAGGGCGCCCTGCGCGACCAGTCCCTCATCGCCGGCGTCGGCAACGCCTACAGCGACGAGATCCTGCACGCGGCGAAGATGTCCCCCTTCAAACTCGCCGCGTCCCTCACGCCGGAGGAGACCGCACGCCTGTACGAGGCCCTGCGCACCACCCTCACCGAAGCCGTCGAGCGCTCTCGCGGTGTCGCGGCCGGCCGGCTGAAGGCGGAGAAGAAGAGCGGCCTGCGCGTCCACGGCCGTACCGGCGAGCCCTGCCCCGTGTGCGGCGACACCGTCCGCGAGGTCTCCTTCAGTGACTCCTCCCTCCAGTACTGCCCGACCTGCCAGACGGGCGGCAAACCGCTCGCGGACCGCAGGATGTCGAGGCTGCTCAAGTAGCCGTCAGCCGTGCTGGGTCTGGCGCCCGTACGCCACCGGCGCGCCGGTGAAGGCGTCCAGGAGGACCCGGTCGCCGAGCTCGCGCTTCAGCTTCACCGTCACCGTCTGGAAGAGCAGATTGGAGGTGCAGTCACCGTCGCTCGTCCCGACGACGGCCGCGGACAGCACCACACTCCCGTCGGTCTCCAGGGCGTGCACGACCGCCCCGTCGTCGCACGCGCCGTGTCCCGCCAGGACGGTGACCGACCGGCCGTCCGCTCCGGTCCTGATGAACTGTTCGAGCGGCATCAGCCAGTCCGTCGGCACCTCCCGGGCGGGCCCGATCGGCGACTTGGGGAGTTCCGAGGGGGCGAGGGCGATCCGCTTGAGCGGGGTGTCGTAGCCCTCCAGCGTGAACAGCCAGGCCGGGACGGTGGCCGGGCCCCGGGTGGTGACGAGGGTGGTCTTCCCCAACTCGGCCTTCGTCACGGTCAGATGCGGTCCGTCATTGCCGCCGCGCGCGACACTGCCGTACGCCTCTTGCGCGTCCATGAGCGGGAGGGTGAGTGAACCGCCGCGCCGCCACTGGACTTTGCCCGTCTCGGGTGATCCGGTGGGGAGTTCGCCTTCGAGGACGAAGTTCTGGGCGTCGTACGCCTCTTTGTCGTGCTCGTCGCGGAAGGCGTTGTCGGGGAGTTGGACGACGTCCGCCATCGGGTAGTAGCCCGCGCGCCACACCTCGGCCGCCCGTGAGCCGTCCCAGGCCTCGGCCACCTCGCGGGCGCGGGACTTGGAGTCGTCGGTCTGGGCGCGGGATCCGTGTTCGTCGCCGCAGCCGGTCAGCAACAGGGCGAAGAGACCGAGCAGTGGTGCGAGGCGTGTACGCATGTGTCCCCCCAGGACCGGACGGTTGTCGTTCCTGAGACGCGGGGACCGTGCGCGACGTTCGACGTCAGCCGGCGGGGAGTGTCACGAGATGCTCGCCGTCCGTGGTGCGGACCTCGTAGCGGGCGATCTGGTCGGGGTGGTACGACGAGGCGCCGTTCATGATGAGTTCGCGGGCGTCGTGGCGGGGGACGGTCCAGGTGGTGAGCGTCTCCTCGGAGCCGTCGTGGCCGACGATCACCAGGAGACAGGTGCGGGGGCCCGCGCCGTCCTTCACCTTCAGCTCCACCTGGGTGCCCGCGGTCTCGTCCTCGGCCGTGACCTGCGCCCACACCCCGGAGCGCGCGTCGGTCGCCTCGATCCGCTGGGCCGTGTCCCCGCCGCCCCCTGCGAGGACCACGATCCCCGGTCCGGCCACCGCGAACGCGACGGTCGCCGCCACGGCGCACAGGAACCGGCGCCGTCCGGTCCGGTGGCGCGTGGCCACCTCGGACATCAGCCGGTCCAGCATCCGGGGGCCGGGCTTGGCCAGCGGGCTCACGAACTGCGGGGTGGAGCGCCGGTACAGCATCAACTGCCGGGTGATGGGGCCGAACTCGGTGACGTCTGCCGCGCACCGAGGGCACTCCATGAGGTGATCCTCGAAGCGGAAGGCATCCGCCTCGTCCAGCACGCCGAGCGCGTACGCGGCGACGTCGCGATGCCTCTCCTGGGACCTCATGCGGAATCCTCGTGCCGTTGGGTGCGGGTGGGGTTACTCGTTGCTCCCACCCGTACGCACCGCAACGCCGAATCACTCAAGGCACACACAGAATCGCAACCTATGGATTCGGAGCCGCCCGGCACGAGGATTGGTCCCGTCCGAAAAAAGTCCGGGACCGTCCCCTTCGCGGCCGTGGCGCGGCCGGATGCGTGGCTAGAACAGGTGGATGGCGAGGTGCCCGAGCGGCAGCCCGAGTTGCCATGCCTTCGTCCACACCTGCGGTCCCTCGTCCTCGCCGAGACCGATGCCGACGGCCGGGCCGCCGCCCGGGACGGCGTTGAGGTCGGGGGCGAGGAGTTCGGTCTCCTCCAGCCACTGCCAGGCCGCTTCGGCCAGGTTCAGATCCGGTGCGGGAGCGCCGGACTCGGCGGCCTCGGCCGTGAGCCGTGCCATGCGCTCGCGCACCCAGTCCTGCCAGGGCTGGTCGTACGCCGTCAGCGACAGCCATGTCTCCAACTGGGAGACCACCCGGATCCCGGACAGCTCGCCGTCGGTGTCGGACAGGAAGATGGTCAGCGCCAGGGCGTCGCGCCCCGCGCGGAACTCGAAGGACGTCGGCGGCATCAGATCGCCGGTCCGCAGCAGCTCGTCGGCGATGTACTCGGCGTACAACCAGGCCATCGGGACGATGAGTTCCCCGCCGCCGGCACCATCCGTGCTCTCTTGACCTCTGTGCTGCATCCCTTCCTGCCTTCCTCCGGTGCGTGCGCGTCGCCCGTTACCGGGCCCCAGTGCGGAACACGGATGAAGACAGCCGATTACTCAACCATGGTCCTCAGCAAGGCGCTTTGCGAATCCTTTGCCGCACCATGAGTTTCATCGCAGGTCGGCCGCATAGCCGGGAAGCACCCGGCGCAGGGCGCGCAGCGCGTAGTACGCGCGAGACTTCACCGTACCGGGCGGAATTCCGAGGGTTTCGGCGGCTTCCGCCACACTCGCCCCCTGGAAGTACACGAGCACCAGGACTTCACGGTGCTCCGGAGTGAGTGTCTTCACAGCCTCGCGCACATCGAGGGCCGCGGCGGCCCGCTCGGCGTGGTCGGCGCACACCCGCGCGTTCTCCAGGATCGCGTCCCCGACCTCCGGCGGCCGCGCCTGCCGGGCCCGCCGCGCGTCGATGGCGAGCCGCCGTCCCACGGTCAGCAGCCAGGGCCGTACGGAGTCGAAGTCGTCGGCGCGCAGCGCCTCGGGATGCTGCCAGGCCCGTACGAGGGTCTCCTGCACGAGGTCCTCGGCGCGCTGCCGGTCGCCGTCGCACAGCCGCAGCAGCAGTGCGAAGAGCGGCCGGCCGTGCTCCCGCTGCAGTGCGGCGAGCTCGTGCTCGGCGGTCGTCCCGTTGGTGAGCGTGGTTCCGGCCGTCATGGCCGTATGGCATCGCAGGGTGACGGCGAGGGACAGGGCGCGCACATGGATCTGCGGCGGACGGTCGATCGCGTCGACGAACGGTACGACGAACGGTTCCCTCCGCCTCGCCCATCGGGCGAATGAACGTGCCCGAACCGTTTGCGGCGCCGTTCATCTTCGTACTTATTTGTGCGTAAATATGATCACAGTGGGGTGAGCTGATGATGGCACGCAGACGACAGGTGGCCCTGGCCCTGACCCTTACGGCCCTCCTGGCCGCAGGCGCCGCCTGCCAGGCCCGGCACCAGGAACCGCCCGACCGACCAGGCCGCCCGGCCCCGTCCGCCGACGGACCCCGCGGCTTCACACTCGTCGCCTCCGGTGACGTCCTCCCGCACAACTCGATCATCGACCGCGCCCGTTACGACGCGGGCGGCTCGGGCTACGACTTCCGTCCGATGTTCTCCGGTGTCGAACCGCTCGTCTCCCGCGCCGATCTGGCGCTGTGTCACATGGAGACCGTCTACGGCGCGAACGGCGACTACACCGGCTACCCGGCCTTCAAATCCCCGCCCGAGGTCGCGAAGGGCCTCGCCGCCACCGGCTACGACGGCTGCTCCACCGCCTCCAACCACAGCCTCGACGACGGCGCCGACGGTGTCCGCCGCACCCTCGACGCCCTCGACCGCGAGGGCGTACGGCACGCGGGCACCGCGCGCAGCGAGGACGAGGCGCGCACCGTGACGATGCTGCGCGCGGGCTCGGCGAAGGTGGCCCATCTCGCGTACACGTACGACACCAACGGCTATCCGCTGCCGCAGGGGCAGCCCTGGGCCGTCAACCTCATCGACGAGGGCGAGATCCTCGCGGACGCCCGCGCCGCCCGTCGGGCCGGCGCCGATGTGGTCGTCGTCTCCGTGCACTGGGGCACCGAATGGCAGGACGCCCCCGACGACCGCCAGCTCACGCTCGCCCGCTCCCTCACCGCGGCCCGCACGAACGGCCGCCCCGACATCGACCTCATCCTCGGCACCCACGCCCACATCCCGCAGGCGTACGAGAAGGTCAACGGCACCTGGGTCATCTACGGCATGGGCGACCAGATCGCCGGCGAGATGTACAACTACCAGGGCGTCCAGGACCCGCGCGGCAACCAGTCGACGATCGGACGCTTCACCTTCGCACCGCCCGCCAAGCCGGGCGGCCGATGGGAGGTGAAGAAAGCCGAGTTCATTCCGCAGCTGTTCGACATCGACGCGGGCCGGGTGGTGAACATCGATCAGGCGATCGCCGAGGGCGCCGAGCTGAGCGGGGTGCGCGACCGGATCCGGGACGTGGTGCTGAGCCGGGGCGCGGCGAAGGACGGCCTGACGATGGGGAAGTAGCTCAGCCGAAGGGGAAGTAGCTCTGTCGACGGGGAAGCGGCTCAGTCGGCGTCCACGTGGTCGAACGTCTTCAGCATCTCCTTCAGCACTCGCGCGCACGCCTTGAGCTCGGCCTCGGTCAGCTCACCGCCGACCTGCCGGTTCAAGGCGTGCTCGCGGTCGAGGATCGCCGTGATCACGGCCCGGCCCTCGTCCGTGATCCGGATCAGCGAGGACCGCTGGTGCGCGGGGTTGGGGATGCTCTCCGCCCAGCCCCGGGCCAGCGCGTCGTTGACCATGCGCTGCACGAACTGCCGGGTCAGCGTCATCATCCGGCCCATCTGAGGAACCGTCATCGGCCCGTACCGGTGCAGCAGCACGAGCACCGAGCGCACCCCGACGGACACCCCCTCGACGGCCTCGGCCTGCTCCAGCTTGCGCAGCCCGCGCCGGTAGAGGGCGCCGATCAGGTCGAACACCTCGCTGACGCGGTGGCCGAGTTCGTCGGGCGGCAGGGGTCCGTCGATGTCGTTCACCCGCCCATCATGACACCTGGGTTGCCAAAGTCGAGCGAGAATGACACCTTGGTTGTCATGACAGTTGCTTCGGAACTGAGCTACCACCCGTCCGCCGACGGCGACCTCGCCTACCGCGACACGGGCACCGGCGACCTCGTCGTCCTGGTGCACTCCGGATACGCCGACCACCGCGTCTTCGACGAGCAGATACCGGCGTTGGCGGTCGCGGGCTACCGGGTCGTCGCACCCGACGTCCGCGGTCACGGCTTCTCCGCCAACGCGAGCGAGCCCTTCCGCTGGGCGGACGACCTCGGCGGCCTGCTGCGGCACCTCGACGCCGGTCCCGCGGTCCTCGTCGGTCTGTGCATGGGCGCGGCGGTCGTGACCGACACCGTCCTCGAACACCCCGAGCTGGTCCGCGCGGTGGTCGTCTGCGGCGCCGGGACCAGCGCCTTCGAGTACACCGACCCCTGGACCCTGCAACGCGCGGGCGAGTCGGCCGCCCTGCTCGCCGCCGGCGACCTCGACGGCTGGGTCGAGGCCTTCGGCCGCAACGCCGCCGGACCCCACCGCACGGCCGACGAGGTCGCCCCGCACGTCGTCCGACGCCTCCAGGAGATGGCGGCCCACACCCTCTCCAAGCACACCCCCGACGAGCCGGACCGGCACACCCCACTCGCCGACCCCTGGTCGCGCGTCCCGCAGATCGCCGTACCCGTCCTCGCCGTACACGGCGCCCTCGACGCCTCCGACGCCATCGCCATGGCGGACCGCCTGGCCCGGACGGTGCCCGACGGCCGCTCCGTGACGATGGAGGGCGTCGGTCACTACCCGCACATGGAGAGGCCCGAGGAGTTCAACACGCTCCTGCTGGACTTCCTCCGGACTCTCTGAGAGCACGGTGACGGTCTCCCGTCACATGACGGCGTCGACGTCATTGACGTCGTGGTTCCGGCCCGCCGACGATGCACGGGGGGGTGCCGCCGCCGGGCGGAGGGGGAGACGATGTCGCGGAATTTCCGGCCGCGGGGGCGACAGGAGCCGGTGCGCGGGCTGGTGTACGTCGCGGCGGGCGGAGCGGGGATGCTCGTCGGGGCCGTGCTGGTCTTCATGGGGGTCTACGCACTGCCGCACGCCTATGCGGAGGACAGCGACGGGATGCCCTGGTGGGGACTGCTCGTCTTCATCGTGGTCCTGGTCGCGATCGGGGCGCCGCTGTTCACGGTGAGCCGGAACCTCGCCCGGACCGGCCGCCGACACCGCGCGCCGGTCCTGCCGGACCACGAGGAGCGACGGGCGGCCCGGCAACGGTCGCCCGTACGAGCCGATGGGCCGCGCGTCCCCCACGACCTCGGGACACGCGCGGTCCACGACCAGTTCGGCGACCACGTGCTGTATCTCCGGCCCTTCACCGCGGACGAGCGACTCGGCGAGTACTCCCAGATCCAGTCCGGGACGGTGGCCCTCCTGGTGTCCCGGCGCACGGAGGAGGAGCAACTGGCGCTGGCCTTCGGGTCGATCGGTCCGGTCGTCGCCATCGGCCGGCCGGGGGAGGCGCTGCCGCGGGTCGGCGCCCGGCGCCTCTACGTGGACGATTCGGTCTGGCAGGACACGGTCGCCGAACTCATGGTCTCCGCACGGCTGGTGGTGATCTGCGTCGGCGCGGGCACGAGCGCGGGCCTGCTCTGGGAAGTGGAGACCGCCTGCCGGACCGTACCTCCGGAGCGGCTGGTGCTGATCATCGCCGCGGGAGCCGACGAGTACCAGGAGATCCGCTCGCTGGTGGCGCCCCTCGTGCCGCGCGGGCTCCCGGACTACCCGCCGAAGCCCAGGAGGAACACGCTCGGCCAGGCCCCGTACGGGGAGTCCGCCGTCCGGGGCGCGGTCTGGTTCGACGGCGACTGGGCCGGACGCTTCGTGCGGTTCGACACCAAGGAGGCCAGGTACAACGGCTTCAGCCCGGTGGAGTCGGCCGCGGTGAACTGCCTCCGCCCCGTCTTCGAGCGCTTCCCGGGCAGCTGGCCGGGGACGGACGTCTTCCTCGCCCGCCGTCTGACCCGCCGCCAACGCCGCAAGGCGGCCCTGGTGCTGGGGGTCCCGCTGGCCGGCTGTCTGCTGGTCGTGCTGAGCTTCCTGCTGTAGACCCCGTCCGGGGTCACGGCACCACCGTCACCGGCCACCGCCCCGCCTTCACCAGCCGCACCGCCACCGACCCCACGATCCGGTGGCCGGCCTGCTCCGACGCGCCCACCACCACCGCGTCCGCCTTCAGCTCGTCCGCCGCCTTCACGAGGCCGCCGTACGGGTCGCCGCGGAAGGTGTGGAACTCCCAGCGCACGTCGAATATGCCCTTGTTCTGCTCGGTGGCCTGGCGGATCTGGGCGACCAGGTCCTCGGCGATCTCGTCCGTCGTTTCCGCGACCGGTGCGCCCAGTGCCGCGCCCGCCGTCATCACCGGCTGGACGTAGACGATGGCGAGCAGTGCGTGCTGGCGTCGGGCCAGGCCGCCGGCATATGCCGCCGCGCGGATCGACGACTCCGAGCCGTCCACTCCGACCACGATGACCTTCGGGCCGTCCGTGCCCCGCTCGAACTGGTGCGAGTGCTGTTCCGTCACGGCTGGAGGCTATCGGAATCCCCAGGTTGCGAAGCCGAGCGGGGCCTCCCGACGGGCGGGGAGGCCCGGCAGTTCCTACAGTCGGAACATGAGTGCCACCGTCGAGGCCGTACCGGCGAAGGACACCAAGGGCCCGATACGACGGCCCGGCAGCGGCTTCCTCAGCAGGGTGCCGGAGGGCTTCGCGGCCTTCTTCGGCGCCCTCGGGCTGCTCTGTCTGCTGCTCGCCCTCATCCCTCCGCTGCGCCGGCTCCTGCGCCCCGTCGTCCGCCTCCTCGACCTGCTCATCGTCCCGATCAGCGCCAACCTCGCCTACGCCGTCTTCCTCTTCCTCCTCGCCGGCGCCACCGCGGCCCGCAAGAAGGTCGCCTGGTGGCTGGTGGTCGTCTATCTGGGCCTGCTGATCCTCGTCGACGCCCTGGGCGTGGCCGTCGGCCTGTACGTCGACTCCATACCGTCCCTCGTCGTGTGCGGACTGGCTCTGGCGCTGCTCGTCGTCGCCCGGCGCGAGTTCTACGCCGCCTCCCGCCGCGCCGCCGTCCGCCGGGCCGTCCTCGTGCTGTGCGCCGGGCTGGTGCTGGGCATCCTGGCCGGCTGGGGGCTCGTGGAACTCTTCCCCGGCACCCTGCCCCGCGGCCAGCGCCTCCTGTGGGCCGCCAACCGGGTCTGCGGCGGCCTCGTCTCAGGCCGCTCCTTCGACGGCACCCCGCCCCGCCCCCTCTTCTTCTTCCTCGGCCTCTTCGGCGCCCTCGCCCTCCTCAACGCCGCCGCCGCCCTCTTCCGCTCGCAGCGCATGGAGGCCGCCCTCCACGGCGACGAGGAGGCCCGCATCCGCGCCCTGCTGAAGGCGTACGGCGACCAGGACTCCCTCGGCTACTTCGCCACCCGGCGCGACAAGGCCGTCGTCTTCTCGCCCAGCGGCAAGGCCGCCGTCACCTACCGCGTCGAGGCCGGTGTCTGCCTCGCCAGCGGAGACCCCGTCGGCGACCGCGAGGCGTGGCCGCACGCCATCGCCGCCTGGCTCGACGCGGCCCGCCGGCACGCCTGGGCGCCCGCCGCGATGGGCGCCTCCGAGGACGGCGCCAAGGCCTTCGCCCGCGCCGGACTCGGCGCCCTCCAGCTCGGCGACGAGGCCATCCTGAACGTGGCCGACTTCGACCTGGGCGGCCGCGACATGCGCGTCACCCGGCAGGCCGTCAACCGGGTCCGCCGTACCGGCGCCCACTGCCGTATCCGCCGCCACTCCGCCCTCACCGACGCGGAGATGGAGGAGATCGTCGACAAGGCCGACGCCTGGCGCGACACCGAGACCGAACGCGGCTTCTCCATGGCCCTGGACCGCCTCGGCGACCCCGCCGACGGCGACTGCCTCCTCGTGGAGGCCCTCGGCGAGGACGGCAAGCTCCTCGCCCTGCTCTCCTTCGTCCCCTGGGGCACCGACGGCATCTCCCTCGACCTGATGCGCCGTGACCGCAGCGCCCCCAACGGCGTCATGGAGTTCATGGTCGCCGAACTCTGCGCGGTGGCCCCGAAGTCGGGCGTGCGCCGGATCTCCCTCAACTTCGCCGTATTCCGCTCGGCCTTCGAGGAAGGCGCCCGCATCGGCGCCGGACCCGTCCTGCGCCTGTGGCGCCGCCTGCTGCTCTTCTTCTCCAAGTGGTGGCAGCTGGAGGCCCTGTACCGCTCCAACGCCAAGTACCACCCCGAGTGGTACCCCCGCTTCATCTGCTACGGCGAGACCGGCGCCCTCGCCCGCATCGGCCTCGCCTCCGGGATCGCCGAGGGCTTCGTCTCCGTACCGTCGCTGCGCAAACTCTGGGGAAAGGGGCACCCGAAGGCCGGGCCGCGGCCGGCCACCACCGAGGGCCTGCCGTCGCTGTCGGCGCTCGGCCTCGACGGAGGGGACGAGGCCGGGGCCGGCGGTCCGGACGCGGGTCTGCCCGAGCAGGCCCGCGTCCGGCACCGGAAACTGGACCGGCTCAGGGCCGAGGGCATCGACCCCTACCCGGTGGGAGTCCCCGCCCGCACCCACGCCCTCGCCGATGTGCGGGAAGGCGAGCAGGTCACCGTCGCCGGGCGGATCATGCGGGTGCGGGACTTCGGCGGCATCGTCTTCGTCACGCTGCGGGACTGGTCGGGGGACCACCAACTGGCCCTCACCCACGACGGAGTGGACCGCTTCCGCACGGACACCGACCTCGGCGACCACATCACCGCCTCGGGCACGGCCGGCGTCAGCGACAAGGGCGAACCCACCGTCTTCGTCACCTCCTGGCAGCTCCTCGGCAAGTGCCTGCGCCCCCTCCCCGACAAACGCCGCGGCCTCACCGACCCCGAGGCCAAGGTCCGCATGCGTTACCTCGACCTCGTCTCCAGCCCCGCCGCCCGCGACGTCGTCCGCGCCCGCTCCACCGCCGTACAGGCCCTGCGCCAGGGCCTCCTGGAGCGCGGCTACCTGGAGGTCGAGACACCGATGCTCCAGCAGATCCACGGCGGCGCCAACGCCCGCCCCTTCACCACCCACATCAACGCCTACGACCTCGACCTCTATCTGCGCATCGCCCCCGAGCTGTACCTGAAGCGCCTCTGCGTCGGCGGCCTGGAGAAGGTCTTCGAGATGGGCCGCACCTTCCGCAACGAGGGCGTCTCCTACAAGCACAACCCCGAGTTCACGATGCTGGAGGCCTACCAGGCCTTCGCCGACTACGACGCCATGCTCGACCTCACCCGCGAACTGATCCAGGGCGCCGCCACCGCCGCCTTCGGCGCGCCGATCGCCCGCAAGGACGGCCAGGAGTACGACATCTCCGGGGCCTGGCCGGTCAAGACCGTCCACAGCGCCCTCTCCGAAGCCCTGGGGGAGGAGATCGACGCCGACACCGACCTGCCGCGCCTGCACCGGCACTGCGACCGCGCGGGCGTCCCGTACACCGCCGACGACGGGCGCGGCGACGTCGTCCTGGAGATGTACGAGCGGCTCGTCGAGGAGAAGACCCAGCTGCCCACCTTCTACAAGGACTTCCCGACCGACGTCTCCCCGCTCACCCGCCAGCACCGTGACGACCCGCGGCTCGCCGAGCGCTGGGACCTCGTCGCCTTCGGCACCGAACTCGGCACCGCCTACTCCGAACTCACCGACCCCGTCGAACAGCGCCGCCGCCTCACCGCCCAGTCGCTGCTCGCCGCCGGGGGAGACCCCGAGGCGATGGAACTCGACGAGGACTTCCTCGACGCCCTCGAATACGCGATGCCGCCCACCGGAGGCCTCGGCATCGGCGTCGACCGGCTGGTCATGTTCCTCACCGGACTGACCATCCGGGAGACGCTGCCGTTCCCTCTGGTGCGCCGCCGCTGACGGTCCGTCATAGGCCGGGCGGGTGTTTTCCTGCCGCCGCACCGGTCAAGTCCTGGTGCGTCGCCCGTGATTCGGGCGACTGATGAGTCATGACGAAGGATCAGTTGCTCACACGGCTGCTCTCCCGGCGCCGGGCCCTGCTCGCCGGCGCCGCCGCTGCCGGGGCGGCCGGCACGGCCGGAGTGTTCGCGGCGACCACCGGCGACACCGCCGAGCGGCCCGTGCTCCCCGCCGCCGGCCCCCAGGCGCGCCGCCCGCTCAAACCCTCGGCCTACCGCCTCCAGCCCCTGACCGGATACGGCCCGCCGCGCACCGCCCCCGCCCGCACCCTGGTCCGCCACGAGCCGTTCCTGAAGGTGTCGGGACGCGGCCGCACCATGGTGCTGACCTTCGACGACGGCCCCGACCCCCGCTACACCCCCGCCATCCTGGACACCCTCGCGGAGTACGACGTCCGCGCCATGTTCTTCGTGTGCGGCGAGATGGCGGTCGACAACAAGGACCTGCTGGAACGCATGTCCGACGAGGGCCATGTCGTCGGCAACCACACCTGGACCCACCCCCTCCTCACCCGCCTGAGCCGCGGCCAGATCCGCTCCGAGATGGAACGCACCTGCGATGTCATCGAAGAGGCCTACGGCGAACGCCCCCAGTGGTTCCGCGCGCCCTACGGCGCCTGGAACCGCGCCGCCTTCCAGCTCGGCGCCGACCTCGGCATGGAACCCCTCGCCTGGACCGTCGACACCCTCGACTGGACCACCCCCGGCGCCCGCACCATCGTCGGCCGGGTCGAGAACGGCGCCGCCCCCGGCGTCGTGGTGCTCTCGCACGACGCCGGGGGCGACCGCTCCCAGAGTGTCCGGGCGCTGCGTGACTATCTGCCGCAACTCCTCGACTCCGGCTATCACATCACCGTACCGAGACGGCATTACGCGTAATCCGTGTTCCGGGACCGTCTGGTCGGGGAACGCTCAGCGGACCTCGACCAGACGGGCGAAGGCGACGACATTCCCGGCGTAGCCGCTCTGCTTGGAGAAACCGCCGCCGCAGGTGATGACCCGCAGTTCCGGGGTCCCCTTGGAGCCGTAGACACGGTCGCCCGGGAAGTTGTTCTTCTCGAAGACCTCGATGCCGTAGATCTCGAACACGGCCGTCTTTCCGTCGTTGCGCCGCACCTCGACGCGGTTCCCCTTCTTCAGGGCCCCGAGTCCGTAGAACACGGCGGGGCCCAGTTTGTTGTCGACGTGTCCCACGACGACCGCGGTGCCCTTCTCGCCGGGAGAGACCGCGCCGGTGAACCAGCCCGCCAGGTTCGGGTCCTCCGGCGGCGGCGCGCCCACCCAGCCGTCGGCGTCCAGACCGACGGGCAGGACCGGCGCGTCCACCTGGATCGCGGGGATCCGCACCCGCTCGGGCACCGAGTACGGCAGTGGCTTCGCGGACCCGGCGAACGTCCCGGGAACACGGCTGTCCGCCGCAGCGGCGGTCGCCGGCTGCGGCGGACCCACGTCGAACTCTCCCGAACCGTTCCGAATGAGAGCGAGGCCGGTCAGCAGCACAAGCGCTATCACGCCCCAAGGAGCGCGCCTTCTGCGCTGCTCCTCCTCCTCGGCCAGATCGGCCGTCCCCGTCAATTCGTGCATACGACAACGCTAGATATTGCTCGTGCATCCGGCGACGCGACAGCAGCGAACGGGTGGCCGCCATACCGGGGAGCGCGTTCCCGGTGCGCCATCCGAGTTGACGTCCACAGGAAATTTCTGACGGTCCGTGACCTGCGGCAATATCCGATTGTGTGCTTTTCGCTCGGCGTGTCCTCTCACCAGGACGGACCATCGCCGAAATGCGCCCGCGTGCACGGCATCTGAGGGTCTTTCTGGGAGGCGCTTTCTCGCCGATCGACCGGGGACCGTTCCCGGGGCGTCTTCCGCGGAGGATCACATGCGTACTACCCGTGCCCTGGCGGCCTCTGCCGCCGCGGTCGCCGTCGTCGGGCTCGCCGCCCCGACGGCGTCGGCCTGGAGCCAGCCGACCAGTGTCAGCGCCGCCCCGAGCGTCATCGCCCGCGGGGGCCAGCTGGTGCTCACGGTCAACGGCTCCGCCTGCCAGATGGCCGGCAGCACCATCAGCTCCAACGCCTTCCCGACCACCCAGCTCATCTCGCAGGGCGGCAACACCAGCACGTCCACCGCGACGGTGACCGTCAACTCGAGCGCCAACCCGGGCGCTTACAGCGTCACCACCACCTGCGAAGGCCAGACGAAGACGTTCAACAGCGTCTTCACCGTCATCGGCGGTGTCCGCGGCGGTCTCGGCGGCAGCACCTCCGCCGGTGCCACCCCGACCGACATGGCGATCGGCGGCGGGCTCGTGGCCGCGGCCGTCATCGGCGGCGGGCTGTTCTGGATGCGCCGCCGCTCGGAGAAGCGCATCTGATCTCCCCCTTCGGCGACATGTGAGCGCACGTGAAAGGCCTTCGCCCCGGTCCCTGGGAAGGGAGCCGGGGCGAAGGCCTGCTGCCGAGGGCCGACGGTCAGGTGCCGTCCTCCGAGGTGCGGCGGCGCGAGAAGTGGTACGCCGCCCCGACCGAGCCCGCGATCAGCGCGGCACCCAGCCCGATCTCCTTGAGGTCGAACCCGGCGACCGTGCCGCCCTCACCGGCGTGCACACCCCGGTACGGGTAGGGGTACGGGTTGGGATTGGGCGTCGGGTTGGTGCGGCCGGAGGCGATGGTCAGGCTCGTCGAACCGCTGACCCCGTCACAGGAGAACGTCACCTTGTAGACCGCGCCCGGTTTGGCGTCCCAGTCGACCACCGCGGTCGCCGACGAGCGGTTCCCCGGGATGGTGATCGTGTCGAACACCCCGGAGCTCACCGTCGCGGATCCGACGCAGCCGCCGTTGTCCCGGTCCAGTTGCAGGGTGACCTGGCCACCGGCCGCGATGGTCTGCGGCAGCACGCTGAAGCCGAACGGCGTGATGTTGTTGTCGCCCTTCGCCACGGCGGCCACGGCGGCCGGGGAGGAGAGAGCGAGGGCACTGACGCCCAGCAGAGCGGCCGAAGCTACGCGTATCGCGCGCATGGTGAATCCTCCGGGTCCCCGAGGAGCAGCTTGCGGACCTTTTCCGCTCGCGCCAGAAATGCACCTCGATGATCGGAACGCTAGGAAGGTGCGCACATGTGCGCGAACGCTGTCGGGCGAATGGGGCACAGGTGTGGGCCGCCCGGGGGACGGCGACGGCGTGGCAGCCGTCCCCCGGCGGTCCGTCAGGTGAGGGCGTGTCAGCCCTCGATGCCCGGGAAGAGGTTCAGGAACGGCTCCGCGGAGGCCGTGATGCCACGGCTGTAGGGCGCGTCGAAGTCCCAGATCAGGAAGAGCAGGAAGGCGATCAGCGCGGAGAAGATACCGGCGAGCACCAACTCGCGCGGCGTCCGCCGGATCTGGAGGGCCAGGACCATGCCGATGGTGACGACGGCCCCGCCGATCAGGCCGAACCACACCACCCCCGGCATCGTCGCCCCCATCGAGTTGATGCGGGAGGTGCGGGCCTGGTCGGCCGCGGCCACCTGGTCGACGAGCGGCTGGTAGGCCTGGGCCTGGAAGTCCGTCGCCGGCTCGTAGTCGGTGACGTCCCGGCGGAGCCGCTCCATCAGCTGCGCGCCGCGCTCGGTGACCTCACCGTGCTCGGCCATCGTCTTCCACTCGGTGTGCACGACGTGTCCGACATAGGCGTTGACATCCTCCCGAATACGGTCACGGACGTCGGGCGGATAGACCCGGACCCGCTCCGAGATCTCGTGCAGGGCCACCGCCTCCGCCTGCACGTGGTCCTGGGCCGCGCTGCGGCCCTCCCAGACGCCCGCGATGGCCAGACCCAGGACGATGGCGTACACCACGCCGATCCACATCGTCATGTACTCGATGACGTCCGGGGTCTCGCTGGGGTCCTCGTCCTGGGACGCCGCCTTGTGGCGGATGACGGAGATGAGGACCACCACGGCACAGGCGGCCAGCATCGCGAGGGTGAGAACAAGCCATTCCGGCAAGAGAGGCCTCCAGAGATCAGCGCGGACGCAGCGCGGCGACGGCGGCCACTGCGGGCACCGTGATGAGCAGGACGAAGGTCAGCGGCGAGGTGCCGTGACGGGCGGCGCGGCGGGGCGCCGGGGCCTTGTAGGCCGGGTAGTGCACGGGCTCCGCGGCGGGGGGTGCGGGGGGTGGGGTGGGTTCGGGTGTCGGCGTGGGCGTCGGGCTTGGGCTCGGCGCGGGTGGCGGCGGCGCGGGTACGGGGGCCGCCGGCCGGGGGGCGGGAGGAGCCGGCTCCGGTGTCGGCGTGGGAGTCGGTGCGGGTGGGGGCTTAGGCGTCGGTTTCGGCGTCGGCGTGGGCCTCGGCTTCGGGGGTGGTGTCGGTGACGGTTCGGGTGGGCAGGTCGGCGTCGGAGCCGGTGTCGGCGTGGGGGAGGGGCTCGGCGAAGGCGTGGGGCAGGGCGGGGGCGTCGGCCAGGCCGGGCTTCCGGCGACAGCCACCGCCTTGATGCCGTCCGGCCCGGTCGAGACGGAGGCGCAGGCGTCGGCCGCCGCCGGGTTCGCCGGTACGCCGACGGCCAGCCATGTCAGTGTCAAGAGCAGCAACACCCGTATGGCCGGGGCGTATTGGGTCGGTTCGGGTCGCAGCACGACGGAGATCATGAACCCAGAACGCGCCCTCCCGCGCCCGAGTACCGGGGGATTGCCCCGAACGAGTGAGCGGCCCCCTACACAGGTTCCGGAAAGAAAAATGTGCCCTCGTTGAACACAACAGCCACTTCCGTCCGTACCCATGGCCGTGCGGCAGCGCAGAGGGCGCTGCAACACCCGTACGACTTTGGGGAGTTGACGATGAAGACCTCCTGGCGGAGCGCCTCACTCGTGGCGAGCGCTGCGGCGGTGCTGGCGCTGACGACGGCGTGCGGCCAGGAAGCGGCACCATCCGCGAGCAGCCAGAACGTCGGAGCGACGGCCGCGGCCGGTGACTACGGCAACGCGGGCTCCGGTATCGGATCCGGCTACGGCAACGCCGGCGCGAGCCCCTCGGCCGCCGCGTCCGCGCCCCAGGCCAGCTCCGCGGGCAAGCTGGCCGTCGTCACCAATCCCGAGCTCGGCAAGGTGCTCACCGACAGCGCCGGGCTGACCCTCTACCGCTTCGACACGGACACCGCCGAGCCGCCGAAGTCCAGCTGCGACGGCGACTGCGCGACCACCTGGCCGCCGGTGCCCGCGGACGACGCCACGGCCGGCGAGGGCATCGACAAGGCCCTGCTCGGCGAGGTCACCCGCACCGACGGCAGCAAGCAGCTGACGATCGGCGGCTGGCCGGCGTACCGCTATGTGAAGGACGTCAACGCCGGGGACGTCAACGGACAGGGTGTGGGCGGCAAGTGGTACGCGCTCGCCCCGACCGGCAAGAAGGCCTCGCTGAGTTCGCTGCCCGGTCTGTCCACCCGTGAGGACCCGAACCTGGGCGAGATCGTCGTCGACAAGAACGGCATGACGGTCTACCGCTTCATCAAGGACGTGGCCTGGCCCGACCCGATCTCGAAGTGCACCGGAGCCTGCCTGGAGAAGTGGCCCGCCGTGGGTCCGGTCGAGGCGAACGACACCAAGGGCGTCCAGAAGAAGGGCCTGATGAGCTTCACCCGGCCCGACGGCGTCAAGCAGCAGACCGTCAACTGCTGGCCCATCTACACCTTCTCCGGCGACAAGGAACCCGGGGACACCAACGGTCAGGGCGTCGGCGGCACCTGGTACGCCGTGGCGCCCGACGGAAAGCCGGTCGGCGCGAAGAAGTAGAGGTCACCTCCCCAGGGCTGACCGCCCCACCCACCCGTCATGAGGAACCGCGGAAGGGAGGCCCGAGGCAGCAGCGGAGTGCCGGAGAGCACACACCGCGCACGACCCGTCGGCCCGCCCCCTGTGCACCGCACGCAGGGGGCGGGCCGGTTTGCCTTGTTTCAGCGGGACTTGGGCATGCTCCAACAGGCACGTGCCGCAGGCAGTGACCGGGAACGGACGGTCAATTTCCGGTTCCGCTCGCTCCTTTGGCGGGCGATCAGTAGCCTCAGCTCGAACACCGGATCGCCTACGCCACGGAGAGATAGATGGAGCGTCCCGCCTGGGCCCCACGGAGCATCGACATCTCGGTGCCTAGCGTCTCGCGCATCTACGACTTCTACCTGGGCGGTTCGCACAACTTCGAGGTCGACCGGGAAGCGGCCCGCAAGGCCATGGAGTTCATGCCGGGACTCCCCAAGATCATGCAGGCGAACCGGGCGTTCATGCGCCGCGCGGTGCGCTTCGCCGCCGCCGAGGGCATCACCCAGTTCCTGGACATCGGTTCGGGCATCCCGACCTTCGGCAACGTCCATGAGGTGGCCCAATCAGCCGCCCCCGGCGCCCGCGTCGTCTACGTCGACCACGACCCGGTGGCGGTCGCGCACAGCGAGGCCGTCCTCGCCGGCAACGCGGACGCGGGCGTCGTCGCCGCGGACCTCCGCAAGCCCCAGGAGATCCTGGAGAGCGCCGAAGTACGGCAACTGATCGACCTGAACCGGCCGGTGGCCCTGCTTCTCGTTGCCATACTGCACTTCGTGGAAGACGAGGACGACCCGTACGGTGCGGTGGCCCAGCTGCGCGACGCGCTCGCGCCCGGCAGCCTGCTGCTGCTCACGCATGCCTCGTACGAGGGAATCCCGCTGCCACCGGAGCGGGCAGGAGGCGCGGTGGACGTGTACAAGGACATCCGCAACCCGCTGATCATGCGCTCGCGCGACGAGATCGCGCGGTTCTTCGAGGGGTACGACATGGTGGAACCGGGACTGGTGCCGATGCCGCGGTGGCGGCCGGAGTCGGAGACCTGGGACCCCGACGACGAGGATCCCTGGGCTTTCTCCGGGTTCGCCGGCGTGGGGCGTACCGCGTGATCGGCGAGCCGGACGGGCCGGAGGACAGACTGCGCCGGTTCGCCACGATCTGGAGCCGGGCCGTGTTCCCGGTGACCACGACGTCCTCGACCCGGCCCGAGTTCGAGGAGCAACTCCTGCCGCTGGCCCGCCGGTTGAGCGAGGCGCTGCGGGCGAGGACCTTCGACGCGGACGAGGGGCGGGCGGTCGGCGCCGCGCTCGTCACGGTGCACTGCACCGACCCGGAGGCGCTCAGCCGGTCGCTGGACTGCGTGGACGCCTATCTGGTGCTCTACTGCGGCGGCGACGGCGACCAGGAGGACCTGCGGGTGCGCGCCTCACGGCTCCAGCACGCCATGGCCGCCGGGTTCGCGGGCGCGCTGCGCGAGCGGACGCTGGCCGAGCAGGAGGCCATCTCGGCCGCCGCGCTGAAGGCCCAGGGCGTGGTCGCGCAGGCGCTGCACGCGAGCGAGGCCCGCTTCCGCGCGGTCTTCGAGGGCGCCGCCATAGGGATCGGCATGGCCGACCTCGAAGGCAACATCCTCCAGGTCAACGAGGCGCTGCTGCGGATGTTCGGCATCACCGAGCCGATGATGCGCGGCCGCAACGTCAGGGAGTGGACCCACTCCGAGGACGCCCCGCAGACCTGGACCCTCTACGACGAACTGGTCCGCGGCGAGCGCGAGCACTACCACCTGGAGAAGGCGTTCTCCCGCCCCGACGGAACGGTCCTGTGGACCAACCTGACCGTCTCCCTGCTCCGGGACGCGGACGGCAACCCGCAGTACCAGCTCGCCCTGATGGAGGACACCACCGAGCGGCGGCTGCTCAACCTCCGGCTGCGCTACGAGGCCACGCACGACGCGCTCACCGGTCTGCCCAACCGCACGCTGTTCTTCGAGCGCCTGGAGAAGGTGCTCAGCGTCGGCGGGAGCCAGCGCTTCGGGCTCTGCTATCTCGACCTCGACGGCTTCAAGACCATCAACGACAGCCTCGGCCACGCGGCCGGTGACCGGCTGCTCGTCGAGATCGCCGACCGGCTCCAGTCCTGCGCGACCGCGCCCGGTGAGATGGTCGCCCGTCTGGGCGGTGACGAGTTCGTGGCGCTGACGACCGGGCCCGACACCGAGCGCGAGGTCGACGACCTCGCCGCGCGCATCATGAACGCGCTGCTCGCCCCGGTCCGGATCGAGGGCCGCGAGCTGACCGTGCGCGGCAGCATCGGCATCGTCGAGGGCCCGGCGGCGGAGCGCAGCGCGGCGGAGGTGCTGCGCAGCGCCGACATCACGATGTACCGGGCCAAGTCGGCGGGCGGCAACCGCTTCGAGCTCGCCGACGCCGAGGCGGACGCCCGCGCGATCACCCGGCACGGGCTCACCACGGCCCTCCCGGCGGCCCTGGAGCGCGGCGAGTTCTTCATCGAGTACCAGCCGCTGGTCCACCTCGGCGACGGCAGTGTGCGCGGCGCCGAGGCCCTGGTGCGCTGGCTGCACCCGCAGCACGGCGTCCTGGGCCCGGACCGCTTCATCCCGCTCGCCGAACACACCGGCCTGATCGTCCCGTTGGGGCGCTGGGTGCTGGAGCAGTCGGTGCGGCAGGCCAGGGAGTGGCGAGAACGCCACGCGGACGCCGGGCCGCTCCGCATCAACGTCAACCTCTCGCCCTGCCAGCTCACCCATCCAGGGCTTGTGCAGGACACGGTGGACATCCTGGAGCGCGCGGGCGTCGAGCCGGACGCGCTGTGCCTGGAGGTCACGGAGTCGGCGCTGATCGGCGCGGACGACGACCTCCTGAAGCCGCTGCGCCGCCTCGCCGAGATGGGCGTCGACATCGCCCTGGACGACTTCGGCACCGGCTACTCCAACCTCGCCAACCTGCGCCGCCTCCCGGTGAGCATCCTCAAGCTGGACCGCTCCTTCACCCAGAGCATGCAGCAGTTCCCGGCGGACCCCGTCGACCTCAAGATCGTCGAGGGGATCGTCTCCCTCGCCCACAGCCTGGACCTCGCGGTCACGGTCGAGGGCGTGGAGACGGGCGCACAGGCCGAGCAGCTCCGGATACTGGGCTGCGACACGGCCCAGGGCTGGTACTACGCCCGCCCGGGCCCGCCGGAGCGGCTGCACGAACTGGCACTGGTGGACGCGACCGGCTGAGCCTTCACGGCCGTACGCCCTGATCCGTTTCGGCAGGGCGTACGTCGGCCGCCACCGCCGTCGCGGTGCGGACGAGGGCGGCCGTGACCGTCGAGCGGGACCGCTGGGGCCAGACGATGTGGAGGACCGCCTGCGGCGCGTCCGGGAGCGGCCGGTAGGCGACGCCGGGGCGCGGGTAGCGGGCGGCGACGGAGGCGGGCAGCAGCGGGATCAGGCCGCCCAGCGGGACGAGCGCGAGCAGCTGGGCGAGGTCGTGGCCCAGCTTGCGGGTGTCGTCGAGGTAGCGGTGCAGCTCCCCGGCGCTCAGGCCCAGGTCGGCGAGCGACAGGTGCTCCCGCGCGGCGAGGGGATGGTCGGCGGCGAGGGCCGCGACGCGCGGTTCGGCGGCCAGGATCTCGGCGTCCAGGCCGGTGCGGTCGTACGGCGCGTAGACCAGGGCGGCGTCGGCCTCGCCCTGCCGCAGGAGCCGTGGCTGCTCCAGCCAGCCGCTCAGCCGGACGACGACCGGGAGGGCGTCCGGCTCGGTCGCGTAGCGGGCCAGGATCGGCTCCAGCAGACCTCCGTCGCCGTCCGCCTTGACGGCCAGCACCAGCTTGGGATCGGTGGCGGCCGCGCGCTGGGCCCGTCGGCCCGCCGCCTGGAGCGCGTCCAGGGCGCCCCGGGCCTCGTCGAGGAGGACACGCCCCGCCGGGGTCAACCGCACGCTGTGGGTGGTCCGTTCGAGCAGCGTGACGCCCAGCTCCCGCTCCAGCTGGCGGATCGCCCGGGACAGCGGGGGCGGAGAGATGGCCAACCGCTCGGCCGCCCGGGCGAAGTTGAGCTCCTCGGCGACGGCGACGAAGTAACGCAGCAGACGGGAATCCATGCGTTCCCCCCGGATCAGGTCGGTATTGCCCTGAGGGTAACAAGCGCGAGCCGATCGGTCCTTCAGTGCGGGCGCCCCGGACGGCAGGCTCGACGACGTCAAGTGATACTGCATCGCTGGGAGTTGTTGTTCATGATCGTCATCACCACCCCGACCGGACAGATCGGCCGGCAGGTGCTGGAGCACCTGGTCGACCGCGCGGAAGGCGTCCGGGTGATCGTCCGCGACCCGGCCCGCCTGCCCGCGCGGGTGCGTGAACGGGCCGAGGTCGTCGTGGGGTCGCACGCCGACCCCGTGGTCCTCAAGGAGGCCTGTCAGGGCGCCGACCGGGTGTTCTGGCTGGTGCCCCCGACGTCGCGCGTCGAGAGCGTCGAGGGTCACTTCCGTGCCTTCACCGAGCCGTTGTGCCGGCTGATCGAGGAGCGGGGCGTCGAGCGGGTCGTCGCCGTGTCCACCCTGGGCCGGGGGGTCGCGCGGAACGCCGGTCAGATATCCGCCTCGCTCGCCATGGACGAGGCCATCGCCGCCACGGGCGTGCCCTACCGGGCGCTGTGCCCGCCGTCCCTGATGGAGAACATGCTGCGCCAGACCGCGTCCCTCCGCGACGAGGGCGTATGGCGTGAGGCGTTCGCCGAGAACCGCGTGATGCGCACCTGTGCCACCCGCGACATCGCCGCCGAGGCCGCCCGGCTGCTGCTCGACGGCTCCTGGACCGGACAGGAGGACGTCCCGATGGTCGGTCCCGACGACCTCACCCCCGAGGGCATGGCGGGCGTCGTCTCCGAGGTGCTGGACCGGCCCGTGCGGGTCCAGCGGATCAGCAGCGCCGAGCAACGGGCGACGCTGCTCCGGTTCGGGGCCTCCGAGGCCTGGGCGCAAGGTCTGTCCGACATGGTGGACGCGCTGAACGACCAGGGCTTCTACGGGTCCGACGCGCCCAGCACCCCCGAGTGCGCCCCCACCGGGTTCCGGCAGTGGTGCGAGGAGGTGCTCAAGCCGGCCGTCCTGGCCTGATGTCGAGGGCTCTCACCGGGCTCACCGCTCCAACAGCATCCGCTGCAACTCCCTGGCCGCCCGCGGCGGAGCCACGTCGCTGCGGTGCGCCAGGGCGATGGTGCGGTACAGGCCCGGCCGGGCCAGCGGGGTGACCCGCAGCCCGCGCCCGGACCGGGCCGCCACCATCCGGGGCACGACGGCCACGCCCAGGCCCGCCCGGACGAACCCCAGCACCGCGTCCATCTCGCCGCCCTCCACCGCGAAGGCCGGCTCGAAGCCCTCGGCACGGCAGGCCGCCACGGTCAGTTCCCGCAGGTCGTAGCCGTGCCGGAACATCACCAGACGCTCCCCCTCCAGGTCGGCGATGCGTACGGTCCGCCGTCCGGCGCCGGGCTTCGGGGCCTCCGGTGACGAGACGACCACCAGGTCCTCCCGCAGCAGCTCCACCGTCGTGAGCGCCGGGGACGGGGTCGGCAGCGGGAGGACGACCAGGGCGAGGTCGAGGGCGCCGCGGGCCAGCTCCCGTACGAGGTCGTGGGAGCCGCCCTCCTCGATCATCAGGCGGATGCCGGGGTAGCGGTCGTGGAAGGCGCGCAGTACGTCCGGGAGCAGCCCCGTGCACAGACTCGGGGTCGCGCCCAGCCTGACCCGGCCGCTGCGCAGCTGCACCAGCTCCTGCACCTCGTGCCGGGCCGTGTCCGCGTCGGCGAGGATCCGCCGGGCCAGCGGCAGCAGCGCCTCGCCCGCGTCGGTGAGGGTGATGTTGCCCCGGGCCCGC
This sequence comes from Streptomyces sp. NPDC046909, assembly GCF_040644695.1. Classification (NCBI taxonomy): domain Bacteria; kingdom Bacillati; phylum Actinomycetota; class Actinomycetes; order Kitasatosporales; family Streptomycetaceae; genus Streptomyces; species Streptomyces sp. NPDC046909. The sequence continues at coordinate 373,074 of NZ_JBEYXC010000002.1, read as the reverse complement.
AGGAACAGATCCGCTCCGAGCTCGCGCTCCAGCGCCTTGATCTGCTGGGACAGCGACGGCTGGGCGACATGGACGAGGTCGGCGGCCCGGGTGAAGTGCCGGGTCTCGGCGACCGCCACGAAGTACTGGAGCTGCGTGAACTGCATCCTCGTACGATAGTCGGAGCCTATCGAAACGAGCCGGACCATGTCTTGGACCGATGGGGCCGGACGGCCCTAGCGTTCATGAACATGGCTCTGGCAACGCGGACGGACCGACGACCGTCCATGGCACGCACGGTGTGGGACAGCTCCGTCGGCAAGAAGACCGTCATGGCGGTCAGCGGGCTGATCATGCTGCTGTACCTGGTCGTCCATATGATCGGCAACCTGAAGATCTTCTTCGGGGCGGGGGAGTTCAACCACTACGCGCACTGGCTGCGCACGGTGGGCGAGCCCTTCATGCACTACGAGTGGACGCTGTGGCTCATCCGCGTGGTGCTGGTCGTCGCGGTCGTCGCCCACGCCACCTCCGCGTACCAGCTCAGCCGCCGCGACATCAAGGCGCGCCCGACCAAGTACGTGCACAGGAAGCCCCGGGCGAGCTACGCCACGCGCACCATGCGCTGGGGCGGCGTCATCCTCGGCCTGTTCATCGTCTGGCACATCCTCGACCTGACGACCGGCACCGTGCACTCCGGCGGCTTCCAGGAGGGCCACCCGTACCAGAACGTCGTGGACACCTTCTCCACCTGGTACGGCAACGTCATCTACATCGTCGCGATGCTCGCCCTCGGCCTGCACATCCGCCATGGCTTCTGGAGCGCCGCCCAGACCCTCGGCGCCGGCAGCCGCAGCCGCGACCGCGCCCTGAAGGCCACGGCCAACGTCCTCGCACTGCTGCTCACGGCCGGGTTCATCGCCGTACCCGTGGGCGTCATGACCGGAGTGGTGAGCTGAAGATGACCTCTTACGTGGATTACGCGACCGGCGAGCCCGTCGAAGACGGCAAGACGCCCTCGGGGCCGGTCAACGAGCGCTGGGACACCCGCCGTTTCGAGGCCAAGCTGGTCAACCCCGCCAACCGCCGCAAACACACGGTGATCGTGGTGGGCACGGGGCTGGCCGGCGGCTCCGCGGGCGCCACCCTCGCCGAACAGGGCTACCACGTCGTCCAGTTCTGCTACCAGGACTCCCCGCGCCGCGCCCACTCGATCGCCGCGCAGGGCGGTATCAACGCGGCGAAGAACTACCGCAACGACGGCGACTCCATCCACCGGCTGTTCTACGACACCGTCAAGGGCGGCGACTTCCGGGCGCGCGAGTCCAACGTCCACCGGCTCGCGCAGATCTCCGTCGAGATCATCGACCAGTGTGTGGCGCAGGGCGTGCCGTTCGCGCGGGAGTACGGCGGGCTGCTCGACACGCGGTCCTTCGGCGGCGTACAGGTGTCGCGGACCTTCTACGCCCGGGGGCAGACGGGGCAGCAGCTGCTGCTGGGGGCGTATCAGGCGCTGTCGCGGCAGATCGCCGCGGGGAACATCGAGATGCATCCGCGGACCGAGATGCTGGACCTGATCGTCGTGGACGGGCGGGCCCGGGGGATCGTCGCGCGGGACCTCATCACCGGGAAGATCGACACCTACTTCGCTGACGCCGTCGTACTCGCGAGCGGCGGTTACGGCAACGTCTTCTACCTGTCGACGAACGCCATGAACTCCAACGCCACCGCCGTGTGGCGGGCGCACCGGCGCGGCGCGTACTTCGCCAACCCGTGCTTCACACAGATCCACCCGACGTGCATCCCGCGCACCGGCGATCATCAGTCCAAGCTGACGCTGATGAGCGAGTCGCTGCGCAACGACGGCCGGATCTGGGTGCCGAAGGCCAAGGGCGACGAGCGTCCGGCGAACAAGATCCCCGAGGACGAGCGCGACTACTACCTGGAGCGCATCTACCCGTCCTTCGGCAACCTCGTGCCGCGTGACATCGCCTCGCGTGCCGCGAAGAACGTGTGCGACGAGGGGCGCGGGGTCGGGCCCGGCGGGCAGGGCGTCTATCTCGACTTCGCCGACGCGATCAAGCGGATGGGGCGCAAAGCCGTCGAGGCCAAGTACGGCAACCTCTTCGACATGTACCAGCGGATCACCGACGAGGATCCGTACAAGGTGCCGATGCGGATCTATCCGGCCGTGCACTACACGATGGGAGGGCTGTGGGTCGACTACGACCTTCAGACGACCGTCCCCGGTCTGTTCGCGATCGGTGAGGCCAACTTCTCGGACCACGGGGCCAACCGGCTCGGTGCCTCCGCGCTGATGCAGGGTCTGGCGGACGGGTACTTCGTCCTTCCGGCGACCATCAACGACTATCTCGCCCGCAACCCGCACCAGAGCGCGGTGACCGACGAACACCCCGTCGTGCAGGAGGTGTTGGCGGAGACGGAGGACCGACTCAACCTGCTCCTCTCCGTCGACGGTGACCGTACGCCGGACTCCTTCCACCGTGAAGTCGGCGAGCTGATGTGGGAGTTCTGCGGCATGGCCCGCACCGACGCCGGGCTGCGCAAGGCGCTGGAGCGGATCCCGCAGATCCGCGAGGAGTTCTGGCGGCGCATCAAGGTGCCCGGTACCGGCGAGGAGTTCAACCAGTCGCTGGAGAAGGCGAATCGCGTCGTCGACTACCTGGAGCTCGCCGAGCTGATGTGCCTCGACGCGCTGCACCGCGCCGAGTCCTGCGGCGGGCACTTCCGCGAGGAGTCCCAGACCCCGGACGGCGAAGCGGCCCGCCGGGACGAGGAGTTCGCCTATGCGGCCGCCTGGGAGTTCGCCGGCACCGGTGACGCGCCCGTCCTGCACAAGGAAGACCTGGTCTTCGAGTACGTCCACCCCACCCAGCGGAGCTACGCATGAAGCTCAAGTTGCGCGTCTGGCGGCAGAAGAACGCCGACGCCGAAGGCGCCATGTCCACGTACGAGGTGGACGGCATCTCCTCCGACATGTCCTTCCTGGAGATGCTCGACACGCTCAACGAGGAGCTCATCCTGCGGGGTGAGGACCCCGTCGCCTTCGACCACGACTGCCGGGAGGGGATCTGCGGGGCGTGCTCGCTCGTCATCAACGGCGACGCGCACGGGCCGGAGCGGACGACCACGTGTCAGCTGCACATGCGGTCCTTCAAGGACGGCGACACGATCGACGTCGAACCCTGGCGGGCGTCGGCGTTTCCGGTGATCAAGGACCTGGTCGTGGACCGGTCCGCGTTCGACCGGATCATCCAGGCCGGGGGGTACATCACCGCGCCGACCGGTGCGGCGCCGGAGGCGCATGCGACGCCGGTGCCCAAGCCGGACGCCGACTTCGCGTTCGAGCACGCGGAGTGCATCGGGTGCGGGGCGTGTGTGGCCGCCTGTCCCAACGGGGCGGCGATGCTGTTCACCTCCGCCAAGGTCAACCACCTGAATGTGCTGCCGCAGGGGGCGCCTGAGCGGGAGACGCGGGTGCTGGACATGGTGGCGCAGATGGATGAAGAGGGGTTCGGGGGCTGCACGTTGGCGGGGGAGTGCGCGACTGCTTGTCCGAAGGGGATTCCGCTGGTGTCCATCACCGGGATGAACAAGGAGTGGCTGCGGGCCACGCGGAAGGCTGCCAAGCGGTAGCGCCGTAGAGGGATTGTCCGTCGGCGGCCGCGGGCAGTCGGTGGCTGGTCGCGCAGTTCCCCGCGCCCCTGTCGGGGCGCTTCAGTAGACGTTCGCTGATCAGTGCGGACGGGCGGGGTCGGGGGTGGTGCTCCCCGGCCCCGTCTCGCGTGTGTGGGCAAGTCGTCCTGACTCGGCCCCGGCGTTCAACAAGCCCACATCCCGGCTCCCGCCCCCGGTCACGCACCGGCCAGACGGCATCGGAAGAACAGGTACGCGCAGGCCCTACCCGACCGGCCTGTTCTTCCGCTCAGGCCGAACCGGCCCGTGACCTGGAGTGCGCCATGACCGTCGTATCCGCTCTGGACTCCCCGCCCCGCTCCGCCGCTCCGACCCGCTACACCGTCACCCTCGCCCGCGACGAGGCCGACGTGCGTGCCGCTCAGCGGCTGCGGCACGACGTGTTCGCCGGTGAGATGGGCGCCCTGCTGACCTCCCCGCAGCCGGGCCACGACATCGACCCCTTCGACGCCTACTGCGACCACCTCCTCGTCACCGACACGCTCACCGGACAGGTCGTGGGGACGTACCGGCTGCTGCCGCCGGAGCGTGCCGCGGTCGCCGGGCGGCTGTACTCGGAGAGCGAGTTCGATCTGGGCCGGATCGACGCGCTGCGGCCCGGGCTCGTCGAGGTCGGGCGGTCGTGTGTGCACCCCGACCACCGGGACGGGGCCGTCATCGGGCTGATCTGGGCCGGGATCGCCCGCTACATGGTCGACCGCGGCCACGAGTGGCTGGCAGGCTGCTGCTCGATCCCCCTCGCCGACGGCGGCGCGTTCGCGTCCGCGACCTGGGACCGGGTGCGGGACAAGTACCTGGCCCCGGAGGAGTACCGGGTACGACCGCTGCTGCCCTGGGTCCCGGGCCAGGCCCCCGCCGGCCGCAGCGAACTCCCCGCCCTGCTGCGCGGCTATCTCCGGCTCGGTGCCTGGGTGTGCGGGGAGCCCGCGCACGACCCGGACTTCGGGGTCGCCGACCTGTACGTGCTGCTGTCGATGCGCCGGGTCAACCCGCGCTATCTGCGGCACTTCCTCTCCCTCGTACCGGCCTGATGAGCGTCTGGCTGCCCAGCGCGCCCTGCACCCCGGGGGCGTGTGTGGAGCCGACGGGGCCGGGCACGGCCGTACCGCGTGCCGTGCTGCGGCTGGCGGCGGTCCTGACCCTGGTGCTGGGCGGGGTCGTGCTGTCGCCGCTCGGCGGGCTGATCCCCGCCGGGCCGGTGAGGCGGTGGTGCCGGTGGATCGTACGGGCCGCAGGGGTCCAGGTCCGTATCACCGGCGCCGCCGCGCCCACCGGCGGACTGCTGCTCGTCGCCAACCACATCTCCTGGCTGGACATCCCGCTGCTGGCCGCCGTGCGCCCGGCGCGGATGCTGGCCAAGCGGGAGATCCGGCAGTGGCCGGTGGCGGGCGCGGCGGCCTCCCGGGGCGCCCTGTTCATCGACCGCGACCGGCTGCGCGCCCTCCCCGACACGGTGGCCCGGATCACCCGGGCCCTGCGCGCCGGGCAGGCCGTCGCGGTCTTCCCCGAGGGCAGCACCTGGTGCGGCCGCGCCCAGGGCACCTTCCGGCGGGCCGTCTTCCAGGCCGCCCTGGACGCCCGGGTCCCCGTCCAGCCCGTGCGCCTGCGCTACCGCCTGGCGGGCGGCGCGGACAGCACCGCGCCCGCCTTCGTCGGCGAGGACACCCTCCTCGCCTCGGTGTGGCGGGTGGTGTCGGCACGGGGGCTGGTCGCCGAGGTGGAGGTGCTGGACGTCATCCCGGCGGGCCGCCACCCCGACCGGCGCTCACTCGCCCGGGCCGCCCAGCCGACGGTCTCGCCCCAACCGGGCTGGATCCACTCGGCGCTGGTCGCCCAGACGAATGTGATGGCCGCATCAGATGACGTGCTGGCGGCGTCAGATGATGTGATGGCGGCGTGAGCCGCGCCACAGAAGAGACCAACCGCCGGATGCTGCGGGCCCGGGACGCCATGGACCGGGCCTACGACCAGCCGCTGGACGTTCCGGCCCTGGCCCGGATCGCCCATGTGTCCCCGGCCCACTTCACCCGCACCTTCCGCGCCACGTTCGGCGAGACACCGCACCGCTATCTCCAGCGCCGCCGCGTCGAGCGGGCGATGTTCCTCCTGCGCGAGACCGACCGCAGCGTGACCGACATCTGCTTCGCGGTCGGCTTCGGCAGCCCGGGCACCTTCAGCCGCACCTTCCACGACATCGTCGGCCGCTCGCCGCGCGACTACCGCAAGAAGGCCGAACCGGTGGCCGTACCGACCTGTTTCACCAAGGCGTGGACGCGGCCGAGCGCTCCTGCGGACTGAGCAGTTTTGGATAAGTTTCCGTCCGTCACGCTCGCTAGCGTGGGGGGCATGTTCACAGGGATCACACACTCACAGATCTACGTCCTCGACCAGGACGAGGCCCTCGACTTCTACGTCGGCAAGCTCGGCCTGGAGGTCCACACCGACGCCGACCTCGGCTTCATGCGCTGGCTCACCGTCAACGTCCCCGGCCACCCGGACCGGCAGATCCTGCTGGAGCGGCCGGGTCAACCCGCGCTGTCCGAGGAGACGGCGGCCCAGGTCCGCGAACTCCTCACCAAGGGGGCCGTGGGCGGCCATCTCATCTTCAGCACCGACGACTGCCGCAAGACCTGCGAGACGCTGCGCGGCCGGGGCGTCGAGATCACCGACGAGCCCACCGAGCGGCCGTACGGCATCGACTGCGGCGTCCGCGACCCGTTCGGCAACAGCATCCGCTTCACACAGCCGAACGAGTAGAGCGCGGGGGTCGAGCCCGGAGGCCCCGACCCGGGATCAGCGGACGTGCGCGGCGAGATACTCCGCCGTCGCGCTGCCCGCCGCTCGGGCCACCTCCGCCGGCGGCCCCGCCGCCACGATCCGCCCGCCCGCGTCCCCGCCGCCCGGGCCGAGGTCGATCACCCAGTCCGCGCCCGCCACGACGGACATGTCGTGCTCGACGACGATCACCGTGTGTCCGGCGTCGACGAGGCCGTGCAACTGGCGCATGAGGACCTCGACGTCGGCGGGGTGCAGACCGGTGGTCGGCTCGTCGAGGAGGTAGAGGGTGTGGCCGCGGCGGCCGCGCTGCAACTCGCCGGCCAGCTTGATGCGTTGGGCCTCGCCGCCGGAGAGTTCGGTGGCGGGCTGCCCGAGGCGCAGATAGCCGAGGCCCACGTCGAGGAGGGTGCCGAGGGCGCGAGCGACGGCCGGGGTGGCGGCGAAGAACTCCGCCGCGCTCTCCACCGTCAGATCCAGCACCTGCGCGATGTTCCGTCCCCGGTACGTCACTTCGAGGGTGGCGGGGTTGTAGCGGGCCCCGCCGCAGTCCGGGCAGGGCGCGTAGGTGCTGGGCAGGAACAGCAGCTCGACGCTGACGAACCCCTCGCCCTGACAGGTCTCGCAGCGCCCGCCCGCGACATTGAAGGAGAACCGGCCGACACCGAAGTCGCGTTCCCGCGCCGCCTCCGTGGCCGCGAACTCCTTGCGCACGACGTCGAAGAGGCCCGTGTAGGTCGCCAGGTTGGAGCGCGGGGTGCGTCCGATCGGCTTCTGGTCGACCGAGACCAGCCGGCCCACGCCCGCCGACTCCTCGGTGATCTCCCCGATGAGGGTGGACTTCCCGGAACCCGACACGCCCGTCACGGCCGTGAGGACGCCCAGCGGGAACTCGGCGGTCACTCCGCGCAGGTTGTGCCGGGTGACGGGGCCGATCTTCAACTGGCCGCCGGGCGCCCGTACTTCGCGTACGGGAGCGGGGGAGCGGTCGAAGAGGAAGCGAGCCGTCGCCGACTCCTCGACCGCGGCCAGCTCCGCCACCGGCCCGCTGTGCAGCACCTCGCCGCCGTGCTCCCCGGCCCGCGGGCCCACGTCGACCAGCCAGTCCGCGCCCCGCACCACATCGAGATGGTGCTCCACCACGAACACCGAGTTGCCCGCCGCCTTCAGCCGCTCCAGGACCGTCAGCAGCGCCTCGGTGTCCGCCGGGTGCAGTCCGGCGGACGGCTCGTCGAGGACGTACACCACGCCGAACAGCCCGGAGCGCAGCTGGGTCGCGAGGCGCAGCCGCTGGAGCTCACCGGCGGAGAGGGTGGGGGTGGCGCGGTCGAGGCTGAGGTAGCCGAGGCCGAGTTCGAGGACGGGGGCGATACGGGACCTGAGGTCGTCGGTGAGGACGCGGCTGGTCTCGTCGTCGGCCGTCAGATGGCCCATGAGGTCGGCCAGCGGCAGCCCGGCCAGCTCGGCGATCGTCCGGCCCGCGAACGTCACCGCCAGCGCCTCGGGCCGCAGCCTGCCGCCCCCGCACACCGGGCAGGGCGCACTGCTCAGAAACCGCTCCGCCTTCGCCCGCAGCGTCGGGCTCTTGGAGTCGGAGAAGGTCTTCATCACATACCGGCGGGCGCTCATGTACGTGCCCTGGTAGGGCCGTTGGATGCGATCGGCGTCCCGCACCGGGTGCACGGTGACCACCGGCTGCTCGTCGGTGAACAGGATCCACTCCCGCTCCTCGGCGGGCAGTTCGCGCCAGGGCCGGTCCACGTCGTACCCGAGCGTGTCGAGGATGTCCCGCAGGTTCTTCCCCTGCCAGGCCCCGGGCCACGCGGCGATCGCGCCCTCCCGGACCGACAGCGACGGGTCCGGGACCAGCGACTCCTCGGTCGTACGGTGCACCCGCCCGAGCCCGTGACACTCCGGGCACGCCCCGGCCGCCGTATTGGGCGAGAACGCGTCCGACTCGAGCCGTTCGGCGCCCGGCGGATAGTCACCGGCGCGGGAGAACAGCATCCGCAGCGAGTTGGAGAGGTTGGTGACCGTGCCGACGGAGGAGCGGGACGTCGGCGCGGACCGCCGCTGCTGGAGCGAGACGGCGGGCGGCAGGCCGGTGATCTCCCCGACCTTCGGCGCCCCGACCTGATGGATCAGCCTGCGGGCGTACGGCGCGACGGACTCGAAGTACCGCCGCTGCGCCTCCGCATAGATCGTCCCGAACGCCAGCGACGACTTCCCCGACCCGGACACCCCCGTGAACACCGCCAGCACATCCCGCGGGATGTCGACGTCCACACCCTTGAGGTTGTGCTCTCGGGCGGCGCGGACACGGACATACGGGTCGTGGGTGGTGTGCATGAGGGGGAGCTCCACCTTCCTGAGTATTTTCATATCGACTGAAATTGACGCTGTGAAGATCGCGCTCGGCCGGGATCCTATGGGTCCGGTACCGGGAAGCGTCGCAGAGGACCGCCTGTGCAGTTCATGGCGCCCTCTCGGGGGAGGACGTCGGGGTGGGGACTTCCACACAGGAACGCCGAGAACGCTACTTTCAGGCCATCTCGGTTCACTCGGATGCGACACCGGCCACGACACCCGACCAGCCCAAGGCAGGACCGGCCCGGAGGAGGGGCAGGGGCAGGGGAGAACGTAACCCGCCCACGGAAGCGACCAGACGACTCTGCGCGGCCGCGCACGCCCGCCCGGATCGGCTGGAGCCGGTCACCAGGGTATGGCGGCACCTGAATACTCATGGCTGGGGCCTGGACTCGGTGCGCGCGCTCATGGCCGACGAACGTCCGCGGCGGGGCAGACCGGCGACGTGTCCGCCCTTGGGTGAGCCACTCGCCCGCTGGGCGATCGGAAAGGTACTCCTGTCGCGCCTGCGCGTGGTGCCTTCCTACGGCTTCGACCTCGCTCCCGTCCTGGCCCATTGCCTCGCGGCTCGCAGGCAGTGGCGCGTGCGCCGTACCGTGCTGGCGCTCGGCCTGGGCTGGATCGCGTACCGCTTCCCGTTGGGCGTGGCGCTGTGGACGTTCACTGTCGTGCTCGCGTTGCTGGTCACCCGGCCTCCGCGGCGCACACTGTGGCGCTCGCGACGCCGCTGGCTGAGCCGGGCCTGGGGCGGTGTACTCGTACTGGTGCTGCTCCCGCTGCTGGTCATGACGCTCCCGCCCACCACCCCTGCGGGAGTGGAGACCCTGGGCGCTCTGGTGTACGCCACGCTGGCCTACCTGGGCGTGCGGACCGTGGACCGGTTCGTCGCGCTCGTCTACGCGCTGCTCTGTGACCGGGGCGGTCGCAGCCCGTGGACGGGACCACGACTGCGCGGCCGGATCGCCGCCGTGGAGCGCGCACAGCACGGCGACGCCCTCCCGTACGAACTCCAGGCGGGGTACTGGCGGTTCATCGGAGCCGGTAACGCCCTGTGGCGCCGGTCCACGATCAGTATCAAGATCCAGGGCGAGAAGGACGACGAGGACGACGACGTCCGCAAGGACTTCGTTCCTTTCAGTCCCGACGAGTTGCTCACGGCCGTGAGCGAGGACCTGGAGGATCTCCGGATCGCCGTGCACCCGTTCCAGCCACTGCCGTGCGAGGTTCGCTACGTCCGTGGCGGCCCTTCCCGGCGCTGGGCTCGCCTGCCGAAGAGGTCCGTCGGGGACGAGGCCGGCGAGGATGCCGTGTGGGGGCGGGCTCCGGACGAGAAAGGCTCGGGGATCGTCGTCCGCCGGTACCTGTCCGCGCAGGTCCGCACCTGGTCCGGCCAGCTGGTCATCACCGTGCTGGCATCGGCGGTGATCGAGGGTCAGGAACTGCACTTCGTCATACGCCCGCATGTCCTGCCACCCCTCTTCGACGAGGTCGACGAGTCCGGGGACCCCGAAGTCCTGTGGAGGTTCGCCACATTTGCGCAGGTCCCGGTTCAGGCTGTGTGCGATCTCGTGGCTCTCGGGTACGGGTGGTGGCGCTTCCTGAAGTGGTGGGCGCGGGAGAACGAGGCGACGGTGGCGGGCGAGGAGCTGGCCCAGGTGCCGAGGCGGCCGCTGCCGGTGAGCCTGCGAGAGCGGTACTCGCCCGTCTATACGGACGACATGCATGTGTCCGAGGACGCGATACGGCATGTGGCGATCGTCCAGCAGTCCATGTTCTCCACGGTCGAGGAGTTCCTCGAACTCCAGGGAGTCGACGTCACGGACTTCAGACGTCAGGTGCAGAAGATCATGACGATCATCCACGCCGGCGACAACAACATCATCCAGGCGGTCACCGCGGGACGGGATGTCCACGACGTACAGCAGAAGGCGGACTCCGCGCAGGACCGGCAGTCGGGTCGGCAATCGGATGACGACGAGGACGAGAGCGACAAGGCGACGGAGAAGGGTGACGAGAAATGAACCGATTTCGGCGCGAGGGCGGTTGGCGCAGCAGGGCGGGCCGGCGGCAGGTCTCGTCGAACACGACGGCGGGCGACAACAGCAACGTCCAGTCGGTGACGGCAGGCAGGGACGCCAGTCGGATCAGCCAATCGGTGACGCAGTCTTCGGGTGGCGATCGGGCGATGGCTGAACTCCGCGCCAGTCTCAGGGAGTTCCGGGACGCTCTGTACCGGCTCGACGCCGGCGAGGACCGGGATGCCGGCCTGCGCGCGGCCGACCGCATCGAGCGGGCGCTCGGTGACCCTGAGGGTGGGCGCGACACCATCGAGAGCGCGGCCGACACGATCGGTGTGATGGGCCGGACCGTGGCGGCGCTGGCTGGCGCGGCGACCGCCGTGCAGCAGGCCGTGGCGGCACTGTTCTGACGCCCGGCCCGGCGCACCCTACGCGGAAGGGGGAATCCCTGCCCCGCCCACGATCCGGGCCAGCCGCCGGTAGGAGTCCAGCAGCGCGTCGCGGTCGTACGAGCTGGTCGTGATCAGCAGCTCCTGTGCGCCCGTCTCCTTCAGCACCGTCTCCAGCTCGTGGGCGACCTGCTCCTCGGTGCCCGCGATGTGGCCGGTGAGGCCGGACTCGTAGAAGCCGCGTTCCTTGGCGGTCATGGTGAGGCCCTCGACGCGCTCGGCGGGCGGCAGCGGGGGGAAGGTGCCGTGGGTGCGGGAGTACGCCATCGACCAGGCCTCCGGGATCAGCAGCCGCCGGGCCTCCTCCGGGGTGGCGGCGACCGCGACCGTGCCGGAGATGACGACGTAGGGTTCCGCGGCCCAGGGGGAGGGGCGGAAGAGGGCGCGGTACCGGTCGATGCCGCGTTGCATCTTCTCGCGGTCGCGGAGGTCGCCGATGACCATGGGCAGGCCCGCGCGGGCCGCGATCGTGGCGCCCTCGCCCATCGCGAGGACGAACGGCGGCACCGTCAGGCCCTCCGCCGGGCGGGCGTGCACACCGGTCGGGTCGGTGCCGCGGAACCAGCCGAGCAGCTCGTCGAGCTGGCCGGCGAAGTCGTCGGCGTCGTCCTTGCCGCGTCCCAGGGCCCTGCGCACACCGTCGGTGAAGCCCACCGAGCGGCCGAGCCCCATGTCGATCCGGCCCGGGAACAGGGACTCCAGGACGCCGAACTGCTCGGCCACCACCAGCGGCCGGTGGTTGGGCAGCATCACGCCACCCGTCCCGACCCGGATCGTCCGGGTCGCCCCGGCCACCGCGGCGGCCAGCACGGTCGGCGCGGAACCGGCCACACCGGGGACGCCGTGATGCTCCGAGACCCAGAACCGGTGGTACCCGAGCTCCTCCACCTCCCGCGCGAACCGCACGGTGTCGCGCAGCGCCTCGGCGTTCGAGCGGCCCTCACGGGTACGGGAACGGTCGAGGACGGAGAAGCGGACGGCTTCTCCGGCGGGGCGGGTCGTCGTCGGTTCGGTGGTCACCTTCTTCTGACGTCCTGCGTGGTGATCAATATTCCTGCGTCGCGAACGCTTCAGCGACCGCCCTCGAACGGTCTGCTCGCGCCGTTGTTCGGTCGTCAGAGGTCAGTCCCAAAGAGTCGCCGCCGACGCGTGGGCCGCGTGCGTAGGGTCCGGGCACCGAGGCGGGCCGAGAGCCGAGGGCCGCCGCAGTCAACGGCAGACAAGGGAGGCGCAGTGGCGAGTGTGGAAGTGTCGCTGAAGGAAATGATGGCCGGGGTCGAGGGATCGCTGGGGGCCGCCGTGGTCGACTACACCAGCGGAATGGCGCTGGGCACGCTCGGCGGGGGCAAGGATCTCGACCTGACCGTCGCCGCGGCCGGGAACACGGATGTCATCCGGGCCAAGGTGCGCACCATGGAGCAGCTGGGGCTCAAGGGGCAGATCGAGGACATCCTGATCACGCTGGACCGCCAGTACCACCTGATCCGTCTGATCACCGGCCGCACGGGCAACGGGCTGTTCCTCTATCTCGTCCTGGACAAGGCCCGTTCGAACCTGGCCATGGCCCGCCACCAGCTCAAGCGGGTCGAGCAGGCCATCGAGATCTAGCGCGCCCCGGAGCCCCGGCGGCGACGCACGCCCGTCATGTGAAGACTTCTTCAAGTCACCACATCAGCATGATTCCAATGTGCGTTCGTGCCGGGCCCGCGGAGTGAAGGATCGACCTCCGAGGGCGGCCTGCGGCGCGGTGGGGTCTCCGGACCCCGCCGCGCCACGGCGGCCGCGCTCTTCACCCACCCGACCAGGAGCGAGCACCCATGCAGGCCCCCCTCTACCAGGTCAAGGCAGAGTTCTTCCGCATGCTCGGCCACCCCGTGCGCATCCGGGTGCTGGAGCTCCTCCAGTACGGTCCGGTGTCCGTGCGGGACCTGCTGGCGGACATCGAGATCGAACCGTCCAGCCTGTCGCAGCAGTTGGCCGTGTTGCGGCGCTCCGGCATCGTGGTCTCCATGCGGGAGGGCTCCACCGTCCGCTACGCGCTCGCCGGGGGAGACGTCGCCGAACTCCTGCGCGCCGCCCGCCGTATCCTCACCGAACTCCTCACCGGCCAGAACCAGCTCCTCGCCGAGCTCCAGGAGGCCGACGCCCCGGCGCGGCAGCCCCTGCACACCAACAGGTGACGTCAGTGCGCCGCTACGGCGTGCTCGTGCTCGCAGGCGTCGTCGATGCCGTAGGTGTCCCATGCCGGGAAGGGGTCGACGGCCGGGATGTCCTCTCCGGGAGCCAAGAGGCAGGCCGTGAGCGCCCGGTGGAGGGCCGACGGCTCCAACCGTGTGCCGATGAACACCAGTTCCTGCGCGTAGGGCGCCTCGTCGTCCCGTGCCGCCGACGGCTCGAAGCGGGCCACCGCGCCGGCCTGCGACCACAGGCCCGTCACCTGCGGGCGGCTGGCCAGGGTGAAGAACCCCTTCGAGCGCAGGACGCGGCCGTACGCTCCGCCGTCCATCTCCTCCGTCACGAACGTCCACAACCGGCCCGGGTGGAAGGGGAGTTCGGAGCGGAAGACGGTGGAAGAGACGCCGTACTCCTCGGTCTCCGGGACGTGCTCGCCGTTGAGCTCCTGGACCCAGCCCGGTGCCTGCTGGGCCCGGTCGAGGTCGAACAGCCCGGTGCCCAGGACCTGTCGGAGGTCCACCCGGGCGTGGCGGGCGTCGACGATCCGGGCGACGGGGTTGAGGCGGCGCAGTGCCGCCCGCAGCCGGTCGGCGGTGTCCGGGTCCACCAGGTCGAGCTTGTTGAGCACGATGACGTCCGCGAACTCGACCTGGTCGACGAGGAGATCGCTGACCGTGCGCTCGTCGTCCTCGAAGGGGGCCAGACCGCGCTCGGCGAGTTCGTCCCCGCGGTCCAGCTCGGGCAGGAAGTTGGCGGCGTCGACCACGGTGACCATGGTGTCGAGGCGGGCGACGTCCCCGAGTGTGGCGCCGTCGTCACGGGCGAAGGCGAAGGTGGCCGCCACCGGCATGGGTTCCGAGATGCCCGAGGACTCGATGAGGAGATGGTCGAAGCGGCCCTCCCGGGCCAGCCGGTCCACCTCCTCCAGCAGGTCGTCGCGGAGGGTGCAGCAGATGCAGCCGTTGGTCATCTCGACCAGGCGCTCCTCGGTCCGCGACAGCGCGGCCTCGCCGCCCCGCACCAGGGCGGCGTCGATGTTGACCTCGCTCATGTCGTTGACGATCACGGCGACCCGCAGGCCCTCGCGGTTGGCCAGGACATGGTTGAGCAGGGTGGTCTTGCCCGCCCCGAGGAATCCGGACAGGACGGTGACCGGGAGACGGTCGTACGACGGCACCGGCTCAGCCCTCGGGACGCAGCAGGCCGCGCTCGTACGCCTTGACCAGGTTCTGCGGTACGAGGTGGCGCGCGCCGTCGATCGTGACGGGCACCAGCGACGGGGTGGCCGCCTTCCACTGGGCGCGGCGGTGGCGGGTGTTGCTGCGGGACATCTTCCGCTTGGGGACAGCCATGGCAGGGACCTCCTCGATGGGACGGCGGGCGGGCACCGAGGACGCTACATGAAAATGGATCCCATTAACAATTGGCCGTGGGTGAGGGAAGGGCTCGTCGTAAGGTGGGCGCGTGACCGACAGCAGCAGGCGGCCCCTCGCCGTGTTCGACCTGGACAACACCCTCGCGGACACCGCCCACCGGCAGCGTTTCCTGGAGGAGAAGCCCCGCGACTGGGACGGGTTCTTCGCCGCCGCCCCCGCCGACCCGCCGATCCCGCAGGGCATCGCCCTGGTTCTGGAGCACGCCCGGGAGTGCGAGATCGTCTACCTCACCGGGCGGCCCGAGCGGTGCCGGCGGGACACCCTCGACTGGCTCGCCGCGCAGGGGCTGCCCGAGGGCCGCGTCCACATGCGGCGGGACGCAGGGCGGGCGGGCGGGGGCAGAGGTGACCGCAGGCCCGCCCGGCGCACCAAGCTGGAGATCCTCCGCCGCCTCGGCCGCACCCGGGAGATCCGGGTGCTGGTGGACGACGACGAGCTGGTCTGCCAGGACGCCGAACAGGCCGGATTCACCGTCGTACGGGCGCGCTGGACCGCCCCTTCCGCCGCGCTGCGAACCGCGCAGGAGCGGGAGGGGCGGACCTGAGGGCCGTCAGGATCCGAGGACCGTCAGTCGGACTCCTCCAGGCGGAAGCCGACCTTGAGCCCCACTTGCCAGTGCGCGACCTGACCGTCCTCGATCTGACCCCGCACCTGTGTCACCTCGAACCAGTCGAGATTGCGCAGGGTCTGCGAGGCACGGCCGATGCCGTTGCGGATCGCCTGGTCGACTCCGTCGGGCGAGGTGCCGACGATCTCGGTCACCCGATAGGTGTGATTCGTCATGGATCCACCGTGCCCCAGGTGACGGCGGAGCGCGAGCCGTCCGTCACCGCACCCTGCTCAGCGACAGCGCGAACCGGCCTTCCTCGTCCGTCCACCAGTGGGCCAACTCCATTCCGGCGGCGGACAGTTCCGCCCGCACGCCGTCCTTCCGGAACTTCGCCGAGATCTCGGTGTGCAGCTCCTCGCCCGCCGCGAAGTCGACGGCGAGGTCCAGCGCGGGGATCTTCACCGTCTGCGAGACCCGGGAGCGCAGCCGCATCTCGATCCACTCGTTCTCCGCGTCCCACAGCGCCACATGGTCGAAGGCGCCGGGGTCGAAGTCGGCGCCCAGTTCACGGTCGACGACGGTCAGGACGTTCTTGTTGAACTCCGCCGTCACGCCCGCCGCGTCGTCGTACGCCCTGACCAGCACCTTCTCGTCCTTGACGAGGTCCGTGCCGAGCAGCAGGGCGTCGCCGGGGGAGAGCAGGGCGCGGACCGAGGCGAAGAACTCCGCGCGCTCGGCGGGCAGCAGATTGCCGATCGTGCCACCGAGGAACGCCAGCAGCCGGGGTCCCGGCGTCTCGGGCAGGGCGAGTTCGGCCGTGAAGTCGGCGATCAGGGCGTGCACGTTCAGCCCGGGCCGCTCCTCGATCAGCGCGTGTCCGGCCTGGGTGAGGGCGCTCTCGCTGACGTCGACGGGCACGTACGTGTGCAGTCCGGTCAGCGCGTCGATGACGTACCGCGTCTTCTCCGAGGAGCCCGAGCCCAGCTCGACCAGGGTGCGGGCGCCGGAGGCCGCGGCGATCTCGGCGGCGCGCGCGACGAGGATCTCCCGCTCGGCGCGGGTCGGGTAGTACTCGGGCAACTCGGTGATCCGGTCGAAGAGTTCGCTGCCGTGGGCGTCGTAGAACCACTTCGGCGGGAGGGTCTTCGGGGTGTGGGTCAGGCCGCGCAGGACGTCGGCGCGCAGGGCGGCCTCCGTGGCGTCCTCGGGCAGGGTGCGGGTGAGAAGGAACGGGCTCACGTGCGGGGCTCCTTCAGTGGTTCCACGGACGGTTCCTTGAGCGGGGTGAGCAGCACGTCCGTGCGGCTCGCCGCGAGCAGCGTGCGGTCGGGGACCTCCTGCCAGTGCGGATCGTCGTCGTAGGGCTCGGAGGCCACGACCGTGCCCCGGGGGCAGGTCAGGTACCAGAGGGTGTCGCCCCAGGTGGTCGCGGCGATCGACTCGCCGTTGGTGAGAAGGAGGTTGAGGCGGGAGCCGGGGGCCGCCTCGGCGACCCCCAGGACCGTGTCCGCCAGCGCCTGGCCCTCCTCGTCACCGGCGCGCAGCCGGGCGAGGACGAGGGCCCAGACGAACGCCGAGTCGTTGCGGGCCTCCATCGCCAGCAGGTCGGCGGCGGGGATCGTGTCCGTCAGGGGCGCCAGGGAGCGCGGCCAGCCCTTGACCGCCCCGTTGTGGCTGAACAGCCACGGGCCGCTCGCGTACGGCGCCGCCGCGGCCTCGGCGTCCGCGCCCGCCAGAGTGGCGTCCCGGACCGCCGCGAGCAGCGCCGGGGCGCGGACCACCCGGGCGAGATCGGCGAAGGACTGGTCCGCCCAGATCGGCCCGGCCCGCCGGTAACGCGCCGGCACCGGGTCGCCCTCGGCGTACCAACCGACGCCGAAACCATCGGCGTTGACCGTGCCGTACCGCTGCCGTCGGGGCGCCCAGGACTGCCGGTACAGGCTGTGCGGGGGCGCCACGAGGAGTTGGCCGAGCGGCTCCTCGGGGCCCAGGTACGCCAGATGACGGCACATCAGACGCCCTCCGCGGAACGGGCGGTGCGGAAGCCGGAGAAGATCTGCCGCCGGATCGGGTAGTCCCAGTTGCGGAACGTCCCCCGGCAGGCCACCGGGTCCACGGCGAACGAACCGCCGCGCAGCACCTTGTACTCGGGGCCGAAGAACACCTCCGAGTACTCCTTGTACGGGAACACCTCGAAGCCCGGGTACGGCAGGAAGTCGCTCGCCGTCCACTCCCACACGTCACCGATCAACTGGCGTACCCCCAGCGGCGATTCACCCTCCGGGTAGCTGCCCGCCGGGGCCGGGCGCAGATGCCGCTGGCCCAGGTTGGCGTGCTCGGGACCCGGGTCGGCGTCGCCCCACGGATAGCGCGTCGAGCGGTCGGAGACGGGGTCGTGGCGGGCGGCCTTCTCCCACTCGGACTCCGTGGGCAGCCGCCGCCCGGCCCAGCGGGCGTACGCGTCGGCCTCGTACCAACTGACGTGCAGCACCGGCTCGTCGGGCGGTACGGTCTCGGTGACGCCGAAGCGGCGGCGCAGCCATCGGTCGCCCTCGCGGCGCCAGAACAGCGGGGCGTCGATGTCGTGCTGCCGGATGTGCGCCCAGCCGGCCGGCGCCCACCACCGGTCGACCCGGTAGCCGCCGTCCTCGATGAACTCCTGGTAGGCCTCGTTGGTGACCGGGGCCGTGTCGATCCAGAACGGCGCCACCTCCCGCCGGTGCGCCGGGCGTTCGTTGTCCAGCGCCCACGGCTCGGTGGAGGTGCCCATCGTGAACGGGCCGCCGGGGACCAGGACTTCGGCCGGGCCGGCGGACAGCGGCGCCGGAGCCGGGTCGGGGGCGGTCAGGGCCTGGGGGCCCCTGCGGAGCTGATGGGTGATCAGCATCGTCTCGTCGTGCTGCTGTTCGTGCTGCGCGACCATCCCGAAGGCGAAGCCCGCCTCCGTCAGCCGCGTTCCGTCGAAGGCGGCGCCCTCCAGCAGGTCCAGGACCCGGCCGCGCACCTCCGCCGCGTACCGGCGGGCCTCGTCGGGCGGCAGCAGCGGCAGCCTCGGCCTTTCGGAGCGCGGGTGCTCGAAGGCGTCGTACAGGCCGTCGATCTCGGGACGGATCGCCTCCCGCCCCCCGACGGACCGCAGCAGCCAGATCTCCTCCTGGTTGCCGATGTGCGCGAGGTCCCACACCAGCGGGGACATCAGCGGCGAGTGCTGCGCGGTCAGGTCGGGGTCCTCCACACAGCTGGTCAGCAGTGTGGTGCGGTCGCGGGCGGTGGTCAGGGTGGTGAGTGCCCGGACGCGGAG
Organism: Streptomyces sp. NPDC046909; assembly: GCF_040644695.1. Taxonomy (NCBI): domain Bacteria; kingdom Bacillati; phylum Actinomycetota; class Actinomycetes; order Kitasatosporales; family Streptomycetaceae; genus Streptomyces; species Streptomyces sp. NPDC046909. The sequence goes on along the minus strand of NZ_JBEYXC010000002.1, from coordinate 354,307 downwards.
CGCCTCGGTGTCGTCGGTCATCGGCCGATGTCCTTCCCGTGCAGGCGTTCCAGCAGATCGTCGGCGGGGCAGCGGCCCTGGAGGACATAGCGCTCCAGATACGCCGTCACGGCACCGGTGACCTCGGCGGTGGCGCCGAGCCGGGGCAGGGCGTCGAGGGCGGCCGTGAAGCACTCGACGGCCACGTCGCGCAGCTCCGGGTCGGCGAGGCCGGTGCGGGCCGCGTCGAGCCACAGCGGGTTGTGCGGCGCGGGCAGTCCCAGTGCCCGCTCCGCGAGGGGCTTCACCGCCCGGTAGGCGGTCTCGGCGGCCTCGGGGTCGTCGAACAGGGCCGTCGTCACGGCGAGCGGCACGATCCAGCCGTCGTCGCCGGGCTGCGCGTCGATCATCCGCAACTCGATGTGACCACGCGGTCTGACCGGCGGGAACAGGGTGGTGATGTGGTAGTCGAGATCCTCCCGGGTCGGCGGCCTCGGCGTACCGGAGCGGGTCCACTCGCGGAACGTCATGTCGTCCGGGACGTCCCACGCCCGGCCGTCCTGCCGGACGCACATCACCGGCGCGTCCAGCACATGCCGCGCCCAGGCCTCACGCGGGTCGCCGTCCAGCGGGGGAGCGCCCGCGCGGCCCGCGCCGATCTCCATCCACAGCAGCTGCCGGGTGGAGACCCAGCCGGTCGGTTCCCGCCCGACGAGGGGGGAGTTGGCGAACGCGGCGACCAGGACCGCGCCCAGCTGGTGCGAGAGCCACCAACGCCGGCCGTGCCCGAGCGGGCCCGGCTCCTCGTACCCGGCGTCCAGGCACACCTGCACGGACGCCGAGGTGCACATCATGGCCCGCCCGGCCGGGCCCGTGCGGTCGAGGCAGGCCTCCATCGCGTCGTAGCGGGGCTCGTGCAGATAGCGGCGGGGCGAGTGCCAGGGATCGTGGCCGACGCCGACGAGGCCGAGATCGTGCCCGGCGAGCGTCCTGCGGACGGCGTCGAGGTCGGCGGAGACGGTACCGATGCACTCCATCAGGGAGGCGGCGGGGGGCGAGCTGAGCTCCAGCTGGCCACCGGGCTCGACGGTGAGCGCCGACCTCAGGGGCACGGTCTCCAGTGCGGCATAGGCCGCTGCGAGTCGTTCGGGTGTGACGGGGAGCTGCGGTATGCGCAGCTCGTGGACGAGCCATTCCACCTCGACCCCCACCGTGCGGGGCGGTCCGGTCTTGAAGCAGATGCCCCTGACCAGGGCCTCCACCTCGGCGGCGGACAGAGCGGTGCGGGGCTCCGTACAGTCGCTACAGTCGGTAACCGAATCGGACATGTCGGGATCCTCCTGAGATTCCACCATGCCACCGAGCCGGGTGTGGTCGGCCCGGTCGGCATAACTCGTCCCACCCAAAACCCTCGAAGCGATTCGCACAAGGGTGCACATCGTCGCAATCGGGGCCGAAGATCGCCGTTTCCTGAGCGTTCTCCGGGTGTTTCGAGGCCGGGAAACTCCGTTGCACCGTATGACCAGCATCGCCCACGATGCCTGCATGAGCACGACGGGGGAGCGCGCACGGCGCGCGCTCGCGGCGCCTACGGGGGTGGCGCCATGAGCGCGCGCCTGCGCGGCATCGCACAGCAGACGCAACAGATCGTCGAGACGGGGTCCTATCGCGCGCCTGACGGACGCGAGGTGACCATCGCGGCGGAGACCGAGGCCGCACGGGCCGGTACCCGCATGTACGGGCCGGGGCCCGTTCCGGTGCCGTCCTGGGCGCCGGCCGCCCTGTCCGTCGAGGTCACCGGCGAGAGCAGCCTGGAGGCCGCCCGCCGGCTCGGCGGCGTCGTGGCGGTCCTGAACTTCGCCTCCGCCCGCAACCCGGGCGGCGGCTTCTTCAACGGCGCCCAGGCCCAGGAGGAGGCCCTGTGCCGGGCCTCCGCGCTCTACGCGTGCGTGCGGGAGACCCGGGACTTCTACGACCACCACCGCGCCCACCGCGACGCCTTCTACACCGACCGTGTCATCCACTCACCGGCCGTGCCCGTATTCCGGGACGACCGCGGCCGTCTGCTGGACGAGCCGTACTTCGCCGGGTTCCTGACGGCGGCCGCGCCGAACGCGGGGGTCATACGGCGTACGACGCCCGACCGCGTCCCCGAGGTCCCGGCGGCCCTCGCCGTCCGCGCCGAGCGGGTGCTGGAGGTCGCGGCGGCCGAGGGGTACCGGCGGCTGGTGCTGGGCGCGTGGGGCTGCGGGGTGTTCCAGAACGATCCGGCGCAGGTGGCAGGGGCCTTCCACGCGCTGCTGGGGCCGGGCGGACGGTTCGCGTCGGCCTTCGAGCACGTGGTGTTCGGGGTCCTGGACCGCACCAGGGACGCGGGGACGCTCAGAGCCTTCGAGAAGGTGTTTCAGGTCCAGCCGTAGCGCTCGTGCAGCCGCTGCCGGACCAGGTTGAACCGGCCGCGGTCCAGCGCGCACGCCTCGCGGCGCATACCGTCCTCGTGCAGCCGCAGGACGCGGTCCACGTCCACCCAGGAGTCGCGGCCCGACTTGTCCCAGGGCCCGCTGCCGATCGCCACCCACTCGCGGTCGCCGTCGTGCCGCTTGCTGGACAGCTGCACGGCGAGGAAGGTCCCGCCCGCCTCCCTGGCCACCACCAGCACGGGCCGGTCCTTGCCCCGCCCGTCGTTCTCCTCGAAGGGCACCCAGGTCCACACGATCTCCCCGGGGTCCGGGTCACCGTCGTGGGCGGGCGAGTACTCGGTGCGCACGCGGCCCACCTCGCGGGGGTCGGCCTCGACGGTCGCGGTGGGGCCGAAGCGGCCGGGGACGTTCTCATCGGTAAACGCAGTCACGGGGGCACCTTAAGGGGTGCCCCCGTGAGCGCTGTCGGCTAGTTCTCCTCTACGGGTACTTTCTGCGACGGAGGCGGCGACGCGAGCCCGTTCAGGGACGAAGTCCCGGCCGGCGCCTGCCCGTTCTGGTTCATGGACGCCAGCAGCTGACGGGCCAGACCCAGCCCGGTGCCGCCCATGGTGAGCGCCTTGGCGAACATGTCCGCCACCCCGTCGGCGCCGTTGAGCACCACCATGTTGTCGACGTTGCCGAACGCGGACGCGCCCGCCTGGACGATCTCCGGCCAGTTCTCGGCGAGTTGCTGCGCGACCACGGCCTCCTGGTTCTCGGCGAGAGCCGCGGCCCGCGCCTTGATGGCCTCCGCCTCCGCGAGACCCCTGGCCTTCGTCGCCTCGGCCTCCGCCAGACCCCTGGCCTGGGCGGCAGCGGCCTCCGCCTCACCGGTGGCCCGCGTCGAGGCGGCCGTCGCCGCGCCGCGCGCCTTGGTGGCCTCGGCCTCGGCGCTCGCCGCGGCCTTGACCCGGGTAGCCTCGGCGACGGCCGCCAGCTCGGTCTCCTTCGCCTTGGCCTCGGCCCCCGAGATCCGCGCGTCGCGCTCGGCCTCGGCCAGCGTGCGCTTCTCGTACGCCTTGGCGTCCGCGGGCTTGCGCACATCCGCCTGGAGCTGCTGCTCCCGCCGGTGCGCCTCCAGTTCGGCGACCCGGGTCTCCTGGACGACGACCTCCTGCCGGGCCGCCGCGTCGGCGAGCGGTCCCGCCTGCTGGGCCTTGGCGGCGGCCTTGTCGCGCTCGGCCTGGTAGCCGGCCTGGAGGATCTCGCTGTCCCGGGTGGCCTCCGCCATCCGCGCGAACGACTGCTGCTCGGCCTCGGTGGCCAGCCGGTTCGCCTCCGCCTGGGCGATCCGCGCGTCCCGCTGGACGGCGGCCGCGTGCGGCATCGCCAGGTTCTGGATGTACCCGGTCGGGTCCTCGATCTCATGGATCTGAAGCGAGTCCACGATCAGACCCAGCTTCTCCATCTCGGTGCCGCACGCGGCACGCGTCTGCCCGGTCAGCTTCTCCCGGTCGCGGATCATGTCCTCGACCGTCAACCCGCCCACGATGGACCGCAGATGGCCGGCGAACACGTTGTGCACCCGCTCCGCCATCAGCTTTTGCTGGTCGAGGAAACGGCGCCCCGCGTTGGCGATCGACACGAAGTCGTCGCCCACCTTGAAGATGACCACGCCCCGCACCTTGAGCGGAATGCCCTGGTGGGTCACACAGTCCACGTGCAGCTCGGTCTCGTTGAGGTCGAGCGAGAGCTTGCGCACCGCCTGCACACCCGGCAGCACCAGGGTGCCGCGCCCCGTGACGATGCGGAACCCCATGCCTTCCTCAAGGCCCTCGGTCCTGTGCTTGGAACCGGAGATGATGAGCGCCTCGTTGGGCTCGGCCACCCGCCACATCATCTTGAACACACCGATCAGCGCGAGGAGAGCCACTACGGCGATCCCCGCAACGACGCCGATGACCATCGGCATTCGCCCCCTTTGCATGGTGCCCTTTCGGCACCGAACGAAGGGAGTGTGCGCCTCGCCGACGGCCAGGTACAGACCCTTGCGGATCCTTGTCGCAACCTTGACGCATACGGCTCTCACCTGCGAAGGAGCATGCTCAACTGTCGTACGCGGCCTGGACGTAGACGGTCCTCGGCGCCTGGTACTCCACCACCATCACGAGGGTGCCGCGCTCGATACGGTCCGTGCCGGTGGCCGCGTAGGCGAGAAAGTGCTCGGCGCCGCCGCGCACCCGGACGATCACCTCGCCGACGAGCCCGGGCCCGACCGTTCCGGTGACCCGCCCCATGAGCCCGACCATCGACGCATCGTCCATGGTCACAGGGTAAGCGCCGAACACCGTCACACGGCCGGGGAATCCGTCGCCGGTACCGTGCCCGGCCACACCTCGTGCCAGCGCAGCTCCGCCTCCAGCTGCGCGGCCAGCGAGAGGAGCAGCGGCTCGCTGTTCGCGGGGCCGAGCAACTGCGCCCCGACCGGCAGCCCTTGACCGACGAACCCGGCGGGGACGTTGACCCCGGGCCACCCCAGCACGTTCCACGGCCATGCGTAGGGACAGGCGGCGATCATCGCGCGGTCGGTGGCCAGCCCGCTCAGGTTCAGCATCGCGCCGACGCGGGGCGGGGGAGCGGCCGTGGTCGGCGCGAGGATGACGTCGTACGACGTGAAGAAGCCGCCGATACGGCGGTGCAGGACCGCCTCCGCACGCCGTGCCGCCCGCAGCGGGGCCCCGCCGAGCAGCCGGCCGAGCCGGGCCGCGTCCCGGGTGCGCCGGTCCAGCAGCGCGGGGAAGGGCGCCTCGCCGACCCGCTCGGCCAGACCCACCGTGGCGCGCGGGATGAAGGTGAGCCCGATCTGCCCGTACGGCGGGTCGGCCTCCTCGACCGTGTGCCCCAACGCGGCGAGTTTCTCGGCGAGTTCGACGACCTTCGCCCGCACCTCGGGCTGGAGCCGCGCGGGCAGCGCGGTGAACGGCGGCTTCAGGGCGAGCGCGATGCGCAGCCGGCCCGGGTCGCGCCCGACCGCGGCGGAGGCGTCGACCGCCGGCGGCCGGTGCGGGTCGAGATCGTGGTTGCCGCTCGCCGCGTCCAGCAGGAGCGCGGCGTCGGCGACCGTGCGGGCGAGCGTGCCGTTGACGGTGATGCCCTGGAAGGACTCGCCGCGCGGCCAGGTGGAGATACGGCCGCGCTGCGGCTTGATGCCGATGAGATGGGTCCAGGAGGCCGGGATGCGCACCGACCCGGCGCCGTCCGAACCGAGCGCGGCCGGAACCAGCCCGGCGGCGACGGCGGCGGCCGAACCGCCCGAGGAGCCGCCCGGGGTGTGCTCGGCGCTCCACGGATTGCGGGTCGTGCCGAACGCGGGCCCCTCGGTGAAGGGCCACTGCCCGAACTCGCAGGTGTTGGTCTTGCCGACGACGATCGCCCCGGCCGCCCGCAACCGCCGTACGGCCTCCCCGTCCCGGGCCACCGGCGGGAAGTCCCCCTGGCAGCCGAACGCGGTCGGCTCACCCGCCACGTCCATGTCGTCCTTGACGGCGACGGGTACGCCGAGCAGCGGCCTGCGCACTCCGGCGGCCAACTCCTTGTCCGCGGCGTCCGCTTCGGCGAGGGCGGCCTCGGCGCGGACGACCCGGAAGGCGTTGAGGGTGGACCGGGTGGCGTCGATCCGCTCCAGGGCCCGCTCCACCAGGGCCCGGGCGGTCACCTCCCCGTCGGCCAGCGCGCGGGCGGACTCCGCCAGACCTGCGGCACGGTCGAGCGTCATGGGAACTCCTCCGCTTCCGGGAGCGCTTGGTCTACCGAACGGTAACCTGTGGAAGCGCTGTCCCGGAACGCCCCTGGCAGGGACGGTGGTTCAGGCCGCCGCACAGCTTTCTCCCAGCTCCCGCCAGGTCGTGCGCAAACCATTGACGCGATTCCGCCTCACCCCTACCTTCTGATCGACTTTCCGAACCTGGTTCGGAATCTCGAACGCTAGAGCCGCGTTGTTCGTCCGCCCGAGGAGAGCCGTCCGTGACCACACGATCCCCCATGCCGTCCCGCCGTACCCTGCTGCGCGCGCTGGCCGCCCTGCCCGCCTCGGCCGTCCTCATGGGCGAACTCCCCGGCGCCGCCTACGCCGCCGCCCCGGCGAGCGGCTCCGCGACCCGCTACACGATCGTGCCGTTCCTCAACAGCGACGACGGCACGGTGAACGTCTACCAGTCGGACGACGCCCTCGACTTCCGGCTGCTCCAGTCCTCCGCGTACACGCCGCCGAGCAACAGAATCCGCGACGCCAGCGTCTTCAAGCACACCGACGGCTACTACTACATCACCTACACCACCCACACCTGGCAGGACGTCAGCACCACCATCGGCTTCGCCCGCAGCTCCGACCGGGTCAACTGGACCTTTCTGTACGACTACACGGTCCCGATCACCAGTCTGTCCCGGGCATGGGCGCCGGAGTGGTTCGTCGACAGCGACGGCAGCGTCAACGTCATCGTGTCCTGCTCGCTCACCAGCGACGAGTGGATCTTCACGCCGTATCTGCTGAAGGCGACCAACACCGCGCTCACCGCCTGGAGTTCACCGGTGGCGCTGTCCGGGATCGGCTCGAACCACATCGACACCTTCATCGTGAAGATCGGCTCGACCTATCACGCGTTCACCAAGAACGAGACGACCAAGTACATCGAGTACGCGACGGCCACCGCGCTCACCGGCCCCTACACGATCTCGAAGACCGGCGACTGGGCGGGCTGGGGCAGCTACCGCGAGGGCCCGGCCCTCGTGCAGCTCGACAACGGCGGCTGGCGGCTGTTCTTCGACGGCTACGGCGACGGCAACTACTACTACAGCGACAGCTACGACACCTTCGCCACCTGGTCGGCGCCGGTCGCGCTGCCCGCGATCTCCGGCACGGCACGCCACTTCACGGTCATCAAGGAGACGGTGTCCGGCGGCCCGACCCTGGCCAAGAACGTCACCCGCTCCTTCCAGTCGGTCAACTACACCACCCGCTACTGGCAGACGCAGTCGTCCCTCCTCAACCTGCCGGTGGTGACGAGCTCCAGCACCTCGGCCGAGAAGACGGCGTCGACCTTCACCGTCGTCGCGGGCCTCGCCGACTCCAACGGCTACTCCTTCCGCGACTCCTCCGGCAACTACCTGCGCCACTACAACTACCGCGCCCGCTTCGACGCCAACGACGGCACCACCACCTTCGCCAAGGACGCCACGTTCATCGCCCGCACGGGCACGGCGAGCGGCTCGATCCGCTTCGAGTCGTACAACTACCCCGGCTACTACCTGCGCCACTACAACTACCAGCTGAGGGTGGACCGTTCGGACGCCACGACCACCTTCCGCCAGGACAGCTCGTTCACGCCGGTGACGGCCTGGGCCTGAGCCGCTCCCTCAGGGGCTCTCAGCACTCGACGACGTTGAGGGCGAGACCACCGCGGGCGGTCTCCTTGTACTTGTCCTTCATGTCGGCGCCGGTCTCCCGCATGGTCTTGATCGCCTGGTCGAGCGACACATGGTGGGTGCCGTCGCCGTGCAGGGCCATGCGGGCCGCGGTGATGGCCTTCAGGGAGGCCACCGCGTTGCGTTCGATGCAGGGGATCTGGACCAGGCCGCCGACCGGGTCGCAGGTCAGCCCGAGGTTGTGCTCGATGCCGATCTCAGCGGCGTTCTCGACCTGTTCGGGAGTGCCGCCGAGGATCTCGGCCAGCCCCGCCGCGGCCATCGAGCACGCGGAGCCGACCTCGCCCTGGCAGCCGACCTCGGCGCCGGAGATCGAGGCGTTCTCCTTGAACAGCACACCGACCGCGGCGGCGGTCAGCAGGAAGCGGACGACGCCGTCCGACCCGGCGCCGCGCACGAAACGCTCGTAGTAGTGCAGCACCGCCGGGACGATGCCTGCCGCCCCGTTCGTCGGGGCGGTCACCACCCTGCCGCCCGCCGCGTTCTCCTCGTTGACCGCCAGCGCGTACAGCGTCACCCACTCCATGGCGTGCAGGGAGTCGGTCTCGGCCTCGGTGTCCGCGGCCACCAGCTTCTCGTGCAGGGCGGCCGCCCGGCGGCGCACCTTCAGCCCACCGGGCAGCACCCCGCCGTGCGCGGTGCCCCGGCGCACGCACTCCTGCATCACCGACCAGATGTGCAGGAGACCGGAGCGGACCTCGTCCTCGGTGCGCCAGGTCAGCTCGTTCGCCATCATGATCGAGCTGATCGGCAGCCCGGTGGCCCGGGTGTGGGCCAGCAGCTCGGCACCGGTCGTGAAGGGGTAGCGCACCGGGGTGGTGTCCGGGACGATCCGCGGGCCGTCCGCCGCGCTCTCGTCCACGACGAAACCGCCGCCGACGGAGTAGTACGTACGGGTCGCCAGCCGGCGCCCGTCCCGCGCCGTGGCCTCGAAGGTCATGGCGTTGGCGTGGAAGGCCAGCCGCTTGCCGCGGTGCAGGACGACGTCCTCGTCGACCTCGAAGTCGATGATGCGCTTGCCCAGCAGCCGCAGGCCCCGCGTCTCCCGGACCCGGTCCATCGTCGGCTCGGCGACGGCCGGGTCGACGAGCTCGGGCACCTCGCCCTCAAGGCCCAGGACCACGGCCTTCACACTGCCGTGCCCGTGCCCGGTGGCGCCCAGCGAGCCGAACAGCTCGACATGGACGTGGCTCGTCTCCTCCAGCAGGCCGTCCTGCTCCAGGGCGTACGCGAAGGAGTGCGCCGCCCGCATCGGGCCCACGGTGTGGGAGCTGGAGGGCCCGATGCCGACCTTGAACATGTCGAAGACGCTGATGGTCATCCGGTGTCGCCCCGGAACTCCGTGCAGGCGTCGATCAGCCAGGTCGCCAGATAGGACGCGAACGACGCGCGGACCAGCAGCCGGACCTCGGACGCCCCCTCGCCGCACACCACGAGGGTGACCGGCGCCTGTGCCACCAGCGTCGTCAGACACGAGCCGACGGGGGTCGCCCGGGCGTCCAGGTCGATGGCACAGCCCTGGGCGAGGACCGTGCGCACGAGGTCCCCGGACAGGGCGAGCGTGGTGCGCTGCGCCGAGACGTCGGTGACGGTGGCGAACTCGTCGCCGATGGCCGACCGCAGCAGGGCGGCGAGTTCGGCGCCCCGCCCGTCGGGCACCACCAGGAGCCATTCGTCCGGGCCCATCCACAACACCTCGATGTCGCCGGAGAGTTCGGCGCGCAGCGGGCCGGGCAGGGTGACACCCAGGGCGGACTCCACGGCCCCCGCCGCGGCGCTGCCGGGCGCCACCCGCAAGGTGAGCTGGGTCAGGTAGGGCAATTCCCGCACCTCCACTCCGGCCGGCAGGCGGTCGAAGTCGTCCTGCCAGTCGGACAGCGGGCTGAAGCGGGCGGGCGTCTCAACCGTCACGGCGAGCCCCCTCCTTGTCGAAGAGCACGGGTTCGGTCACGGTCACCGGGACGGTCCGGCCGTCCAGCGGGACGTAGAGGGTCTCGCCGATCCGCCGGGTGCCCGAGCGCACCAGGGCCAGGGCGAAGGTGCGCCGGAGGGCGTCGCTGCGGTAGCTGGAGGTGACATGGCCCAGCATCGGGACCGGGGGCGCCGGGATCTCGCTGGTGGAGATGATCTGCGCGCCCTCGGGGAGCAGCACGTGCTCGTCGACCGGCAGCAGGCCCACCAGCTGCTTGCGGTCCTCCCGCTGGTTCTCCACGCGGGTGAAGGACCGCTTGCCGACGAAGTCCGGCTTCTTCTTCGACACGACCCACGACATGCCCAGGTCCTGCGGCGTGACCGTGCCGTCGGTGTCCTGCCCGATGATCGGGTACGCCTTCTCCGCGCGCAGCACGTGCATCGTCTCGGTGCCGTACGTCGTGAGACCGAACGCGTCCCCGGCCGCGACGAGCGCCTTCCACACCGTGATCCCGTACCAGGCGGGCACGTTGACCTCGTAGGCGAGTTCACCGGAGAAGCTGATGCGGCACACCCGCGCCTCGACCCCGGCGACGGTGGTGTCCTTCCACGACATGAAGGGGAAGGAGTCGTTGTCGACGTCCAACTCCGGCGCCACGAGGGCCAGTACGTCGCGGGAGCGCGGGCCGACCAGGGGGATCGTCACCCAGTGCTCGGTGACGGAGGTGAGGTGGACGCGCAGTTCGGGCCACTCGGTCTGGAGCCACTCCTCCATCCACTCGAAGATCTTGGCCGCGTTGCCGGTCGTCGTGGTCAGCAGGAACTCCTGCTCGGCCACCCGGATCACGGTGCCGTCGTCGATGGCCATGCCGTCCACGCCGCACATCACGCCGTAGCGGACCCGGCCCACCTTCAGGGTGCTCATCAGGTTCGTGTAGAGCCGGTCCAGCAGCACCCCGGCGTCCGGGCCCTGCACATTGATCTTGCCGAGGGTGGAGCCGTCCATCATCGCGACGCCGGTGCGGGCGGCCCGGCACTCGCGCAGCACGGCCTCTTCCATGGTCTCGCCGGGCCGGGGGTAGTACCAGGGGCGCTTCCACTGGCCGACGTCCTCGAACAGGGCGCCCTGCTCGACATGCCAGGGGTGCAGCGCGGTCACCCGGACCGGGTCGAACAGCTCGCCCCGGTTGCGGCCGGCGAGGGCGGCGAAGGCGACCGGCAGGGCGGGCGGACGCAGCCGCATGGTGCCGAGGTCGGCGACGTCCACGCCGAGCGCCTCGGCGACGATGCCCGAGGTCATCACGCCCGAGGTGCGGCCCTGGTCGTGGGCGGTGCCGATCGTCGTGTACCGCTTGACGTGCTCCACCGACCTGAGGCCCGCGCCGGTCGCCCGCAGCACATCGGCGACGGTGGCGTCGCGTTGCAGGTCCACGAACTGGACGGAGCCGTCCTCGGCATCCTGCGGGCTCGGCACCCGCCACAGCACCCGGGTGGGCGCCCCGTCCGGGAGCGGGGAAGGCGTCGGCAGAGTGATCGTCCCGCCGGTCCCGCCGATCGCCGACAGGGCCTGCCGGGCGGCGTCCGCTCCGTCGGCGAGGCAGCCGGAGAGGGTGAACGTGCCTGCGGCCGAGCCCGCCGTACGGACGCCGTCCGGCGCCCGGTCCGGGACGAAGGCGCCGATCCCGGCGTCGTAGCGCAGGGTGCCGCGGGCCTGGCTGAACAGGGCCACCGCCGGGTTCCAGCCGCCGGAGACCAGCAGCAGATCGCAGTCGACGCCCTGCCGCTCGCCGAGCCGCCCGTCACGGAAGGCGGCCACATGGGCGCGGGTGACGCGCTCGATGCCGCTGGTGCCGGTGACGACATGGCCCGCGCGGACGCCGATGCCGCGTTCGGCGCAGGCGGTGCGCCAGTGCTCGGGCACCTCCTCGCGCGCGTCGAGCACGGCGGCGATCTCCACGCCCGCGTCGGCCAGTTCGAGGGCGGCCGGGTAGGCGCTGTCGTTCGTGGTGAACAGGACGGCCCGCTGTCCGGGAAGGACGCCGAAGCGGTTCAGGTAGGTGCGGGCCGAGCCGGCCAGCATGATCCCGGGCCGGTCGTTGTTGTCGAAGGCGACCGGACGCTCGTAGGCACCGGTGGCGTACACGACCTGCCGGGAGCGGATCCGCCAGATCCGCTGCCGCGACACATGGGCGGGGGCGGCGGCACCGAGGTGGTCGGTGCGCTTCTCCAGGGCCAGGACGAGTCCGTCGTCGTAGTGGCCGAAGGCCGTGGTGCGCGTGAGGATCCGTACGTCGGCGAGGCCGCCGAGTTCCGCGACGACCGCGTCGACCCATGCCGTCGCCGGTGCGCCGTCGAGGAGCTCCTGGGCGCCGAGCAACGAGCCGCCGGGCTCGGGGAGTTCGTCGACGACGATCACCCGGGCCCCGGAACGGGCGGCCGTCAGGGCGGCGGCCAGTCCTGCCGGTCCGGCGCCGACGACGAGGACGTCGCAGTGGGCGTGCATGGTGTCGTAGCGGGCGGTGTCCGGCTCGGTGCTGAGCCTGCCCTGGCCGGACAGACCACGGGCGACGAGACCGTCGTACAGCTCCACGGTGGTGGCCGTGAGCATGGGCTCGGGGAAGGGGACCTCGATCTGGACCAGCGCGTTGGGTTCCTCGGCTCCGGCGGCCAGGAATCCGCGCGGGCGGCCGTGCTTGATGCTGTCGGCCACGTGGTGCACGCCGTGGGCGAGCAGGGCGGAGGCGAGGGTGTCGCCGGGGTGGCCGGTGTAGGCGGTGCCGTCGAAGGTGAAGGAGAGGGTGGTGGCGCGGTCGACGCGGCCGTGGCCGGGGGCTCGGTGCGGGGTGCTCATCGACGGGCCTCCTGGCTCTGCGCGGTGGACGCGGCGGACGCGGTGTTCTCGGGGGTGGGGCGCTTCGCACCGATCTCGTAGACCGCGAGGAACTCGTGGGTGACGGTGTCGCGCAGGGCGTTGAACCAGCGGCGGCAGCCGGCCGAGTGCACCCACCGCTCGGCGAACGGCCCCTTGGGGTTGTCGCGGAAGAAGACGTACTGGGCCCACTGCTCGTCGTCGAGGGCGTACGGGTTCTCGGGGTAGGCGACGTGCGCCTGACCGCCGTAATGGAACTCGATCTCCTCGCGGTCGCCGCACCAGGGGCAGGTGATGAGCTGCATGTCGGTACTCCTTGGCTAATGGGCGACGGCGGCGGCGCCGTGCTCGTCGACGAGGGCACCGGTGGTGAAGCGGTCGAGGGTGAACGGCGCGTTGTAGGGGTGCGGTTCGCCGGTGGCGACGGTGTGCGCGAAGCACCAGCCGACGCCCGGGGTGGCCTTGAAACCGCCGGTTCCCCAGCCGCAGTTGAGGTAGAGGTTCTCGACGGGGGTCAGGCCGACGATGGGGGAGGCGTCGGGGGTCGTGTCGACGATGCCGGCCCAGGTGCGCAGCATGTGGGCGCGGGCGAAGACGGGGAACAGCTCCAGGGCGGCGGCCATCTGACGCTCCAGGATGTGGAACGCGCCGCGCTGGCCGTAGCCGTTGTAGCTGTCGATCCCGGCGCCCATCACCAGCTCGCCCTTGTGCGCCTGGGAGACGTACACATGGACGGCGTTCGACATCACCACGGTCGGGTGCACGGGCTCAAGCAGTTCGGACACCAGGGCCTGGAGCGGATGGCTCTGGAGCGGCAGCCGCAGACCGGCCATCGCGGCCAGCACGGAGGAGTGTCCGGCGGCGGCGAGCGCGACCTTGCCGGCGGCGATGTCGCCGCGCGTCGTCCGCACCCCGCGTACCCGTCCGTCGGCGATGTCGAGGCCGGTGACCTCGCAGTCCTGGATCAGATCGATGCCGTACGCGTCGGCCCTGCGGGCGAAGCCCCAGGCCACGTAGTCGTGCTTGGCGATGCCCGCGCGGGGCTGGTAGGTCGCGCCGAGGACGGGATAGCGCACGTCCGGGGAGATGTTGACGATGGGGCAGACCTTGGCGACCTCGTCCGGCTCCAGCCACTCCGCGTCGACGCCGTTGAGCTGGTTCGCGTAGACGCGGCGCCTGCTGTCGCGGACGTCCTGGAGGCTGTGGGCGAGGTTGAGGACACCGCGCTGGCTGAAGAGGATCGGGTAGTCGAGGTCCTCTTCGAGGGTCTCCCACAGCTTGAGGGAGTGCTCGTAGATGCCGGAGCTCTCGTCCCACAGGTAGTTGGAGCGGATGATCGTGGTGTTGCGGGCCATGTTGCCGCCCGCGAGCCAGCCCTTCTCCAGGACCGCGATGTTGGTGATGCCGTGGTTCTTGGCCAGGTAGTAGGCGGTGGCCAGGCCGTGTCCGCCGCCGCCGACGATCACGACGTCGTACGACCGCTTGGGCTCGGGGTTGCGCCACAGGAAGTCCGGGTGGTCCGGGAGGGCGTCACCCGGTGTGGCGGGGGCGTTGAAGCGCGGGCGGGTCACTGGGCAGCCTCCTCGGCCACGGACTGCGGGACGGCGGGGTACAGCGGGAACCGGTCGGTGAGGGCCTCGACGCGGCGGCGCAGTGCGGTGGCGGCCTCGTCGTCGAAGCCGGGCAGCAGGGCCGTGGCGACGATGTCGGCGACCTCGGTGAACTCCTCGGCCCCGAAACCGCGGGCGGCCAGCGCCGGGGTGCCGATCCGGACGCCGGAGCTGATCATCGGCGGGCGCGGGTCGAAGGGGACGGCGTTGCGGTTGACGGTGATGCCGATCCGGTGGAGCCGGTCCTCGGCCTGCTTGCCGTCGAGTTCGGAGTGGCGCAGGTCCACCAGGACGAGATGGACGTCCGTGCCCCCGGTCAGCACGCTGACCCCGGCCGCCTTCGTGTCCTCGGCGAGCAGCCGCTCGGCCAGGATCGCGGCGCCTTCCAGGGTGCGGCGCTGACGGTCGGCGAACTCCGGCTGCGCGGCCATCCTGAACGCGACGGCCTTCGCCGCGATGACATGTTCGAGGGGGCCGCCCTGCTGGCCGGGGAAGACCGCGGAGTTGATCTTCTTGGCGAGTTCGGCCGTCGACAGGATCACCCCGCCGCGGGGGCCGCCGAGCGTCTTGTGGGTGGTCGTGGTCACCACGTGCGCGTGCGGCACGGGGGACGGGTGCAGTCCGGCGGCGACCAGGCCCGCGAAGTGCGCCATGTCGACCATCAGATAGGCGCCGACCTCGTCCGCGATCCGCCGGAACTCCGCGAAGTCGAGCTGCCGGGGGTACGCCGACCAGCCGGCCACGATCAGCTGGGGCCGGTGCTCCTCGGCGAGCTTGCGGACCTGCGCCATGTCGACGCGGTGGTCGTGCTCGCCGACCTGGTAGGCCGCCACCTTGTAGAGGCGCCCGGAGAAATTGAGCCGCATGCCGTGGGTGAGGTGGCCGCCGTGCGCCAGGTCGAGGCCCAGGATCGTGTCGCCGGGCTGGAGCAGGGCGGCCATGACGGCCGCGTTGGCCTGGGCGCCGGAGTGCGGCTGGACGTTGGCGGCCTCGGCGCCGAACAGCTCCTTGACGCGGTCGATGGCGAGCCGCTCGATGACGTCGACGTGCTCGCAGCCGCCGTAGTAGCGGCGGCCGGGGTAGCCCTCGGCGTACTTGTTGGTCAGCACCGAACCCTGGGCCTGCATGACCGCGAGCGGAGCGAAGTTCTCGCTCGCGATCATCTCCAGCGTGCCGCGCTGCCGGGCCAGCTCGTCGGCGACCGCCGCGGCGACCTCGGGATCGAAGTCGTCGAGCTGAGCGCTGAGCACCGTCGTCATGCGAACTCCCTGGTGAGCGACTAACACACGACTGATATATCAATGTTCTGCTGCGCTACAGTAAGAGCGAGGCTGAGGCCCGTCAAGGGCCGGTTATCCGAGGGAGGGTGCGGCGTGACGTCTTCGACCGTCGCCGGTCAGGGCCAGGGCACGCTGGCCGAGCAGGCCTACAGCGCCGTCTCGGAGCGCCTGGTCACGCTCCGGATCCGCCCCGGGGAACCCATCAACGACGACCGCGTCGCGGCCGAACTCGGCTTCGGGCGCACCCCGGTCCGCGAGGCGCTCAAGCGCCTGGAGCACGAGCGGCTCGTGGTGTCGTATCCGCGGCGCGGGACCTTCGCCACCGAGGTGCAGATCGCCGACCTCGGGCACATCTCAGAAGTGCGCCAGCAGCTCGAACCGCTCGCGGCGGGACTGGCCGCGCAGCGCGCCGGCGACAGCGACCGTGAGGAACTCAACCGGCTGCTGGGGGAGTTGGCGGACGCGTCCGACGGCGGCACGGACCTGATCCGGCTCGACAGGAACGTGCACCGCGCCATCTACGCGGCGACGCGGAACCCCTACCTGGAGGACACCCTCGTCAGGTACGACAACCTGGCCACCCGGATCTGGTGCCTGTTCCTCGACCGGCTGCCGGGTCTGGCGGGCCATGTGCACGAGCACGGGCCGCTGCTGCGCGCCATCATCGACCGGGACGCGGAGAAGGCGTCGGCGTTGGCCGCGCGGCATGTGGAGGGGTTCGAGACGGCGATCCGGGCGCTGATCTGAGCCGTTCGGTGTCTGCGCGGACTCTCAGGGCTTGGTGGCCGGCACCGGGAACAGCATGCAGCTGCTGGTGGCGTGGGCCAGCAGACGGTCCTCGGCGTCCAGCAGTCTGGCCTCGGCGAGCGCGGTCTGGCGGCCCCGGCTGATGATCGTGCCGATGGCCCGGACCCGGCCCGTGTCCGAGGTGATCCGCTTCAGGAACTTCACGGTCAGGTCGAGCGAGGTGTAGCCCATGCCGGGCGGCAGCGTGGACTGCACGGCGCACCCCGCCGCCGAGTCGAGGAGGGTGGCGTAGACGCCACCGTGCACGCTGCCGATCGGGTTGTAGTGCTCCTCGCCCGGTGTGATCGAGAAGACCGCCCTGCCCTCGTCCACCTCGTCGAGGGTGAAGTCCAGGGTCGCCCCGATGGGCGGCTTGGGCAGATGGCCCGCCTGTACCTCGCGCAGGAACTCGAGCCCTGAGGCGCGTCCCACGGCGGCGGCGGTGATCGAGGGGTCGTCCCACTCGTAGGTGCGTGACCGTCCCATGGCGTGGCGTCCTCTCGGCTGGCTTCGTTGATTGAAGCTAGCCCGCGGCGCCTCTGACTGTCAAAGGAGAAGCCAGCCCCTAGCATGGGGGACATGGAGTGGCTCGATGTCAGCACGGAGAACTGTCCCGTCCAGCGCACGCTCGATCTGGTGGGGGAGAAGTGGACCCTGCTGATCGTGCGGGACGTCGCCTGCGGTGTGCGCCGGTTCGACGACTTCCGGCGGCACATCGGGCTGTCGGAGGCGGTCCTGAGCGACCGGCTGCGCAAGCTGACCGGGGCGGGCATTCTGACGACCGTCGCCTATCAGGAACCGGGGAGCCGGTCCCGGAACGAGTACCGGCTGACCCGCAAGGGGTGGGACCTGTGGCCGGTGCTGGTGGCGCTGCGGCAGTGGGGCGACGCGTACGCGGCGGACCCCGAGGGGCCGGTCATGGACATGCGGCACGCCGAGTGCGGGGCGCCGGTCCGGGCTGTCGTCGAGTGCCCGGAGGACCGGGTCGCCCTCACACCGAGGGAGGTCATCGCCCGGCCAGGGCCGGGGGCGCGGCGCAGGGTGTGAGGCGCAGGGTGTGAGGCGTTACAGCGGCGCCGGGGACGAGGCGCCGGCGATCAGCAGTCGGGGCGTGCCCGTGCCGTTCGCGGGGACGCTCCACAGGTCGCTGCTGCCCGTCCTGCCCTCGGTGGGCAGGGCGTAGGCGACGGTCCTGTCGTCGAGCCAGGTCGCCTGGTCGTCGACGCTGTGGCGTTCGGCGAGCGGGGTCTCGCGCAGGGTGCGCAGATCGAGGACGTACTCGCGCCACAGGTCCGTACGGGACAGCACCCGCTTCTTGAAGGCGACGCGGGTCTCGTCGGGGGAGAGGGACGGGCACTCGACGTTCTCGATGAGCGTGGTCACCGTCTGCCGCGAGATCGAACCCCGCACCAGATACGTCTTGCTCGCGGTGTTGAGGGTCGCGTAGAAGGTGTCGTCGTCGGAGGCGAAGGTGACGCCCCAGAAGTTGACGTCCGCGGCCTTGTAGGACTTGCCGTCCAGGGTGATGGCGAACGTCTCCAGGCTGGGGATCAGCTTCATCGTGCGGGTGTCCAGGATCGACGTCCGGGTGGAGAAGAACGCGGACGCGTACGACTCGCCGGAGACGAACACCGTCCAGGCGGCGAACCGGCCGCTGGGCGAGACCCGGGCCCGGCTGGGGGTGCCCGCGAGGGCGTACGTGTGCCGGGTGCGCAGGTCGGCGTCGAGGAGCAGGGCGCGGTTGTTCTGCTTGAGGATGCCGGTGTCGGACTGGAGGCAGACGCCGGTGCCCGCCGCCGCGTAGAAGCGGGCGCACTTCAGGTCCGAGGCGGTCCGTCCGCCCCCGGGGTCGGCGGAGGGGACCGAGGCGACGGCGGTGCGGTGCGGGCCCGCGGTCGCGTTGACGAAGGTCAGACGGTTCTTCTGGCTGAGCGTCAGCTTGCCGGAGCTGACGGTGGGGTCGCCCTTGCGCGGCTGGTCGGCCCGGTCCGCGCGGTCGGCGGCGTGCAGGACCATGCCGGTTCCCACGCCCGCGAGGACCAGGACCGCCGCGACGAGGACGAGCAGGCGGCGGCGGAGCGAAGTCATCTGGATCCCTGTGGTTCGTCGTGTGGTGGGTGGTTCGTCGTGCGGTGCGGTGCTGAGTCGTGTTGCGTGGTGGTCGGTCGTCCGGCGCCGTGGTCATCGGGGGTCGCGGGCCGGTCGCAGCACCAGGCCCGCGACGGCGGCGCAGCACAGCAGGCCGATCGCCGAGCCGGCCAGCGCCGGGCCGTAGCCCCAGATCGTCCAGGCGGCGCCGAAGGCCAGCGAGCAGCAGAACCGGGCCAGCGCCTGGCTGGTGCCGACGATGGCGAGGCCGCTGGCGCGCAGATGCTCGGGCACGATGCCGGCGAGCGCGGCCGGGAGCACCCCGTCGGTGGCGGCGTAGAACACGCCGTGCAGGGCGAGGACCAGGAACGGCAGCGCCGGTGTGGCCGGGGCCCACACCAGCAGGGCGTAGCCGGTGAGCAGCGCCAGGTGCCCGGCGAGGAACACGGTGTGCCGCCCGATCCGGTCGGCGAGCGCGCCGGCGGGTACGGCCAGCAGCAGGAAGACGACGGCGGTGCCGAGCGGCAGCAGCGGGAACCAGCCTTCGTCGAGGCCCGCGCGCCGTTGCAGGAGCAAGTAGACGAACGCGTCGCTGACGGTGGTCAGACCGAGCAGCGCGGCACACCCGGCGAGCGCCCGCAACCGGGGCAGGCGCAGCAGGGCGAGCGCCTCGGCGGGGCGGACCGGCGGCTGGCGGTCCACCTGGTCGACGGGTGCCGTGCGCTCCTTGCCGGGTACGAACAGCACGAGCACCACCACGCCGAGCACGGCCACGCAGGCGCTCACGCCGAACACGGCGTCGTAGCCGTCGGCCGCCGCGTTGAGGATGAGGAACGCGGTCAGCGGGCCGAGCATCGCGCCGGTGGTGTCCATCGCCCGGTGCACGCCGAAGGCCCGGCCCTGGCGTTCGGGGGGTGTCGAGAGGGAGATCATCGCGTCGCGCGGTGCGGTGCGCAGGCCTTTGCCGGTGCGATCGAGGGCGAGGAGCGTGCCGAGTGCGCCGATGCTGCTCGCGAGCAGGAGCAGGGGCTTGCAGAGCGCGGAGAGGCCGTAGCCGAGGCCCGCTATCAGCTTGTGGCTGCGTATCCGGTCGGCGAGGTGACCGCCGGTCAGCTGGACCAGCGCGCTGACGCCGTTGTAGACGCCGTCGAGGGCGCCGAAGCCCAGCGGGCTGAAGCCGAGCGTGGTGACGAGGTAGAGCGGCAGGACGGCGGTGACCATCTCCGAGGAGATGTCGGTGATCAGGCTGACCGTGCCCAGCACGAGCACGACCGGGGCGACCTTGGGCCGCGAGCCGCGTCTTCGGCCCTGCTCGGTCTCCGCCCCGGCGGGCGCGGAGCGGTCGGTGAGGTACATGTCCAGGACTCCAGATGCGGTGCGTTCAGTTCTGCCGGCTGCTCTCGTCCCGTAGCCAGGTCCCGAAGTCCTGGGCCCGGATGGCCTTTTGGGCCTTCCGGCGGGCGACGACCGCCGCGGCGACGAAGACCACGACCGCCGGGAGGAGCCTCGGGTCCGCGCGGAGCAGCGCGAGGAGATCCGCCTTGCTCGTACGGGCCGTGGCGTCCTCCGGGGTCCGATGCTGCTCGACCTGTGCGGTGGACACCGCGGCGCGGATCCGTCGTTTGATCAAATCCGGCCAGGTTTTGGGCGGTTGGACGACGACCCCGGCCGACCCCACCACGAGCCGCTCCTCGGGGCTGAACGCCAGCGACGCGGCGAGGTCGTCCGCCATCAGCGGCGGCAGCGCGGTGATACGGGAGTGCCCGGCCTTGGAGACCGCGATGACCCCCCGCCCGAACAACCCCTCGCGCACCGCCGGGAGTCGCCGCCACACCCGGTAGTAGGCGCGCACCCGCCAGGCGCACGCATCCAGCGGAATCCGCCGTTCAGGGGCGGTGGCGAGGATGCCCGAAGTGCCGTCCTCCAGAGGCTCGGTGAGCGCTTGTACGTCCGCTCCCGTGATGACGACATCGGCGTCCACGTAGACCCGGGGAAAGCCGCGCGCGTGATCGTCCCCGGCGCGCAGGGCGGCGTGCTTGGAGGGCGTGGGGATCTCCACGACCCGTACGCGCGGGCCCCGGGCGGCCGCGATCTCCGCGGTGCCGTCCGTGCAGCCATTGCATACAACCACGATGTCGGTGTCGTTTCCGTGGGATTCGGAATCGGCCAGAAGTGAATCAAGGAGCCGGGCGATGACTTGCGCCTCGTTGTGGGCCGGGATCACGATGCTCGTCACCTGGGCAGTATGCAGTCGATGTCAGTAATGCGACGTGTGTTTCGTCCAACTGTTCCCGTGACTGTGTTCGGTGGTCTAGATTGATGCCCGCCGAACCGGTTTGGGTGGGGAAGGGGAGGCACGAGCCAACATGTAGGGGACATGCGGCGGTTGGGGAACCGCTGAGGCTTCTTTCTTTCATCTACCGATGCGTTGGGGGCGTATCGGTGTTCGGTCAGGGGTAACCGCGCACGTGGTGGGGGGCGCATGACCATTGAGGTCACGCATGAGCAACTGGTTGTGGAACGCAGAGCTCCGCAAGGGCGCCGAAGACCTTGGGAGCAGAGATACCGAATGGTCCTGCTGGTCGCGGACGGCCTCGCCGCCGTTGCCGCGGCCTTCTTGATCCACGCGGCGTACGGCCGCTGGGCGGTGGCCCTGGTGCTGCCCCCGGTGTGGATCGTGGCCATGGCCGCCCATCGCTCCTACGACCGCAGGGCCTTGGGGCTGGGCACCGAGGAGTACCGACGGGTGCTCCGGGGGGCCGTCGCGCTGCCGGCGCCGGCCCTGGCCCTGTACTGGCTGTTCACCCATGATTCGGGCCTCCTTCATGACATGACCATGGCTGCGATACCGGCCGCCGCGCTCGCTCTCCTGGTCCGGTACACGCTGCGCCGCAGACTCCACCGGCGCTGGGCCCGCGACCGCGGCCGCAGCGCGACCCTCCTGGTCGGTCCCTCGCACGGCATCGTCGCGCTGGTCGCCGTACTGCGGCGCGGCGGGGCCCAGGAACTGCGGGCCGCCGGGGTGTGCCTGAGCGATCCCGAGAACGCGGCCGAGGTCCGCCGCCTGGGACTCCCGGTCCTCGGCGGCGTCGACACCATGGACGACGTCATCCGGGCCCTGGGCATCGGCACCGTCGTGGTGCTGCCCGCACCCGAGTTCGACGCCTCCGTCGTGCGCCGCATGTCCTGGACGGCGGCCGTGCAGGGCGTCGACTTCCTGCTGGCCCCCGTACTGGCCGATGTGTCCGCCGCCCGGCTGACCGTACGGTCCGCCAACGGGGTACCCCTGGTCCGGGTCCAGGCACCCAACCTCTCCCGGACCTCCCGGCTGCCCAAGGAACTCCTCGACCGCTCGCTCGCGGCGCTCCTCCTGGCGTTCCTCGCCCTGCCCATGCTGGCGATCGCCCTGATCGTCCGCCTGGACAGCTCGGGACCGGCCCTCTTCCGGCAGCAGCGGGTGGGCCGCTACGGCGACCACTTCACCATGTTCAAGTTCCGTACGATGCGCCCGGATTCGGAGGCGCGCAAGGCGGACCTCGAACACCTCAACCAGAACAGCGACGGCCTGCTGTTCAAGGTGAAGGAGGACCCCCGCATCACCCGGGTCGGCTCCTTCCTGCGCCGCAGCTCGCTCGACGAACTCCCGCAGCTGATCAATGTGATCGGCGGCCACATGTCCCTCGTCGGACCCCGCCCCCCGCTGCCCGAGGAGGTGGACGAGTACCCGCCGGAGGTCAAGCGGAGGCTGCTCGTGAAACCGGGCCTCACCGGCCTCTGGCAGGTGAGCGGCCGCTCGGACCTGCCCTGGGACGAGGCCGTCCGACTCGATCTCGCATACGTGGACAACTGGTCGACCAGCCTCGACCTGACCATCTTGGCGCGCACCGCCACCGCGGTGGTGCGCGGAACGGGGGCCTACTGATGGCGCACGGGAAGAGGAACCAAGTGACGGACAGCACCGATCCGTTGGGAGTCGCCGTCGTCGGCGCGGGCTACTGGGGACCCAACCTCGTCCGCAACTTCCAGGCCAGCGACCGCTTCCGGCTGCGCTGGCTGTGCGACCTCGACGTGGCACGCGCCCAGCGCGTCCTCGGCGGCTACTCGACCGTCCAGCCCACCGCGGACTACGCGGCCGTCCTCGCCGACCCCTCCGTGCACGCCGTCGCCGTGGCCACCCCCGCCGGCACCCACCTCGACATCGCCCTGGCCGCCCTGCGCGCCGGGAAGCACGTCCTGGTGGAGAAGCCCCTCGCGGCGACCTACGCCGACGGCCTGCGGCTGGTCGCGGAGGCCGAGGAACGCGGTCTGACCCTGATGTGCGACCACACCTACTGCTACACGCCCGCCGTGGGCCGCATCCGGGACCTGGTCCACTCCGGCGAACTCGGCGAGATCCACTTCGTCGACTCGGTCCGCATCAACCTCGGCCTGGTCCAGAAGGACATCGACGTGATGTGGGACCTCGCCCCGCACGACCTGTCGATCCTGGACTTCATCCTCCCGGACAACGTCGAGCCGGTCGCCGTCGCCGCCCACGGAGCCGACCCGATCGGCGCCGGACAGGCCTGCGTCGCCTATCTGACGCTCACCCTCAACACCGGGGCCATCGCCCACGTGCACGTCAACTGGCTCTCCCCGACCAAGGTCCGCACCACCATGGTGGGCGGCGCCAAACGCACCCTCGTGTGGGACGACCTCAACCCCCTTCAGCGGGTGGCCGTCTACGACCGGGGCGTCGACCTGGCCTCGCCGCAGGAGATCGGCGCGGACGAACGCCGGGACATGCTCGTCTCGTACCGCTCCGGCGACATGGTCGCGCCCGCCATCGGCGAGAAGGAGGCGCTGCGCAGCATGGTCGAGGAGTTCGCCGACTCGATCACCGAGCGCCGGGCCCCGCTGACCGACGGCCGGGCGGGCCTGCGGGTGCTGGACATTCTCGAGGCGGCGTCCCGGAGCCTCGAATTCAAGGGCGCGGTCGTCGGACTGCGCGCCGGGCGCTGACAGAACCGATTCGCTGAGAAGTTCGCTGAGAAGGAAGTGCAGTTGAGCAGCGTACGAGGCAAGAAGATCTTGGTCACCGGGGGAGCGGGCACCATCGGCTCCAACCTCGTCGACCTCCTCGCCGAAGGCGGCGCCCGCGAGATCGTCGTACTCGACAACTTCGTGCGCGGACGGCGCGCCAACCTCGCGAAGGCCCTGCCCAGCGGTGTCGTCGAGGTCGTCGAGGGCGACATCCGGGACGTCGAGACCGTCAAGAAGGTCACCGAGGGCGCCGACCTGGTGTTCCACCTCGCCGCGATCCGCATCACCCAGTGCGCGGAGGAGCCGAGGCTCGCCAACGAGGTGCTGGTCGACGGCACGTTCAACGTCCTGGAGGCGGCGGCCCAGGCCGGTGTCGCCAAGGTCGTCGCCTCCTCGTCGGCGTCCGTCTACGGCATGGCCGAGACCTTCCCGACGACCGAACGCCACCACGCGTACAACAACGACACCTTCTACGGTGCCGCGAAGGCCTTCAACGAGGGCATGCTGCGCAGCTTCCACGCCATGTACGGCCTGGACTACGTGGCGCTGCGCTACTTCAACGTCTACGGCCCCCGCATGGACATCCACGGCCTCTACACCGAGGTGCTCATCCGCTGGATGGAGCGCATCGAGGCCGGTGAGCCGCCGCTCATCCTCGGCGACGGCACCCAGACCATGGACTTCGTCGACGTCCGCGACATCGCCAGAGCCAACGTCCTGGCCGCCGAGTCGGACCTCACCGACGAGGTGTTCAACATCGCGTCCGGCACGGAGACCTCGCTGCGCGAGCTCGCCGACGGTCTCCTGGAGGCGATGGGCGCGACCGGCCTGGAGCCGGTGCACGGGCCCGCCCGCAGTGTGAACTCGGTCGTACGGCGGCTCGCCGACACCTCGCAGGCCGCCGAACGGCTCGGGTTCACGGCCGACATCGACCTGCGCACCGGCCTGAGCGATCTGGTCCAGTGGTGGCGTGCCGAGCGGGAGGCCGCCAAGTGAGCGGCACCGACCGAATCCCCGTGATGATCCCCTGGCTCGGCGAGGAGGAGGCCAAGGCCGCCTCCGACGCCGTGCTGTCCGGGTGGGTCGCGCAGGGCCCCCGGGTCGCCGAGTTCGAGCGGGCCTTCGCCGAGCGGGTGGGCGCCGAGCACGGCATCGCGGTCAGCTCCTGCACGACCGCCCTGCACCTGTCCCTCGTCCTCCTCGGCCTCGGCCCCGGCGACGAGGTCGTCGTGCCCTCACTGTCGTTCATCGCCACCGCCAACGCCGTACGGTACGTCGGTGCCGAGCCGGTGTTCGCGGACGTCGACCCCGCCACCGGCAACCTCACGCCGGCCACCGTGGACGCGGTCCGCACGCCCCGCACCAAGGCCGTCCTCGCCGTCCACCAGGGCGGAGTCCCGGCCGATGTGCACGCCCTGCGCGCCGCCTGCGCCGAGTGGGACCTGCCGCTCGTCGAGGACGCGGCCTGCGCCATCGGCTCGACGGTGGGCGGCAAGCCGGTCGGGCACGGGGCGCTGCTCGCCGCGTGGTCCTTCCACCCCCGCAAGCTCGTCACCACGGGCGAGGGCGGCATGATCACCACCGACGACGCCGAGTGGGCGGCCCGGCTGCGCAGGCTGCGCGAGCACGGCATGAACGCCTCGGCGGCCGACCGCCACGCGAGCAACAAGCCGGTCCTGGAAGCCTACTTGGAGGTCGGCTTCAACTACCGGATGACCGACGTCCAGGCCGCGATCGGCCTGGTCCAGCTCGGCAAGCTCGACGCCATGATCGCCCGGCGGCGTGAACTGGCCGCCCGCTACGACGCGTTGCTCGCCGACGTCCCCGGACTCACCCCGGTGCGCGATCCCGCGCACGGGCAGAGCAACTTCCAGTCCTACTGGGTGCTGCTGGACGAGGACTTCCCCGTCGACCGCGACGACCTGCTCGCCGCGCTCGCCGACGCCGGGGTCTCCGCCCGGCGCGGAATCATGGCCGCCCACCTCGAACCCGCCTACACGGACCACCCCGCCGTGCCGCTGCCCGTCACCGAGCGGATCACCCGGGACTCGCTGATCCTGCCGCTCTTCCACACCATGACCGAGGCCCAGCAGGACCGGGTCGTGGCGGCACTGCGCGAACAGGCCCGCAGATGACCGGACTTGTCATCGTCGGGGCGGGCGGCTTCGCCCGGGAGACCGCCCAGGCCGTCCGGGACGCGGGCGGCTTCGAGCTGCTCGGGCACCTGGACGACAACCCCGGTCTGCACGGCACCGAGGTGGACGGGGTGCCCGTCCTCGGCGGCGGCGACCTCGTGCACGAACTGACCGAGGCCCGCGTGGTGATCTGCGTGGGCAACCCCCGGGACTACGCGGCCCGCGCCCGGCTGGCCCGCAGGTTCGACCTGCCCCCGGACCGGTACGCCACGGTGATCCACCCGACGGCCGCCGTCTCGGCGACCTCCGAGATCGGCCCCGGCTCGGTCCTCCTCGCGCACTGCGTCCTGACCGCCGCCGTCACGGTGGGCGCCCATGTCTCGGTGATGCCGCACGTCGTCCTCACCCATGACGACGTCGTCGAGGACTACGCCACGCTCACCGCCGGCGTCCGCCTCGGCGGCGGCGTGCGGCTGGAGACCGGCGCCTATGTCGGCTCCGGGGCGCTGGTCAGGGAGGGCGTGACGGTCGGCGCCTGGTCGCAGATCGGGCTGGGGAGCACGGTGCTCGGCGACATACCGCCGGGTGAGGTCTGGGTGGGGAGCCCGGCCCGACGACTGCGCGCGGCCGGAGCGCCCGCGCGGGACGAACTAGCGACACGAACAGTGGGGGGACCGCTGACATGAACCAGATCCCGCTGGTGGACCTCAAGGCGGCACACGCCGAGGTCGCCGACGAGGTACGGACCGGCTTCGACCGGGTCCTGGCCGACACCGCGTTCGTGGGCGGCGAGGAGGTCCGCCGCTTCGAGCGCGAGTACGCCGACTTCGGCGAGGTCGCCCACTGCGTGGGCGTCGCCAACGGCACCGACGCCCTCGAACTCGCCCTGCGCGCGAGCGGGGTAGGCCCCGGTGACGAGGTCGTCGTACCCGCCAACACCTTCATCGCCACCGCCGGTGCCGTGGCCAGGACCGGCGCCACGCCGGTCCTCGCGGACTGCCTGCCGGACACGTATCTCCTCGACCCGCAGGCCGCGTCGGACGCGGTCGGCCCGGCCACCCGCGCGGTCGTCCCCGTGCACCTGTACGGCCAGATGGCCGAGGTGACCGAGCTCGCGGCCCAACTCCCCGACCACGTGAAGGTCGTGGAGGACGCCGCGCAGTGCCAGGGCGCGAGCCGCGACGGCCGCACCCCGGGCAGCGGCGGCATCGCGGCCACCAGCTTCTACCCCGGCAAGAACCTCGGCGCCTACGGCGACGCGGGCGCCGTCCTCACTGACCACGAGGACCGCGCCGACCTCGTCCGAGCGATCGCCAACCACGGCGGCATCGCCAAGTACCGCCACGACGTCCCCGGGTTCAACAGCAGACTGGACGGACTCCAGGCCGTCGTCCTGCGGGCCAAGCTCGCCCGCCTCGCGGCCGGCAACGCGGCCCGACGAGCGGCCGCCGCCCGCTACGACACCCTGCTCGACGGCCTCGCGGCCACCGGCCGGGTCGTACTCCCCACAACGGACACGGGCAACGTCCACGTCTGGCACCTGTACGTCGTGCAGGTCGACGGAGCCGACCGCGACGACATCGTCGGCAAGCTCAACGCCGAGGGCATCGGAGCCGGGGTGCACTATCCCGCGCCCGTCCACCTCACCCCCGCCTACCGCCATCTCGGCCACACCCGGGGCGACTTCCCGCACGCCGAGCGCACGGCGGACCGGATCCTGTCGCTTCCGCTCCACCCGCATATCACCCCCGACCAGCAGCAACGCGTCGTCGACACCCTCGCCGACGCGCTCCGCGGCTGACTGGTCCCCGTATCACGCTCCACCCCCACGTCACGGGGCGCTCCTGCACAGCCGCTGAGAGGTACACATGAACAGATGGAGGAGACGGATCCGGGGCGTGCGCCTCGCCGTCGCAGCAGCACTGATATGGGCGGTGCTGCCGCAGGCCGTGCCTGCCCAGGCTGCATCCGATCCGTGCGGAACGGGCTCCAATCCGATCGTCTGCGAGAACTCCAAGACGGGCAGCCCGAAGTCCGACTGGTTCTCGCCCAACGCCTACGGTGACATCAAGGGCTTCTCCACCAAGGAGAGCGTCCAGGCCGGTGACACCG
Source organism: Streptomyces sp. NPDC046909 (assembly GCF_040644695.1). Lineage (NCBI taxonomy): Bacteria > Bacillati > Actinomycetota > Actinomycetes > Kitasatosporales > Streptomycetaceae > Streptomyces > Streptomyces sp. NPDC046909. The sequence goes on along the minus strand of NZ_JBEYXC010000002.1, from coordinate 326,632 downwards.
TCCAGTTCAAGATCCAGTCGCCCGTCTCCTACCGCGTGGAGATCTACCGGCTCGGCTGGTACGGCGGCGACGGGGCGCGTCTGATGTCGACCGCCGCCCAGGCGGCGGTGACGTACCCGGCCAACTACACGGCCAACCCCGCGAGTTGCACCACCAAGGCGAGCACCGGGCTGGTCGACTGCGGCAACTGGCCCGTGACCGTGACCTGGACGGTGCCCAGCGACGCCGTCTCCGGCCTGTACATCGCCAACCTCACCCAGACGGACGGCGACGGCCTCATGCCGTACCCGTTCGTGGTCCGCAAGGACTCCAGCACCTCCGACATCGTCGTGCAGACCAGCGACCAGACCTGGCAGGCGTACAACGACTACGGCGGCCAGGACCTCTACGGCGGCACGGGCCCCGCGCCCGACGGCCGTGCCTACGAGGTCAGTTACAACCGGCCGCTGGACATCGGCGGCGACAACGGCATCTACGGCTCCGAGTTCATGATGCTGTCCTGGCTGGAGCGCAACGGCTACGACGTCAGCTATCTGTCGGGCGTGGACGTGTCGGTCAACGGCGGCACCCTGCTGAAGAAGCACAAGGTGTATCTGTCGTCCGGCCATGACGAGTACTGGACGCAGAGCCAGTACTCCAACGTCCTCGCGGCCCGCAAGGCCGGTGTGCGGCAGGCGTTCTTCAGCGGCAACGAGGTGTTCTGGCAGACCCGGCTCGCCCCCAGCATCGACGGGACGAGCACATCCAACCGCACCATGGTCTGCTACAAGATGACCAAGATGGCCCAGAACAACGGCGTCGCGGACCCCAGCGGCACCTGGACCGGCACCTGGATGGACCCGACCAGCACCCAGTACGGGCAGGCCTACCAGCCGCCGAACATCCTCACCGGCTCCATGTTCCAGGTGAACGGCTACCGCGCCGACGCGATCACCGTCCCCGGCTCGTACGGCAAGAACCGGCTGTGGCGCAACACCTCCATCGCGAACCTCACATCGAGCCAGACCGCCACCTTCCCGGCGGGCACCCTCGGCTACGAGTGGGACAGCGACATCGACAACAGCACCAGACCCGCAGGCGCGATCCATCTGTCGTCCACGACGGTCGACATCGAGGACGGCAAGTACCGCCTGGACTGGGGCAACATGTACGGCAACGGGACGGCGACGCACAATCTCGTCGAGTTCCGCGACCAGGACTCCGGGGCCCTGGTGTTCGGGGCGGGGACCGTGCAGTGGTCATGGGGGCTCACCAACATCCCGACGTACGACCCCGATGACACGGTGGTCACCGAGGACACCCGGATGCAGCAGGCGACCGTGAACGTCCTCGCCGACATGGGCGTGCAGCCGCTGACCCTGCAGAGCAACCTCGTCTCCGCGACCGCCTCCACCGACACCACCGGACCGGCCGTCACCGTCACCAGCCCGGCCTCCGGGGCGACCGTCCCGGCGCTGAAGCCGGTCACCATCAAGGGCACCGCCACCGACTCCGGCGGTGTGGTGGCCCGGGTCGAGGTGTCCACGGACGGCGGCTCCACCTGGCAGGCCGCGACCGGCCTGACGTCCTGGACCTACAGCTGGACCCCGACCGCCCCCGGCTCCGCGAACATCAAGGTCCGCGCGGTCGACGACAGCGTCAACATCGGCTCGGTCACCACCATCCCGATCACCGTCGGCCCCCAGGCCTGCCCCTGCACCGTCTGGCCCGCCACCGCGGTGCCCGGCACCGTCAACGCGGGCGACGGCAGCTCCCTGGAGCTCGGCGTCAAGATCCGTACCACGGTGGCCGGTTCGATCACCGGCATCCGCTTCTACAAGTCGCCCGCCAACACGGGCACCCACACCGGCAGCCTGTGGAGCGCCTCCGGCACCCGCCTGGCCACCGGCACCTTCACCGGCGAGACGGCCTCCGGCTGGCAGCAGCTCAACTTCGCCACCCCGGTCACCGTCAAGGCCAACACCACCTATGTCGCCTCGTACTTCGCCCCCAACGGCGGATACTCCTACGACGGCAACTACTTCGGCTCCAGTGACGCGGGCCTCGCCCCGCTCACCGCGCTGAAGACCGGCACCGACGGCGGCAACGGCGTCTACCGCTACAGCTCGACCAGCGCCTTCCCGTCCTCGGCGTCCTCGGGCAGCAACTACTGGGTCGACGCGGTCCTGGACACCTCCACGGCCAGCACGACCCCGCCCACCGTCACCTCGACCTCCCCGACCTCCGGGGCGACCGGCGTGGCGATCACCGCAGGGGTGTCGGCCGTCTTCAGCTCGGCCGTCGACACCGAGAACCTCACCTTCACGCTCAAGGACCCGAACGGCACCACCGTCCCGGGCGCCGTGACGCTGCCGTCGTCGAACAAGGCGACGTACACCCCGTCGACGGAACTGGCCCTGAACACCACCTACACCGCGTCCGTGCAGGCCTCCGACCTGTGGGGCAACGCCATGGCGGACCCGGTGACCTGGTCCTTCACCACCAGTTCCACCCCGCCCGCGGTGACCTGCCCGTGCACCCTGTGGAACTCCGCCACGGTGCCGGCCACCACGGACATGACCGGCGACACCAACTCCCTTGAGCTGGGCACCCGGTTCACGTCCTCCACGAGCGGCTGGATCACCGGTGTCACCTTCTACAAGGGCGCCGGCAACACCGGCACCCACACCGGCAGCCTGTGGTCGGACGACGGCACGCTGCTCGCCACCGGCACCTTCACCGGTGAGACGGCGACCGGCTGGCAGACGATGACCTTCGCCACCCCGGTGGCCATCACCGCCGACACCAAGTACGTCGTCTCCTACCACGCGCCCAACGGCCACTACGCGGTGGACGGCGGGTACTTCGCGTCGGCCCACCAGTCCTATCCGCTCACGGGCACCGCGGACACGACCACGAGCCACAACGGTCTGTACCGGTACGGCAGTGACACGGCCTTCCCCAACGGCTCCTACGGATCCGCGAACTACTGGGTCGGCCCCGTCTTCACCGCCGAGGACCCGAGCGCGGCCCTGACGACGGTGATCTCCTCGGAGGTGACCGCGCCGCTCCTGACGCACACCGCCGACGCGGCCGATCCGCTCGTCACGACCGTGTCCGCCAAGGCCGCGGTGTCGTCGGTCAAGGCGACGCTGACGATCCTGCCGGGCGCCAAGGCGAAGGCCGCCAGGAAGCTCCATGTCACGGCCATCGCCTCCTACGACCGGGCCACCCGCAAGGTGACCGTCCATCTGTCCAGCCCGCTGCCGGACGGCACCCGGTTCAGGATCACGGTCACGGCCCGGGACAAGCACCACGACAAGGTGAAGTCCAAGAGCTGGACCCTGACCAGCAAGACCAAGCTCAAGAAGAAGAACTGACCGACCACAACCCACCGTCGAGGGGCTCCCGCCGCCGTGCGGGAGCCCCCTGACGGGGATTGGCTTCCCCACCGATGAGCACCGTCAGTGTCGTGATCCCCTGCTACAAGTACGGCGACTTCCTCGCCGACTGTGTCAGCAGCGTCCTGGACGAGCAGGAGGGCGTCGACGTCCGGGTCCTCATCATCGACGACGCCTCGCCCGACGACTCGGCGGAGACCGCGCACAAGCTCGCCGCCGCCGACCCGCGCATCGAGGTCCTCGTCCACGAGACCAACAAGGGCCACATCGCCACCTACAACGAGGGCCTCCTGGAGTGGGCCGACGGCGACTACGTCGCCCTCCTCTCCGCCGACGACCGGCTGGTCCCGGGCGCCCTGGTGCGGGCCGCGGCCCTCCTGGACGCCCACCCCGAGGCCGGCTTCGCCTACGGGCGCCCGCTGCGCTTCCAGCACGGCGGCCCGCTCCCCAAGGCCCGTACGCGGAGCACCGGTTCGGTCGTCTACCCGGGTCACTGGTGGCTGGAGCGGCGCTTCCGCGAAGGCACCGGCTGCATCACCTCGCCCGAGGTCGTCGTCCGCACCAGCCTCCAGCGGAAGATCGGCGGCTACGACCCGGCCCTTCCGCACGCCGGCGACATCGAGATGTGGATGCGGCTCGCCTCCCACGCCGACGTCGGCTACATCCGCGGCGCCGACCAGGCCTTCTACCGCGTCCACGGCAAGAACATGTCCACCGTCGACTTCGGCGGGCAGCTCGACGACCTGCGCCAGCGCCTGGTGGCCTTCGACTCGGTCCTCGCCAAGTGCGGCGACCGGCTGCCCCAGGCCGACCACCTCGCTGTACAGGTCCACACCCGGCTCGCCCGCTTCGCGCTGCGCCGGGCCTACCGGGCCTACGACCGGGGGCGCACCGACGTCGTACCGGTCGACGAGTGCGTGGCCTTCGCCGAGCAGTGCCTGCCCGGATACCGGGCGCTGCCCGAGTACCGCGCGCTGCGGCTGAGACGGCGGATCGGTCCCGAGGCCATGCCGTATCTCCAGCCGCTGGTGTGGTCGGCCGTCGCCGAGCGCGGGCGGGAGTGGCTGTGGTGGGAGTCCTGGAAGCGCCGCGGCCTCTGATGACCCAGCAGCTCCCCTCAGTCGGCCACCGGGACCGGACCGGCGTGCCGGCGCGGTGCCGCCGAGGCCCGCTTCCGGCGGCGCAGCGCGTACCGGTCGAACCACAGCGCGCCGACGACACCGAAGGCCAGGCCCAGCAGGCCCGCGCCGGCCAGCCCCCGGCTCTTGTCGCCCTGCACGGCGGCGGCGCTCGGGGCGACCAGCACCGAGGCGGTGATCCGCGCGCTCTCGGGCACGCCCTGGGCCGTCTGCAACTCCTCGACGTGCCGGGTGTAGACATCGATGATGCGGCTGACCGCCGACACGGCCGCCTCGGAGCCGGACGCCTGCGACTGCACCTGCAAGGAGGGGATCAGATAGCGGGGCGTCGCGCTGGTACCGCTGTTGCGGGGCACGAGATGGTACGTCCCCCGGACGCCCGCCGCCCTCAACTCCTTCTCCCCGGCGGGGGATCGCAGCTGCTGCACGACGCCGTAGGAGACCACGGCGAGCGGCGGCTGGAGATTGGTGTACTGGTTGGGCTGGTTCTGTGTCACCGGCGGCTTGAGCACGACCACCGCGGAACCGGTGAACTGCGGTGCGGGGCGGACGACTTGGTATGCCAGGCCGGCCGTCAGGAGCAGTGCGGCCACCACCACGTACCAGCGGCGGAGCAGAGCGTCGGCGACGTTCCCGGGCGACATACGAGTTCCTTCCGTCACCCCAGATACTGTCAGCACGCGCGGCACGATGCCACCGAATGGAGGGATGGTTCATGAGCCTTGGTGAAATATGGGCCATTCTCCGCAGACGTTGGTATTTCATGGTGCCTTTCACCCTGATGAGCCTCATCGGCGGCGGCTATCTGTACGCGACGGTCCCCGTCTCCTACCAGTCGCAGAGCTCGGTCGCGCTCCTCGACTCCTCGGCCGTCGCCCGCCTCGCCCCCACCTTCGGCAACCCCATCTCGAACGCGGGCGGTTCGCTCATCGTCACCGCCGACGTACTGATCAGAACCCTCGAATCGAGCGACGCGGCAAAGGAGTTGCACGGCCGGGGGGTCACCGATCCGTACACGGCGGGCTTCGCGCCGGGCAGCGAGAGCCCGCTGCTCGTATTGAGCGTCACGGGTACCGACCGGGCGAAGGTCCTCAAGGAGACCAACACCCTGACCACCTTCGCCGGTGAGCAGCTCACCGCGCTCCAGGCCGCCGCGAAGGTTCCGCCCGAGTACCTCGTGCAGACCGCCCCCGTCGTCCTGCCGCAGACTCCGGTCGCGAAGGAGAAGAGCCGCTACCAGGGGCTCGCGGCCGTCATCATCCTGGGTGTCGTCAGCGCGTTCCTGCTGTCGATCCTGATGGAGGGCGTCGCGGTCGTACGCCGTCGGCGGCACACCGTGAAGAGCGCCGCCCCCCGACGGCGGTCCGCCCGGGGCGCGCTGCGGAAGCGGGCGGGTCTGCTCAGCCGGCGGGTCGACGCCACCGCGGTCCTCACCGTCTATCTGGTGCTGGCCTTCTTCATCCCGTCGAACCTCGCCCTGCCCGCGCTCGGCGGCGTCGGCACCCCGGCCAACGTCTTCGCCCTCCTCGGCCTGCTCTGGTACCTCGCGACCTGGCTCGGCGGCCGCATCCTCCCGGCGCCGGGGACCAGGCTCGCCCGGGTCGCCATGTGTGTGCTCGGGGTGGCCGTCCTGGCGGCGTACATCGCGGACGCGGGACGCGAGGCCTCGCACCAGGAGGTCCTCGGGGCCGACCGCGGGCTCATCGGGTTCCTGGTGTGGGTGTCGCTCGTCGTCCTGGTGTCGGCGGGGGTGCAGGAGCGCGGCCGGCTGGACGTGCTGATGCGCCGCGTGGTCGTCATGGGGGCCGTCGTCGCCCTGATCGGCTTCTACGACTTCTTCATGGCCACCAACATCGCGGACTCCATCCACATCCCCGGGCTCCAGACCAGCGTCGCCCAGATCACCGCCATGGACCGCGGCTCCTTCACCCGGCCCCGCTCCACCACGGCCCAGCCCCTGGAGTTCGGCGGCATGCTGGCCATCCTGCTGCCGTTCGCGATCCAGCAGGCCGTCGACCCGGTACGCCGTCACGCGCGCGTGTGGCGCCGCTGGGGGCCGGTCATGGTGATCGGCGGCGCGCTGCCCCTGACGGTGTCCCGGACCTCGATCATCGGTCTGCTGCTGGTCGCCCTGGTGATGGTGCCTCGCTGGAAGCCGGCCCGGCGCTGGGCGGCGATCGGGGTGATGACGGCCTCCGTGGCGGTCTTCAAGGTGCTCATCCCGGGACTGATCGGCACCATCACGGCCCTGTTCGCCTCGTTCCTGTCCAACTCCGACAGCAGCACCCAGGCCCGTACGGTGAAGTACAGCGCGATCGTGCCCTATCTGAAGGAACACCCGCTGTTCGGGCGGGGCTTCGGCACCTTCACCCCCGACCTGTACTTCTTCACCGACAACCAGTACATGCTGACCGCGGCCGAGATGGGCCTGCTCGGCATCGCCGCCCTGTTCACGCTGTTCATCGTCGGCGTCCACCACGGCGGCGCGATCCGGCGCCTCGCCCGGACCGACGCCGACCGCGAGCTGGGGCAGGCGTTCTTCGCCTCGTCGCTGGTCGCCCTGGTCATCAGCGCCACCTTCGACTCGCTCAGCTTCCCCATGTTCGCCGGCCTGTTCTTCCTGCTGCTGGGCGCCGGGGGCAGCTACCTGGGCTTCGTCCGGCGCGAGGCCGCCGCTGCCGCCGTCGTCACCGCCCCTCGCGAGGAAGCCCGGCTTCCCGAACTCGTGGAGTCCCGATGAGCCCCGTCGCCGTCATCGTCGTCACCTGGAACAGCGCCTCGGTGCTCCCCGGGTTCCTCGCCGCGCTCGACGAGGGCATGGCGGGCCTGGACTGGCGGCTGGTCGTCGCCGACAACGACTCCGCCGACGACACCGTCGGAACCCTGAAGATCCTGGCCCCCGCCGCCCAGGTCGTGCAGACGGGCCGCAACGCCGGGTACGCGGCCGGGGTCAACGCGGCGCTGGCCGCCGTCGACGCCCATGAGACCGTACTGATCTGCAACCCCGACATCCGCATGCGGCAGGGCTGCGCCAAACGCCTCGTCGACAGTCTCGGGGACGGCGTGGGGATAGCGGTTCCCCTGCTGTACGAGGAGGGCCGGGACACGCCCCACCACTCCCTGCGCCGCGAGTCCAGCGTGTCCCGAGCGCTGGGGGAAGCCGTCATCGGCAACCGGCGGGCCGGGCGCTTCCCCCGCCTCAGCGAGCTCGTCACCGACCCGGCCGCGTACCGCCGGCCGACGCGCGCCGACTGGGCGACCGGCGCGCTCATGGCCGTATCGGCCGACTGCCGTGCCGCTTGCGGGCCTTGGGACGAGTCCTTCTTCCTCTACTCGGAGGAGACGGAGTACTGCCTGCGGGCGCGGGACCTGGGACACGCCACGCAGCTGGAGCCGACCGCCGAGGCCGTGCACCTGGGCGGCGACTCGCAAGTCTCGCCGTGGCTGTGGTCGTTGCTCACGCTCAACCGCGTGCGCCTGTACAGCCGCCGCCACGGGACCGTCTCGACGGCCTGCTTCCGAGCGGCCGTTCTGCTGCGCGAGACCTCACGCGCCGCCCTCGGCCGGAAGGCCAGCCGCGCGGCGGTGGCGGCCCTGCTCAAGCCGGGCGCGCTCCGGGTGACGCCGGGACCTCAGGCGGACCAAGTCGTGTAGAAGCTCTCGGGGTTGACCAGGTACCGCACGGTGGCGTGCGGTACGTGGCGCACGCTGTGGCCGCGGCTGTACCGGTACACCAGCTCCCAGTCCTCCCGCGGCAGCACCTCCGGAGTGCGCCGCAGCCGGCTGAACCGCAGCGCCCCCGTGCGCCGGGCGACGAACGCGTTGGTGTCCAGGAAGGACTCCCGGGCGGCCCGGCGGCGGTCGAACGGCACGGACAGGACGTCCCGTTCGGTCCCGTCGGGCAGCACCCGGCGCAGTGCCGTGTAGACGCCGTCCGGACCGCCGGGGGACTCCAGGACCGCCAACGCCCGTTCCAGATGGTCGGGTTCCCACAGGTTGTCGTCGTCGAGGAACGCCACGTACCGCGACCGGGTGAGACGGATGCCCACATTGCGCACGACACCCGCCACGCCGGTGTTGCGCGCCAGCGAGACCGCGAACAGCCGGGGATCGGCCGGGAGTTCAGGGAGCCCGGCGCCATCGTCGACCACGATCACCACCTGGTCGGTGACCGTCTGGGCCAGCGCCGAGCGGACCGCCGCCCGCAGTGCGTCGGGGCGGCCGTGGGTGGCGATGACCGTGGCGACGAGCGCGGCGGGAGGGGCGGCGGTGCCGGCCGCGAGGCGGCGGGTCTCCGCGTTCTCCAGGCGGCGCAGCCGCAGCGCGGACGGGGCGAGGAGGACCTTGTTGCGGAGCTCGAAGAGGACGAGCCAGCCGAAGGCGCGCTTGAGGAGCTCCCAGGGAGCGCGGGCGATGCGTCGCATGACTCTCTTCCTCATCCGGCCGGTTCGGGGGTGACCGGGGTGCCGTCGGACATCCGGTTGCCGCGCCAGACGTTCCCCGCGCCACCGGCGTTCCACGCGGTGACCGGCCCGTAGTAGCCGGAGTTGGGGTGGTACCGCGTGGAGAAGACGTTGTCCGTGACGGTGATCCCGGTGGCGCCCTCGCCGCCCCCGTAGAGGGCGTAGGCGCCGCCGCCCAGCAGGTTGTTGTCGACGACGGTGTTGGAGACATGGCCGGTGTCGGCGAACAGACCGACGCTGGCGGACGCGCCCCGGTCGACGGCGACCGGGTTGAGCAGGGTGTTGTGCCGGATGATCAGCTGGCCCGTGTTGCCGCCGCCGCTGATCACCGCGTCCGTGTGCTGCCACTCGCCGCCGTTGTTGCGGAAGGGCACCAGGCCGTGGACGTAGTTGTCGTGGAGGTTGCCCTGGCCCATGGAGAGGGCGTTGCCGAAGACGGAGATGTCGCACCAGCCGACCTCGATGGAGCTCGACCCCATGTTGGAGACGGCGTAGTCCACACCGCCGTTGTCGGGGCCCTTGCCGGGGACGGCGGTGATCGTGCTGTGCAGGATCCGCAGGCCGCTGAAGCCGGGACGCAGATTGACCCCCCACCAGTTGGTCGAGGTGATCCTGGTGTCGATGATGGTCACGTTGTTCGCGTAGATGTCGAGCGAGCCGGTGATGTCCTGCCCTTTGATGACCGCCCCGTCGGTCCTGACGCTGATGTTCCCGGCGGAGCGCGCCTTGAGGGAGACACGGGGCCCGGTGTTCCCGGCGTCGGGGAAACCGGCCGGCTGGGGTGCCGGTGCCGTCGTGCCGGCCGGGGGCGAGGGCTTGGGGCGGTGCGTGGACGAGGCCGACTCCGAGGCCGAGGGCGAGGCGCTCGACGGGGTGGGACCGGGAGCGGCCGCGCCGGCGGAACTCCGAGCGGGCGCGGGGGAGTCGGCGCCCCAGGACCCCTTGGCGGACGATCCGGTGTCGCCGCCCGAGGAGCAGGCGGCGGTCAGTAAGACGGCCAGACCGGCGAGCGGGCGGCGGAGCCTTGTCATACGGAGACCTCTGTCCGGGAACCGAGCAGGAACCGACGGCTGGGCAGGACGCACACCACGTACGCGGCCAGGGCGGCCACGCCGACGACGCACAGGGCGAGGGCACCGTCGCCGAGGAGCCACTTCGCGGCGACGATCACCAGGGCCATCACGGCACCGGCGAAGAACGGCCAGGCGCAGGCGCGGGCGATGTCGACGAGCCTGATCCCGGCGCGGCTCAGCGCGTAGAGGAACACCGGGACGACGAGCCCGACGGCCACCACGACATGTCCCTGGGCGACACCGACGATGCCGCCGTGGCGGGCGCCGACGATCAGGACGGGGATGAGCGCGGCGACCCACAGGCCCTGGACCAGGATGAGCGAGCGGCGCTGACCGACGGCGACGAGACAGTCGTAGGCCAGTTCGCAGCCGATGCGGACCAGGCCCAGGGCCATCAGCCAGGGCAGCGCCTCGGCGGCGGGCAACCACGTGGCGCCGTAGACGAGTTGGACGACCGGGCCCGCGAGGCCGCCGAGCAGGACGCACAGCGGGACGGTGCCGGTGACCAGTACGGCCAGGGCGCGGCTGAAGCCCTGTGCCAGGGCCTGCGGAGAGTCGGCGAGCCGGGAGAACCCGGCGAAGGAGACCCGGCGGGCCGCCTCGGAGATGACCCGGACCGGCCAGCCGGACATGTTGAACGCCAGGACGTAGAAACCAAGGGCGGTGCCGCCGAGGGCGGAGCCGACGACCATGGTGTCCACGTTGACGACGGCGAGCGCGAGAAGGCTCGCGCCGGCCAGCGGGAGCCCGAACTTCAGCAGCGCACGGGCCTGTCGGGGATCCCAGCCGAACCTGAGCATGCCGGGGACGGCCAGGGCGAAGCCGGCCAGGGCGGCGACGTTGCCCGCGACCGCGCCGACCGCGAAGCTCATCGCCCCCCAGCCGGCGAAGGCCAGCACCAGGGTCACGGCGGTGCTGAGGACGAAGTTGGCCGCGTCGATCACCATCCGCCTGCCCTGCGCGAACTCCCGGGTCAGGACACCGGCGGGCACATGGGCCACCGCGTCGATCACCAGGCACACGCACATCACCCGCAGCACGCCCGTGGCACCGGGTGAACCGAGCGCGCGGGCCACCGCAGGGGCCGACACGAAGAGCGCCACGTACAGCAGACCGCTGGACAGCGTGCTCAGCGTCAGCACGGTCGGGGCGAAACGGCGCGGGTCGCCCTCCCAGCGGACCATGGCCAGGCTGACGCCCAGTTCGTTCGCGGAGAGCAGGACCAGCAGCACGGTCTGGGCGATGCCGTAGACACCCCACTCGGCGGGGCCCAGGGCGAAGCGCGCCAGGATGATGCCGGTGGCGAAGTTGCCGAGGCGCATCACCACCGTGTTGATCAGGCTCCAGCGCGCCGCCGAACGGACCTTGCGGCCCAGGGAGGGGGCAGTGGGTCTCTCGCCCGGCTCAGCGGTCTCGCTGTCCGGAGCGCGAACGCTGTCCATGAGTCGACTCCTCCTCGAGCGGCTCGGCGGTCATGACGGACCGCGCCGCCCTCGGTTCGCCGACGGATCTGTTCTCGGTGGATCGCGACCAACTGGGCGGCGTCCGCAGGGCGATGGTGCGTTCCGCGACCGGCTCCTCGGGCTCGGAGACCGGCTGCCCGGACTCCTCACGCGCGACCGAGGTCTCCGTCGACGGCTCCGCCGACGGTCCGGCCGCCGGCTCCGCAGAGGCGCGCGGCCGACGCCTCGCCTCCACGTAGAACACCGCGACCAGGCTCAGCACCAGCCCGAGGGCCCCGGCCATGACCATGTACTGGAGCCGGGTCTTGGTCTGCGCGATCGGGTTCTGCGGGGACACGATCGTCGTCATGCGGATCATGGCCTTGTCGTCCACCGACTGCTGCTGCTGGAACTCCTCCAGGCGCTCCTCGGCGTACTTGGTGAGGATCTTGTCCGAGGCGAGGACCGCCGCCTTGTCCGTGCCGGTGACGGTGAGCCACATCAGCGGCCCCTGCGCGTTGTCGGCGAGCTTGGCCTCGAACGTGCCCTTGGCGCCACGGGACTTGAGCTCCCGCACGGACACGTCGGAGTTGAGGTTGCGGGCCAGGCTGTCGGCCATGCCGGTGAGCGAGGTCTGGGTGCTCAGGAACGGGTTGCCGTCGTAGGCCACGGTGGCCTTCTGGGAGTTCAGAAGGACCACCGTGCTCTGCGACTGATAGGTGACCGGAACCACCACGGCCACGGCGACCGTCAGACCGACGGCCAGCAGCAGCCCGGGCAGCAGGACGTACCAGCGCCTGCGCATGACCCGGAAGATCTCAGCGAGATCCATGACGGTCCCCCCTAGCGACCAGATGTTCGACGAGCATATGTTGCAAGCGGATCATATGAGGAGGGTCTGGTCCGTGGGTCTCGGCTGGTCGGTGGGTCTCGGGCGGCTGCTCGCGGTGCCTCCTTCCAGCAGCACATCGGCGATGCGCTCGCTGGCACGGCCGTCCCAGAGTTCGGGGCGGCGCGGCGCGGGAGGCTCGTCCAGCACCCGGTGCACGGTGGTCACGATGCGCGCCGGATCCCGGCCCGCGAGGACGTTGGTGCCCTCCTCGACCGTGATGGGCCGCTCGGTGTTGTCCCGCAGGGTCACACAGGGCACACCCAGCGCGGTGGTCTCCTCCTGTACGCCGCCCGAGTCGGTGAGCACGACGCGGGCGGAGTCCTGGAGGGCGATGAAGTCCAGGTACCCGGCGGGCGGTACGAGCCGGATGCCGCCGGGGACCCCGATGCCGGCCAGCTTCTCCGCCGCGCGCGGATGCACGGGCAGGACGAGCGGGAGACGGCCGGCGATCTCGCCGAGGGCCTTGAGGAGCCCGGCGAGGACCTCCGGGTCGTCCACGTTGGCGGGCCGGTGCAGGGTGACCAGGCCGAACTCGCCCCTGGTCAGGCCGTATCGGTCGAGGACGTCCGAGGCTCGCGCCCGGTCCAGATTGGCGAGCAGCGTGTCGATCATGACGTTGCCGACGAGGTGGACCTGGTCCTCCCGGTAGCCCTCCGCACGCAGGTTCACCACGGCGTCGGGGGAGGGGGCCAGCAGATAGTCGCTGACCCGGTCGGTGGCGACCCGGTTGACCTCCTCCGGCATGCTCCAGTCGCGGCTGCGCAGCCCGGCCTCGACATGCGCGAGCAGCGGCCCGGCCTTGGCGGTGACCAGGGCGCAGGCCAGCGTGGAGTTGATGTCGCCGACCACGACGACGAGGTCCGGGGACACCTCCTCCAGGAGCGGCTCGAACGCGGTCATCACGCGCCCGGTCTGCTCGGCGTGGCTGCCGGAGCCCACGCCGAGGAAGCGGTCGGGCGGCCGGATGCCGAGGTCGGCGAAGAACACGTCGTTCATGGCCGGGTCGTAGTGCTGGCCGGTGTGGACGAGGAGCACCTCGGCGCCCCGGCGCTCCAGGGCGTCCATCACCGGTTTGATCTTCATGTAGTTGGGGCGGGCCCCGGCGACGCAGACGATGCGCGGCATGGTTCAGAGCACCTCGATCGTCGGTCCCGACGGCAGCCGGCGGCGGCAGTCCAGGACGAAGGGGGCGTGTTCGGCGACGAGTTCGTAGTCGAAGCCGTCGTGGTCGGTGAGCAGGACCACCACATCGGCGGCCGCCAGCTCCTCCGGCGTGGGCTCGACCCGCACCAGCCGGCTGTCCACCGGCAGGCTCTCCACCACATGCGGATCCGCCGCCCTGACCTGCGCCCCCGCGTCCAGCAGGAGTTGGGAGACGCGCAGCGCGGGCGACTCACGGGCGTCGCCGGTGTTCTTCTTGTACGCCAGACCGAGCAGCAGGATCCGCGAGCCGTTCACGGAACGGCGTCGGGCGTTGAACAGGTCGCTGACGCGCCGCGCCACGTACTCGGGCATGTGGTTGTTGATGTCGTTGGCCAGCTCCACGAACCGGAAGCTCTGGCCGAGTTCGCGCTGCACCCGCCAGGACAGATACGAGGGGTCGATCGGCAGGCAGTGCCCGCCCACCCCCGGTCCGGGCGTGAACTTCATGAAGCCGAACGGCTTGCTGGACGCGGCCTCGATGGCCTGCCACACGTCGATGTCCAGATGGTGCGCGAACATCGCGATCTCGTTGACCAGCGCGATGTTCACATGCCGGAAGGTGTTCTCCAGCAGCTTGGCGAGTTCGGCCTCCTTGGGCGAGCCCACCGGCACCGTGGTGTCGACGAGTTCGTCGTAGAAGTCCTGAACCGCCTTGAGGGAGGCCGGGTCCACGCCGGAGACGACCTTCGGGGTCTCCTGGAAACCCCACACGGCGTTGCCCGGGTCGATGCGCTCCGGGCTGTAGCCGAGATGGAAGTCGGCGCCCGCCGTCAGTCCGGATCCGTCCTCCAGGATCGGCGCGAACAGCTCCTGGGTGGTGCCGGGATAGGTGGTCGACTCCAGGACCACGGTGGCCCCGGGGCGCAGATAGCGGGCGAGGGTCTCCGCCGACTCCTTGATGTACCGCAGGTCGGGCGTGCCCTCGTGCAGCGGGGTCGGCACGGTCACCACGGCGACGTCGAAGCCCCCGCAGTCGCGGGCCGAGTCGCTCGGGCGGTAGGTGCCGTTGTCCAGCGCCGCCCGGATCCGCTCGGAGGAGACGTCCTCGACGAAGGACTCACCGGCGGCCAGGCTCTTGATCCGGCGGGTGTCGACGTCGTAGCCGATCACCTCGTGGCCGACCTCGGCGGCGCGGATGGCCAGCGGAAGGCCGACGTAACCCTGTCCGACCACGACGACACGCATCAGTGACTCCTGTTCGCGGCAGCGGCCAGTGGGGTGGGCCGGATGAACTCCCGTGCCGTCATGAGAAGGAAGGCGGCATTGGTGGTGAGGTAGCGCCGGCCCAGCCGGCGCGGTTCCTGAAGCGCCCGGTAGAGCCATTCGAGGCCCATCCGCTGCCAGCGGGCGGGGGCCCGCCTGGTGATCCCGGCGAGGATGTCGAAGGACCCGCCGACGCCGTGCACGACCCGGGCGCCGGTCCGCTCGCCGTAGGCGGCGGTGAAGATCTCCTTCTTCGGCGAGGTCATGCCGAGGAAGAGCATCCGGGCGCCGCTGCGGGCGATTGCCTCCGCGATGTCCTCCTGCTGGGAGTCGTCGAAGTAGCCGTTGCGGCTCCCGGCGACCTTCAGTCCGGGGAAACGGTCCGCCACCCGGCGCAGCATCTCCTCCAGCACCTCCTCCTTGGCGCCGAGGAAGTACACCGAGATGCCTTCCGTCTCCGCCTCGGCCAGCAGCCGCAGGAACAGATCGATACCGGCGACCCGTTCCGGCAGGGGGGCGCGCAGCACCCGCCCGGCCCAGACCACGGCCTGTCCGTCGGCGACCACGAGATCGCAGCCGGAGACGGCCTCGGCGAGCCGAGGGTCGCGCCGCATGTTCACCAGCTTCGCGGCGTTGACCACGCCGATCTCCAACTGGCTGCCCTCGCGCACCGCTCGCAGGCAGCGCTCGACGGTCTGGTCCATGGTCAGCGGGTCCAGCTCGACCCCGAACAGAGTCAGACGCTCCGTCATATCCGGCCCCCCTGCCAGGCGTAGAGCATCCAGCCGAACTCGTACGGCCGGCACTCCCGGTCCACGGACAGCGGGCGGTACACCCGGTCCAGGGCCTTGAGCCGCAGGTTCGGGGCGACTCGGGTGCCGAGACCCCGGGCGGCGCGTACGGCCTTCTTCGGGTCGCCCCGGTAGACCTTGCGCCAGGTCGCGCCCAGCTCGTCCAGGATCAACGGCTCGTGTCCGGCGCCCAGTTCGGGCACCTCCGTCATCCAGCGCAGCCCCTTGCGGATCGCCGCGCCGAAGTCGCCGCCGCCCGCGTCGGTGAGATCGAACAGCGCGGTCGGCGCCATCGCGTGCTGATGGACGCTGTAGACCGGATAGCCCTCCACGACACCGCCGGTGCGCGCGTCGTAGTGCCACCACCACTGCCCGCCCTCGCCCTGGAGTTCGCAGATACGGGCCGCGCACGCCTGGGACGCGGCCAGCGCCACCGGATCCCCGGCGTGGTCGCTGGCGTGGGCGCGGGCCAGGGCCTGAAGGGGGTACGTCTGGTCGGCGAAGCAGCTCACATGCGCCCGGTACCAAGGCACGAGGCCGGGCCCGGTGGCGTGCGGGAAGAGCGGGCTGTCCCCGATCCGGGCCCGCAGCAGCCGGTCGCGGGCCGCGCTGAAACGGTCCTCCACATCGACCGTGTCACGGGCCGCCGCCAGTGCGGAGAGCACCCATGCCGCCTCGACGGTGTACTGGGGGTGCCCCGGCTCGTCGAGGGCCTGGACGCGCGCGAGGGCGTCGGAGAGCTTGGGGTGCCCGGTCTCGGCGGCGGCCCACGCGATGAGCGCCGCGTCCCCGAGGTTGGTCACCGCGGGCAGCGACTCGATCAGCAGCCCCGTGAACTCCTGGGCGGTCCGCCCCGCGAGCACCGCGCGCTGCCGGTCCTCCGGGAGGAACTCGACGCCCAGCGCGGTGATCGCCGCGTACCGGGTGCTGGTCCCGCGTCGCTCCAAGGTCCAGGAGCCGTCGTCGGCTTTGCGTCCGGACATGGTGAAGGAGAAGGCCTCACCACCCGGCAGCAGCATCGACGGAAGCCCCAACTCGGCCACCGAGAGCAGCCGTTGGGCGAGCGAGAGCAGCGGCGGTTCCTCATGTCCGAGGGCCGCCAGACGTGTCATGGTCATCTTTTGGGCACACCAACCCCCCTGTGGGTCCTGTTCTGCGCAGACTGGTGATCGCCGTGGCACACTGCGGCACGGCGGAAGGCGGACGGAATTCAGGCGCGGGAGTGGACGTGGCTCCTGGCCGCAGGCATAGCTGTCCCCACCCCGTAACCCCCCCTGGGTACTACCGGTTCGTGTGCTTATTGTGCTTGGTCTGCACACATCACACACACGTTATGCCTGTAGATGTTCGATGTTTTGCGTTTTTAGGGAAACGGCGCAAACACGCGTCATGCACGCTCGATGAGCACGCCGTCCTTCTCGTCGTGGAGCGCGCCCGTCTCGGGGCACTCCCACACGCCCGACTCCCCTTCCAGAGCGGTCAGTCGCACCCCCGCGCGGCCGACCCAGCCGATCCGCCGCGCCGGCACACCGGCCACGAGCGCGTGGTCCGGAACGTCCTTGGTGACCACGGCACCTGCGGCGACGAGCGCCCAACGGCCGATGTGCACCGGTGCCACACACACCGAACGGGCCCCGATCGAGGCCCCCTCCGCGACCGTCACCGCGACGGCCTCCCAGTCGCCGCCGCGCTTCAACTTGCCCTCGGGATCGACGGACCGCGGGAAGTAGTCGTTGGTGAAGACGGCCGCCGGACCGACGAACACGCCGTCGGCGAGCACCGCCGGTTCGTATACCAACGCGTAGTTCTGCAACTTGACGTTGTCACCGATCCGCACCCCCGGACCGACGTACGCCCCGCGGCCCACGATGCATCCGCTGCCCAGCCGGGCGTCCTCGCGTATCTGGGCCAGATCCCAGACCGTCGTCCCGTCGCCGATCGTGGCCGTCTCGTCGACCTGGGCGGTCGGCTGGATCCTGGAGGTCATCGGGGCGGAACCCTTCCTCGGAGAGGGATGGCGGCACACGCGCCTTCACGTGATCACCATACTTACGCCGCACCATCCGGAGAAAGGATTCCGCCAAGGGGCGTGTACTGCGGATTCAGTAGGCGCTCCTCCCGCTGCGGTAGCCGACAGTGCCAGTAGGCGGACGACGACGGCGGGGGCCGGTCGGGGAGAGCCTGTGGGGACTGGTTCGAGCGGATGTGGAGTTCCCTGACGTGGCTACCTTTCTCTGGCGACTGGGCCGACTGGCCTTCCGGCGGCGCGGATACGTCGCCCTGATGTGGCTGGCCGTACTGGCCGCCGTCGGGCTGGGCGCCCTCCAGGCACCGGGCGCCACCGACGAGGAGTTCTCGATGCCGGGCATCGAGTCGCAGAAGGCGTACGACCTGATGCAGGAGCGCTTCCCCGGCGCCGCCGCCGACGGGGCCACCGCGCGGGTCGTCTTCGTCGCCCCCGACGGGCGCAAGGTCACCGCCGATGCCGAGAAGGCGGCGATCGAGGACGCCGTCGACGCCCTCGGCGACGGCTCCCAAGTGGCCGGTGTCGCCGACCCCTTCGAGGCGAAGGCGGTGAGCAAGGACGGCTCGACGGCGTACGCCACCGTCACCTACAAGGTGACGTCGAACGACGTCACCGACGCCAGCCGTACGGCGGTGGAGAAGGCCGCCGACCAGGCGCGGGAGGCCGGACTGACCGTGGAGACGGGCGGCTCCGCGCTGGACAGCGGCGCCGGAGCCGGCGGTGTCGCCGAGATCATCGGCATCGCGGTCGCCGCCGTCGTCCTCCTTGTCACCTTCGGCTCGCTCGCCGCCGCGGGCCTGCCGCTGCTGACGGCGATCCTCGGGGTCGGCCTGAGCATGTTCACGATCACGGTGCTGTCCGACGCTCTCGGGCTGTCCACCAGCACCGGCACCCTCGCGATGATGCTGGGCCTCGCCGTCGGCATCGACTACGCCCTGTTCGTGGTCTCCCGCTACCGCGAGGAGCGCGCCAAGGGCCACGCCCCGGAAGAGGCGGCCGGGCTCGCGGTCGGCACGGCCGGATCGGCGGTGGTCTTCGCGGGCCTGACCGTGGTCATCGCGCTGGCCGGGCTGACCGTCGTCGGCATCCCGATGCTGACCAAGATGGGGCTGACCGCCGCCGGTGCCGTCATCGTCGCCGTGGTCATCGCGCTGACCGTGGTGCCCGCGCTGCTCGGGTTCTGGCCGAACGCGGTGCTGCCCCGCGCGGCACGCAAGGGCACCGAGCGGGTCGGGAAGGCGGGGGCTCGTGGCCGGGTCCTGCTGGTGAAGCGCGTCGTCGCCGGGAAGAAGGCGGTCACGGGCAGGCGGGTCCGGACCGGCGACCGTACGACGGCGGGCCCGAGCGAGAGCGACAACCACGGCACCCGCTGGGCCCGCTTCGTGCTGCGCCGACCGATCCCCGTCCTGCTGCTCGGCGTCGTGGGCCTCGGCGCCCTCGCGATCCCCATGACCCAGCTGGAACTCGGCATGCCGGGCGACGAGGCCAAGTCCACCTCCACGACCGAGCGCCGCGCCTACGACGCCCTCGCCGAAGGCTTCGGCCCCGGCTTCAACGGGCCCCTCACGATCGTCGTCGACGCCAAGGGCAGCACCGACGCCGAGGCCACGGTGAGCACGGTCAACCAGGAGATCGCCGGGACCGACGGCATCGTCTCGGTCAGCACGCCCCGCTTCAACAAGGCCGGGGACACGGCCGTGTTCACCGCGACCCCGGCCACCAGCCCGACCGACGAGAGGACCAAGACCCTCGTCAAGACCATCCGCGGCGAACGCCCCGGCATCGAGTCGGCGGTCGAAGGCACCACCTTCGAGGTCACCGGCACCACCGCGCTGAACATCGACATCGCCGCGAAGGTCCAGTCCGCGCTGGTGCCGTATCTGATCACCGTCGTCGGCCTGGCCGTCGTCCTTCTGCTGATCGTCTTCCGGTCCCTCCTCGTCCCCCTCAAAGCGGCCCTCGGCTTCCTGCTCTCAGTGCTGGCGGCGCTCGGCGCGGTCGTCCTGGTCTTCCAGCAGGGCCACGGCGCGGGCCTCTTCGGGGTGGAGCAGACCGGGCCGATCATGAGCCTGATGCCGATCTTCCTGGTGGGCATCGTGTTCGGCCTCGCCATGGACTACGAGGTCTTCCTGGTCACACGGATGCGCGAGGCGTACGTCCATGGCGAGCCGGCCGAGAAGGCGATCGTCTCGGGGTTCCGGCACAGCGCCCGGGTCGTCGTGGCCGCCGCGCTCATCATGATCGCCGTGTTCGCGGGCTTCATCGGCGAGAGCGACTCCATGATCAAGATGATCGGCTTCGGCCTGGCCACCGCCGTGCTCCTGGACGCCTTCGTGGTCCGGATGGCCATCGTGCCCGCGGTGCTCGCGCTGCTGGGGGACCGGGCCTGGTGGCTGCCGAAGAGGCTGGACCGGTGGCTGCCGAACGTCGACGTGGAGGGCGAGGCCCTCACCCGGCGCCCGGACGCCGAGACCAGGGCCGGTGACCCCGACCCCACCCAGGACGAGCCCGTCGAGGCGCGCGTCTGAGAGGGAGTCCCGGCCGTCCCAGGGCTGCCCGTGGCCGAGGTCACGGGCAGCCCGTACGCCTTGTGTCGTCCACCATGGGCACAGACCCTTCACCCGGAGAGACAGATGACCAGCAGCGCGGAGCGCAGGCACGCCGTCACGGACATCATCCTTGCCCTGGGCCTGCTCGGCTGCGTGACCCTCGGTGCCTCGATCACCATCCCCGGCATCAGCCAGCCACGCCATGAGTGGCCCGCCGAGGTCCTGGCGGCCGTCTCCTGTCTCGCCCTGCTCAGGTCGCGCGCCCACCCGCGCGCCTCTCTTGTCGTGGTCACCGGCTGCACGGTGACCACCGTGGCCCTGGGCTACCTGCTGACACCCCTGTTGCTCGCGCCTCTGATGATCGCGCTGTTCCGGGTCGCCGCCAGCACCGATGCCCGGACCGCGCGCATCTACGGTGCCGCCACGACGGCAGTGATCGTCATCGCCGCGGTGTCCGACCGGCCCACCGGCGAGATGATCCTGCTGCGCACCGTCGGCCCCGTGCTGTGGCTGATGCTGCCCCTGGTCGGCGGCAGCCGGGACCGGCTGCGCCGCGCCCACACCGAGGCGATCCAGGCCCGCGCCGCCTACGCCGAGCACACCCGCGAGGAAGAGGCCCGGCTGCGGGTTGCCGAGGAGCGGCTGCGGATCGCCCGCGAACTCCACGACGCCGTCGCCCACCACATGGCCGTCGCCAACGCCCAGGCCGGAACCGCCCGCCACCTCGCCCCCACCCACCCCGAACAGGCGATGAAGCTGCTCGACGAGCTGACCGCCACCACGTCCTCCGCACTGCTCGAACTCCGCGCCACGGTAGGGGTGCTGCGGCAGATCGGCGACGACCCCGACGGCGACTCCCTGGAACCCGCCCCCGGCCTGGACCGCCTCCCCGAGCTGATCGCGGCCTGCGAGACCGCCGGAGTCGAGGTCACCGTCAGCACCGAGGGCGAGCCCCGGCCGCTGTCACCGGGCGTGGACCTGACCGCGTACCGGATCATCCAGGAAGCCCTCACCAACGTCACCAAACACGGCGTGGACAAAGCGGCCACCGTCCGCCTGACCTACTCCGACTCCCGGCTGCTGATCTCGGTCACCAACGACGGGGCGGCCGCCGCGTCATCGGTCCCCGGCGGCGGTTACGGTCTGATGGGCATGCGGGAGCGTGCCCACTCCATCGGTGGCGATCTGCACGCCGGCCCCCGCCCCGGGGGCGGCTTCGCGGTCGAGACCGCGCTGCCGCTGCACCCGCTCGCCCCGGACGAAGACGAGGCACCCCTTTGAGCATTCGCGTCCTGCTCGCCGACGACCAGGCCCTCCTGCGCGGCACGTTCCGGCTGCTGATCGACTCCTGCCCCGACATGGAGGTGGTCGGCGAGGCCGCCGACGGCCAGGAGGCGCTGAACCTCGCGCGCGTCCACCGCCCCGACCTCGTCCTGATGGACATCCGCATGCCCGGCACGGACGGCCTCGCCGCCACCGCCGCGATCTGCGAGGACCCCGGCCTGTCCGGCACCCGGGTCCTCGTCCTCACCATGTTCGAGACCGAGGAGTACGTCGCCCAGGCGCTGCGCGTCGGAGCCAGCGGGTTCCTCGGGAAGTACGTCACCACCGACGAGCTGCTCGCCGGCATCCGCACGGTCGCCGCCGGCGAGGCCCTCCTCTCGCCCGCCGCCACCCGCGCCCTCATCACCCGCTTCCTCACCGCCCCGGCCCCGGGCGCGCTGCTCGCACCCCCGGAGCGCCTCGACGACCTCACACCCCGCGAACGCGAGGTCACCGCGCTCGCCGCCCGCGGCAGGTCCAACGACGAGATCGCCGAGGAGCTCGTCCTCAGCGTCCTGACCGTCCGCAGCCACATCCAGCGCTCCCTGACCAAGCTGGGCGCCCGCGACCGCGCCCAACTCGTCGTCATCGCCTACCAGACGGGACTGGTGCGGCCCGCATCCCCGCAACCGTGATCTCCGCAACCGTGACGGAACGCCGGACTCACAGCCCGAACAGCTGCGCCGCGTTGTCGTGGCACACCGCCCGCAGCCACGCCTCCCCGAGGTCCAGCCGCTCCAGGGCGTGCAGCTGGTGCACATACGGATAGGGGATGTTGGGGAAGTCGGTGCCGAGCAGGACGCGGTCCCCGAGGCCGCTCAGCCGGGACCGGGCGGCCGGGCCGGGGAAGGGCATGAAGCCCTCCGTGAAGTCGGTGAACGCCATGGTGGTGTCCAGCCGCACCTCCCCGTACCGCTCGGCGAGGCCGAGGAACTCCTCGTACTCGGGCATCCCCATGTGCGCGACGATCAGCCGCAGCGAGGGATGGCGGGCCAGCACTTGTGCGATCGGCCCGGGGCCGGTGTGCTTGCCGGGCGCGGGCCCGGAACCGCAGTGGATCACCACGGGGATCCCCGCCTCGGCCAGCAACCCCCAGGCCCCGTCGAGGAGTCCGTCCGCCGGGTCGTAATCACCCACCTGCACATGTGCCTTGAAGACGCGCGCACCCGCCTCGACGGCCTCCCGGACATACGTCTCGACGCCCGGCTCGGGATAGAGGGTGGAGGTGTGCAGACAGTCGGGGGTACGCCCGGCGAAGTCGGCCGCCCAGCCGTTGAGCCAGCGGGCCATGCCCGGCTTGTGCGGGTAGAGCATCGCCGTGAACGCCCGCACCCCGAACTCCCGCAGCAGCGCGGCCCGTTCGGCTTCTTCCTTGCGGTAGGTGATGGGCCATTCGAGCCCGCCCGTCAGCGGACCGAGCCCGTCGAAGTACTCCCAGACCTTGTGCAGGACACGCTCGGGCATGAAGTGCGTATGGACATCCACCAGCCCGGGAAGACCGAGTCGCTCCCAGAACCGGCGGACCTCGGCGGCCTCCTCGGCGGAAGCGGTCGTCGACGCCGTGCGGTGATGGTTCATGGCCCCACGATCACCGCTGGTGACGGGCTGAGTCCACTCCCGCGCACGGGGCGGCCGTGAGGGATCGGTCACCCGGGTGAGGGCCGCCGCACGCGGGTACCCGGCGTGGACGACCCGCAGCAAGGAGGCACCTATGAGCACGGTGAAGGAAGCGGTGGACGTGGAGGTTCCCGTCCACACGGCCTACAACCAGTGGACGCAGTTCGAGGAGTTCCCCCAGTTCATGGAGGGCGTCGAGGAGGTACGCCAGCTCGACGACCGGCACAACCACTGGACCACCAGGATCGGCGGTGTGCGGCGCGAGTTCGACACCGAGATAGTCGACCAGATGCCGGACGACCGGATCACCTGGCGTGTCGTCGACGGCGACACCGACCAGCGCGGATCGGTCAGGTTCCAGCGCCTGGACGACACGCACACCCGGGTGGAACTCACGATGGACGTCCAGCCCTCCGGCGTCGCCGAGAAGAGCGCCGACATGCTCGGGGTTCTCGACCGCAGGATCAAGGGCGACATGCGGCGCTTCAAGGAGTACATCGAGCGCCGGGGCGGCGAGACGGGCGCCTGGCGCGGACGCATCCGGCCCGAGGACCCGGGCACGCCGCACATGCCGTGAGCCACCCGCCCCGAGACGCCCGCGCGAACAGGGGCCCCGAACGCCCCGGGTGACCGCACCGGCGGTCCGCCCGGGGCGGCGGCGCGGCTCAACGCCCGGCGTGCGGCCCGGACCAGCGGCACAGCAGCCGGAAGGCTTGCAGCAGGGTCACCGGCCACAGCACGGCGAAGGCCCAGAGCACCCCGGGGTCCGAGGTGCGTGTCCCCACCACCATCAGGAAGACCGAGGCCGCCCCGAACAGCGCCACGGCCAGCGGCAGCCACGGGTCCCGCCCGCGCACCCGGGCCGCGCCGACCCGGCGGTCGCGCCGCATCTCGGTCTCGATGTGCTTGAGGACAAGGCGGTCTCGGAGCGAGAGCCGCGCGCCGGGGCCTTCGTACATCGCGGCCTCCTGGGTCTGCGGCGATGGCCCACGAGTACCCGGCGGCGGCACGGCGAACCGCGCACCGGCCCCGGGCAGGGCGCTCACCGCCCGGGCCGGGGATCCACATGGATCTTGGGACCGGGCCCCGCCCCGGCCGGGCGCTCGCCCGCCAGTACGGCACCGACCTCGTCGAGACCCACGGTGGCGGCGACCAACGGCCGGGGGTCCACCGACCCCTCGGCGTAGGCGCGGATCGTGGCGTCGAGGCCGGGGGAGGCGGACAGCACACCGACCGCCGTCACGTCCTTCAGGAGCAGCGTGCGATGGTCGAGCCGGCTCGGCTCCCCGGCCAGCCCGATGTACACGACCCGCCCCGTCGGCTCCACCAACTCCAGCGCCCGGTTGGGCAGATGGGGCGCGTTCGAGGCGTCCACGACCGAGTCGTACGGCAGGTCCGGGACCGCCCCCTCCGGCCACACGTGCGCGAAACCCAGGTCCCGCGCGAACGCCAGCGACTCCTCGGTACGGCCCATCAGATGCACCTCCGCCCCCGCGGCCCTCAGGAACATCGCCACCAGCAGCCCGATCGTCCCCGGCCCCAGCACCAGCGCCCGGTCCCCGGCACCGGGCGCGGCGGCCCGTGCGGCGCGCAGCGCGTTGCCGCCCGGCTCGACCAGCGCGCCGAGCACGGCGTCGACCGAGTCGGGCAGGGCGTGCAGGGAGGAGGCCGGTACGGCGAGCCGCTCCGCCAGCGCGCCGGGCTGCGCCCCGCGGATGCCGACCTCACGCCGCTTCTCGCACACATGCCCGCGCCCCCGCAGACAGCGCCGGCAGGTGCCGCAGCCCAGCATCGTGTCGCCCATGACCCGGCGGCCGAGCCAGCCGGCGTCGACCCCGTCACCGACCTCCGTCACCCGCCCGGCCCACTCGTGCCCGAGGCGCATCGGGTACGCGGAGTGCCCCTGGTGGAGATAGGCCATCTCACCCGTGAAGAACTCCACGTCGGTCCCGCACACCCCGACCCGCTCGACCTCGACGACGACTTCACCGGGTCCCGCCACCGGCGCCGGGAGCTCCTGGACCTCGTACGCGCCAGGGGCGGTGAGGACGAACGCGCGCATCAGATCTCCAGGGTTGAGGGGCTTGCCCCGCCCAGCGCCGACAGCCCACAAGTCGGCCGCTGTCGGCGCCTGTTGAGCCGTCCGAGCCGGGGTCTGTCGATGCGTCGGAGGTCTGCGTACGCTGCATGACGTTCCGAACAGTAGACCGCCGTACCGACTGTTGGAAGGGACTCGATGAAGAGGCTCCGCAGCGCGGACTGGTACGCGGGTCAGGACCGCAACGCCTACATCCACCGGGCGTGGATGCGGCGGGGCGTGCCCGGCGACGCCTTCACCGGCCGGCCGCAGATCGCCATCGCCAACACCGCCTCCGACCTGACCCCTTGCAACGCCCATCTCAACGAGGTCGCGGCCTCCGTGCGCGACGGCGTGCACGAGGCGGGCGGCATTCCGTTGAACCTGCCCGTGGTGTCGCTCGGCGAGACCAACGTCCGCCCCACCGCGATGCTCTGGCGCAACATGGCCGCGATGGCCACCGAGGAGATGCTGCGGGCCAACCCCATCGACGGCGTCGTCCTGCTGGGCGGCTGCGACAAGACGATCCCGTCGCTGCTCATGGCCGCCGCCTCGGTGGACCTGCCCGCCGTCGTGGTGCCCGGCGGCCCGATGCTCACCGGGACCTTCCGCGGCACTCCGCTGGGCTGCGGCACCGATGTGTGGCGGCTGTCGGAGGAGGTACGGGCGGGCACGCTGTCGCACGAGCAGTTCACCCGCTCCGAGTCGGCGATGATCCGCAGCCGCGGCCACTGCAACACGATGGGCACCGCCTCCACCATGGCGCTGGTGGCCGAGGCCCTGGGCACGGTGATTCCCGGCACCGCCGGAACGCCCGCGCCCGACAGCCGGCTGCTGGAGGCCGCGCACCGCACCGGCCGGCTCGCGGTCGCCATGGTGGACGCCGACCGGCGGCCGGCCACCTTCCTGACCGAGGCGTCCTTCCACAACGCGATCGTGGCGCTGGCGGCCGTCGGCGGTTCCACCAACGCCGTCGTCCACCTCCTCGCCATCGCGGGCCGACTGGGCGTCGACCTGTCCCTGGATGACTTCGACCGCATCGGTTCCCGGGTGCCGGTCCTGGTGGACCTCCAGCCGGCCGGCCGCTTCCTCATGGAGGACTTCCACCGCGCCGGGGGACTCCTCGCGGTCCTGCGCGAGGTCCAGGACCTCCTCGATCCCGACGCCCTGACCGTCACCGGAGAGCCCCTGGTCGACCATCTCGGCGACGCGCCGATCTGGGACGCCGAGGTCATCCGTACCCGCGCGAAGCCCCTGGTCGCCGAGGGCGGCATCGCCGTACTTCGGGGCAACCTCGCCCCGGACGGCGCCCTCGTCAAACCGGCCGCCGCCTCCCCGCATCTCCTCAAACACCGCGGCCGTGCCGTCGTCTTCGACTCCATCGAGGACTTCCACGCCCGCGTCGACGACCCCGGCCTCGACGTCGACGCCGACTCCGTCCTCGTCCTGCGCGGCTGCGGACCCAAGGGCTACCCGGGCATGCCCGAGGTGTCGAACATGCCGCTGCCGAAGAAACTGCTCGAACAGGGCGTCCGTGACATGGTCCGGATCTGCGACGGCCGGATGAGCGGCACCGCCTACGGCACCGTCGTCCTGCACGTGACCCCGGAGGCCGCCGCCGGCGGACCGCTCGCGCTGGTGCGCACGGGCGACTTCGTCGTCCTCGACGTCGAAGCGCGCCGCATCGACATCGACGTACCCGCCGAGGAACTCGCCCGCAGAACCCCCACCAAAGCCACCGTCTCCGGTTACGCCAGTCCGCGCCGCGGTTGGGAGCGCCTGTACGTCGACCATGTACTTCAGGCCGACACCGGGGCCGACCTGGACTTCCTGGTCGGATCGAGCGGGTCCGAGGTGACCCGCGAGTCGCACTGAGCGCTCCCGCCCCGACCGCCGGCCGGCAGCGCTTGACGTACCGGCCCGCCAGGCGGTGAGGTGTGCCCAGGGTCAGATCAACTCCGGGAGTTCCCATGCCACTTGACGCCAAGCTCATCAACAGCGACGTACCGCATTCCGCCCGGATCTGGAACTACTGGCTGGGCGGCAAGGACTGCTACGAGATCGACCGGCTGGTCGGCGACCAGATCGTCGAGGCGAATCCGCAGATCCTCGACATAGCCCGGGCACAGCGGGCCTTCCTCGTCCGTACCGTGGAACACCTCGTCCGCGAGGTGGGCATCCGGCAGTTCCTGGACGTCGGCACGGGACTGCCCACCGCCGACAACACCCACGAGGTCGCCCAGCGCATCGCCCCCGAGACGCGGATCGTCTACGTCGACAACGACCCGGTGGTCCTGGCCCACGCGGAGGCCCTGCTCACCAGCTCCCCCGAGGGTGCCACGGCCTACATCGACGCCGACATCCGCGACCCCGAGTCCATCCTGGAGGCGGCCGCCAAGACCCTGGACTTCACCGAGCCCATCGCGCTCGTGCTGCTGGGGATCACGGCCCACATCGTCGACGACACGGCGTACGACATCGTCGGACGGCTCGTCGACGCCCTGCCCTCGGGCAGCTACCTCGTGCTCTGCGACGACACCGAGGTGCTCGACCCCGAGGCGATGCGCGTCATGATCGAGCAGTGGAACGAGGCGGGCGACAACCCCCGCGTCAACCGCAGCCCCGAGCAGCTGGCCCGCTTCTTCGACGGCCTGGAGCTGGTCGACCCCGGTGTGGTGACGGTGTCCCGCTGGCGCCCGGGCCCGGCCGGTGCCGAGGGCCCTGAGGTCGACGACTTCGGCGGCGTGGGCCGTAAGCCGTAACACCGGCGGCGGTGAGACCAACGGGCTCCCGGCCGCCGACCGCCGGGAGCCCGTCCGGTACTTCCCCGACTGTTGTTCGGTGGCCGCGGCCGCCTGGATGGCGCGCCGCCCTTCTTTCTCGCGGACATCCCGTACGAATCTCCTGAACATCCCGCACGACCATTGACGCGCCCCCGGGCCGCCCCGACACTGGCATGACTACGTAGTCACCCAAGCCATGGGACGGCGACTTCACCTGGGTGACTACGTAGTCCAGGCAGTCGCCCAGCCAAGGGGAGCGCCATGACAACTCCGGCCGGTTCCGGTCGTCGGCGGCGTGGTCCCGGCATGACCGAGGTCGCCCGGGCCGCGGGCGTCTCCCAGAAGACCGTGTCCCGGGTCGTGAACGGCGAGCCGCATGTCAGCCCGGAGGTGCGCGACCGTGTGCTCCGGGTCATCAAGGAGCTGGACTACCGCCCGAACAACGCGGCGCGCGCCCTGCTCCTCGGCCGCTACCGGCGCATCGGCGTCGTCTCCCTCGGCACCGCCCTCTACGGCCCGTCCACCCTGCTCATCGCGCTGGAACGGGCGATGCAGCGGGCGGGTTACTCGTTCGCCCTGGCCAGCACCCTGGAAGGGCAGCGCGCCTCGGTCGCCGTGGAGGCGCTCCTCGAACAGGGCGTCGACGGCATCGTCCTGTCCGAGCCCATCGACGACGGCACCCCGCTCTCACTGAGCGCGCAGGTGCCCGTTGTCAGCCTCGGCGAGGGCGTCGAACTCGCCCACGGGGTGGGCGCGGTGGTCGGCGCCGACGGCGTCGCGGGCGCCCGGGCCGCCACCGAGCACCTGCTCTCCCTGGGCCACCGCACCGTCTGGCACATCCCCGGACCGCAGAACTGGTTCGCGGCCCGTGACCGGCTGCGCGGCTGGCGCGAGGCGCTCACCGCCGCCGGTGCCCCCGAACCGCCCCTGCCCGTCGAGGGCGACTGGACGCCCGCCGCCGGATACGCGGCAGGCCGCCAGCTCGCCCAACTCTCCGATGTCACCGCCGTGTTCGCCGCCAACGACGACATGGCGCTCGGCGCCCTGCGGGCCTTCGCCGACGCCGGCCGGGCCGTCCCCGGTGACGTCAGCGTCGTCGGCTACGACGACATCCCCGCCGCCGCCTACCTCACCCCGCCACTGACCACCGTCCGGCACGACACGGCGGCGGTCGCCGACCACGCCGTGGACGTACTGATCGCCATGATCGAGGGCCGGCCGGTCTCACCCGAACACGTCGGCCCGGCAGTCGAGTTGACCGTACGGGACTCGACCGGACCGGTGCGCAGCCGCACGCCCGCGTCCTAGCCCTCGCCCCCCGGGCAGCCGCTTGCCCGCCCCCTTCCTTGTAGCCGCACCACGTGAGGAGTCACGTGTGTACCCATCACCCCTGCCCCGCCGCGCCCTGCTCCGGGGTGCCCTCGGCCTCGGCACGGCCGCCGCACTCACCGCCTGTGGCGCCGGCACCGCCACCGTCCGCACCTCCGGTGACGTGACCCTGTCCCTGTGGACCCATGACCCCGGATACGAGGCCTTCTTCCGCAAGGGCATACCCGAGGCCGACCGGCTCACCGACTTCCGCTACCGCCTCGACGTCACCCGCGCCGGACCCGGCGACCTCGTCACCAAGCTGCTCGCCCAGGCCGTGGCGGGACGCGGCACCCCCGACACGGTCGGCTTCGAGATCGGCAGTTTCCCCCGCATGCTGCGCGGCGACATCGCCCCGCGTCTGCTGCACGACCTCACCCCCGACCTGGCCGCCGTGCCCGGCCTGAAGGACGACCTGCTGCCCGCCCGCCTCGCCCCCTTCAGCAAGGACGGCAAGGTCTACGCCCTCGACTCGGACACCCCGATGGTCATCTACTACTACCGCGACGACCTCTTCACGCAGTGGAACCTCCCCACCGACACCGCGACTTGGGAGGAGTTCGCCGAACTCGGCGCCCGGGTCCACAAGGACCACGACGCCTCCCTCTGCGTGGTCTCCACGGTCGGCAGCGACACGGGCCAGGTCGTGCAGTCCTTCCAGATGCTGCTCTATCAGCGCGGCGGCGCCTTCTTCGACGCCGACGGAAACCTGGTGCTGGACTCGCCGGAGGCCGAGGAGGTGCTGACCTTCCTGTGCGAAGGGCTGCGCACCGGCTTCGTCATCGACATCTCCGACTACTACGGGGCCGCGATGCAGGCGGCACTGAAGGGGAACAAGGTCGTCGGACTGCCCATGGCCATCTGGTACAAGAACTACGGCCTGGTCCCCAACGTCCCCGAACAGAAGGGGAGATGGCGGGTCCGGGACCTGCCCCGGTTCGCGAAGGGCGGCGGGCGGACCGCCGCGCTCGGCGGCACCGGATTCGGTGTCGTCAAGGACAAGGCGAACACCGCCGCGGCCACCGACTTCCTCCTCAGCACCTGGCTCACCCACGAGGGGCAGGTCCGCCGCTTCACCGAGACCGGCTATCTGCCCACCCGCCGCTCCGTCTTCCAGGACCCGCGGCTCAACGCCACGCGGGACGAATTCTGCGGCGGACAACGGCTGTTCACCCTCTACCGCGCGCTGCTCCCGGACGTACCGGCCTTCTACCAGAGCCCCGACCAGTCGATCCTCTTCGACGTCCTCGCCGGAAACCTCCTGCGCGCCTACCGAGGCGATGTCACCCCACGCCAGGCACTCAAACAGACCGCGGCCGACTACCGCGACCAGGCCGGACGTTAGGAGGCCCCGACATGACCACCGTCGCAGCGGGCCGGGCCCGCACCGCCGACCAGCGCACCACCGGGACCGGGAGCGCCCACCGCCCCCGCAAGCCCTGGGCGCCCTACCTCTTCATCTCGCCCTTCTATCTCCTCTATGTCCTGTTCATGCTGGTCCCGATCGCGGTCTCGCTGTGGCTCAGCCTGACCGAGTGGGTCGGCCTCGGCGCCCCGCGCTGGGTGGGACTGCGCAACTACCGGCTGCTGTTCACCGACATCAGCTTCCACCGGGCCCTCGGCAACACGGCGATCTTCGTGCTCGTCGCGGTCTGCGTGGTCGTGCCCCTGGCGCTGCTGATCGCGCAGGCCCTCAACACCCGCGGCCTGCGCGCCCGTGACCTGTGGCGCACCGCCTACTTCGTGCCGATCGTCGTCTCCCCGATCCTCGTCGCGCTCATCTTCGGCCTGCTCTTCGACCGGCAGTTCGGCCTGATCAACTCGGTGCTGAAGGCCCTGTTCGGGACCGGCGGCACCGACTGGCTCGGCGATCCGAACCTCGCCAAGGTGAGCATCGCCCTGGTCATGCTGTGGCGCTGGACCGGCTATCTCACCGTGTTCTTCCTCGCCGGACTCCAGAACGTGCCACGGGAGTTGTACGAGGCGGCGGCGATCGACGGCGCCGGACGTCTGCGCACCTTCACCACGGTCACCCTCCCGGCACTGAAGCCGGTGACCGCGTTCGTCGTCGTCACCTCCTTCATCGGCGCGGCCCAGATCTTCGAGGAGCCGTACCTGCTGACCGGCGGCGGCCCGGCCGAGTCGACCCTCTCGGTGACGATGTTCATCTACCGGGCCGCCTTCCAGCGCCAGCAGTTCGGCTACGCGGCCGCCGCGGCCGTCGTCCTGTTCGTCCTCGTCTTCGGACTCAGCCAGCTCTTCAACCGACTCCTCGGCATCGGGAGGGCGTCCTCATGATGCGCACCCGCGTACCCCTCTACGGCGTACTCGTCCTGCTGCTCCTGGCCTTCCTGGCACCGCTGTTGTGGGCGCTGAGCGGCTCCTTCAAGCCGCGCGGCGACATCTTCGGCTACCCGCCCGAGCTCATCCCCGACCCGTTCACCCTCGACAACTACCAACGCCTGTTCTCCGGGCAGCCGTTCTGGCGCTGGTTCCTGATGAGCACGGTCGTCGCCCTCGTCGCCACCGCCGTCTCCGTGTTCGTCTGCGCGCTTGCGGGCTACGGCTTCGCCAAGTTCCGCTTCGCCGGGAAACGGCTGCTGTTCGGCGTCATGTTCAGCTCGCTGTCCATCCCGTTCGCGGTGATCCTCGTGCCGCTCTTCGTGATCCTCGTCAAGACCGGCCTGGGCAGCCCCTGGTTCGCGCTGATCGTGCCCTGGGCGGCGCCCGCGTTCGGGATCTTCATGATGCAGCAGTACATTGTGCAGTCCGTTCCGGACTCCGTCCTGGAGGCCGCCCGTATCGACGGGGCGAGCGAGTTCGGCATCTTCCGCACCATCGTGCTGCCCCTGCTGCGGCCCGCGCTCGGCGCGCTCGCCGTCTGGCAGTTCCTCCAGAGCTACAACAGCTTTCTGTGGCCCCTGGTGCTGGTCTCCGACAGCTCCCAGTACACCCTGCCGCTCGGCCTTCAGACCCTGTTCGTGTCGGAGCAACGGCAGTACGACCTCGTACTCGCCGGCGCCGTCATCGCCGTGGTCCCCGCGGTCGCCCTCTTCGTCGTCCTGCGCAAACAGCTCCTCGAAGGCCTGTCCACGGGAGCCGTCAAGGGCTGACATCCAAAACTGACGGCCACTCAACCACCGTATTGGAGAAGAATGTTCGACCTCCCCCGCCGGGTCCTGTTCGGCGCCGCCTACTACCACGAGTACCAGCCCCACGAGCGCCTCAAGGACGACCTCGACCTCATGGCCGAGGCCCGCTTCACCGTCATCCGCGTCGGCGAGTCGGTGTGGTCCACCTGGGAACCGGAGAACGGCCGCTTCGACCTCGACTGGCTGCGACCGGTGCTCGACGGCGCCCACGAGCGCGGCATCTCGGTGATCCTCGGCACCCCGACCTACGCCGTGCCCCCGTGGCTGGCCCGCCAGTACCCGGAGATCGCGGGGGAGCGGCGCACCGGCGAGCGCATCGGCTGGGGCGCCCGGCAGGAGGTCGACTTCACCCACCCGGCGTTCCGCTTCCACGCCGAACGGGTCATCCGGAAGATCGTCGAACGGTACGCCGACCACCCGGCGGTCATCGGCTTCCAGGTCGACAACGAACCCGGCAACGAACTCCTGCACAACCACGGCGTGTTCCAGCGCTTCGTCGACCAACTCCGCGCGCGCTACGGCGATGTGGAGACCCTCAACCGGGAGTGGGGCCTCGTCTACTGGTCGCACCGCCTGTCCACCTGGTCCGACCTCTGGACCCCCGACGGCAACGCCCAGCCCCAGTACGACCTGGCCTGGCGGCGCTTCCAGGCCGGGCTGGTCACCGAGTTCATCGCCTGGCAGGCGGACATCGTCCGCGAGTACGCCCGCCCCGGCCAGTTCGTGACCACCTGCATCTCCTACGACCGCCCCGCCGTTGAGGACGACAAGCTCACCGAGCCCCTCGACGTCACCGCGGGCAACCCGTACTACACGATGCAGGACGCCCTCGCACTCCCCGACGAGAACACCGCGGGCCAGGGCTGGACCACCAACGGCACCTGGGCCCTGTACCGCAGCGCCGACCGCATGTACGCCTCCCGCCAGGAACCCTTCCTGGTGACGGAGACCGACGCCCAGGCCATCGGCGAACCGTGGAACAACCGCCCGGCCTACGACGGCCAGTGGCGGCAGGCCGCCTGGGCGCTGATCTCGCGCGGCGCCTCGATGATCGAGTACTGGCACTGGCACACCCTGCACTTCGGCACCGAGACCTACTGGGGCGGCATCCTCCCGCACAACGGCAAGCCCGGCCGCGTGTACCGCGAACTCGCCGTGCTGGGGGAGGAGTTGGAGAAGGCGGGCGACCTGGTGGCCGCCCTCACCCCGGACGCCGACGTCGCCTTCCTCTACGACGGCCCCAGCAAATGGGCCCTCCAGGCCCAGCCGCCGCTGGCCCGCCCGGACGGAAGCGCGGACGGGAGGTCGTACGAGACGCTCTTCGACGCCTTCTACCGGGGTGCCTTCGACGCGGGACTCCAGTCCCGCATCCTCCACCCCGGCCAACTCCCGGACGCCGAACTGCCGTCCGTCCTCGTGGTGCCCGCCTTCTACGCGGCCGACGACGACACCCTCGACCGGCTGCGGACCTACGCCGAGCGGGGCGGCCACCTGATCGTGGGGCCCCGTACGGGATACGGCGACCCCGAGGCGAGGGCACGCACGGACGTCCAGCCCGCCCGGCTGGCGGACGCGGCTGGGGTGACGTACGACGAGTTCAGCAACCTGAGCGCCCCGCTGCCCGTGACCGGCACGGCCGCCCTCGCCCTCCCGCCCGAGGCGCGCGCCCTGCACTGGGTGGACGGGCTGCGGACGCGGGGCGCCGGGGAGCTGGCGACGTACGAGCACCCGCACTTCGGCCGCTGGCCCGCCGTCACCACCCACGCCCATGGCGCGGGCCGGATCACCTACGTCGGTACCGTCCCCGACCCGGCCTTCGCCCGCGCCCTGCTGACCTGGGCCGCCCCGGCCGACGACCCGCGCCCCGACCACCCGAGCGTCACCTCGACCACCGCCACCGCCCGTGACGGCCGCCGCGTGCGCTTCCTGCACAACTGGTCGTGGGAGACGGTGTCCGTCGCGGTGCCCGGCGGGGTGCGGGACGCGGTCTCCGGGGTCGTGTACGGCGATGCGGTCGAGCTCGGCCCTTGGGATGTGAAGGTGCTCCAGCTATAGTCAACAAAGTGAGTAGGTGAAGCGTTGGTCAGGTGAGGCGGTCGGGTGTGAACGGACCACTGCGATATGTCGCCCTCGGGGACAGCCAGACCGAGGGATGCGGCGACGGCGACGACGTACAGGGACTGCGCGGCTGGGCCGACCGGCTCGCCGAACACCTCGCGGAGGGCACGCCCGGTCTGCTCTACGCCAATCTCGCCGTGCGCGGCCGGCTCGCCGGGCAGGTGCGGGCCGAACAGCTCGCGCCCGCCCTGGAGTTGAAGCCCGACCTCGCCACCGTCGTCGCCGGCATGAACGACCTGCTGCGGCCGGCCTTCGACGCCGACGAGGTGGCGGGCCACCTGGAGGCGATGTTCGCCGCGCTCACCGCGCAGGGCGCCCGCGTGGCGACGGTGACCTTCCCGGACGTCGGCCGGATCATCCCGGTGGCCCGCCCCCTGGTCCCCCGGGTCCTCGCCCTCAACGACCGCATCCGGCGGGCGGCGGACCGGCACGGCGTCCTGGTCGCCGAGACCTCCCACCACCCGGTCGTGACCGACCCGCGGCTGTGGAGCCCCGACCGGCTGCACGCGAGCCCGCTCGGCCACGCCCGGATCGCCGCGGCGGTCGCCGACGCCCTCGGTCTGCCGGGCAGCGACGACAGCTGGACCCGCCCGCTGCCCGCCGATCCACGGGCCGCCTCGGGCCTGCGCGCGGTGGTCGCCGAGGTGCGCTGGGCCGGCTCCTTCCTCGGCCCGTGGCTCGTACGGCGGGTACGGGGCCGCTCGTCCGGGGACGGCCGCGTGGCCAAGCGGCCCGAGCTGACGCCGGTGCTGGGACCGGCTCGTACGCACTCCCTCGACTGATCAA
This sequence comes from Streptomyces sp. NPDC046909, assembly GCF_040644695.1. Classification (NCBI taxonomy): domain Bacteria; kingdom Bacillati; phylum Actinomycetota; class Actinomycetes; order Kitasatosporales; family Streptomycetaceae; genus Streptomyces; species Streptomyces sp. NPDC046909. The sequence goes on along the minus strand of NZ_JBEYXC010000002.1, from coordinate 291,247 downwards.
ATAGGTTGGGTCCATGGCTCTGCGCAACGCGGTGATGGCCGCGCTCCTGGAGGGCGAGGCCTCCGGATACGACCTCGCCAAGGGCTTCGAGGCCTCCGTCGCCAACTTCTGGATGGCCACCCCCCAGCAGCTCTACCGCGAACTGGAACGCATGGAGACCGAGGGACTCGTCTCCGCCCGGGTCGTCGAGCAGGAGCGCCGCCCCAACAAGCGCCTGTTCTCCCTCACCGACGCGGGCCTTGAGGTCCTGCGGTCGTACGTCGCCGCCGTGCCCGCGAAACCCACGGCCATCCGCGACGAGCTCATGGTCAAGGTGCAGTGCGTCGACATCGGCGACGCCGACGCCGTACGGGCCGCGATCGTCGAACGCGTGGAGCGGTCCACCGCCAAACTGGCCCGCTACGAACGGATGCGGGAACGGATGCTGGCCGGCCGCACCGAGGACGAGTACTTCGCCGAGGCCGAACGCATCGGGCCCTACCTCACCCTCCTCGGCGGCATCGCCTTCGAGCGCGGCAACCTCAAGTGGGGCGAGACCGCGCTGAAGCGACTCGATCAGCGTCCCTGAGGGAGGAGGGTGAGTGCATGGGTCCCTTGAGCGTGTCCGCGTCGGGGGAGGCCGCCACCCCCACTCCCCGCTGTCCCCACCTCGACTGGGCCGAGTCCGGCGCCATGGCACTCACCGGCCACGAGCACGGCCCCCCGCTCCTGCCGCCCGCCGGCCTGATGCGCCTCCTCCACGAACTCCGCCGCGCACTCCCCGTGGACCTCGACCCCGCCCTCCTCCTGGGCGCCCGCGCCGGAGCTGCGGGCCTCACCCGGCGCGGCCGGACCTCCGCAGGCGGCGCCACCCGACTCCTCCCCGCCGCCGACGGATGGTGCGCGGTCACCCTGGCCCGCCCCGACGACCTCGAACTCCTCCCCGCGATCCTCGGCCGGGCCGACATCCACGACCCGTGGGACGACCTCGCCGCCACCGCACGCACCACCAAGGCCCGTGAACTCACCGCGCACATCCGCATGTTCGGGGTCCCGGCCGCCGCACTGCCCACCCGGCCACCGCCACCACTGACCGAAGGCCCCCCGTTCCGCACCACCCGGATCGCCGACCCCGCCAAGAAGCCGCGCCTCGACCGACCCCTCGTCGTCGACCTCTCCTCCCTCTGGGCCGGCCCTCTCTGCGCCCACCTCCTCGGGCGAGCGGGCGCCCGGATCGTCAAGGTGGAGAGCACCCGGCGCCCCGACGGTGCGCGAGCGGGCAGCCCGGCCCTCTACGACTGGCTGCACGGCGGCCACGAGAGCGTCGCCGTCGACTTCACCACCGCCGAAGGGCGCGCGGACCTCGCCGAGTTGATCGATGCCGCCGATGTCGTGATCGAGGCGTCCAGACCCCGGGCGCTCGCCCAACTCGGGCTGGCCGTCGAGCGGTTGGAGCACCGGGCGGGCAAGGTGTGGGTCGGAATCACCGGTTACGGCAGGAGTCACCCCGACCGGGTCGCCTTCGGTGACGACGCCGCGGTCGCCGGAGGGCTCGTGGCGAGGTCGCAGGACGGCCCGGTGTTCTGCGGCGACGCGATCGCCGACCCGCTCACGGGAGTGGTGGCCGCCTTGGGTGCCTTCACGGCCCTGGCGCGAGGCGGCGGGGAGTTCATCGACGTGTCGATGCGCGATGTGGCCGCCGCCTTCGCCGGGACCCCCGAGGCGGAGCACGGTCCGCATCCGGTACGACGGGACGGCGACGGCTGGTCGGTGACCTGCCCGCTGCTCGGCCGCACCCGACCCGTGCTGCCGCCCCGCCCCCCTGCCCCGGAGGCACCCGCACCCGCGATGGGAGCCGACAACGCCCTCATCCGTGCACTACGCGCCCCGCGATGAGGGTGGCCCGCACCTGCCCGGCATCCGGCGCCCGCAGCGCCTCGCCCAACGGCCGGTCGAGGAGCACGAGGTCGGCGGGCAGCCCCGGCGCGACCTGCCTCGGCGGCCCTCCCGGATCGTGCAACGCGGAGAGCAGCCCGTCGAGGACCGTGGCCGCCGCGACCCGCTCGTCCGGCCCCAGCACCCGCCCCGAGATCGTCCGCCGCTCGACCGCCGCCCGCAGACCGGCCCACGGATCGGGGTCCCCGTACGGCGCGTCACTGCTCGCCGCCACCCGCACCCCCGCCCGCAACAGCCCGGCGTAGGGCCACAGGTCCCCCCGGTCCTCCGGTGCCACCCGCGCCCAGTAGTCGTCCCCGCGCCTGGCCACCAGCGTCGGCTGGGTGACGACGGTGATGCCGCGCGCCGCCAACTCCCCGGCCAGGGCCGCGTCGGCGACGGCACAGTGCTCGACCCGGTCACCCCGCATGCCCCCCGCCTCGTCCAGCGCGGCGAGGGTCAGCGCGAGGGCCACCCGGGTCACACAGTGCACGGCGACCGGGCGACCCACGGCATGGGCACGTCGTATCCGCAGGACGAGTGCGCCGAACTCCGGGAGTTCGTGATCGGCGACGACCAGCTTCACGGGTCCGACGCTCAGCCTGGGGTGGTCCGAAGCAGTGCTCTCCGCGGCCATCAGCAGGACGTGCTGGGGGAGTTCGCCCCGCCGCACCGCCTCCGCGACGACCTCGCCCGCGCCCGCGTCCGGAGTGGCGTCCGCGACATGGGTGACGCCGAGTCGGGCCAACCTCGCGCCCACCGCCCGCAGGGACGGCGGCCGAGCGCCGAGCGCCTCGCGCAGCCAGGCGTCGGCCCGCCACACCAGCCCACGCCCGATGTCGTCACCGGTGGCAACCCGGAGCCGGGCCATGCCGTCAGGCGTGTCTCCCCCCAGCCGTCGCAGCCCCGTCGAGTTGACCACCCACAACGCCCCGGAACGGTGCTGCACGCGCACCGGCAGCACCGGGTTCCAGACGTCCAGCGCATCCCGGTCCAGCTCCCCGTGGGCCACCTCGTCGTACCCGACCACCCGCACCCACCCGTCCTCGCCGGGAACCGCCCGAGCGATCAACCGGGACAGCCCCTCGCGCGCGACCCCGGACACGTCCACCGACGACTCCAGCGCCGCCATGGCCGCGAGATGCAGATGGTGATCGGCAAGACCCGGCAGCAGCGCACCCCCCTCACCCCGTACGACCAACTCCTCGCCCCCCGCCCGCAGCCGAGGCCCGACCTCCACCACGACACCCCCGCGCACCCGGCAGTCGACCAGTCCCGGCCACCCCCGCACGGACACGTCCCGCAGCAGTGCGTCGCCGCTCATGGCCGTCGGTCTCGTCCGTCGATCTCGTCCACCAGCCCCCACCGCAGCGCGGTCCCCGCGTCCACCCGTGCCCCGCTCAGCATCATCCAGGCCGCCCGCCACCGCCCGATCCGGCGCGGCACGCTCACCGTGCCGCCCGCCCCCGGCACCAGCCCCATCTCCACTTCCGGCAGCAGGAAGAAGGCGCCCGGCGAGGCCACCACACGCCTGGCGAAGGCGGCCATCTCGATGCCGGCGCCCACCGCCGCCCCCCGCACCCGCACGGTGACCCGGTCCCGCAGCCGGTCGACGAGCCGCCAGGGCGCCCGGTCGAGCCGTACGAGATACGCGGCCACGAGATCGCGGGCGGTGCCGAACTCGGCGAGGTCGCCGCCGCTGCAGAACACCGGCCCCGCACCCGCGAGTTCGACCTCACGGACCGTGTCGTCGAGGACGGCCAGCTCCAGGGCGTCGTAGAGCTCCTCGCGCATCCGGAAGTTGAACGCGTTCCGTCGCTCCGGGCGGTCGAGGAGGATCGACAGCCGGCCGGCGTCGCGGCTCAGGCGGACGCAGTCCGTGTCCGGTGGCGGGGTCGGCCGCGGGCCGCGCCCGGCCAGCCAGGACGCGAACTCCGTTCCGCCCAGCAGCATCGAGTACGCCGCGGCCTCCGCGGCCAGCCCGTCGAGCGTGCCGAGCGAGGGGGTCTGCCGCAGCAGCCGCCCCAGCGTGACCGTGGTCTGCGGGCGGTGCGCCCCGACCTCGGTCAGTGCGTCGTACGCCTTCCAAGGGTCCTCCACCGGTACCAACTCCAGGCGGCCGGAGTCCACTTGGGGGCCTGCCAGGGTCAGCGTCAGTGCCTGCACCAGTGGGGTCAACCGCTCCGGCGGCCGCCGTGTCGCGATCCCCACCGTGACGGTGAGGGAGTCGGCGACCTGGGCGGCGGCCTCTGCGACGCGCGCCGGATCGGCGCTGTGCCAGGCGTCGAGATCCAGCGGTTCCATGCCGCGAAGCGTAGACCGCATCCGATTCTCTGTGACGGTATTGGCATTCTCATTTTCTGCAAGTAGCGTATTCGAACGATGAATGACTTCGCCCAGACCTCCTCCGGCATCCCGCTCAAGCCGGTCTACGGACCGGCGGACCGGGTCGCCGAGCCGCCGGAACCCGGGGCCTTCCCGTTCACGCGCGGCAACTACGCCACCGGCTACCGGGGGCGGCTGTGGACGCTCCGGCAGTACTCGGGATTCGGTACGGCGGAGGAGTCCAACCGCCGCTACCGGTATCTGCTGGAGCAGGGCGGCACCGGACTGTCGGTGGCGCTCGACCTGCCCACGCAGTGCGGTTACGACTCCGACGACCCCGAGGTGAGCGAGGAGGTCGGCCGGGTCGGGGTCGCCGTCGACACCCTCGCCGACGCCGAGGTGCTCTTCGAGGGCATCCCGCTGGACCGGATCAGCACCAGCTTCACCATCAACGGGACGGCGGCGATCCTGCTCGCCTTCTACGTGGCCGCCGCCGAACGCCGTGGCGTGCCCCGGGCGAAGCTGACCGGGACCATCCAGAACGACATTCTCAAGGAGTACGCCTCCCGCGGCACGTGGATCTGGCCTCCGGAGCCGTCGCTGCGGCTGATCGCCGACACCATCGAGTTCTGCGCGGCCGAGGTGCCGCGCTTCAACGCGATCTCCGTCGCCGGCGCGCACTTCCGGGACGCGGGCGCCAACGCCGTGCAGGAGATGGCGTTCACGCTCGCCGACGGGGTGACGTACTGCGACACCGTGCTGGAGCGCGGGCGGATGACGATCGATCAGTTCGCCCCGCAGGTCTCCTTCTTCTTCTACACGCACGGCGATTTCTTCGAGGAGATCGCCAAGTACCGTGCCGGGCGCAGGCGTTGGGCGACCATCGTGCGGGAGCGGTACGGGGCCGGTTCCGACAAGGCCGCCATGTTCCGCTTCGGCTGTGTCGCCGGAGGCGCCTCGCTGTACGCGCCCCAGGCCCGCAACAACACCGTGCGCGTCGCCTACGAGGCCCTCGCCTCCGTCCTCGGCGGCGTCCAGTCGATGTTCACGGCCGCCTGGGACGAACCCTTCGCCCTGCCCAGCGAGGAGTCCGCGACCCTCGCCCTGCGCACCCAGCAGATCCTCGCCCACGAGACCGGCGTCGCGCGCGTCGCCGACCCGCTCGGCGGCTCGTACTTCGTCGAGGCGCTCACCGATGCCACCGAGGAGCGGATCGTGGAGATCATGGAGGACCTGGAGCGGCACGGGGGGATGGTCCGGGCCGTCGAGGACGGCTATCTGCAAGGGCTGATCGCGGACGAGGCCTACCGCGTGCACCGGGCGGTCGAGGCGGGCGAGCGGCCCGTCATCGGGGTCAACCGGTACGTCGACGAGGACGAGCCCGCCCCCGACATCGCCACCTACGAACTCGACGCCAAGGGGCGGGAGGTGCAGTTGAAGCGGCTCGCCCGCGTCAAGGCCGAGCGTGACCCGGCCGCTGTCCGGGCCCGGCTCGCGGCGCTGTCGAAGGCCGCCGAGGGCACCGACAACCTCATGGGCCCGCTGATCGACTGCGCCAACGCCTATTGCACGGTCGGGGAGATGGTCACCGCGCTCAAGAACGTGTGGGGCGAGTTCCGGCAGCCGGTGGTGTTCTGATGGGCACCACCCCTGCCCGCACCCGGATCCTCATCGCCAAGCCAGGGCTCGACGGACACGACCGCGGCGCCAAGATCGTGGCGCGGGCGCTGCGCGACGCCGGCTTCGAGGTCGTCTTCACCGGCATCCGTCAGCGGGTCGACGACATCGTGGCCACCGCCGTCCAGGAGGACGTGGCGATGGTCGGCCTCAGCATGCTGTCCGGGGCGCATCTGGCACTCACCGCCCGGACCGTGGAGGGGCTGAGGGCCGCGGACGCCGGGGACATCACGGTCGTCGTCGGCGGCACCATCCCGCCCGCCGACGTGCCGCGCCTGAAGGCCGCGGGCGCCGCCGCCGTGTTCCCCACCGGAACACCCCTCGACGTGGTGGTGGCGGACGTACGCGCCCTCACCTCGCCCTGACACCGGCACTGACATCTGGTGGCCCTGACATCTGGCCCTGACATCTGGAGGGAACGTGCGGATCGGAGTCATGATCGGGCCCGAGCGGGGCGACTCGGCGCGCAAGGCCGAGCGGATGCTCGCCGATGTGGAGTGGGCCGAGTCGGCCGGGATGAACACCGCCTGGATACCCCAAGTCCCCACGGACTTCGACGCGTTGACCGCCGTCGCGCTCATGGGCGCCCGGACCTCCCGGATCGAGCTGGGCACCGCCGTCGTCCCCCTCCAGGCCCAGCACCCCGTCGCCCTCGCCCGCCAGGCCCTCTCCACCCAGGCCGCCACCGGCGGACGGCTCGCCCTCGGCGTCGGCCCCTCGCACCACTGGATCATCAAGGACATGCTCGGCCTGCCCTACGAACGCCCGGCCGGTCTCACCCGCGACTACCTCGACGTCCTCGACGCCGCCCGCAACGGCCCCGGCCCGATCGACGTCGAGAACACCACCTACACCGTCCACAACCCCCTCGACCTCGCCCCCGTCGCCCCCCTCCCGGTCCTCCTCGCCGCCCTCGGCCCGGTCATGCTCGCCCTCGCCGGAGAGCGCGCCGACGGAACCGTCCTGTGGATGGCCGACGAACGCGCCGTCGCCGACCACGTCGTCCCCCGCATCACCCGCGCCGCCGAAGCGGCCGGACGCCCGGCACCCCGAGTCGTCGCCGGCATCCCGGTCTGCCTGTGCCGCCCCGACGAGGTCGACGCCGCCCGCGCCCGCGCCAACCGGATCCTCGGCGAGGCCGAGATCTCGCCCAACTACCAACGCCTGCTGGACTACGGCGACGCCCGGGACGTCGGCGACCTGTGCGCGGCGGGCGACGAGAAGGCGATCCTCCAGCGCTTCCGCCGGTTTGCCGACGCGGGCGTCACCGACCTCTCCGTACGCCTGCTGCCCCTCGGCGAGGGCCGCGACGAACTCGTCGCCTCCAAACGCCGCACCCGGGAGATGATCGCGAGCCTCGCGACGGAGCTGAGGTGACTCCCGGGCCGCTCGCGGGCCTGCGCATCCTCGAAGTCGGCCACATCCTCGCGGGCCCGTTCGCCACCATGCTCCTCGCCGACCTCGGCGCCGAGGTCACCAAGGTCGAACCACCCGGCGGCGACCTCTCCCGCCAGGTCGGCGACGCCTACTTCGCCAGCATCAACCGGGGCAAGCGCAGCATCTGCCTGGACCTGACGACCGATCAGGGCCAGGCGCGGCTCGGCGCATTGGCGGCTGACGCACACGCGCTCCTCGTCAACCTCAAGCCGTCGGTCATACGGCGGCTCGGGCTGACGTACGAGCGCCTGCGCCGGTACAACGAGCGGCTCGTCTGTGTTGCCGTCACCGGCTACGGCCTCGACGGCGGCGACGACCCCGCCTTCGACTACGTCATCCAGGCCGCCACCGGCGTCGCCGCCCTCACCGGCGATCCCGACGGACCGCCGACCCTGCCCGGCTACTCCTCGGCCGACAACTCCGCCGCCCTGACGGCCGCGTTGGGCCTGCTCGCCCAGATCGTGTCGGGACGCGGCGGCCAAGTCGAGGTGGCGCTGCGGGATGTGATGCTGGCTCAGCTCAACTACCGGGCCGCCGCCTACCTCAACGACGGGGTCGAGCCGCGCCGGCTGCCGAACGGCGCGCACTCCTACTACGTACCGGCCCAGCTGTTCCCCACGGCGGAAGGCCACTTGGCGCTGTTCATCACCCACGACGGCTTCTGGAAGACCTTCTCGGCGGAGGCCGGGATCGAGGGATTCCCGACCATGGCCGAGCGGGCGGAGCGCCGGGAAGAGGTCCTGGACGCCGTCACGCGGGCGTTGCACCGGGACACGGCCAAGCGCTGGGAGGCCCGGCTCCGGCCGCTCGGCATCCCGGCGGCCGCCGTCCGCACGCTCCCCGAGGCGCTGGACGCGACCCCGGAGATGATCGTGCGGGCCGGGGACTTCCGGCTGGTCGGAAGTCCCGTCAAGGTCGCCGGGTACATGCCCGAGTACGGGCCGCCGCCCGCGCTCGGCTCACTCGTAGTGGACGGTGACTGACCCCTCGTCGGGCACGCCCTGGCAGGTCAGCACATACCCGTCGGTGACCTCGTCCTCGGTCAGCGCGTCATTGACCCGCATGGTGGCGCTGCCCTCGGTGATCCGGGCCATGCAGGTGGCGCAGTTTCCGGCCTCGCAGGAGAAGGGCGGGGTGAACCCGGCGCGCCGGGCGCTCTGGAGCAGGGTCTCGTTCGGGTGCTTGGGGACGGTGGCGCGCCGGGCGCCGAGGACTATCGTCACCGTGCCCTCGTCCACCTGGCGTGCCACGGGCGGCGGCTTGGGAGCCCCGCCGAACCGCTCGATGAACACCCGCCCCGGACCCGGCAGCGCCGACTCCACCAGCTCCATGAAGAGCTCAGGCCCGCACACATACGCGTCCGCCTCGATGTCCGACCCGACGAACTCCCTTACGGCATCCGGGTTCAGGAGACCCCGCTCGGCGTCGAGATGACGTACGACCGTCAGCCGGCCCGGATACTGCGCGGCCAGCTCCATGAGCGCCGAGTCGAAGATCGCCGAGGTCCGGTCGCGGTCGGCGCAGAGCAGCCGGACCGGGCGGGCGGTGGTCGCCAGTGTGCTCTTGGCGAGGGAGAGGATCGGGGTGATGCCACTGCCGCCGCTGAAGCCGAGCAGTGGGGTCCCGGTCTCGGCGGGGCGGAGGCAGAACAGGCCTCGGGGCTGGGTGAGTTCGAGTTCGTCGCCCTCGACCACATGGTCGTGCAGCCAGTTCGAGACCTTGCCGCCCGGCACGCGCTTCACCGTCGTCATCAGCTCGGCGTCCGTCTCCGGAGCGCTCGACATCGAGTACGAGCGCAGCAGGTCCTTGCCGTCGACCCGGACCCGGAAGACACAGAACTGCCCTGCCTGATAGGCGAACGGGCCGTCGTGCGGGTCGAGGACGAAGGTCCGGGCGTCGGGGGTCTCCTGGACGATCTTGACGACGGTCGCACGCCGGAACAGGGCGGGGCTCGCCATGGACGCCCTCCTCGGGCTCTGGTATCAAGGTTCTAGCGAGATGAGAATACTATTCTCATCGAGTAGATGGGACCCTCTCGCAGATGGGGCCTCTCAACGGGCAGGGAAGTGACGGGCGGGGATGAGGAATGAGCGAACGGGCCGCGCTGGTCTTCGAGGACCGGGATTACACCCTGGCCGAACTGGAGGGCCTCGCGGACGGGCTGGCCGCGGAGCTGGCGCGCGGGGGAGTGCGGGCGGGCGAGCGGGTCGCGCTCATGTCGTCCAACCGGCCCGAGTTCGTGATCGCCGTCCAGGCCGTCTGGCGGCTCGGTGCCGCGGTCGTCCTGCTCAGCCCGGCCTGGAGACGGGGCGAGGTCGAGCACGCCCTGGAGGTCACCGCGCCGACGCACGCCGTCGGTGACCATTCGGTGCTGGCCGAACTGATGCCGATGCGGCACCTGGACGAGCCGATCACGCCCGGGGAAGGGCCCTCCACGGGCGAGAGAGCGTCCTTCGCGCGTGTCGGGCCGGACGTGGACGCCGTCCTGGTGTTCAGCTCCGGCACCACCGGTATGCCCAAGGCGGTACGGCACACCCACGCCTCCCTCGCCGCAGCCGTACGCCACTGGCGGGACGCCCTCCAGCTGACGGCGCGGGACCGGATCCAGATCGCCACCCCACCCTCGCACATCCTGGGCCTGCTCAACATCGTCACCGCGCTGGAGACGGGCGCCTGGCTCAGGCTCCACCGCCGCTTCGACCTCGACCGGCTCCTGGAGCACATCCAACTCGACCGCATCACCGTCGAGATGGCCGTCGCACCGATCGCGCTCGCCATCGCCTCCCACCCGAAACTGGAGTCGTACGACCTCTCCTCGCTCCGGTTCATCATGTGGGGCGCCACACCGGTCACCCCGAGCGTCGCCGAGACCGTCACCCGGCGCACGGGGGTCGGCTGGGTGCCCGCGTACGGGGCCAGCGAACTGCCCGTCATCGCCTGCAACCCGCTCGACGGCGCCCGCCTGGACACGCCGGGGCGGGCGGTGCCCGGGGTGGACGTGCGGGTGGTGTCCCTGGAGACCGGAGCGCCGGTCGCACCCGGCGAGAGCGGGGAGATCGAGGTCCGCTCCGACTCCCTCATGGCCGGCTATCTGCCCGCCGAGGCCACCGCGGAGGCCCTGCACGACGGCTGGTACCGCACCGGAGACGTCGGCAGTCTCGACGCCGACGGCTGGCTGCGGCTCACCGACCGCTCCAAGGAGATGATCAAGGTGCGGGCCTTCCAAGTCGCCCCCGCCGAGGTCGAGTCCGTCCTGCACGGGCATCCCGCGGTCGCCGACTGCGCGGTCTTCGGCGTCCCCGACGCGGCCGACGGCGAGGCCATCGTCGCGGCGGTCCGGGCCACCGGCCCGGTGTCGGCCGACGAACTCATCGCACTCGTCGGCGGACGTCTCGCCTCCTACAAACGCCCGAGCCATGTGGAGTTCGTGACCGAGATCCCCCGACTGCCCTCGGGCAAGGTCCTGCGCAGGGTCCTCAAGGAGCGCTATGGATGCACGTCTGACACCTGAACAACACCAACTCCGCGCGGCGGCCGCCCGGTTGGCCGACGACCTCGGCCCCCGCTCCGTCCTCGACCTCGACGACACGGACCGGATCGACCGCCTGGAGAAGGCGGTCGAGGCGACCGGCTGGCGGCGGCTGCGCTCGGACGGGGCGTCCGGAGTCGAAGTCGCCCTGGTGGTGGAGGAGTTCGGGCGCGGACTGGTCGATGTGCCGTTGCTGGGCCCCGTACTGGCCGACGACCTGGCCCCGGGGATCTCGGCGTCGACCGTGGTGGTGGACGGCGTGGCGCGGGACGCGAGGGGCATGCGGCGAGGCGTCTTCACCGAGGACGACCGCGTACTGGCCGCCGCTCTGGGCCCGTTGCTCCCGGCCGCCGACCTGACCCGCCACAGCGCCTCCGTCACCGGCCCGCCGGATCAGGTTGCCACGCTGACCGCCGAATCCCCGGCCCGCCGACGGGCGTTGGCGCTCGTGGCCACCACCGCCGACCTGCTCGGAACGTCACGCGGGGCACACGCACTCGCCGTCGACTACGCGCGGGTCCGTGAGCAGTACGGCAAGCCCATCGGCAGCTACCAGGCCGTCGCCCATCTCCTCGCCGAGGCCCTGGCGTTGATCGAGGGCTCGGTGAGCGTACTGCGCCACGCGGCGTGGGCGGTCGACGAGCTGCCACCCGAAGAAGCCGTACGGGCCGCCCGTATCGCCAAGCTCTACTGCGCCCGAGCCGCCCGTACCGTCTGCGAGACGGCGATCCAGGTGCACGGCGGCATCGGCAACACATGGGAGTGCCTCGCCCATGTGTATCTGCGCAGGGCCCTGACGTCCATCGAGCTGTTCCCCGTAAGCCTGGAGGAGATCACCGTGGGCCATGGCGACGCTGTGGGGGAGGCCGGCCGTGGACTTTCGTGACTCCCCGGAGGAGGCCGCCTTCCGCGAGCGGCTCCGCGCCTGGCTCACCGAACGGGCCGGTGAGTTCCCGACCTCGGGCGACGAGTACTGGGCCCGCCAGGGCGAGTGGCATCGCGCCCTGCACGCCGCCGGGTTCTTCGGCCTCTCCTGGCCCAAGGCATACGGCGGCCACGAACTCCCGCCCGTCTACGACGTCATCCTGGACGAGGAACTGGCCCGCGCCGGCACCCCGCCCCGCCCCAGCCTCGGCTACCTCGTCCAGGGCCTGGGCCGGCACGCCACCGAGGAACTCCGCCGCCGCTTCCTGCCCGGCATGATCGACGGCACCGAACGCTGGTGCCAGGGCTTCAGCGAACCGGGGGCGGGCTCGGACCTGGCGTCCCTCACCACCACGGCCACCCGGGACGGCGACCACTACGTCCTGCACGGCCACAAGATCTGGACCAGCTACTCCGACGTCGCCGACTGGTGTCTCCTCCTGGCCCGGACCGACCCCGACGTGCCCCGTCACAAAGGAATCTCCGCGTTCATCGTCGCCATGGACCAACCCGGCGTCGAACAGCGCCCGTTGACGATGATGAGCGGGGTGACGCGGGAGTTCGGGCAGGTCCGCTTCGACGGCGCGACCGTGCCCGCGGACCAGATGGTCGGCGCGCCGGGGGAGGGCTGGGCGCTCGCCATGACCGTCGTAGGACATGAGCGGGAGCCCTCGACGCTGGGCTTCTCGGCCCGTTACGGCAAGCTGGTGCGCGAGTTGGCCGACCGAGTGCAGGGGCCTCCGCCCCCCGAACTCGCGTGGGCCGTCGTGGAGACGGAGATGCTGCGCCTGCACGTACGCCGACGTCTGTCGGAGCAACTCGACGGTGTCTCGCACGGCCCCGAGGGTTCCCTGGACAAGCTCCTGATGACCTGGACGGAACAGACCGTCGGCCACGCGGCCCTTGCGGTCGGCGGCACCAGTGACCCGGATCTGCTGCACGCCTACCTTTACAGCCGCGCGCAGAGCGTCATGGGCGGTACGTCGCAGATCCAGAAGAACATCATCGCCGCGCGGATCCTGGGACTGGGAGCCTGACATGACGCAGAACCTGTACGGCATGCCGGAGGAGATCCAGGTCGAGGCCGACGGCCCGCTGCGGATCATCACCCTCAACCGCCCCGACGCCCTCAACGCCGTGAACGACCCCTTCCACACCGGCCTCGCCCGACTATGGCCCCGCCTCGGCGAGGACAGGGACGCCCGCGCCGCTGTCCTGACCGGAGCGGGCAAGGCCTTCTCGGCGGGCGGCGACTTCGCCTACCTCGACGAGATCAGACAGGACGCCGACCTGCGCGCCCGCACGATCGCGCACGGCCGGGACATCGTCCTCGGCATGGTCCGCTGCCGTGTCCCGGTGGTCGCGGCCGTCAACGGCCCTGCGGTGGGCCTCGGTTGCAGCCTCATCGCCCTCAGCGACACGGTCTACATCGCCGAGTCCGCCTACCTCGCCGACCCGCACGTCCAGGTGGGCCTCGTCGCGGCCGACGGCGGCCCCCTCACCTGGCCCCTGCACACCAGCCTGCTCCTGGCCAAGGAGTACGCCCTGACCGGCGCTCGTATCCCGGCCGAGAAGGCCGTGGCGATGGGCCTGGCCAACCACGTCACGGCCGACCCCCTGGCCGACGCCATGGCCTGCGCCAAACGGATCGCCGGACTGCCCAGACAGGCCGTCGAGAGCACCAAACGGCTCCTCAACCTGCACCTGGAGCGTGCCGTCCTAGCGACCCTCGACTTCGCGACGACGGCTGAGGAGCAGTCCTTCACGACGGAGGACTTCCGCACCACGCTGGCGCGGCTGACCGGCAACGATTAGGCGCCGGCGACGACCTTCGTGACCACCCAGTGGTGCTTGCCGATCTGCCGGGTGCGGCTGAAGCCGTGCTTCTCAAATAGCGCCACCGTGCCGTTGTGCAGGAACGACGAGGACGCGGACCGGCCCTCCGCGTCCTCCGGGTAGCTCTCCACCGCGCCGCCCCCGAGGCGCGCGATCTCGCGCAGGGCGCCGTCGAGGGCGGCCGCCGCCACGCCTCTTCGCCGGTGGGCCCTGTCGACGAAGAAGCAGGTGATCCGCCAGTCCGGGAGCGCTCGGAGCTCTTGCAGATAGACGCGCCGGTGCTTGATCCGGGGCAGTTCGTCGGTCGGCCCGAACTGGCACCAGCCCACGCAGACCGGGCCGTCGTACACCAGGGCGGCATGTGCCCGGCCCTCCCGGACCCGCAGCTCCTTCTCCGCCCGGCTCCGCTCCGGCGGCTTCTTGCCGCTCACGCCCTCGGAGTGGAAGGACATGCACCAGCAGCCGCCCCACACACCGTTGTGGCGCTCCACGAGGGACGCGAAGTCCGGCCAGGTGCTCGCGTCCAGCGGTCTCACTTCAAAGGCGTCCTTCGACACGGCGCCAGCCTCCCACAGGCCACTGACACCGGCCCCCTCACTTCGGCGGGAACCTCAACGCCCCGTCCAGCCGGATCACCTCGCCGTTGAGATAGTCGTTCTCGCAGATGTGCTGGACGAGCGCTGCGTACTCGGGGGACCGCCCCATCCTTCGAGGGTGCGGGATCTGAGGTCCCCAGTACGCCTCCAGCCGGTCGCCCGCCTGGCCGTAGGCGGGGGTCAGGAACGTGCCGGGCGCGATGGTGACGACGCGGACGCCGAGCGGGGACAGGTCGCGGGCGGCCACGAGGGTCATGCCGACGACTCCCCCTTTCGCGGCGGCATAGGGGAGCTGGCCGATCTGGCCCTCGTACGCGGCGATCGACGCGGTGTTGACGATGACCCCTCGGGCGCCGTCCTCGTCGACCGGCTCCTGCCGGGCCATGGCCGCCGCCGTGAGCCGCATGACGTTGAAGACGGCGGTGAGATAGATGTCGATGGTCTGCCGGAACCCGGCCAGGTCCAGCGGCTCCCCGTCCCGCCCGATGAGCCGCCCGCCGCTCGCGGGCCCGCCGTGCGCGTCCACGGAGATCCGCAGCGGCCCCAGCGTCTCCGCCTCGCCCACGGCCGTCCGTACGTCCTCCTCGCTGGTGGCGTCGGTGCGGACGTACCGCACGCCCAGCTCCGCCTCCAGCGCCTTGCCCTTGTCGTCCGCGAGGTCCGCGACGACGACCGCCGCGCCCGCCGCGTGGAGTCGGCGGACCGTCGCCTCGCCCAGACCTCCGGTTCCGCCGACCACGAGCGCGGACGACCCTGCTATCTCCATGACGGCTCCCTTGCGAGTCATGTTCTAGTTTTGCGAGAGTAGCATTCTCACCCGGGTTCTCATCCGGGTTGTCATCCGCGTTCTCACCCCGTGCCGTGACCGAGTTGGAGGCGTCCATGCCCGAGGCAGTCATCGTGTCCGCCCTGCGTACGCCCGTCGGTACCGCGGGCAGGGGCACCCTGCGCGACACCACGGCCTTCGACCTGGCCCACCACATCGTGGGCGCCGCGGCGAAGGGCCTCGACCCGGACCGCGTGGACGACGTGATCCTCGGGGAGGGCCTGTACGGCGGTGGTGTGATAGCCCGCCACGCCGCGCTGACCGTCGGGCTCACCTCGGTCCCGGGGCTCGCGTTCAACCGGCACTGCGCGGCAGGCCTCGCGGCGGTGGCGGGCGCGGCCGCGGGCATCCGGGCCGGCATGGACGAACTGATCATCGCGGGCGGCGTCAACTCCGCTTCCACGGCGCCCAAGTCGCGGTTCCGGATCGACGGCGAGTGGGCCGAGCCCTGGATGCCGCCCACCCACCCCGACCGCCCCGACGCCCCGAACGCCGACATGTCGCTCTGCATCGGCTGGAACGTCGCCCAGCGGGCCGGGATCTCCCGCGCCGACATGGACGCCTGGGCGCTGCGCTCGCACCGCAACGCCGTGCGAGCCATCGACGAGGGCCGTTTCGACGCCGAGCTCGTGCCCATCGAGACCCCGTACGGGCTCTTCTCCGTCGACGAACACCCGCGCAGGGACACGTCGTTGGAGAAACTCGCCGCGCTCAAGCCCCTGCACCCGGAGATCGAGGGCTTCAGCATCACCGCGGGCAACGCCTGCGGCGGCAACGACGGCGCGGCCGCCCTGGTCGTCGCGCGCGAGGAGACGGCGGCCGCCGAGGGCCTGCCCGCCCTGGCGACCGTCCGCGCCTGGGCCTCTGTCGGCGTCGACCCCGCCGAAACCGGCCTCTCCCCGGTCAAGGCCATCCCCAAGGCGCTGGCCCGCGCGGGCCTCACCACCTCCGACGTCGACCTGTACGAGATCAACGAGGCCTTCGCCTCGGTCACCGTCGCCGCCGTACGCCTCCTCGGCCTCGACCCGGACACGGTCAACGTCAACGGCAGCGGCTGCTCCCTCGGCCATCCCGTCGCCGCCACCGGCGCCCGCATGCTGGTCACCCTCGTCCACGAACTGCGGCGGCGCGGCGGCGGGATCGGGGTCGCGTCGATGTGTGCGGGCGGCGGGATGGGCTCCGCCATGGTGGTGGAGGTCAGCTGAGCGTCGCGGTGATCTGCGGCAGGTCCACCGTCGTGCGGATCCCGGGCTCCGCCGCGCACACGAACGGCACCGCGTTGACCGCGCGGTTCGCCGTGTACGACGGTGACACTTCGGCCATCCGCTCCAACGGCACCGGCAGCCGGATCCCGACGTCGAGCGGCGCGTCACCGTCGACCGTGACATGCCAGCCGGTGTCCCACAGATCCCAGGCCGGTACGAGATCGGCCGTGCAGTACCAGGTGGCACGGAAACGGAGGAGAGTACGACCCTCCCGCTTGCCGCACACCGTCAGGCGCTGCGCGGCCACCGTCCCCGCCGCCAACTCACCCGCCGCGATCCGGACATGCCGCCGTGCTGTCGCCAACTCGCCGCTCGCCTCAAGGGAGTCGAGCGGCAACGACAGCGCGTCGGCGACCAGCCGCAATGAAGGCCCGAAGCTGGTGCGTGCCCGGGAGAGCCGCTCCTCGGCGAACTCGGCGGGTGCGACTCCGAACCCCATCACCCCGAACAGCAGCTCCGGCGACGGGCGTTGCGACAGATCGGCGTACTCGTCGATGGCCACCCGCTCGACCCGCCGCGCGATCGACGTCAGGACGAGCGGCACCGCCTCGGTGATGAATCCGGGGCTGCTGCCCGTGCTGTGGATCGAGGTGCCACCGCGCTCGCACGCGGCCTCGACCCGCTTGCGCACATCGGGATCCATGCTCCCCGGATGATGGAACTCCCCGCGCGTGGTCACGATGTTCGCGCCCGACTCCAGCAGCCGGCACACCTCGTCGAGGTCGCACACGAGCGGCATGTACAGCACGCAGTCCGCCCCGAGGCCGATGATGTGCTCGATGTCCCGGGTGGCGGTCACGCCCGTCACGGCGTCCGGTCCGCACAACTCGCCCGCGTCCAGGCCGACTTTCGCGGCGGTGTGCACATGGACGCCTGCCAGTGACAGCTGCGGATGCTCGACCACCGCCCGCAGCGAGCGCGTGCCGATCGTCCCGGTGGCCCACTGGACGACCCGGTACGCGCTCACCCCGCCTCCCGGGCCAGCCGCAGCAACGCCTCCTGGGCGTAGGAGGCGACCAGGGAACCGTCCTCGGTCAGCACATCGCCCCGGCCGAAGCAGCGGCCGTGGGCGAGGATCGGGCTGTGCTGGCGCAGCAGAAGCCAGTCGTCGGCGCGGAACGGGCGGTGGAACCACACGGTGTGCGAGGTGACGGCCGACGTGAACGCCTTCTGCGCGTCGCGCTGGCCGATGCCGTCGAGCGGGCGGAGCGCGGTCCCGATGAGGGTGAGATCGGTGGCGTACGCCGTGAGGGCCGGGGCCAGTTCCGGATCGGCCGTCGGCATGCGCATCCAGAGGTCGAACTCCGGCGGACCGGGGTCGGTGGCGTCGAGGTCGGCCGCGGTGCGTGTCTCCCAGGGGAGGAGGTGCAGGTCGACGCGGTGTTCGGGGCCGAGGGCGGCGGGGACGGGTGCGGCGGTCTGGTGGCTCGGTCCGTCCTCGGCGGAGTGCAGGGAGACGGCGGCGGTGGCGACGACGCCGTGCTGCTGCCGGGCCACGACCGTCAGGGTCGCGAAGGTGCCGCCCACATGGTGGCGCTCCACCTCGTAGCGGACGGGTTCCTCGGGCCGTCCCGCCCGGGGGAAGAGGGCGTGCAGCGACTTGATGTCCTTGTCCGGGCAGCTCAGCCGCGCCGCCCGGACGGACTGGGCGAGCAACTGCCCGCCGAACAGCCGGTGATAGCCCAGTCGCTGGTTCCGGGCCTCGAACACCGTGCCGCCCGGGGGCGTGCGCAGATCGAGGCAGGAGAGCAGGTCGTCCCAGAGTTCACTCGTGGCAAGGGGCATGCCAGCGAGAGTAAAGGAGATTTACGTCGATGAGAATGGTGTTCTCAAGCGGCAGCGGCGGTTGCCGGCTCGGCGTGCAGCCGGTCGCTAGCTCAGGGTGAAGCCCTTCGCGCAGAACTCCCAGATCTCGTCCGCCGTGATCGGGTGCGAACCCGCCTGGCCGCTGGACTGCGCGTTGAACATGACGGTCTGCATGGTCAGGGCGGCTACCCGGCGCGGCTTGAAGCCAGGGCGCAGCAGGCCGGCCTCCTCCAGGTCCGTCATCAGATCGGTGAGGAGAGCGAGCAGCGGGGCGTTCGCGACCCGCATCTCGTTGGGGTGCGAGACCAGCAGGCGCAGTGCGAAGTCGGTGAACAGCGGGCGCTTGGCGGCCGGGTCGGGGCAGGAGTTCTCGAAGAGGGTCTGCACCGCGATCTTCAGGCGGTCCAGCGGGCTCGACTGCTCGGCCGCGGCGGTGCGCAGCTGCTCGGCCGACTTGCTCATGGCGTCCTCGAACAGAGCGAGCAGCAGTTCGTGCTTGCCGTCGAAGTGCTGGTAGAAGCTGCGCAGCGACTGCTTGGAACGGTCGACGACCTCCTGCACGGTGAAGTCGGTGGTGCCCTTCTCCGCCATGATCGCCTGGGCCGCGTCGAGGAACCGCTCCACCCGCTGCTCGGCCCGGCGCTTCGCGGCCTGGGTGGAACGCTCGACCGCACGCTGCTTCCAGGCCGGTTCTTCGGTCGGGGTGCTCAAGGGCTGGTCCGCCTTCTGTGCCATGGGGAGAACTTTACTGCAGTGTAGCGACAACAGGCCTGCGGCCAGGTTGGACGCCTGTGAGGGCTTTCGTGAGACTCTTAATTTCTCTCAGTGAGAATGTTATTCTCGCGCCGAGGAGGCCCCCATGCTGTTGGAGTTCGATGCCGAGCAGAGGCTGTGGCAGGACACCGTGCACAAGGCCGTACTGAAGGAGTGCCCACCGGCCCTGATCCGCCGGATCTCCGACGAGGGCGCCGACCCCGATCCGCTCTGGCGCGTCTACGCCGACCTCGGCTGGACCGAACTGACGGACCCGGCGGACGCCGTCGAGCTGGCGATCGTCCTGGAGGAACTGG
Organism: Streptomyces sp. NPDC046909; assembly: GCF_040644695.1. Taxonomy (NCBI): domain Bacteria; kingdom Bacillati; phylum Actinomycetota; class Actinomycetes; order Kitasatosporales; family Streptomycetaceae; genus Streptomyces; species Streptomyces sp. NPDC046909. The sequence continues at coordinate 272,042 of NZ_JBEYXC010000002.1, read as the reverse complement.
GCCGCGCCACCGACCCCACGCCCTACCTCGCGACGATGACCCAGTTCGCCCCGCTCGCCCCGGAGTTCACCGGGCCGGGCCGCTCCGGCACCGCCGTGTACTCCGGGGTCACCGCCCGCGCGGACCACGGCGACTGGGTCCTGGACGGCGTCGCCCGCCACGTCCTGGACGGCGACCGGGCCGAACAGCTGGCCGTGGTGACCGCCGGAGGCGTGTTCGTCGTCCCCGCCGACGCGGTGACCGCCGTACGGTCCCCCGTCTTCGACCCCGTCCTGCACATCGCCGACGTCCTGTTCGACCACGTACGCGTCCCCGCCCGCGCCCGGTCCGCCGCCGACCCCGAACGTGCCCGCCACCACGCCCTGACCGGCCTCGCCCTGACCATGGTCGGCGCCTGCCGACGCGCCCTCGACCTGGTCCTCGACCACGCCCGCACCCGGCACCAGTTCGGCGCCCCCATCGGCTCCTTCCAGGCCGTGCAGCACAAGGCGGCCGATATGCACGTGGCCGTCGAACGCGCCCGCGCCCTCGGCTACTTCGCGGCGCTGACGATCGCCGAGGACGATCCACGGCGGCGGCTCGCCGCGTCCATGGCCAAGGCCGCGGCCGGTGAGTGCCAAGCCCTGGTGTTCCGGCACGCCGTGCAGCTGTTCGGGGCGATGGGACACACCTGGGAGAACGACCTCCAGTTCGCGATCAAACGGGCCAAGGCGGGCGAGCTGCTGCTGGGCGGTGCCGCCGAGCACCGGGCGCTGATAGCCGAGGAGTGCCATGCGACTGACCTTTGACCCCGACGTCGAGGCCTTCCGCGCCGAGTTCGCGGCGTTCCTGGAGGCCCACCTCCCCACGGAGGCCGAGGCCGGCGAGCGCTCCCGTTCCACGGGACATCTGCCCGAGTGGGCGCGGAGCTGGCAGCGCCTCCAGTTCGACGAGGGCTGGCTGCTGCCGGGCAACCCGCCGGAGTTCGGGGGCCGCAACGCGACCGTCATCCAGCAATACGTCCACATGGAGGAGCTGGCCCGGCGCCGTATCTTCCACAGCTTCAACCCGCAGGGCGTCGGCATCATCGCCGCCTCGCTGCTCACCTTCGGCACCGAGGAACAGAAGCGCCGCTGGGCCGTGCCCATCCTGCGCGCCGAACTCACCGCGGCCCTCGGCATGAGCGAGCCCGGCGCGGGATCCGACCTCGCCTCCCTGCGCACCCGCGCCGAACCGAGGGGCGACCACTTCCTCGTCAACGGCCAGAAGGTGTGGACCTCCGGCGCCCATGACGCCGACGTCCTGCTCACCTTCGTCCGCACCGACCCGGACGCCCCGAAGCACAAGGGCATCAGCGTCCTGCTGATCCCGACGGACAGCCCGGGCCTGACCCGCCGCCCCTTCGCCTCGTACACCAACCCCGAGGACAAGGACTTCAACGAGGTCTTCTTCGAGGACGTACGGGTGCCGGTGGAGAACCTGGTCGGGCCGCTGAACGAGGGCTGGCGGGTCGCGAACGGCTCCCTCGGCCACGAGCGCACCCTGATGTGGGTGAGCGAGGCCGAACGGCTCGGCGACATCGTGCGCGACTTCCGGCCCACCGGCCCCCTGGAGAAGGACTGGTACGCCACCCTGGTCATGGACGTCCAGGCGCTCCGCCTCCTCGGCTCGGCCGCCCTCTCCCGCGCCGCCCGCGGCGAACAGGACGTACCGGCCCTCTCGGTGCTGAAGGTCTTCGGCTCGGAGGCCTCGCAACGCGCCCTGGAGAAGGTCCTGGAGGCCGCAGGGCCCGACGGTCTGATCCATCCGGCGACCACGGCACCGGCGTACCACATGACCTACGACGACAACTTCGCCAGCTGGTTCCACCGCTACGCCCGCAGCTTCGGCGCGACCATCGCCGGCGGGACGTCCGAGATCCAGCGCACCATCATCGCCGAGCGCGTACTCGGCCTGCCCCGACGCTGAGGAGCCGCCGTGCACATCCTGTACGAGGTGAAGGACCGTATCGCGACCATCACCCTGAACCGGCCCGAGGTCGCCAACGCCCAGAACATGGCCCTCCTCGACGAACTCGACGCGGCGTGGACGCGGGCCGCGGAGGACGAGGAGGCCAAGGTCGTCGTCCTGCGCGCGGAGGGCAGGCACTTCTCCGCCGGCCACGACCTCAAGGACCGCTGGCCCGCCCCGAACGAGATCACCCTGGAGTGGATCTACCGCGCGGAGACCCGCCGCTACCTCGAATACACCCTGCGCTGGCGGAACGTACCGAAACCGACGATCGCCGCGGTGCAGGGGCGCTGTATAGCGGGCGGCCTGATGCTGTGCTGGCCCTGCGATCTGATCGTCGCGTCGGAGGACGCGCTGTTCTCCGACCCGGTGGTGACGATGGGCATCGGTGGCGTCGAATACCACGGCCACACCTGGGAGTTGGGGCCGAGGAAGGCGAAGGAGATCCTGTTCACCGGCCGCCCGCTCACCGCCGGGGAGGCGGAGAAGGTGGGCATGGTCAACCGGGTGGTGGCGCGGGACCAGTTGGACGCCGAGACCCGCGAACTCGCCGAACAGATAGCGAAGATGCCGGCGTTCGGCCTGCGGCAGGCGAAGCGGGCCGTCAATCAGACACAGGACGTCCAGGGCTTCTATGCGGCCATCCAGTCGGTGTTCGACGTTCACCAGACCGGGCACGGCAATGCGTTGAGCGTGAGCGGCTATCCGATCCTGGCGAAGCTGGACGAGATGAAGGAGAAACTGCGCTAGAGCTGAACCAGCCTCGGGGTTGCCCCCTCCGCCCGCAACCTCGCCCCCGCCTCCCGCGTCAACTCCCGTGCGCTGCCCAGCAGTCCGTCCAGAACCAGGGCCCGGCGCACATGGCAGTGCAGGGGGTGCTCGGCGGTGAAGCCGATTCCGCCCAGGACCTGCTGGCAGTGGCGGGCCGCCGTCAGTGCCGCCTCGCCCGCCGCCGCCTTCGCCAGGAGGGAGCCGAAGGGGTCGGTGGCGGCGACGAGGGTGGCTTCCGCGCCTTCCAGCGCCACCAAGGTCTCCGCGAGGCGGTGGCGTACCGCCTGGAAGGCCCCCAGGGGGCGGCCGAACTGGACCCTGTCGAGGGCGTGCGTCCGGGCGAGGGTCAGCATGGCCCGACCGGTGCCGAGCAGCCACCAGCCGAGGGCGCGGCGGCCCATGGCGAGGGGGAGCGGGTCACCTGAGGGGACGGTGCGCAGGGGCAGTTCGGGGTCGATCCCCGACCCCTCTCCGGCGTGATCCCACACCACCCACCTCCCGCCCGTGTACGGCAACGGGGGTGTGCCACCGCCCATCACGTCGTTGAGCAGTGAGGCGTGTGCTCCGGTCTCGCCGAGCAGGCCGAAGACCGTGCGGATCGCCAACTCCGGGTATTCGGCGAGGAGTTCGTGCCAGCCCAGTTCCGTCAGGGCTGCGTCCAGCGCCGGGCCCGACGTCGTCATGGTCTTGCGGAAGGTCTCTGTGAGCAGTTCCGACTCCGCCGCGTCCACGCCTCACTCCTTACCCAGGTCCAGCAACCGCCGCGCGATGATGTTCCGTTGGATCTCCGCCGTACCGCCGTAGATCGTGGCCGCACGCGAGTACAGGTACTCCGAGCGCCACGGCGAGTCCGTCAGCTCCAGCACTCCCGGCAGCAGGTCGCGTGCCGTGTCGAAGAGGCACTGTTCCGCCGTGGCCAGCAGCACCTTGTCGACGGAGGTCTCCGGGCCGAGCCTGGCCCCCTCGGCGAGCCGTCGCTGTGTGGCGTGGGAGCGGCAGCGGACCGTGTGGAGGGCGAGATACGCGGCGCCCAGCGCGGCGTCTTCGGGCTCCGAGGTCTCCTCCAGGAGGCGGTCCAGGCGGGTGTACAAGTGGGCCACGCGATGCCAGAAACAGGTCGAGCGTTCATGCGGGAGCAGGTCCATCGCCAGGCGCCAGCCGTCGCCGGGGCGGCCCAGCATCCGGTCGGCGGGGACGACCACGTCGTCGAAGAAGACCTCCGCGAACTCGTCGACGCCGTGCATCGTGCGCAGCGGGCGGACCGTGATGCCCTGGGTGTCCATGTCGACGAAGAAGGCGGTGATGCCGTCGTGGCCGGGTGCGGTGCGGGTGAGCAGGACGCAGCGGGCCGCGTACTGGGCGAGGCTCGTCCAGACCTTCTGCCCGTTGACCCGCCAGGTGCCGTCGTCCTGGAGGACCGCGCGGGTCGTCAGTGACGCCAGATCGCTTCCCGAGCCCGGTTCGGAGAAACCCTGGCACCACTGCTCGTCCCCGTTCAGGAGCAACGGGACCATGTCGGCGGCCAGTTCGGGAGGGGCGTACGCGATCAGTGTCGGGACGAGGACCTCGACCATCGAGTAGATGCCGGGCTCGGCCAGGCCGCGGGTGGCGACCTCCTCGCCGAGGACCGCGCGGAACACGGCCGGCCCGCCGAGCCCCCTCACCCCGGCGGGCCAGCCGTGGCGCATCCAGCCCGCGTCGAACAGGGCCTTGCGGACGCGCCCGAGTTGGGCGACCTGGGCGTCGAGCGAGTGGTCGGGGCCGGGGGAGAGGTCGTGCGTGTCGAGCCAGTCCCGCAGGGCGGTGCGGAACTCCTCGACGGTCGCGAAGGCGGTCATACGGCCGGGCGGTCGAAGGCGTGCGGACGGCCCGAGTCGTGGGCGCCGCTGCGGCGGATGAAGGTCATGGCGCGGGTGCGCAGCCGCCAGCCGTTCGGCGTGCGGACGTAGGTGTCGTTGTAGTAGCCGATGCGCAGGTCGTGCGTGGCGTGGTCGACGAAACAGAGGGGCTGGGTGCCGTTCGCCGTGTCCTCGCCCGTCTTCTCCACGAGTGGCGTCCCCGTGAGGAACAGGCCCTTCGGTGCCGCCGCGACCAGTGCCGGGAACTCCGTCAGGGGGTAGGTGTCGCCGAAGGCGCTGTAGGTGCCGTCGGGGGTGAAGACCGTGAGCAGGCCGTCGATGTCGCCGCGGGTGATGGTCACCGCGTAGCGGGCGAGGAGCTGCTGGATCTCCACGAGGTCGTCAGTGGTCATGGCCCTTCTTCTCCGTTCTCCTCCGAGGACTCCTCCGCGCCGGGCTGTACGCCGAACGTGTTGAACGCCATCGCCATCACGGCGTACGCCCCGACCGTGAACACCAGGTCCATCCGCTGGCGTTCGTCGAGGTGCTCGCCGAGCGCGTCCCACGTGCTGTCGGAGAGGGTGGAGCGCTCCTCCAGCTCCTCGACCGCCGCGAGGACCAGGTTGTCCAGCGGATCGTCCGCCTTGCCGCGCCCCGCCGCCTCGATCTCCGCCTCCGTCAGACCCGCCTCGCGCGCCAGTTTCGTGTGGTGGGCCCACTCGTAGGCGCACTCCCGGCGCGCCGCCACCCGCAGGGTCGCCACCTCGCGGACCCGGGGCGGCAGCGTCGAACGGAACAGGATGTAGACGCTGAAGGAGAGGAACGCCTGCGCGAGGTCGGGATGGCGGGCCAGCCTGGACATCGCCGGGCCGGCGCCCCGCTCGTTGCGCAGCCTCCTGGGGAGCAGCCCGGAGAGCGCCTCGCGGGTCCGGTCGTCCCACTCGTCGTCCGGCAGCGGGGGAAGGCGCATCTCCGTAACTCCCTTGGACTGGGGTGAGAATGGCATTCTCTCCGTACGGGCTGAAGGTTTCCATGGGGGCTGCGGGGGCGTCAACCATCAGGTACGGAGCTTGGCGAAGTCCCAACTCACGATCTTCTCGGGGCGGATCCTGAGCCACGCGTGCCGTCCGTCGTACTGGAAGGCCCGCCCGCCCGCGTACTTCTCCGCGAACAGCCGCTCAGGGGCCGCTAGTTCGTCGAGCGGCTCGCCCTTGCGCGGGACCTCGCCCACGACCTGCGCGCTTCCCAGCAGCTCCACGCCCCGCAGCCGCAGGAAGTCGAAGCCGCCGTCGTCGACGAGCACACTGATGTCGGGACGGTTGCCGATGTCAGCCCATCGTCGGCTCTTTGTCAGGGAGTTGAGCCACAATGCGGTCCCGTCCCACACGAACCACAGCGCGCTGGTGTGCGGGCGGCCGTCCGGCCCCGCCGTCGCGACCCGGCACACCGGCTGGGCGCGCAGAAAGGCGTCCCGCTCCTCGTCGGTCATGGCGATCTTCGTGCCCCTGCGTTGACCGGGCATGATTCCTCCCGCTCTTCGATGAATGCCTAATTCTCGTGCACGGATGGTTGCTTCTCCTCTAGTGAGAAGCTACTTTCCACCGCAGGCAGGGACGTGGCAAGCGGGCCCCTGCGTCACCCGGAAGAGATGGGGAGCCGTGAGTCTTTTCCATGAGGACCGGCTGTTGATCGACGGTGAACTCGTCCACGCGGGACGCGGCTTCGAGACCCTCGATCCGTCCACCGGAAAGGTGCTGGGCACCGCCTCCGACGCGCGCGCCGAGCATGTCGAGGCGGCCGTCGCCGCGGCCCGCCGGGCCTTCGACACCACCGACTGGGCGCGCGACCGCGCCCTGCGGCTGCGCTGTCTGCGCCGGCTCCACCAGGCGCTGACCGAGCACCGCGAGGAACTGCGCGAGCTGACCATCGCGGAGGTGGGCGCACCCCGCTCACTGACCCACGGCACCCAGCTCGACGAGCCGATCGAGCTGGTCAAGTGGTACGCCGACCTGCTGGAGCGCTACGAGTTCCGCGAAGAGCTCCCCTTACTGGAGAGCAGGGGCCGCCCGCACCGCCGCTGGGTGGAGAAGGAGGCGGCCGGGGTGGTCGCCGCGATCCTGCCGTACAACTTCCCCAACCAGCTGGCCCTCGCCAAGCTCGCCCCCGCCCTCGCCGCCGGCTGCACGGTCGTCCTCAAGGGAGCGCCCGACACCCCGTGGACCACGCTCGCCCTCGGCCGGATCATCGCCGAGGAGACCGGCATCCCGGCCGGCGTCGTCAACGTACTGACCTCGTCGGGCCCCGAGACCGGCGAGCTGCTCACCGCCCACCCCGGCGTCGACATGGTCACCTTCACCGGCTCCACCCCGGTCGGCCGGGCCGTCATGGCGGCCGCCTCGGCCACCCTGAAGAAGGTGTTCCTGGAACTCGGCGGCAAGTCGGCGATGCTCGTCCTCGACGACGCCGACTTCGCTCAGGCCGCCATGTTCGCCGCCTTCACCGTCTGCACCCACGCCGGACAGGGCTGCGGCATCACCTCACGGCTCCTGGTCCCGCGCGCCCGGCACGACGAGGCGGTCCAGCTGGTCACCGCGATGCTCGGCCGGGTGACGTACGGCGACCCGTCGGACCCGGCGACCCACATGGGCCCGCTGATCAGCGAACGGCAGCGGACCAAGGTGCACGGCCTGGTCGAACGTGCCGTCGCCGCCGGAGCCACCCTGGTCACCGGCGGTCGGCCCGCCGAGCGCGAGGGCTTCTTCTACGAGCCGACGCTCCTCGCCGACGTCGACCCGGCCTCCGAGATCGCCCAGGAGGAGATCTTCGGACCGGTGCTCGTCGTCATCCCGTACGACGACGAGGACGACGCCGTCCGGATCGCCAACGACTCCGTGTACGGCCTGTCCGGCGCGGTGCTCAGTGCCGACGACGAGCGGGCGATCAACGTGGCGCGGCGGATCCGCAGTGGCAGTTTCAGCATCAACGGGGGCATGTTCTTCGGCCCCGACGCCCCGTTCGGCGGCTACAAGCAGTCGGGCATCGGGCGGGAGATGGGTGTGGCGGGGCTGGAGGAATTCCTTGAGCTCAAGACGTTCGGCGTGCCGGCGCAGTAGCCGGGGACGGCACCTTGGAGGAGACCCCGTGAGAGTCCACGCGATCCCCGCCGCCCTGACGGCGGCCGTACTGCTCACCGTCGCCGGATGCGGCGGCCACGAAGACACCGCAGAGTCCGACGGCGGCGACGGCTCACCCACCGAAGCCGCACAGCAGGCGGCGTCCGGCGACTTCGGCGACCTGAAGGGCGTCTGCGGCGCAGGCGCGGCGAAGAGCTCGCCCGCGCAGGGCGTCACCGCCGACCAGATCGAGGTGGGTGTCTTCACCGACCTCGGCTTCACCAAGAAGTCCGAGTTCGTGGACGCCGCGAAGGTGTTCACCTCCTGGTGCAACGCGGCCGGCGGCATCAACGGCCGCAAGCTCGTCGCCACCACCCACGACACCAAGCTGATGGAGGTCCGCCAGCGCATGCTGGAGGCCTGCAAGGAGGACTTCGCGCTGGTCGGCGGTGGTGCGGCCCTGGACGCCCTCGGCGTCAAGGACCGCCTGGAGTGCACACTCCCCGACTTCCCCGCACAGGTCAGCCAGCTCCAGAACAACGGATCCGACCTCCAGCTCAACCCGACCGGCGGCGCCTCCTACAACCGCTACGCGGGCTACTACAACTGGCTCCTCAAAGAGGGTTACCCGGGCTCGGCGAAGGCCGTCGGCACCATCGGCGGCGACTCCCCGGTCACCAAGGTCATCAACGCCGAGGCACAGGAAGGCCTCCAGGCCGCCGGCGCGAAGATCATCTACAAGGACCTCTACCCCGCCACGGGCGTCTCCGACTGGACCCCGTACGCCCAGTCCATCAAGAGCAAGGGCGTCAAGGGCCTCATCTTCAACGGCGACTTCGTCCAGCTGTCCAAGCTGGAACAGGTCCTGACCGGCATGAACTACAAGCTCGACTGGATCGACGCCAACAACAACTCCTACGGCCCCGCCTTCCTCCAACTCGCGGGCTCCTCCCTCGACTTCCAGAACAACCTGGCCGACCTGGGCGGCGTGTACCCGCTGGAGAAGGCCGCCGGCAACCCGGCGACCCAGCAAGTGCTCGACCTGTTCAAGAAGTACGCCCCCGAGGCCCAGGTCACCCTGCCCGCCGTGCGCGGTTTCGCGGCCTGGCTGCTGTTCGCCAAGTCCGCCAAGAGCTGCGGCGACGCCCTCACCCGCACCTGCGTCTACGAGACGGCCCGCAAGGAGTCCGCGTGGAGCGGCGGCGGCCTGCTCGCCCCGGTCGACCTGACCACCTCCGACGCCGCGCTGACCTGCTTCAACATCGAGAAGGCCACCTCCAAGGGCTGGGAGCCGGCCGACTTCCAGCCGGACAGCGGCGCCTACCGCTGTGATGCCCCCGCCTACAAGTTCAAGGGGAACTACGGCAAGCCCCTCACCCTCGCCGACGTCGGCAAGAGCATGAGCGATGTGAAGTGACGTGAGCTGATGGAACAGTTCCTCACCTTCGGGATCGTCGGGCTGAGCACCGCCGCCATCTACGCGGTGATCGGCAGCGGACTGGTGCTCACCTACGTCACCACCGGCGTGTTCAACTTCGCGCACGGGGCGGCGGGCATGCTGGCGGCCTTCTGCTACTGGCAGTTCACCGTCGGCTGGGGGTGGCCGGTACCGGTCGCCCTGGCCCTGGTGCTGCTCGTGCTCGCCCCGGGCTTCGGCCTCGCCGTGGAACGGGTCCTGATGCGGCCCGTGCAACGCCTCGGCGAGGCCGAACGGCTGGTGATGACGGTGGCGCTGCTCAGCGGCGCCATCGCCGCCGCCCGCTGGATCTGGGACCCCAACGTCCCCCGCCCGCTCGGGGTGTTCTTCGCCGACCGCACCCCCTTCCACCTCGGCCCGGCCACCGTCACCTGGCACCAGGCCCTCACCATGACCGTCGCCGTGGCGGTCGCCGCGGGCCTCTGGTTCCTCCTCAACCGCACCCGCACCGGCGCCGAGATGCGGGCCACGGTCGACGACCGCGCCCTGGTCCAGCTGACCGGCGCCGACCCGGTCCGCGCCAGCCGCGTCGCCTGGATCCTCGGCACCCAACTCGCCGCGGTCGGCGGCATCCTGATCGCCCCGACCGTCGCCCTCGACGCCTCCCAGCTCTCCCTGCTGATCGTCAGCGCCTACACCGCCGCCGTCTTCGGGCGGCTGCGCAGCCTGCCGCTCACCTTCGCCGGCGCGATCGTCGTCGGCTGCCTGGAGAGCTACCTCACCGGCTACCTCCCGCAGAACGACTACCTGCCCGGCCTGCGCCTGGCGGCCCCCGCCCTGCTGCTCTTCCTCGCCCTGCTGGTCTTCCGGCACCCCCGCCTGCGCGGCCGGGACCGCCAGCTGGTCCCCGTACCGGCACCCACCCTGCGCGGCACGGCCGTCTTCGCCCTGGCGACCGTCGTGTTCGCGCTCGTCCTCGCCACCACGCTGGGCCAGGCAGACCTCGTCACCTACGGCCCGATCTTCTCCCTCGGCATCGTCGCCCTCTCCTATGTCCCCCTCGCCGGGTACGCCGGACAGATCTCCCTGTGCCAGCTGAGCATGGCCGGCATCGGCGCCGTCGTCTGGGGACACCTCGGCGCACACGGCGAGCTGTGGGCCCTGGTCGCGGCGATCGCGGTGTCGGCGGCGGCCGGGGCGCTCATCGCCGTGCCCGCGCTGCGGTTCTCCGGCGTCTATCTCGCCCTCGGCACGGCGGCGTTCGCGGTCGTCCTCGACCGCTGGATCTTCACCCTGCCCTCCTTCGAGGTGCTCGGCGTGCGCATCGCGCTCTTCGACCAGGGCTCGGTGGAGATGACCGGCCCCAGCCTCCTCGGCCAACACCTTGACTCCGAGGCCGAGTTGATGGTCCTGGCCGCGATCTGCCTCGGCCTCGCCTCCCTCGGTGTGGCCCGCCTGCGCCGCAGCGGCTTCGGACGCCGACTCATCGCCCTACGGGACAGCGAGGCGGCCTACGCCACACTCGGCGGCAACCTCCTGGTCACCAAGGTGCTGGTGTTCTCCCTCTCGGCGGGCATCGCCGGACTGGGCGGCGCGCTCTACGGCATGCAGCAACGCTCCATCACCGCCGAGCAGTTCAACCTCATCGCCGGACTGCCCCTCTTCCTGGTCGCCGTCATCGGCGGCCTCGGCGCGGTCGGCAACGGCCTCTTCGCCGGCACCGCCTTCGTCGGCCCCAACCTCCTGATCGGCCTGGCCTCCTGGACCCAGAACATCGTCAGCGTCCTGCCCGCCCTGGCCGGCATGGGCCTCGGCCACAGCCCCCAGGGCATCATCAGCCGGTTCCGCCAGGACTGGGAGCCCCTCGGCCGCGACCGCGTCGCCCTGCCCGCACTCCTCGGCGGCCTGGCGCTCGGCTGGGTCCTGAGACTGACCGACGCCATCAACGGCTGGACGTTCCTGCTCGGTTCACTCGCCCTCGCCTACGCCCTGCGCGCCTGTGCCGCCGCCCGCCGGGCCCCGAAGACCGATCTGGACGTCCCGGTCGAGTGGTGGGGCGTACGACGGCCCTGGCGACCGCAGGACGGGGAGGTGCTGGCCCGTGCCACTGCTCGAAGTTAGCGACGTGACCGTCGCCTTCGGAGGCAACCGCGCCCTGGACGGCGTAGGACTGCACGCCGAACGCGGCCGCGTCACCGGGCTCATCGGCCCCAACGGGGCGGGAAAGAGCACCCTGTTCGACGTCGTGTCCGGACTGCGCCGCCCCGCCACCGGCAAGGTCGTCCTCGACGGCCGCGACGTCACCCGCCTCGGCCCCGCCCGCCGCTCCCGGCACGGACTGGCCCGCACCTTCCAACGCCTGGAACTCTTCGGCCGGTTGACCGTCCGCGACAACCTCCTCGTCGCCGCGGAACTCGGCCCCGAACGCGGACGCGCCCAGGAGTGCACCGACGGCATCCTCGACCGCCTCGGCCTCACCGGCATCGCCGACACGAGCGCCGACACCCTGCCCACCGGAGTGGCCCGTCTGGTCGAGGTGGGCCGCGCCCTCGCCGTACGCCCCGGACTGCTGCTCCTCGACGAGCCCGCCGCCGGACAGGACGGAGAGGAGACCGAGCGCTTCGCCGCCCTGCTGCGCTCCCTCGCCGACGAGGGAACGGCCGTCGTCCTCGTCGAACACGACATGGGACTGGTGATGAGCGTGTGCGACGAGGTGTACGTCCTCGACCTCGGCAAGGTCATCGCCGTAGGGCCGCCCGAGGTGATCCGGAACGACGAGACCGTGCTGGCCGCCTACCTGGGGGACGCGTGAACGCCCTGCTCGAACTGCGCGCGATACGCGCCGCCCACGACGGCATCACCGTCCTGCACGGCGTGGACCTGACCGTCGCCGCGGGCCAGGTCGTCGCGCTGCTCGGCCCCAACGGCGCCGGGAAGACGACCACGTTGCGGGTCGCCGCCGGAATCCACCCGGCCCTCTCCGGCCACCTCCTGCTCGGCGGCCGGGACATGACCGGGGCCGACCCGCGCGACCTCGCCCGCGCGGGCGTCTGTCTGATCCCCGAGGGACGCGGTGTGTTCCCCAACCTCTCCGTCCGCGACAACCTGCTGATGATGACCTTCACCGGCCGCAGCCGCGAGGAGATCGAGGAGACCGCCTTCTCGCGCTTCCCCGTCCTCGCCCACCGGGCCGGACAGGCGGCCGGCACCCTCTCCGGCGGCGAACAGCAGATGCTCGCCCTCGCCCGCGGCCTGGCCACCGACCCCGCCGTGCTGCTCCTCGACGAACTGTCCATGGGACTCGCCCCGTTGGTCGTCGCCCGCCTCTACGAACAGGTCGCCGAGATCGCCCGGCAGGGCGTGGCCGTCCTGGTCGTCGAGCAGTTCGCGGCGGCCGTCCTGGGCCTCGCCGACCACGCCGCCGTCCTCGTGCGCGGCCGGGTCCAGCGGCAGGGCAGCCCCGACGACGGCCTGCGCGACGAACTGTCCGCCCTCTACCTGGGGAGTTCCGCATGACACCCATCGAGCCACCCACCGACTCCCGTGCGGATCGCTTCGTCCGCGAACTCGCCGAGCTCAGGATCCCCGACCCGGCCGCCACCCGCTCCGCCCTCTGGCTGCGCACCGGCGGCGCCCTCATGGTCGTAGGCCTCGTCCTCGCGCTGTCGGCGTACTTCGTCACCCACAACACCGAGAACCCCCTCGACCAGCGCGACGGCCTCGCCCTCGGCCTCGGCGGGATCGCCGCGACGGTCGTCGGCGCCGCCCTGTTCCTGCGCCACTCGCTCACCGGGTTCCTGCGGTTCTGGATGGCCCGCCAGTCCCACGACCTCGCCGTGCTCGCCGACCGCCTCCGCGAAAGGGACCTGAACCATGACCTCACCAGCACCGACGCTGCGCCCCGGTGACCAGCTGGCGGGCCCGGGAAGCACCACACGGGTGGTCGTGGTCCGAGCCCCCACCGACCGTCGGCCCGCGCTCACCTGCGGCGGCGCCCCGATGGTTCCGGCGGCCACCGCCCCGCCCGCGCCCGCCACGGACGCCGCGCCCGACACCCTCCTCGGCAAGCGGTACGTCGACGCCGACGGCACCCTCGAACTCCTCTGCACCAGCCCGGGAGTCGGCGAACTCGCCTGCGACGGCGCCCCCATGACCCTCAAGGCGGCCAAACCCCTCCCGGCCTCCGACTGACGACCGACGACTGAAGACCGACGACTGATCCCCGAAGACTGGTCTCCGCAGACTGAAAGGCACGGCAGATGCTCAAGGACGACATGATCCTCATCAGCGTCGACGACCACATCATCGAGCCGCCCGACATGTTCGTGAACCACCTCCCCGAGCGCTACCGCAAGGACGCCCCGCAGCTCGTGCACCGCGAAGACGGCACCGACGTATGGCAGTTCAGGGGCGTCACCATCACCAACTCCGCCCTCAACGCGGTCGCCGGACGCCCCAAGGAGGAGTACGGCGTCGAACCGCAGGGCCTCGACGAGATCCGCCCCGGCTGCTACGACGTCCACGAACGCATCAAGGACATGAACGCGGGCGGCGTCCTCGCCCAGATGAACTTCCCGTCCTTCCCCGGCTTCGCGGCCCGCCTGTTCGCCACCGAGGACGCGGACTTCTCGCTCGCGCTGGTGCGGGCGTACAACGACTGGCACATCGACGAGTGGTGCGGCGCCTACCCGGGCCGGTTCATCCCCATGGCGCTGCCCGCGATCTGGGACGCCGAACTGTGCGCCGCCGAGGTCCGCCGGGTCGCCGCCAAGGGCTGTCACTCCCTGACCTTCACCGAGAACCCGGCCGTGCTCGGCTACCCGAGCTTCCACCACGAGTACTGGAACCCGCTGTGGCGGGCCCTGTCCGACACCAACACCGTGATGTCCGTGCACATCGGGTCGTCGGGCCGCCTCGCCATCCCGGCTCCCGACTCACCGCCGGACGTCATGATCACGCTCCAGCCGATGAACATCGTCTCGGCCGCCGCCGACCTGGTCTGGTCCCGCCCCGTCAAGGACTTCCCCGACCTGAAGATCGCCCTCTCGGAGGGCGGCACGGGCTGGATCCCGTACTTCCTGGAGCGCCTCGACCGCACCTACGAGATGCACTCGACATGGACCCTCCAGGACTTCGGCGGGAAGCTGCCGAGCGAGGTGTTCCGTGACCACTTCCTGACCTGCTTCATCACCGACAAGCTCGGCGTCCGGCTGCGCCACGACATCGGCATCGACAACATCTGCTGGGAGGGCGACTACCCGCACAGCGACTCCCTGTGGCCCGACGCGCCGGAGCAGCTGCACGACGTACTGGAGGCGTGCGACGTCCCGGACTCGGACACGGCGAAGATCACCCACGAGAACGCGATGCGCTGGTACTCCTTCGACCCCTTCGCCCACCTCCCGCGCGAGCAGGCCACGGTCGGCGCGCTGCGCAAGGCGGCCGAGGGGCACGACGTCAGCGTCCGCTCGCGCAGCCACCAGCTGATCGAGCCCGCTGAGAAGCTGGCCGCGTTCCGCTCCAAGGCCAAGGCGGCGGTCGCGGCGGCCGCCCAGTGACCGCACTCTTCGACCTCACGGGGCGCTCGGCGCTGGTGACGGGCGCCGCCGGGGGCATCGGGGCCGCGGTCGCGCACGCCCTCGCCCAGGCGGGCGCGGCCGTCCTCGTCACCGATGTTGACGGGACCGCCGCCGCGGCCGTCGCCGGGAAGATCACGGCCGCGGGCGGTACGGCGGACAGCGCGCCCTTGGACGTACGGGACCGGGGCGCGGCCGAGGCCGCCGTGAGCAGGGCGGCCTCGCCGGCCGACGGCACCCTGCACATCCTGGTCAACAACGCCGGCATCACCGCGCCCGCGATGTTCGCCGACCTCGACGAGGAGACGTTCCGCCGCCTCCTCGACATCCATGTCCTGGGCACCTTCACCTGCTCCCAGGCCGCGCTCCCGTTCCTGCCGCTCGACGGCACCGGACGCATCATCAACGTCACCTCGTCGGCGGGCCTCACCGGCACCCTCGGCCAGGTCAACTACTCCGCCGCCAAGGCTGCGATCATCGGCATGACCAAGTCCCTCGCCCGGGAACTGGCCCGCAAGCAGATCAAGGTCAACGCCCTGGCACCGCTGGCCGCGACCCCCATGACCGAGACCATCCGCACCCACGAGAAGTTCGCCGCCACCATGCTCGCCCGGATCCCGCTGGGCCGCTGGGCCGAGCCCGAGGAGGTCGCCGGCGCCTTCGTGTTCCTCGCCTCGGACGCGGCCTCCTTCGTCACCGGGCAGGTGCTGCCGGTGGACGGCGGACTGGTGATCTGATGCCCATCCCGACAAGCCCGAGCAGTCCGAAAGGCTGGGCCCCGCTGGCGGGCGTCACGGTCGTCGCCCTGGAACAGGCCGTCTCCGCCCCGCTGTGCACCCGGACCCTGTGCGACCTCGGGGCCCGGGTCATCAAGGTGGAGAACCCGGACGGCGGCGACTTCGCCCGCCACTACGACGACGTGGTCCACGGCATGGCCGCGCACTTCGTGTGGGCCAACCGCGGCAAGGAGTCGATCACTCTCGACCTCAAGTCCGAGGCCGGAATGGCGGTCCTGCACAGGCTCCTCGACCGCGCCGACGTCCTCGTCTCCAACCTCACCCCGGGCACCACGGCCAAGCTCGGCATCGCCCCCGAGGACCTCGCCGGCCGCCACCCCGACCTGATCGCGGTCGAGATCGACGGCTACGGCCAGGGCGGACCCCTCTCCCACAAGCGGGCCTACGACCTCCTCGTCCAGGCCGAGTCCGGCGCCTGCGCCATCACAGGGCGGCCCGGCGCCCCCGCGAAACCGGGACCACCCATGGCGGACGCCACGACCGGCCTGTACGCGGCGCTGTCCGTCGTGGCGCTGCTGCACGCGGGGGAGCGGCGCCCGGTCACGGTCAGCCTCTTCGACACCATGACCGAACTCATGGGCTACGCCCTCACCTACACCCTCCACTCGGGCGTCGACCAGGAACCCCGCGGCATGGGCTCCCCGGCCGTGGCACCGTACGGCGCCTACCCCACCGGCGACGACCGGACCGTCGTCCTCGGCACCACCAACGACCGCGAATGGCAGCGCCTGGCGCGGGAGTTGCTCGACCGCCCCGACCTCGCCGACGATGAACGCTTCCGGACCAACCCGGGCCGAGTGGCGCACCGGGAACTCCTCGACGCGGAGATCGGCGCCTGGTGCGCCCGCCACGACCTCGCGCACATCCAGCGGTGCGCGGACGCGGCGGGCATCGGCAACGCCCGCTACAACACACCGAGCGATGTCATCGCCCACCCGCACCTGGCGGCCCGCGACCGCTGGCGCCGGATCGACACCCCGGGCGGCCCGGTCCCGGCACTGCTGCCACCGCCGGTCATCGCCGGATACGACCCGCCGATGGGCGCGGTACCCGCCCTCGGTGAGCACACCGCGCGCATCCTGGCCGAACTCGGCCTCGGCGACGGGGAGTTCACCGAGTGACCGTCCTGCTGTCGAGCGACACCGGAGGCGTACGGACCCTGACCCTGAACCGGCCGCACCGCAAGAACGCCCTCGACCCCGAACTGTGGAGCGCCCTCCGCGACGCGCTCACCCGGGCACCGCACGACGGCGTACGCGCCCTCGTCCTCACCGGCGCCGGAGGAGCCTTCTGCTCGGGCGCCGACCTCAAGGCGGCGGACCCCAGAAGCCCCCTCGACAAACTCCGCGCCCTCAACGAAGTCGCCCTCCTGCTCCACGAGTTGCCGATCCCGACCATCGCCAAGGTCACCGGCGTCGCGGTCGGCGCGGGCTGGAACCTCGCGCTGGGCTGCGACCTGGTGGTGGCGACCCCGGAGTCCCGCTTCTCCCAGATCTTCACCCGCCGCGGCCTCTCCCCGGACTGCGGCGGCACCTGGCTGCTGCCCAAGCTCGCGGGCCTCCAACAGGCCAAACGGCTCGCCCTGTTGGGCGACATGATCGACGCGGAGGAGGCACGCTCGCTGCACCTCGTCACCTGGGTCGTGCCGGGCGAGGAGATCGACGCGTACGTCGCCGACCTCGCCGTCCGCCTGGCGGCCGGACCGCCCGTCGCCCTCGCCCAGACCAAGGCGCTCCTGAACGAGGGCGCCGACCACACCCTGCGCGAGGCGCTCGCCGGAGAGGCCCGCGCCCAGGCGGTCAACTTCGCCACGACCGACGTACCGGAGGCGTACGCCGCGTTCGCCGAGCGACGCGCACCACGCTTCACCGGCCGCTGGTACCGAGATTCGGAGGAACCGTCATGCGCGAAGCAGTGATCGTCGAGGCCGTCCGCACCCCGGTCGGCAAGCGCAACGGCGGCCTCGCGGGAGTACACGCGGCGGACCTCTCCGCCGTGGTCCTGCGGGCGCTGGAGGAGCGCACCGGCATCGACCCGTCCGTCGTGGACGACGTCGTCTGGGGCTGTGTGTCGCAGGTGGGGGACCAGTCCAGCAACATCGGCCGCTACGCGGTCCTGGCCGCAGACTGGCCCGAGTCGATCCCCGGCACGACGGTCAACCGGGCCTGCGGATCGAGTCAGCAGGCGCTCGACTTCGCCGCGCAGGCCGTCATGTCGGGACAGCAGGACGTCGTCGTGGCGGGCGGGGTCGAGGTCATGAGCCGGGTGCCGCTCGGCTCGGCGCGGGCGACGGGGATGCCGTACGGGCCCCAAGTCCTCGCCCGTTACCACGACTTCTCCTTCAACCAGGGGATCTCCGCCGAGAAGATCGCGGAGAAGTGGGGGTTCTCGCGGACCCGGCTGGACGAGTACGCGGTGCTGTCCCATGAACGGGCGGCGGCCGCGCAGGACGCGGGTGCCTTTGACGGGCAGACCGTGCCGGTGGCGGACGTGGTGGCCGACGAGGGCGTACGGCGGGGCAGTACCGTCGATCGGCTGGTGGCGCTGAAGCCCGCCTTCCGCGACGACGGGGTGATCCACGCCGGGAACTCCTCCCAGATCTCCGACGGGGCGGCGGCGCTCCTGGTGACGACACCGGAGAAGGCCCGGGAACTGGGCCTGACCCCGCTCGTCCGCTACCGCGCCGGGGCGGTCGTCGGCGCCGACCCGGTGCTGATGCTCACCGGCCCCATCCCCGCGACCGAGAAGGTGCTGCGCAAGGCCGGTGTCGGCCTCGCCGAGATCGGCGTCTTCGAGGTGAACGAGGCCTTCGCGCCGATCCCGCTCGCCTGGCTGGCCGAGACGGGCGCCGACCCGGCCCTGCTGAACCCGCTCGGCGGTGCCATCGCGCTCGGCCACCCGCTCGGCGCGTCCGGCGCGGTCCTCGCGACCCGCATGATCCACCACATGCGCGCCCACGGCATCCGCTACGGATTGCAGACCATGTGCGAGGGCGGCGGCACGGCCAACGCCACGGTTCTCGAACTCCTGGGGGTGTGATGCGACGCGTTGTCTTCGACGGCGACCACGAGGACTTCCGCACGCTGGTACGGGAGTTCGTGGCCAAGGAGGTGGTCCCGCGGTACACCGAGTGGGAGAAGGACGGCCGCCTTCCGCGATCGCTCTTCGAACAGCTCGGCGCCCTGGGTGTGTTGGGCATGGCGATACCGGAGGAGTACGGGGGAGCGGGCCGCGACGACTACCGCTACAACGTCGTGCTCCAGGAGGAGGCCGCCCGCGCGCTGGTGACCCTCGGCACCGTCCGCACCCAACTCGACGTCATCCTGCCGTACTTCCTCGCCTACGCCGATGACGCACAGCGCGCCCGCTGGTTCCCCGGTCTCGCGGCGGGGAAGCTGCTGACGGCCATCGCCATGACCGAGCCGGGAACGGGTTCGGACCTGGCCGGCATCCGCACGACGGCGGTGCGCGACGGGGAGACGTACGTCCTCAACGGGTCGAAGACCTTCATCACCGGCGGACTCCTCGCCGATCTGGTCATCGTCGTCGCCCGCACCTCCACCGAGCCCGACAACCGCCGGGCGGGCCTGACCCTGCTGGTCGTGGAGGACGGCATGCCCGGCTTCACCCGTGGCCGGGTCCTCGACAAGATGGGCATCAAGGTCCAGGACACCGTCGAGCTCGCCTTCGACGACGTGCGCGTCCCGGTGGCCAACCGGCTCGGGGAGGAGGGCGCGGCCTTCCGCTATCTCGGCCGCAACCTCCCGCAGGAGCGGATGACGGTCGCGGTCGGCTCGGTCGCGCAGGCGCGGGCCGCGCTGGACACGACGGTCGACTACGTCCGGGAGCGGCAGGTCTTCGGGAAGCCTGTCGCCTCTTTCCAGAACACGAAGTTCGAACTCGCCGCCGTCTCCGCTGAGATCGAGGCCGCCCAGGCCGTGCTGGACCGGGCGGTCCTCGAACTCGTCGCCGGGGAGCTGTCCGGAGCGGACGCGGCACGGGTGAAGCTGTTCTGCACCGAGACGCAGGCCCGGGCCGTGGACCGGTGCCTGCAACTCTTCGGCGGCTACGGCTATATGACGGAGTATCCGATCGCCCGGCTGTACGCCGACGCGCGGATCACCCGTATCTACGCCGGCACCAGCGAGGTCATGAAGGTCATCATCGCCAAGTCACTGGGACTGTGACCGTCACTGGGACTGTGACCCGTACGCCGTCGTCTCCGCCAGCTCGGCCGCGCTCTTCATCAGGTCCAGCACCATCGGCCCGAACGCCAGCAACTTCTCGTTGTCGCCCGCCCGTTGGAAGCCCTGTTCCAGGACCACGCCGAGCTTCCACTGGGCGAGGACGTCGTAGTAGTCCATGTCGTCGACCTGGCGGCCGGACACCTCGGAGTAGCGCTCGATGAGGGCTTCCCGGGACGGCATGCCGGTCAGGTCGACGTACAGGGCCGTGGCCGCCTCGGGGGCGCCGGTGTCCTCGGGCCAGCCGCGGAGCATCCAGGCGAGGTCGAGTTTGGGGTCGCCGACCGTGCCCATCTCCCAGTCGACGACGGCGGCGAGACGGGCGGGGGCGCCGTGGCGGTACATGACGTTGGCGAACTGGTAGTCGCCGTGCATCAGCCCGGGGACGTAGTCCAGCGGCTTGTGGGCGCGCAGCCAGGCCGCCGCGGTCTCGAAGCCGGGCAGCTCGCGGCCCTTCACGCGCTCCAAGTAGCGCGTCCAGCGGTCGACTTGGCGTTCGTGGAAGCCGTCGGGGCGGCCCAGGTCGGCCAGGCCCTTCGCCTTCCAGTCCACCCGGGAGAGCAGGGCCACGCCCTCGGTCATGGCGTACGCGAGCCCCGCCCGTGCCTCCAGGTCCGTGTCGAACGGGGCCGGCCAGCCCCGTCGTACGTTCATCGGGGACCAGCCGTCGACGAACTCCATGAGGTAGAAGGTGCGGCCCAGGACGTCCGGGTCCGTGCAGACCGCGAGCGCCTCGGTGTGCGGGACGTCCGTGCCGTTCAGCGCCTCGATGATCCGCCACTCCCGGAAGATGCCCTCGTCACGGGCGGCCGGGGCGGCGGCCGGCGGGATGCGCAGGGCGCAGTGGAGTTCGCCGCGGCGGATCTCGTAGATCTCGTTCTGGGCGCCGCCGGAGACGTAACTGTGCTCGATCGGTTCGCCCTTGCCGGGGAGCCCGGACTCGTCCAGCCACGCCGCCAGCCGCTCGACGTCGATCATCAGGCCTCCAGGAACTCGGCGTACTTGGCGCGCGCGGCCTCGACGCGCTGGGGGAGGTAGGCGCTGGGCCACAGGCCGTCGCTCGGCTTGTGGTCGCGCAGCACCTGGCGGGCGACCGTCACCTTGTGGACCTCGGTCGGTCCGTCGGCGATGCCCAGCACGCTCGCGCCGAGGAGCATCCGGAACAGCGGCATGTCGCCGCTGACCCCGAGGGCGCCGTGGACCTGGATCGCGCGGTGCGCGATGTCGTGCAGGACGCCGGGGAGGAGCACCTTGACCATCGCGATGTCCTTGCGGACCTTGCGGTAGTCGTTGAACTTGTCGATCTTCCACGCGGTGTGCAGCACGGCGAGCCGGAACTGCTGGAGCTGCGCCCACGAGTCGGCTATGTGTCCCTGCACGAACTGCTTGTCCGCGAGCACACCGCCCTGCGTGTGCCGGCTCAGGGCCCGCTCGCACATCATGTCGAAAGCCTTGCCCGCCAGCCCGATCGTCCGCATCGCGTGATGGATACGGCCGCCGCCGAGCCGGGTCTGGGCGATCACGAAGGCCTGCCCCTCGCCGCCGAGCAGCGCGTCCGCGGGGACCCGTACGCCCTCGTAGTGCACCAGCGCGTGCGTGCCCCGCTCCTGCGGTTCACCGGCGAGAGCGACGTTCCGCTCGATGACGATGCCGGGGGTGTCGGCCGGGACCAGGAACATCGACATGCTCTTGTACGGGTCGCCCTCGGGGTCCGTCACCGCCATCACGATGAAGAACGCGGCGGTCTTGGCGTTGGACGAGAAGTACTTCCAGCCGTCGATGACCCACTCGTCGCCGTCCCGCACCGCCCGGGTCGTGAACTCCTTGGGGTCGGCACCGGCTTGGGGCTCGGTCATCGAGTAGCAGGAGAAGATCTCGCCCTCCAGCAGCGGCCGCAGATAACGCTCCTTCTGCGCCGCCGTGCCGTAGTGGGCGAGGATCTCGGCGTTGCCCGTGTCGGGGGCCTGGCAGCCGAAGACGATCGGGGCCCAGGAGGCGCGGCCCAGGATCTCGTTGAGCAGACAGAGCTTGACCTGGCCGTGGCCCTCGCCGCCCAGTTCGGGGCCGAGGTGGGTCGCCCACAGGCCGTGGGCGCGCACTTCCTTCTTCAGGGGGTCCAGGACCCTGCGGAGGTTCTCGTCCGGCGGGGTGAACTGTAGGCCGTCCCACACGAGATCAAGGGGTTCGACCTCCTCCCGCACGAAGCGGTCCGCCCAGTCGAGCTGTGCCTGAAATTCGGGTTCGGTTTCGAAGTCCCACGACATTGTGTCTCCTTCCGGCGGCTGTCAGAATAGCGTTCTCATGAACGAGAACACAATTCCCCAGTCACGGAACAGCGTTACCGATCAGGGTGGTGTCGCCGACCGCATCGCGCAGCGTGCGCTGGCGAGTCGGGGAGCCCACTACGCGACCGAGGTGCGCGCGCTCCTCGACGCCGCCCTGGAGGTGATGCGCGCCCGCGGCACGGCCTCGCGCCCCCGCGTGGCGGACATCGTGGCGGCGGCCGGGCTGTCCAACGAGGCGTTCTACCGGCACTTCCGCTCCAAGGACGCCCTGGTCGCCGCGCTCATGGAGGACGGCGCCGAGCGGCTGTGCGGCTACCTCGCCCACCAGATGGCGAAGGAGCCCACGCCGCAGGGCAAGGTCCGTCGGTGGGTGGAGGGCGTGCTCTCCCAGGCGAGGGACGAGGACACCGCGGCCACGACCCTCGCCGTGATGTGGAACGCGGGCACGGTGGCCGAGGGCTTCCTCGCGGGGCCGCCGACCGCCGCCGGCCTGCTGGCGACGCTGCTGCGGGAGCCGTACGCCGAACTCGGCAGCGCCGACCCGGACTTGGACGCGTCCCTCGCCGCCCACGCCACCGTGGGCAGGCTCGCGGACCACCTGTGGCGACGGGACCGGCCGAGCGCGGCCGACGTCGACCACATCACGCGGTTTCTGCTCCGTACCGTCGATCAGGAGGTGGGCCGAATGAAGGGCACCGATCAGGAGGTGGGTCCGTGAAGGCCGCCGACCAGTTCCACATAGGGATCGTCGTCGACGACCTCGCCGCCGCGGCGGCAGAGCTGTCGGCCGTGTTCGGCTACGAGTGGTGTGCCGAGATGGGCGCCGCCGCCCAGGTGACCCTGCCGAGCGGCGACGCCGTCCTCGACCTGAGGAACCTGTACTCCACGACCACGCCCCGCCTGGAGCTCGTACGGAGCATCCCGGGGACGCTGTGGGAGCCGGGCCCGGGCGTCCACCACCTCGGCTACTGGTCCGACGACGTGGCCGCGGACTCCGCCGAGCTCGCACGGTACGGCTACGAGACGGAGGCCATCGGGAAACGGCCGGACGGGGCGCCGTACTGGGCCTTCCACCGCAGTGGCACCGGGCCGCGCGTGGAGCTGGTGAGCCGTGAACTCCAGCCGCTCCTTGAGCAGTTCTGGGGGAGCGAAGGGGTGGCGTCGTGACGACGGTGGGGATCGTGACCGGTGCGGGCCGGGGCATGGGGCTGGAGTGCGCGCGGCGGCTCACCGGCACGGTGGACCGGCTGCTCCTCGTCGACCTGGACGAGAAGACGGTGACCGAGGCGGCCGACGCGCTCGCGGGACAGGGAGCGGCGGTGGAGCCGTACGCCCTCGACATCACCGACCGCGAGGGGCTCGCGCGTCTCGCGGACCGCGCTTCCGGACTCGGCACGCTGCGTGCCGTCGCCCATGCCGCCGGCATCTCCCCGACCATGGCCGACTGGCGCCGCATCCTCACCGTCGACCTCGTCGGCACGGCCCTGCTGGCCGAGGCGCTGCGTCCGCTCGCGACCGCCGGGACGGCGATGGTGTGCTTCGCCTCGATGGCGGCCCACATCGGCATCGCGCAGCCGAACCCGGCGGCGGACGCGGCGCTGGCGGAACCGCTGGACGCGGGGCTCTTCGACCGCCTGCGCGACGCCCTCGGCCCGGCCGTCGAGGACCCGGGCGTCGCCTACTCCTGGGCCAAGCGCGGGGTCCACCGCCTCGTCCAGCGGGAGGCCATGCGCGTAGGACCCGTCGGTGCACGCGTGTGCTCGGTGTCGCCCGGGATCGTCGCCACCCCGCAGGGGCTCCAGGAGGCGGAGCACCACCCGTCGATGAAGGCGCTCGTCGACGGCTCGGCGCTGGGCCGCGAGGGCCGCCCCGAGGAACTCGCCTCCGTCGTGGCCTTCCTGCTCTCCGACGAGGCGTCGTTCCTGACGGGCGTGGACGTACTCGTGGACGGCGGGGTGGGCGCGGCCCTGGCTACGCGCCGGGCATGACGAAGCCCGTAACTATCACCGCGTGGGACTCGGCCGCCGCCTGCCGCAGCGGCCGGGCCTTCGCGTACGCGGGGGAGTCGTACCAGGCCCGCGCCGCCTCCACCGACTCGAATTCGAGGACGACGGTCTGGTCGCCGTGCCACTCGCCCTCCAGAACCTGCGGGGCGGTGTCGGCGGCGAGGACGGCGGCCCCGCTCTCGGCGAGCGAGGGCGCGGCGGCGCGGCCGTAAGCGGCCATGCCGGCCGGGTCCTTGATGGCCTCGGTGACGATGACGTACGCCTTCGGCATAGCTCTCCTCGAAGCTGGGCGTTCGAAGCTAGGTGTTCGAAGCTATGGGTCAGGTGAGGGTGATGGCGCGCTCGGGGCACATCCCGGCGGCGGAGCGCACGACGTCCTCGAACTCGGCGGGGACGTCGGGGGATTCGACCACGGCGTAGCCGTCGTCGCCGATGTCGAACACCTCGGGGCACAGCGAGCAGCACACGCCGTGCCCCCGGCAGCGGTCGTCGTCGACGGTGACCTTCATCAGGAGGCGCTCCACTCCAGGTCGAGATGGGTGAGCCCGCGCAGGATGAAGGTGGGGACGTAGGAGTAGCGGCGGGCGTCGGCCGGGCCGTGGGTGCGCTCGGCGATCCGGATGTCGGTCGTGCGGTCCAGGAGCCGTTCGACGGTCACCCGGGCCTCGGCGCGGGCCAGCGGGGCACCGGGGCAGGCGTGCACACCGCGTCCGAAGGCCATGTGGCGGCGGACGTTCGGCCGGGCGACGTCGAACGCGGCCGGGTTCTCGAACTGGCGCGGATCGCGGTTCGCGGCGCCGTTGAGGACCATCACCGTAGTGCCCGCCGGGATGTCGACCCCGCCGACCGTCGTCGGGACCTTCGACAGCCGGAAGTCGCCCTTGACCGGGCTCTCCGTGCGCAGCGTCTCCTCGATGAAGTTCGGGATGCGGTCGCGCTCGGCGCGCAACAGGCTTTGCAGTTCCGGCTGTTCGGCGATCAGCCGGAGGGCCGCGCTGAGCAGCCGGACCGTCGTCTCCTGGCCCGCCGCGAAGAGGTTGGCGGCCACCCGGACCACATCGGCGACCTCCGGCGTCGAGCCGTCCGGGAAGGCCGCGGTGGCCAGCCCCGTCAGGACGTCCGCGCGGGGTTCGCGGCGGCGCTCCTCGATGTACGTCGTGAAGCGGCCGTAGAGATAGTGCAGCGGGGAGTGGCCCATCGTGTCGTCGCCCGTGCTGCCGATCCCGGCTTCGTCCTGCGGCCGGCGCTGGAGCTTCGCCATGAACTCCTGGCGGTCCTCCTCAGGCACACCGAGCAGGTCGGCGATGACGAGCAGGGTGAAGGGACCGGCGAACCCGCCGATGAACTCCCCTTCGCCCGGGGCGAGATACGTGTCCAGGAGCCCGTCCGCGAGGTGCCACATGGACGCCTCGTTCTCCTTCAGGCGCTTCGGTGTGATCAGGCGCATCAGCAGGGCGCGGTGGTCCGTGTGGACCGGCGGGTCGAGGGTGGGCAGCTGGTCGCTCATCGGGAGCTCGTCGCGGTGCCGCTCGATCAGTCCGCTGATGTCGTCGCCCTCCAGCGGCACCGGGAAGCCCGGGAAGGGGCCGCTCACGGAGACACAGGCGGAGAAGGCGTCGGTGTCGTTGTAGACCTGGAGCGCCTCCTCGTACCCGGTCACCATCACCACGTCGTGATGGCTCTCGCGCTGCACCGGACACCGTCCGCGCAGCGCCTCGAAGTAGGGGTAGGGGTCCGCGACGAGCGCCTCGTCCCGGAAGAAGTCGATCGCCTCGAAGTCGTCCACGTCTGCTCGGCTCTCTGTCGGTCAGGGCCCTGACGTCGAGGGACGGTAGCACAATTCTCCATTTGCTGGAATCGTGGATGTACGTTTGCGAGAGTGGCGTTCTCATCTCTTCAGGCGTTCTCATTTCTTCACGGGAGGCTTCGATGCGTCACGGCCACTGGATCGGCGGCAAGCCCGAAGAGCCCGCGAACCAGGCCTACTTGCCCACCCTCGACCCCACGACCCGGCTCCCCGGCGACGAGGTGGCCGCGGGCTCCGCGCCCGACGTCGACCGCGCGGTCGCGGCGGCCGTGGCAGCCCAGCCGGCCTGGGCCCGCCGCTCCGCCGCGGACCGCTCCGAGGTGCTGCACGGCATCGCGGACGCCATGGAGGCCGGCGCCGACGAACTGATCGAACGGGAAAGGGCCTGCACCGGCAAGGTCCCGGGCCAGCTGCGGACGGAGGTCGAGATGTCGACCGCCTACTTCCGCTACTACGCCGGGATCCTCCGCGCCCACCAGGGCCGCACCATCGACCAGGGCGCCCACAGCCACACGTACACGAGGCTGGAACCGTACGGCGTCGTCGCCGTCATCACCCCCTGGAACCTGCCCCTGAACCAGGCCTGCCGCGCCCTCGCCCCCGCCCTGGCGGTCGGCAACGCCGTCGTCGCCAAGCCCTCGGAGTTCACCTCGGCCTCGACGCTCCACCTCGCCAGGCTGGCCACCGAGGCGGGCCTGCCCGACGGTCTGCTGAACGTCGTCACCGGCACCGGCCGCGACGTGGGCACCCCGCTGGCGCTCCACCCGGCGGTAGGGCGCATCGCGTTCACGGGCTCGGTGGCCACCGGCCGCCACCTCGCCACGGTCGCCGCCGACCGGATCGTCCCGCTCACCCTCGAACTCGGCGGCAAATCACCCCTGTTGGTGTTCGCCGACGCCGACCTCGACCGGGCGGTCGCCGCGGCGGTGACCGCGATCGGGTTCAACGCCGGACAGGTGTGCTCGGCCACGACCCGGCTGCTGGTGGAGGCGAGCGTGCACGACGAGGTCGTGGCCCGGGTCGCCGAGGCCGTCGAACTCCTCGAACCCGGCGTCGACTTCGGCCCGATGATCACCGAGGCCCAGTACGAGAAGGTGCTGGCCCACTTCGAGACCGCCCGCGCCCAGGGCGCCGTACCGGTGACGGGCGGGAGCGCGTACGACCACGGCCTCTACATCCGGCCGACCGTCTACGCGGACGTGGACCCGGCCCTGCGGATCGCCCGCGAGGAGGTCTTCGGCCCCGTCCTGGTGACCATGCCCTTCGCCGACGAGGCCGAGGCGCTGACGCTCG
Organism: Streptomyces sp. NPDC046909; assembly: GCF_040644695.1. NCBI lineage: Bacteria > Bacillati > Actinomycetota > Actinomycetes > Kitasatosporales > Streptomycetaceae > Streptomyces > Streptomyces sp. NPDC046909. The sequence continues at coordinate 244,906 of NZ_JBEYXC010000002.1, read as the reverse complement.
CCAACGACACCGAGTACGGCCTGGTCGCCGCTGTCTGGAGCGGGGACGTGGCCCGCGGCCTGCGGCTGGCCGAGCGCATCGACGCCGGTCAAGTCGCGATCAACGGCGGCCCGTTGACCATCGAGACCCCCTTCGGGGGCTACAAGCGGAGCGGTTACGGCCGGGAGAAGGGCATCGACGCCCTCCATGAGTACGCCCGGACGAAGACCGTCAGCCTCTCCATCGCACAGTTCTAGGGAGACCCATGGAAGAGACCGAGGCGCTGAGCGCCGCCCGCGGCATGCGCCGCACGATGCTCGGCGACGCGTACGTCAACGGCGCCACCGCTGACCCCGACCCCGTGGCCGTCGAGTTCCAGGACTACCTCACGGCGACGGCGTGGGGCGTCTGGGCCCGGGGCGGCGCGCTGAGCCCGCGCGACCGCAGCCTCCTCGTCCTGGCGATGACCGCCGCGCTCGGCCGTATGGAGGAGTTCCGCATCCATGCGGAGAGCGCGCCGCGCGCCGGGGTGAGCGACGCCGAGGTCGACGAGCTGCTGTTCCAGATCGCGGCGTACGCCGGGGTCCCGGCGGGCAGCGCCGCCCGCCGGACCGTGACGGCCGTACGGAGGGAGCGGTGACCGTCGGCTTCGTGGGCCTCGGCAACATGGGCAGCGTGCTGGCCGCGAACCTCGTGGCCACCGGACACGAGGTGGTGACCCACGACGCCCTCGGCCCGGGACGCGCACCCGAAGGCACGGCCTACGCCCCCGACCTGGCCGAAGTCGCCGCCAGGGCCGACGTGTTGGTGCTCAGCCTCCCCGACGGCACCGCGTCGCAGCAGGTCGCCCGCGCCATCGTCGCCGCCGCCGACCGCCGGGTCCGCCGGATCGTCGACACCTCCACCATCGGCGTGACCGCCGCCCGGTCCGTGGCCGAACTGCTCGCGGAGGAGAAGATCGGCTACGTCGACGCCCCGGTCTCGGGCGGAGTCGCCGGAGCGCGGGCCCGCACCCTCACCGTCATGTACGCGGGCACCGACGAGGACTGCGTCCAGGTCGAAGCGGTCCTGGCCGGGCTGAGCGACCGCCGCCATCGCGTCGGCGCCCGCCCCGGCATGGCCCAGGCGCTCAAGCTCGCCAACAACTTCCTGTCCGCCACGACCCTCGCCGCCACCAGTGAAGCCGTCGCCTTCGCACGCGCGGCCGGCCTCGACATGGCCACCGTGCTCGACGTCCTGAACGGATCGAGCGGCCGCAGCGCCGCCACCGAGGACAAGTTCCCCCGCCACGTCCTCACCGGCCACTACGCCGCCGGCTTCACCAACTCCCTGATGAACAAGGACGTACAGCTGTATCTGCGCGAGGCGGGGGCGGGGGCGGGAGCGGGCGAGGGCGCGGGCCCGATCGGGGCCGCGGTCGGGGCGCTGTGGGAGCGGTTCGCGCAGGTCGAGCCCGGTGTCGACTTCACCCGGATCTACCCGTACGTGGAGGGTTCTTGACGCTCCGACGCGGGCGAGAATAGCATTCTCATACGGAGAGACTGAGATTATCGTTCCTCCGTACAGCCGACTGGAGGACCAGACCCCATGGCGCACTTCAAGAAGCCCGAAGCGGGCAGCTGGACCGAGCACCTCAAGATCGGTACGGAGCCGGTCAGTTACGAGGACTCGATCTCGCCCGAGCACTACGAACGCGAACGGGACGCCATCTTCCGGAGGACCTGGCTGAACGTCGGCCGCGTCGAGCAACTCCCCAAGCGGGGCAGCTTCTTCACCAAGGAGCTGGACGCGGCCCGCACCTCGGTCATCGTCGCGCGCGGCACGGACGACGAGGTGCGCGCCTTCCACAACGTGTGCCGCCACCGCGGCAACAAGCTCGTCTGGAACGACTTCCCGCGCGAGGAGACCAGCGGGGTCTGCCGCCAGTTCACCTGCAAGTACCACGCCTGGCGCTACGACCTGGAGGGCAAGCTCGCCTTCGTCCAGCAGGAGCAGGAGTTCTTCGACCTCGACAAGTCGCAGTACGGCCTCAAGCAGGTGCAGACGGAGGTGTGGGAGGGGTTCATCTTCGTGAACCTCGACCCCGACAACGCCACCCCGCTACGGGAGTTCCTGGGCGAGTTCGCCCACGGCATCGAGGGCTACCCCTTCCACAAGATGACGCAGGCCCACAAGTACCGGGCCGAGATCGGCGCCAACTGGAAGCTGTTCATCGACGCTTTCGCCGAGTTCTACCACGCGCCGATCCTGCACGCCGGGCAGTACGTCTCCGACGAGGCCCGCAAGATCCAGAAGTACGGCTACGAGGCCCTGCACTACGACATCGACGGCCCGCACAGCATGGTCTCCTCCTGGGGCGGCATCGCCCCGCCGCACGACCGCGCGATGGTCAAGCCCATCGAAGGCGCCCTGCGCAGCGGCCTGTTCGGCCCGTGGGAGCCCCCGGACATCGGCGTGGAGACAGCGGACCTCCCCCCGGCCATCAACCCGACCCGCGACAAGCGCTGGGGCATGGACTCCTTCGTCTTCTTCCCCAACTTCATGCTGCTGATCTGGCGGCCCAACTGGGTGCTCACCTACCACTACTGGCCCACCGCCTACAACAGCCACATCTTCGAGGCCACTTGCTACTTCGTCCCGCCGGAGAACGCCTTCCAGCGCCTCCAGCAGGAGTTGGCCGTCGTCTCGTTCAAGGAGTACGGCCTCCAGGACGGCAACACCCTCGAAGCGACCCAGACGATGCTCGAATCGCGCGCGGTGCGGGAGTTCCCGCTCAACGACCAGGAAGTCCTGCTCCGCCATCTGCACCAGACCGCCCGCCAGTACGTCCGCGACCACGAGCAGCGCACGGCCTAGGAGGACCCGAGCATGACCACCGTCTTTCCCCCCGAGTTCGCCGCCCTGGAGCCCTACGCCGACTGGGCGGTGCCGACCGAGAAGGCCCGCTACGCCAAGCGGATCGCCAGCACGATGGACGAGCTCGACGCCTTCTACGCCACGGCGTTCCCGCTCCTCAAGGACGGCACGGAGTACCTCCAGAACGTCACCATGGACGACATCTCCGAACCGGACAAGCATCTGCTGTGGCTGTTCTGCGCGCTGGTCACCGTCGCCTTCTCGGTGGAGGCCTGGCGCCAGCCGAGGGTCCCCGACACGGGCCCCGCCAGCATCGACGCGGTCGTCGAACCGGCCGTCTGATGCCCCGCGCCCGCACCCCGCAGCTACCCGTCCACCTCCGCGCCGCCCGCATGCTCGACGTGGACAAGGGCGAACTCGTCGAGCCGGGCGACCTGTTGATCGAGGGCGACCGCATCACGGCGATCGCCCCGACGACGGTCCCCGAGGACGCGGTGGAGATCGACCTCGGCGACCTCACTCTGCTGCCCGGCCTGATGGACATGGAGGTCAACCTCCTCCTCGGCGGCCCGGACCACCGCAGCCCGCTGAACCCGGTCCAGGACGACCCCGCCGTACGCACCCTCCGAGCGGTGGCCAACGCCCGCCGCACCCTCCGCTCGGGCTTCACGACCGTGCGCAACCTGGGCCTGTTCGTCCAGACGGGCGGCCTGCTCCTGGACGTGGCGCTGAAGAAGGCGATCGACCTCGGCTGGATCGAGGGCCCGAGGGTGGTCCCCGCAGGCCACGCGATCACTCCCACAGGCGGCCACCTGGACCCGACCATGTTCCAGGCCTTCGCCCCGCACATCATGCCCCTGACCGTCGAGGAGGGCATCGCCAACGGCGTCGACGAGGTCCGCAAAGCCGTCCGCTACCAGATCAAGCACGGCGCACAGCTCATCAAGGTCTGCGCCTCCAACGGCGTCATGTCCCACACAGGCCCGGCCGGCGCCCAGCAGTACTCCGACGAGGAACTGCGGGCGATATCCGACGAAGCCCACCGCGCGGGCCTCAAGGTGGCGGCCCACTGCATGGGCGACCGCGCGATCCGCGCCGCCCTGGACGCCGGCATCGACTGCATCGAACACGGCTTCCTGGCGAGCGACGAGGTCCTCGACCTCATGGTGGAGCGGGGCACGTTCCTGGTGGCCACGACGTACATCGCCGACGGCATGGACGTCTCGAAGGCGGCCCCGGAACTCCAGGCCAAGGCCGCCGACGTCTTCCCCCGCGCCAAGGCGACGATCAGCAGGGCCATCGAGCGCGGGGTCCGGATCGCCTGCGGCACGGACGCCCCGGCGGTACCGCACGGCAGGGGAGCAAAGGAGCTGCTGGCGCTGGTGGACCGGGGCATGACCCCGCTGGGGGCCATCCGCGCGGCGACGACGACAGCGGCAGACCTCATAGACGCGGACGACAGAGGCCGCTTGGAGCCGGGCCTCCTGGCCGACGTGATCGCGGTCCCGGGTGCCCCCCTGACGGACATAGGCGTGACCGAGGACGTCCGGTTCGTGATGAAGGGCGGCCAGGTGTACCGGCACGAGGACGCGACGAGCTGAGGTTCACGGGGCGCCGATAGTCTGCCGGGCGTGTTCGAATACCACGGGTGGATCAGCGTCCGCGAGACCGCCGATACGGATGACGACGACGGCCGGCTCCACGAGATCGTCGACGGCATCGCGGCCCGCATCCGGGAGATCGACAGCCCGTACCTGCTCGACCTGAGGTGGATGAACGGAGAGCCGTTCATCCACCTCGGCGGTTTCTGCAACCACCGAGACTCGGAGATCCCGGCGTTCTTCCGCGAGGTAGGACGGCGGGCTCCGGGCTCCTACGGTCTCCTGCACCTGTGCGACGACGAGGACCCGGGCCACGGGAACGAGGTCCGGGTCCTACGCCTGGTCCGTGGCCGCGTGGCCGAGGACACGGAGACGCGGCTCTCGCCCTGCATCCCTGTGCTGGAGGACCCGTTCACACCTTCCGCGTGATGCCGCCGTCCACCCGGACGATCGCCCCGGTCGTGAAACTCGACGCCGCGCTCGCGAAGTGCAGGGCCAGCGGCGCCACGTCGTCCGGTTGCCCGAGCCGCCCCAACGGCACGAACGACGCGTCGAAACCCTCCGCCTCCCACTCCTTGTGCGCTCCGGTGCGGACCGGCCCCGGCAGGATCGCGTTGACCCGGACCTTGGGGGCGTAGGCCTCCGCGAGGCCGACGGTGAGGGCGTTGAGGCCTGCCTTGGCGCAGGCGTAGGGGAGTTCGTGGACGCTGGCCAGGAGGGAGCCGGCCGTGCCGATGTTGATGATGGACCCGCCCCCGTGGTCCGCCATGTGTTTCGCGGCCAGGACCGCGAGGCGGAACGGCCCCTTCAGATTCACGGCCAGCGTCTTGTCGTACAGTTCCTCGCTCACCGCGTCGAGGCTCTCGTACAACGGCGACATGCCCGCGTTGTTGACCAGCACATCGAGACGGCCGAACTCCTCCACCGTCTCGGCGACCAACCGCTCGCAGTCGCCCCACTGCCCGACATGGCAGGCGACGCCCACCGCCCGCCGCCCGGTCGATGCCCGTACCTCCTCGGCCGCCGCCCGGCACGCCTCCACCTTGCGTGAGGCGACGACGACATCGGCGCCGGCCTCCGCGAGGGTCTGCACGATGGCCCGGCCGATGCCGCGCGAACCGCCGGTGACCACGGCCACCTTGCCCGTCAGGTCATGAAGCTCGGCGAAGGACGTCATGGGCGTTCAGCCTTTCCGTGTCGTGGGCGTCAGCAGCTGGCGCCGCAGGAGCTTTCCGGTGGGGGTGTACGGGAGTTCGTCACGGAAGACGACGACGTCCGGTGTCTTGGAACTCCGTAGATGGCCTCGAACCCAGGCACGCAACGCCTCGGCGTCGACACTCGCCCCCGCATGCGTGACCACGAACGCGGCGATCCGCTCGCCCCACTCCTCGTCCGGCACCCCCACGACCGCCGCCTCACGCACGGCGGCGTGCCGCAGCAGCACGTCCTCCACCTCGGCCGGGGCCACGTTCTCTCCGCCGCGGATGATGGTGTCGTCGGCGCGTCCCTCGATGAACAGATAGCCGTCGGCGTCGAAGTGGGCGAGGTCGCGGGTGTGGAACCAGCCGTCGGCGTCCAGGGACGCGGTATCCAAGGAGGCGGCATCCCCCTTGTACTCGCCGGACACCTGAGGCCCGCGCACCCACAACTCGCCGACCGCACCAGCGGGTTGAGCCACTCCCGCCGCGTCCCGGATCTCCGCCTCCACCCCCGGCACCATCCGCCCCGCCGACCGCAGCCGCGCCCGCACCAGCGGATCGTCGGACGACAGCGCGGCCCGATGGTCCTCGGGCCCCAGCAGCGCGATGGTCGAACTGGTCTCGGTGAGCCCGTAGGCGTTCGTGAACCCGGTGTCGCGAAAGGCTCGCAGCGCCGCCTCCAGCACCGGACGCGGCATCCGGGCCCCGCCGTACGCCAGCGACCGCAGCGTCGGCACCTCCGCCGCCCGTCCGTCCAGATGCTCCACGACCCGGGCCAGCATCGTCGGCACGACCATCGCCGACGTGACGCCCTCCGTACGCACGAGCCCCAGCCAGGCCTCGGGTTCGAACGAACCGAGATGCACCATGCGCCGACCGGCGTAGAGATTGCTGAGCACCGAGCCGACGCCCGCCACGTGATACGGCGGCACGCTCATCAGCACGGCGTCACCCGGATCCGCCGACCCGAACTCCACGGTCTGCAAGATGTAGCTGCTCAGATGGCGATGCCGTAGAACCGCCGCCTTGGGGGCGGCAGTTGTGCCGCTCGTGAACAGCAGTACGGCCGGGTCGTCCGCGTCCGCCTCCAGCCCCACCGCCGGTTCCGCCGCCGAGCCCTCCGCGAGCAGGGCCTCCGGCGTCCGCACCTCGCACCCCGCGAACGCCTCCGCGAGCAGCGTCTCGTCGGCGACCACCAGCGGCCTCTCGGTGTGCTTCAGCAGCCCGGCCAACGCCTCTGCCGACAAGCGGTAGTTCACCGGTACCAACGGCACTCCGGCCAGCGCCGCTCCGAACAACAGGACAGGAAACGCAGGGCCGTTGACCCCCGCGAACACCAACTCCCGGGCCCCGGAACTGTGTACGACGGCCGCGACACCGGCCGCGGCCCGCCGCAGCTCCGCACAGGTCGTACCGGCGTCGCGCGGGCCGACCGCCACCCGGTCCGGATCGCCGGACGCGGCCATGTCGAGCAACATCGCGATGTTCAAGACGAGGTCTTCCTTTCTCGACGGGCGCGAACGCTATTCTACGTACAGGGAAACCTCATTCTCCAGGGAGTGTCCGTGGATTTCGAACTCAGCGAGCAGCAGGAGGACATCCGGGCGGGCGTCCGCGAGCTGGCCGCCTCCTTCGGACCCGAGTACTGGGCCGAGCAGGACGAGCGCGCGGAGTTCCCGTGGAGCTTCTACAACGCGTTCGCGAAGGCGGGCTGGCTAGGCATCGCCGTGCCCGAGGAGTACGGCGGGGGAGGACTCGGCGTCCTGGAGGCCTCGCTGCTGCTCGAAGAGGTGGCGGCCTCAGGCGCCGGCATGAACGGTTGCAGCACCATGCACCTGACCATCTTCGGCCTCAACGTCCTCGCCAAGCACGGCAGCGAGGAACTCCGCCGCGAGATCCTGCCGCACGCCGCCTCCGGCGACCTGCACGTCTGCTTCGGCGTCACCGAACCCGACGCCGGCACCGACACCACCAGCATCTCCACGTTCGCCCGCCGCGACGGCGACCACTACGTCATCGACGGCCGCAAGATCTGGATCACCAAGGCGGGCGACTCCCAGAAGATGGTCCTCCTCGCCCGCACCACCCCGCGCGACGAGGTCGACAAGCCGACGCAGGGCATCTCCGTCTTCCTCGTCGACGTCGACCGCACAGCAATGGACATCCGGCCCATCCCCAAGATGGGCCGCAACGCCGTGGCGTCCAACCAGATCTTCATCGACGGACTACGGGTCCCGGCCGGCGCGCGCATCGGCGAGGAGGGCGAAGGCTTCCGCTATCTCCTCGACGGCCTCAACCCCGAGCGCATCCTGCTCGCCCACGAAGCCCTCGGCCTCGGCCGGGCGGCACTGGACGCGGCCACCCGCTACGCCCGCGACCGCGTCGTCTTCGGCCGCCCGATCGGCCAGAACCAGGGCATCGCCTTCCCGCTCGCCGAGGCCCGCACCCGGCTCGACGCCGCCCGCCTGATGGCCCGCAACGCCGCCTGGCGCTACGACCGCGGCCTGAAGTGCGGACGCGAGGCCAACATGGCCAAGTTCCTGTGCGCCGACGCGGGCTTCCAGGCCGCCGACCGTGCCGTACAGACCCTCGGCGGCATGGGGTACGCCCGCGAGTACCACGTCGAACGGTACTTCCGGGAGTCCCGGCTGCTGCGGCTCGCGCCGGTCAGCCAGGAGATGGTCCTCAACTATGTGTCCCAGCACGTGCTGGGGCTGCCCAGGTCGTACTGAGGTACCGAGGTACCGAGTACTGACCGGACAGCCCCCGGTGCCGCAACCGCCTCAGCCCTTGCGGGCGTTGATCTCCTCGGTGAGCTGCGGGACGACGTCGAAGAGGTCGCCGACCACGCCGTAGTCGACGAGGTCGAAGATCGGGGCCTCGGCGTCCTTGTTGACCGCCACGATCGTCTTCGAGGTCTGCATGCCCGCGCGGTGCTGGATCGCGCCGGAGATGCCGTTGGCGATGTACAGCTGCGGCGACACGGACTTGCCGGTCTGGCCGACCTGGTTGGTGTGCGGGTACCAGCCGGCGTCCACCGCGGCACGCGAGGCACCGACAGCCGCGCCCAGCGCATCGGCCAGTGCCTCCACGGCAGTGAAGTCGGCGTTGACGCCACGGCCGCCGGAGACCACGATCGCGGCCTCGGTCAGCTCCGGACGCCCGGTCGACTCACGCGGGTTACGGCCGGTCACCTTCGTGCCGGTGGCGAGCGAACCGAACGTCACCCCCAGCTCCGAGACCGCGCCGGCGGCGGGGGTGGCCTCCACGGCGGCCGAGTTCGGCTTCACCGTGATGACCGGAGTGCCCTTGACGACACGGGACTTGGTGGAGAAGGAAGCGGCGAACACCGATTGCGTGGCCACCGGACCGTCCTCGCCCGCTTCCAGGTCCACGGCGTCGGTGATGATGCCCGACCCGATCCGCAGCGCCAGACGCGCGGCGATCTCCTTCCCCTCCGCGGACGACGGCACGAGCACCGCGACGGGGGAGACCTCGGCCACCGCCGCCTGCAACGCGTCGACCTTCGGGACGACCAGGTAGTCGGCGTACTCGGCGGCGTCATGCGTGAGCACCCGCACCGCCCCGTGCGCGGCCAGCACGGACGCCGTGTCCGCGGCCCCCGCACCCAGCGCCACGGCCACCGGCTCGCCTATCCGGCGGGCGAGGGTCAGCAGCTCCAACGTGGGCTTGCGGACGGAACCGTCCACATGATCGACGTAGACCAGAACTTCAGACATGAGACAGCGACTCCCGACGATTCAGATGAACTTCTGGGCGGCGAGGAACGCGGCGAGCTGCTTGCCGCCCTCGCCCTCGTCCTTGACGATCGTTCCGGCGGTGCGCGCCGGACGCGCGGTGGCGGAGTCGACGGCCGTGTACGCGCCGTCCAGACCCACTTCCTCGGCCTCGATGTCGAGATCGGAGAGGTCCCAGGACTCCACGGGCTTCTTCTTGGCGGCCATGATCCCCTTGAAGGACGGGTAACGCGCCTCGCCCGACTGGTCGGTGACGGACACGACGGCCGGAAGGGAGGCCTCCAGCTGCTCCGAAGCTGCATCCCCGTCCCGGCGGCCCTTCACGACACCGTCCTCGACGGACACCTCGGACAGCAGTGTCACCTGCGGCACCCCCAGCCGCTCGGCGACCAGCGCCGGAACCACGCCCGCCGTGCCGTCCGTCGACGCCATCCCGGAGATGACCAGGTCGAACCCGGCCTTCTCGATCGCCTTCGCCAGCACCAGCGACGTACCGATCGCGTCCGTGCCGTGCAGGTCGTCGTCCTCGACGTGGATTGCCTTGTCCGCACCCATCGACAGCGCCTTGCGCAACGCGTCCTTGGCGTCCTCCGGACCGACCGTCAGTACGGTGACCTCGACGTCGTCCGCCTCGTCGGCGATCTGGAGGGCCTGCTCGACGGCGTACTCGTCCAACTCGGAGAGCAGTCCGTCCACATCGTCACGGTCGACGGTCAGGTCGTCCGCGAAGTGCCGGTCGCCGGTGGCGTCCGGCACGTACTTCACGGTCACAACTATCTTGAGACTCACGGGAATTGCTCCTCTGCACGTCAGGCTGGTACGTCAGGCTGGTACGGAAGACTTCACTGACCGCTGCGCCGCAGCCGCACGCGGTACGAGTAGTGCTCGGGCAGGAAGTGACTGATCGCCAGCTCGACGAGGTGTCCGTCGGCCGACTGGTAGACCCGGTCGACGCGCAGCAGCGCGCGGCCCGGTGCGCAGCCGAGGTGTCCGGCCAGTTCGGGGGTGGCCTCCGCGACCGTGATGCTCTGCTCGGCCTCGGCGATCGGCTGGGGGAGCCGGCGGTCGAGCAGTCCGATGACGGTGAAGGCGCTGGGGGTGCCGGGCTCGGTGAGTTCGGGGACCGACTTCAGCAACTGGCCCACGGCGGGCGGCAGGAAGACGGCCGTGTGGCAGAACACGGTGTCCTCGTGGAGCCGCAGGAAGGCCAGTGTGTGCACCCGGTCGGTGTGCAGACCGAGCCGGCCCGCCGCGTCGACGTCGACCCGCCGGTGCAGCGGGGTGACGAGGTCCATGCGGGTGTCGATGGACAGCCCCATGAGGTCGTCCACCGAGCCGAACTGGCGCAGATACTGCTCGTCGCGCGGCGTGGCGAAGGTGCCGCGCCCCGGCACCCGGCTCACCAGCCCCTCCGCGACCAGATCCTGGAAGGCCCGGCGTACCGTCTGCCGGCTGATCCCGTGCCGCTCGGCCAGCTCGGCCTCCGTCGGCAGCCGCACCCCGTCGGGGTAGTCGTGGCGCAGGATCGCGGTCCGCAGTTCACGGGCGAGCCGCACGTAGGTGCTCTCGCGCTGTGGCTGTGCCGGCATCGGGACTCCCCGCGGTCAGACGACGCCGTCGGCGCGCAGCGCCTCGATGGCGGCGCGGGTACGGCCGAGCCCGGCGAGGATCGCGTCCGTGTGCTCGCCCACCGCCGGTACGGGGTCCATCCGCGCGGGCAGCCCCGCGAGGTCGGCCGGCGGCAGCAGCGCCTGCACGGTGGCGCCCGGCACGCCCACCTCGCGCCAGCGGCCGCGCGCGGCCAGCACCGGGTGGTCCAGGAACCCCGCGATGTCGTTGACCCCGGCACAGGCGATGCCGATGTCCTCCAGGTCCTTGAGGATCTCCTCGGCGTCGGACCGGGCACACCGCTCGGCGACGACCGCGTTGACCTCGTCGCGATGGGCGACCCGGTCCGAACCGGTGGCGAAGCGCGGGTCGGTGGTCAGCGCCGGATCGCCGAGGAACTCCGCGCACAGGACCGCCCATTCGCGCTCGTTCTGGATCGAGAACAGCACCTGTCTGCCGTCCGCGGCCGTGAAGGTGCCGTAGGGCGCGATCGTGGCGTGCTGGGTGCCCAGGCGTGGCGGCTGGGTGCCGCCGTACCGCGTGTAGTTGGCGGGCTGGCCCATCCACTCGGCCAGTGCCTCGAACAGGGAGACCTCCACCGGATGGGCCTCGCCGGTCGTGGCGCGGGTGTACAGGGCGGTGAGGACCCCGCTGTAGGCGTACATCCCGGCGGCGATGTCGGCGACCGAGATCCCGACCCGTGCCGTCTCCTCCGGGGTTCCGGTCAGGGAGACCAGCCCCGTCTGGCACTGCACCAGCAGGTCGTACGACTTGCGGTCGGCCCACGGACCGTCGGTGCCGTATCCGGAGATCGTGCACGGGATCAGGCGTGGCCAGCGCTCGGTGAGGGTGTCGGTGGCGAGCCCGAGGCGGTCGACGGCTCCCGGGGCGAGGTTGTGCATGAAGACGTCGGCGCCGTCGAGGAGTTCGCGCAGGATCTCCAGTCCGCGCGGGTCCTTCAGGTCCAGCGTGAGGGATTCCTTCGAGCGGTTCAGCCAGACGAAATAGCTGGAGTGGCCGTGCACGGTGGTGTCGTACCGCCGTGCGAAGTCGCCGCCGCCCGGGCGCTCCACCTTGATGACGCGGGCGCCCAGGTCGGCCAGCTGCCGGGTGGCGTAGGGAGCGGCCACCGCCTGCTCCAGGCTGACGACCGTGATCCCTGACAGAGGAAGCTTCGGCACGCTCATACGGCCCATTTGTACGGCCAAATCAAAACCACTGTCAAAGTGATCCAGGTCATCTCGGCATGCTCAGGACTGCCGGCTCGGATGGCACAGCACCATCACGGCCCGGGCGACGAGTTCGCCTGCGCCGCCGAGTTCCTGGCGGTAGCGGTCCGTGATCTCCCGTACGGTCTCCACGAACTCGGGGTCCACGGCGCGGGCGCGCGCGGGGGGAGGGAGTTCCTGTGCCATGGCGCGGCGACGGGCCAGGAGGGTGATGATCTCCTCGTCGAGGCGCTCTATCTGGGTCAGTGACAGGTCCGCCGTCAGGTCGGCGGTGTTGTTCGTCGTCACAAGGAACTCCGTTCTCCCGCGGGTGATGCGACAGGCCTCATCGCAATTGGTCCTTCAACACCTTGCCCGTGGCGCCGATCGGCAACTCCTCCCGGAACTCCACGGTTCGGGGCACCTTGAATCCGGCCATGCGCTCCCGGCTCCAGGCGATCAGCTCCTCCTCCGACACTGGCCGGTGCCGTACGACGAAGGCCTTGCCGACCTGACCCATCCGCTCGTCGGGCACGCCGATCACCGCGGCCTGGGCCACGGCCGGGTGCTGGAGCAGGAAACCCTCGATCTCGGCCGGGTAGGCGTTGAAGCCGCCGACCACGAACATGTCCTTCTTGCGGCCGACGATCCGCAGCCGCCCGTCGGCGTCGAGCGTGCCCAGGTCGCCGGTGCGCAGCCAGCCGTCCGGGTCGATCGCCTCGGCGGTCGCGGCCGGGTCGTCGAGGTAGCCGAGCATGACGCTGTAGCCGCGCACCAGTACCTCGCCGTCGTCGGCGACCCGGATCTCCAGGCCGTCGCACGGCAGGCCGACGGTCGTGGCGATGTCCTCGAAGGAGTCCCCGGGCCGGGAGGCGGTGACCGTGCCCGCCTCCGTGAGGCCGTACCCGGTCATGATGGTCCGGAAGGGCAGCTCACTCCTGATCCGGCGGATGAGCTCCACCGGGATGTCCGCCGAGCCGGTCACCGCCGCCCGCAGCGAGGACAGGTCCCGCCCGCCCTTCGCCTGCGCCTGGAGCAGGGAGTGGTACAGCGTGGGCGGACCCGGCAGCATCGTCACCCGCTCACGCTCGACGAGGTCCAGTACGTGGTCCACGTCGAAGACCGGCACCGGCAGGACCATCGCGCCCCGGATCAGGGAGGCGATACAGCCCGCCTTCCAGCCGAACATGTGGAAGAACGGATTGACGATCAGATAGCGGTCGCCCTCCCGCAGATCCGCCAGATCGCACCACTCCGCGAACAGCCGCAGGTTCTGCGCGTGGCTCATCAGGACGCCCTTGGGCCTGCCGGTGGTCCCCGAGGTGAAGATGATGTCGGAGAGGTCCGACCCGCGCACATCGCACTCGTACGGCGATCCGCTCGCCAGGAAGTCCGACTTCAGGTCGATCACCGGAACGCCGGGCGGCCCCGCGAACTCCAGGCCCAGGAAGCCCTGTTGGACGAGCAGCGCCTTTGCTCCACCCCGTACGACGATGTCGTGCGCCTCGTCCGCCTTGAACCGGGTGTTGACCGGGACCAGCACCCCGCCGGCGGCCAGCAGTCCGAAGCCCGCGATCAGCCACTCGGCGGAGTTGGGCGCCCAGATCGCCACCCGGTCGCCCTTCTCGACCCCCAGCGCCTTGAACGCGCCCGCCGCCTTCCGTACCCGCTCGGCGAGTTCGGCGAAGGTGAGCCGCAGCGGCCCGTCGACGACCGCCTCGGCAGTCCCGAAGCGGTCGGCGGCGCTGAGCACCATCCGGGGGACCGACTCCCAGGTCATACGGGGACCGGCCGCGGTCATGCCGGGATCAGCCGCGCCAGATTGCCGCCCATGATCTTGGCCTGGTCGGTCTCGGCGAGCCCCTGGATGGCGTTGACGTACGAGGTCGGCTGGGCCAGGCCCTCGGGGTGCGGATAGTCCGAGCCGAAGAGGATGCGGTCGACGCCGATGAGGTCGACGAGTCCGCCGAGGTCCTCCTCGTAGAACGGGCTGACGTGGATGCTGTTCTTGACGGCCTGGACCGGGTCGCCGAGGAACTCGTTCGGCATCTTCTTGTAGACGTCGGCGAGTTGATCGAGCAGCGGCGCCACCCAGGAGGAGCCGTTCTCGATGAGGGCGATCTTCAGCTCGGGGAAGCGGAACAGCGCGCCGTGGCACACCCACGCGGCCACCGCGTCCTGGATCGGCCGCCACTCCGACACCGTACGGAAGGCGTTCGGCTTGAACGGCAGCATCTCGTTGAGGCCGCCCTCCCAGTCGCTGGTGTACTTCGCGTAGCCGCTGTCGGAGGAGTGCATCGCGACCAGCACGCCGGTCTCCACGACCCGCTTCCAGAACGGGTCGAACTCCGCCAGCGCGAACGAGCGCGAGCCGCCGTAGCCCGGCACCGGGGCGGGGCGGATGAGGACGGCCTTCGCGCCGCGCTCCACCGCCCAGTTGAGCTCCGCGATCGCCTTCTCGACGATCGGCAGCGTGATGACGGGCGTGGTGAAGATCCGGTCCTTGTAGTTGAACGACCAGGTCTCGTACAGCCATTCGTTGAGCGAGTGGATCACCGCGTGGATCAACTCCGGATGATGTCGCATGCGTTCCTCGATGAGGCTCGCGAGCGTCGGGAACATCAGCGTCCGCTGGACCCCGAGTTCGTCCAACAGCTCAAGGCGCGGCCCCGGTTCACGGAACGCCGGGATCGAGCGCATCGGGTCACCGAAGATCTCCCGACGGGACTTGCCGTCGGGGTTGCCGAACTTGAAGTAGTCCTCCATCGCGCCGGGCCGGGCGACGACCTCGAAGGTCGGGTTCGGGATGTACTCGCTGATCTGGCCCAGGATCGCGATCTTCGTACGGCCGTTGACCTGCACGTACTGGATCGCGCCCTCGTACTCCTTGGGGAGGTGCCTGGTCAGCGCCTCCTCGGTCTCGTACAGGTGGTTGTCCGCGTCGAAGAGCGGATACGGCAGCGCACGCGACGTCATGAGACCCTCCTTGGCGAATTGCGAGAATCATATTCTCATCACGTGCGTACGGCAATGTCCTGCCGGAGCCGGAACTTCTGCACCTTGCCGCTCGGGGTCCTCGGGAAGTCGGTCACGCCGTGCAGTTCCTCGGGCCACTTCTGCCTGGCCAGACCGGAGTTGTCGAGGTGGGCGCGCATCGCGTCGAGGGTGGGGAGGGGGTGTTCCGGCAGCATCCGCAGGAACGCGGCGGCGTGTTCACCGAGCCGTGCGTCGGGGGCGGCGACCACCACGGCTTCCGCGACACCGGGCAGGGAGAGGAGGACTTCCTCCACCTCCAGGGCGCTGATGTTCTCGCCGCCGCGGATGATGATGTCGGACTTGCGGCCGGTGATGGTGAGGTAGCCGTCCTCGTCCAGGACCCCGATGTCACCGGTGTGGTACCAGCCCTCGTCGTCGAAGACCCGCTCGGTGAGGGCGGGATCGGTGTAGCCGAGGCACAAGTCGGGGCCGCGGCTGAGGATTTCGCCGTCCTCGGCCAGACGTATCTCGATGCCGGGCCGCGCGTTCCCGTCCGTGTACAGGCGTTTGGCCTCGGGCGCGTCGTAGCGGGACGAGGTGATCGAGGGGTGCTCGGTGCTGCCGTACGCCCGGAAGACCTGGATACCGAGGCCGGCCAGCCGGGTCGTGACCGCCACCGGGACCGACGCACCGCCCAGCCCCGCGTACCGCATGTGCCGCAGATGGCCCGGCGTGAAGTCCGGGTGGTCGAGCAGGCTCGTGACGTAGTAGGGGGCGCCGCCGCCGATGTGGAGATCGTGACGGGTCATCAACTCCAGGGCCCGGCCCGGGTCCCATACGTCGGTGAGGTTGACCGGCGAACCTTCCAGGACCGGGATCAGGAAGGCGTTCACCATGCCGATGAAGTGGCCGACCGGGGCGGCGGTGAGCTGGTGGCCGCGGTCGGGCGGGTAACTCGCCGTGAGCTGGTGGGTCTCGTGGCCGAGGGTCTGGTGGCTGTGGACCACGCCCTTCGGGTCGCGGGTCGTGCCCGAGGTGAAGGCGATGAGGGTGGGGCCGGCCGGGTCGGCGGGGAGGGTGCCGGGGAGTGGGGTGTCGCTCAGCAGGTCGTCGAAGTCACGTCCCACCACGCCCACGACCGGTACGTCCGCGCACAGGTCGGCCCGGAACTCCAGTCGGCCGAACCGCTCGGCGGCCACGAACACCTTCGGCCGCACCACGTCGAGGATGTAGCCGACCTCCTTGCGCCCGTAGAAGTGGACGATCGGCACCACGGCCGCCCCGAGGAACGCCGAGGCCCAGAACACCGCGGCGGCCTCCATCCAGTTGGGCAACTGGAAGGCGACCGTGTCGCCCGCCCCCACGCCCCGCTCGCGCAACCCGCCCGCCAGCCGGCGCGCGATCCGCTCGACGTCCCGGAAGGTCCCGGACCAGGGGCGGACGGCCGAGTGCACCTGGAACTCGGCGTCGGGCGCGGCGGCGAGGCCCCGTGCGAGCAGCTCCCCGATCGTGTCCTGCGTCCACCACCCCTCCGACTCATAGCGTTTGGCCAACTCTGGGGGGATCCTTCGCATGTGGCTGCTACCTCCCGTACTGCGAAGCGGCTCCGATCAGCGGCGCATACGCTATTCTCGGATTTGGAGAATGCCAATATCCCTCGGGGGTAATCGCGTGATCGACCTCGAACTGGACGACGGCCTCGCCGTCCTCACGATCGACCGCCCGCACGCCCGCAACGCCATCTCCCTCGACACCATGGGCGAGTTGGACAAGGCGCTCGACGCGGCGGAGGGGGCGCGGGCGCTGGTGATCAGGGGCGCCGGGGAGAGGGCGTTCGTCTCCGGGGGCGACCTCAAGGAACTCGCCGCGATCCGCACCGAGGACGAGGCGGCCGCGATGGCCCGGCGGATGCGGGGCGTCTGCGACCGGATCGCCGCCTTCCCCGGCCCCGTCGTCGCCGCGCTCAACGGACACGCCCTGGGCGGCGGCGCCGAGGTCGCCGTGGCCGCCGACATCAGGGTGGCCGCCGACGACATCAGGATCGGCTTCAACCAGGTGACCCTGGAGATCATGCCCGCGTGGGGCGGCGCGGAGCGGCTCGCGGCGCTGGTGGGACGGGGGAGGGCCCTGCTGCTCGCGGGCGCCGGAACGGTACTGGACGCGGCGGAGGCCCAGCGCGTCGGCCTCGTCGACCAGGTGTTTCCGCGGGCCTCCTTCGAGAAGGGCTGGCGTGCGCTGGCCCGGTCCCTGGCGACCGTCCCGGCGGGGGAGATCAAGCGTGTGGTCTCCGGCGGGACCTCGGCCGAGGAGGCGGTGCGGGCCTTCGCACGCCTGTGGGTGGCCGACGCGCACTGGGCGGCGGCGGACCGGGTGCTGGCCCGCGGGAGCCGGAGATGACGCTGCGGTTCGTCTTCCACTACCCCGAGGCGAACGGCCCCGACGGTGACGTGCTGGACGCGGGCCCGCTGCCCGAGGTGGCCGCAGCGGCGGAACGGGCCGGATTCGCCGCCCTCTCACTGAGCGAGCACCCGGTCCCGGGCGCCCGTTGGCTGACCTCGGGCGGGCATCAGACCCTCGACCCCTTCATCGCCCTCGCCTTCGCGGCCGCCGCGACAGAACGGCTGCGGCTGCTGACGTACCTCGCGGTCGCCCCGTACCGGAACCCGTTCGTCCTGGCCAAGGCGGCGGCGACGCTGGACAAGCTGTCGGCCGGGCGGCTGATCCTGGGGCTGGGCGCCGGCTACCAGAAGAGCGAGTTCCACGCCCTCGGCGTCGACTTCGACGAACGCAACGCCCTGTTCGAGGAGGTCCTGGACGTCCTGCCGCTGCACTGGAGCGGGGAGCCCTTCACCTACCAGGGCCGCCACTTCAGCGCGCGGGACGTGATCGCCCGGCCTCGTCCCGTCCAGGACCCGATCCCCATCTGGATCGGCGGCAACTCGAAGGTGAGCCGCCGGAGGGTCGCCGAGCGGGCGCAGGGGTGGATGCCGATGTCGGGGAGCGCGGGGCTGAGCGCGACGGCGCGGACTCCGATGCTCGGGTCGGTGGCAGAACTGGCGGAGCAGATAGCGGAGTTGAGGGAGTCGGCGGACGGGCGCCGGGTGGACGTGGCGCACTCGTACCAGCAGGCGGGTACGGCCGAACCCGACCGCCACCGGGAGAAGTTCGCCGAGCTTGAGGACGTCGGCGTCACCTGGGTCGTGGTGTCGTGCCCCGCGCGGTCGGCGGCGGCGACGCTGGAGTTCCTCGAAGACTTCGGTGCGATGTATCTGACCTGAAGGAAGAGGGCGTCGGCGTGGGGTGGTTCGAGGAGCGGGCGGGCCTGGAGGGGACCGTCGCGATCGTCACCGGCGGGGCGGGCGGATTGGGGGAGGCCATCACACACGACCTGGCCGCCAACGGCGTACGGGTGGCGGTGCTGGACGTGGACGGTACGGCGGTCGAGGCGCTGCGCAGGTCCCTCGGCGCGGGTGGCGCGGGTGGCGCGGGTGGCGAGGGCGGCGAGGGCGGCGAGGGCGGCGAGGGCGGTGTAGGCGGTGTGGGCACGGACGCGATCGTGCGCCAGGGCGACGCCCGCGACCCCGACACCCTGACCGCGCTGTTCACGGCGGTCGACGAACGCTGGGGCCGCCTGGACACCCTGGTCAACGTGGTCGGCGGCACCTTCCGCGCGCCCTTCACCGAGACCACCCCGAAGGGCTGGGACGCCCTCCTGCGCACCAACCTCCTCCACGTCCTGCACGCCTGCTCCCTCGCGGCACCGCGTATGCGCGCCGGCGGCAGCATCATCAACCTGACCACCATCGAGGCCCACCGCGCGGCCCCCGGCTTCGCCGTCTACGCGGCGGCCAAGGCCGCGGTGGAACACTTCGCCCGCACCCTGGCCGTAGAACTCGCCCCGTCCGGCATCCGGGTGAACAACATCGCCCCGGACTGCACCCCCACCCCGAACATGCACAAATTCACGACCGCCCCCGGCACTCCCGACACCCCGTTGTCCACCCCGGCCGCCATCCGCACCGCGATCCCCATGGCCCGCCTCGGCACGGTCACCGACATCTCCAACGCCGCCGTCTTCCTCGCCTCGTCCCTCTCCTCCTACATCACCGGCACCACCCTCCACCCCGACGGCGGCACCCACGCCTCGTCGGGCTGGTTCAACTGGCCGGGGTCGGGATGGGCGAACCATGTGCCGGGGGACTTGCTGAAGGAGTACGGCTCGGACGACTGACCCCCGCCGCGGAAGGGTTTGCTCCGTTCCCGGTGACGCAACCATCCGGACATGAGTGTCAGGGTGGTGCGGGACGATCGCCGAGGGTTCCTGCTGCGCCGGACCTTGCGACGGAGCGGGACGCTGCTCGGCGGGGCCATGCTGACGGTCGGCTATCTGATGTACATCCCGACGGCGGCCCTTCTGCTGGGTGTCATCGTCTCGCTCTTCAACGGCGGCAGCTGGGACCTGTGCATCGCGTTCCTCCTCGGCCTCGCCCTTGTCGTGGTCGGCTGCGCGGGTGGTCTGCGCCTGGTTCGGGGCCGTCGGGACATGGTGCTGTTCCTCCGACGGTTCCGGCACGGTGAGGCGATCGACGCCGTGACCTCGGCGGTACGGAGGATCGGCCGCACGTGGCGGGTCGTCACCCTGGACGACGCGACGATCGAAGCGGTGGGTGTGGCACCGGGCCTGCGGGTGTCGACCGACGCCGCGACCCGGGTCGGAGCCTTCGTGGCATGGCTCGACCGGACAGGCACGCGTGTGGCGCCGGCAGTGAGCAAAGTGACGAACACGGTCGTCACGGTCTCGCTGCTCGGCATGTTCGGCCTGGCGGGTCTCGTGTACCTGCGCAGCGACTCGCCCGGCGACGCCATGGCCACCCTGGTCGACTATCCGCACACTCCCGAATCGGTGGCGGCCGGTGCGCTCCTCCTCGTGTTCCTGGGAACCCTCGCCGTGGCCGGGATCTCCCTGCTCGCCTTCTCCAGCGTGATGATCTCTCTCATGCCGTTCATCGGTGTCCAGGCGCTGTACAGCGAGGTGTTGCGATTCGTACGGGCAGCCGAGGAGGGGAAGACGGCACGGGTCCGCCACGCACGCGAGATCGCCGAGGTCTCCGACTCGCTCTCCGACCTGGCCCGGCTGCCGATCAGCCCCAAACTCATCGTCGTCACCGTCGATTCCGCGGTGTGGCGGCAGACCGTGACCGGTCTGGCGAGCGTGTCCTCCGCACCGCTCATCGATGTCTCCCGCCCGACCGAGCATCTCCTCTGGGAGGTGGAGGAGATGCTCCGCGCCCATGGTCCGCGCTGTGTCTTCGTGGGCCACCTGGACCGGCTGCGACGCTTCACCGGCCAGGGCGTCACCGGCTCCGTGGAGATCCTCGCCGTACCGGCCCACTCGCTCGTCGGGCGACTGGAACGCCTGCTCGACGGACGAGAAGTACTCGCCTACACCACGGACCGGCGGGGCCGAAAGCGCCTCGCCAAAGCGCTCTTCGCCCGCTTCGAGAGCCTGCCCCGGAGCCCGGCCGCATCCCGCGAGGACCGCCGGGAGGCCCTGCTCCAGTGCGCGGCCGTGGCGGCGTTCGCGGCTGTGCTGGTCTGCACGGTCGTCTTCCTGCGGAGCTTGCGATGAAAGACCGACTCACCGAGGACCGACAGCGGCCACGCCGAGGCGCATCCGCACGTAGTCACCATCACCCGGCCCGGACCGCCGGTGCCCATCGGTTCGCCAACCGTGCCGCGCATAGAAGCCCTGGGCCCGAGTGTTGCGCTCCCACGCCTCCAGCACGCCCGCCGACAGAGACGTGTCCCGAAGGCGCCGTACGAACGCGGCGTGCAGCAGTCCGCCGATCCCTTGTCCCCAGAACCCCGGCTGGACATGGATCTGGTACAGCTGGCCGACCGCGGTGGCGTCCACATCGGTGTCGTGCGGCGGCCCCATCGCCAGAACTCCCACCAACGCGTCCCCTTGTACGGCGCACAGGACGGTCTTGGTGTCGCTGCGGACGGCACGCAGCCACATCTCGCGCCGCTCGGCGAAAGCCTCGGGCGAGGTGAGCTCCGGCTCCGACCAACCGCCCGCCTCGTAGTACGCGGTGCGTGCCCGCGTGTGCAGACCGGTGATGTGGTCCAGGTCGTCGAGGGTCGCGGGACGCAGCGAAGTGGTCATGCGTGTACGACGCACCCACCTCGCCGCCCAGTTCCCGCGTTCCCGCCTCAGGTGTTCCGCCCCCCGTTCACCCCGATCACCTGCCCCGTGATGTACCCCGCCTCCTCCGACACCAGGAAGGAACACGCCGCCGCGATGTCCTCCGGGCGCCCCGGTCGTCGTACCGGAGTCAGTTCGGCGTGGTGGTCCACCGAGCCGCCCAGGAGGCCTCGTTGCTCGGAGTCGCGGAGCATCGGGGTGTCGACGAAGCCGGGTGGGATGGTGTTGACCGTGATGCCCGCCGGGCCGAGTTCGAGGGCGAGGGACTTGGTGAGGCCGATGAGGCCGGCCTTGGAGGCGACGTAGTGGGTCATGTACTGCTGGCCGGACTGGGCGCTGGAGGAGGAGATGTTGACGATGCGGCCCCAGCCCGCGGACTTCATGTCGGGGACGACGGCCTGGCAGAAGTAGAAGGGGCCGTTGAGGTTGACGGCCATGATGCGGTTCCAGGACTCGTCGGTGATCTTCAGGAAGCCCTGGGCCGCGGACACTCCGGCGTTGTTGACCAGGACCAGGACCGGGCCGCCCAGGGTTTCGCGGATACGTCGTACCGCGTCGTCGACCTGTGCGCGGTCCGATACGTCGACCCCGCCGAAGGCCTCCGCCGCGTACCCCTTCTGGCGTGCCTCCTCGGCCACCCGCTCCGCCGCCTCGGCGTTGAGGTCGAGGACGGCCGTCGCGAAACCGTCCTCCGCGAGCCGCAGCGCGATGGCCCGCCCGATACCCGAACCGCCGCCCGTCACCAGCGCCGTACGCCGCTCGCCGGTCATGCCACCAACTCCTCGCCCGCCAGGGACGTGCGGTGCATCAGACGGGAGGAGCCCTCGCCGTAGGGCAGCGCGCGGTGCAGCATTCCCGTGTTGTCCCAGATGACGAGGTCGCCCTGGCGCCAGCGGTGGCGGACCACGAACCGCGGCTGGGTCGCGCGGTCCAGGAGGTCGTCCAGGAGGGCACGGCCCTCGGTACGTGGTCGGCCTACTATCTCGCCCGCCGTCGCCCCGATCAGCAGCGACTTGCGGCCACCCGGCCGGGTCCAGACGAGCGGCTGTTCGCGGGACGGGTTGCGGTCCCAGGCGGCGCGTTCCTTCGGTGACGGATTCGGCGTCACCAGCAGCTGCGACGCCGCGAAACTGTGCACGACCCGCAGGCCTTCGAGTTCCGACTGCTCCGTCTTCGACATCGCCTCGTACGCCGCGAACGTGTTGGCGAACTCCGTGTCGCCGCCACCGTCGTCCGAGATCTGGCGAGCCGTCAGAAGCGTCGCCTTGTTGGGTACTTCGTCCGTCGTACCGTCGATGTGCCAGTGAAAGGTGCCCTCGCGGTAGGCGGCCAGCGGGCTCTTCGACGGGTCGCGGGTGATGCGCTGGATGTCGGGGTGGGTCGGGTGGCCGCCCAGGGGAAGTGGTACGAGCCGGCCGAGCAGCTTGCTGAAGGCCACCAGGTCGTCGTCGCTGATGTGCGCCTGCCGGTAGATGACGACTCCGCGCCGCTCCAGGGCCGTCCGGCATTCCTCGGCGACCGCCTTGTCGACCAGCCTGCTCCCGGACAGGCCGGTGATCTCGACACCCGTCGTCGGGGTGATCTCGGTGACGGTGACTGTCATGGACGTCCCTTTCTGTGACGGTCTGTCACGGTGACTCTCTGTGAAGGTATGTGACGGCGACTCAGGTCACCGCGCCCGCGGCCTTGAGCGCGAGGATGCGGTCCCAGTCCAGGCCCAGTTCCAGGAGGATCTCCTCGGTCTGCGCCGCGAACTCCGGTGCCGGGCCCTGCGGGTGCGGTGCCTCGACGTCGAACTGCACTGGGCTGGCGGCCAGTTCGAGCTCCCCGGCCCGTACGACGTACTCGTTCGCGCGCACCTGCGCGTCACCGCCCACCTGGAGCGAGTCCTGCACCGGTGCCCACGGCCCGGCCAGCGTCGCGAAGCGCTCGGACCACTCGGCGAGGGTGCGACCCGCGATCACCTCGCGCAGGATCTTGACCGCCTCCTCCGTGTTCGCGGCCAGGTCGGCGGCGGTGGCGAAGCGCGGGTCCTCGGCCAGTTCGGGGCGGTCGACGTGGCGGCACACATCGGCCCAGAACTTGGCGGGCTGCATCATCACGAAGGAGAGATAGCGGTCGTCGGCGGTGCGGTAGAGCCCGGAGAGCGGGTTGGTGGGGGAGCCGTGCCCGCCCAACGGCGGTGCGACCATGGGGCGGTCGAGGTGGAGGGAGAGGGCGAGGCCGTGGCCCATCGCCCAGACGCCGCTGCCCAGCAGCGAGACGTCCACGACCGGCGCCTCGCCCGTGCGCTCGCGCTGGAGCAGGGCCGCCGCGATGCCCCCGGCGAGGTTCGTGCCGGAGATGGTGTCCCCGTAGGCGGGCCCCGGCGGCGGGATCATGCCCTCGACGCCGGGCGGGGTCAGGCTCGCCGCCGTACCGGCACGTGCCCAGAAGGCGGTCATGTCGTAACCGCCCTTCTCCGCCTCTCGGCCGCGCGGTCCGAGGGCGCTGCCCCGGGCGTAGACGATCCGCGGGTTCACCTCACGGATGTCGGCCACGTCGATGCCGAACTTCCGCCGCGCCGACGGCAGGAAGCTGGTCAGGAACACGTCCGAGCGGCGGGCCAGGCCGTACAGCACCTCCCGGCCCTCCGGGCGTGCCATGTCGAGGCCGATGCTGCGCTTGCCCCGATTGGCGTGCTCGACATTGGGGTTGGGGTCGCCCTCGATCCTGAACGTGCCGGTCTGGCGCAGGCCGCGCTGGGGATCGCCGTTGACGGCGTGCTCCACCTTGACGACGTCCGCGCCCCAGTCGGCCAGCACGGCACCGGCTGACGGCACGAAGCCGTACATCGCGACTTCCAGCACCCGTATGCCGCTCAGCGGCCCGGCGCTCATACGACCACCGCTCCGAAGGTCTTGCGCTCCATGAACTCCTCCAGACCGTCCACACCCTTCTCCCGGCCGACGCCCGACTGCTTGTAGCCGCCGAACGGCGTGTCGGAGAAGAAGTAGTTGCCGCCGTTGATGCTGAACGTGCCGGTGCGGATCCGCCGGGCCAGCGCGAGAGCCCGCTCCTCGTCGGCGCTGTGCACCGCCCCGGACAGGCCGTACACCGAGTCGTTGGCGATCCGGACCGCGTGGTCCTCGTCGTCGTACGGGATGAGGGCGAGGACCGGTCCGAAGACCTCCTCCTGCGCCAGCTCGCTCGCCGGGTCGACCCCGGTGAGCAGGGTCGGCGTGTAGAAGAAGCCCGGGTCCACCCGCTTGCCGCCGGTCACCAGCGTCGCGCCCGCCTCGACGGCCCGCCGGACCATGCCGTCGACCTTGTCGCGCTGCCGCTCGCTGATCAGCGGGCCCATGTACGTCCTGGGGTGCGCGGGATCGCCGTAGCGCACCCGCTCCAGCGCGGCCGCGACCTGCTCGGCGATCGCGTCGTGGTGCTCGTGGGGCACCAGCATCCGCGAGGTGATCGCACAACTCTGGCCCGCGTGCAGGCAGATCATGTACGCCGCGTACCGCGAGGCCGCCGCGAAGTCGGCGTCGTCGAGGACGATCAGCGCCGACTTGCCGCCGAGTTCGAGGAAGACCCGCTTCACCGTGCCGCTCGCGGCGGCCATGATGCGGCGGCCGGTCGCGGTGGAGCCGGTGAAGCTGACCATGTCGACGCCGGGGTGGGTGGTGAGCAGTTCGCCGGTCGCCGCGTCGGACGACGTCAGTACGTTGACCACGCCGGCCGGGATGTCCGTGTGCTCCGCGATCAGCTCGCCGAGGGCGAGGGTGATCAGCGGGGTGTCGGGCGCGCCCTTGAGGACGACCGTGCAGCCCGCGGCAAGCGCCGGAGCGAGCTTCGCCAGGGCGAGTTGGGTGGGGTAGTTGTACGGGACGATCGCGGCGAGGACCCCGCCGGCCTCCTTCTCCACCCAGCGGCGGTGCCGCTGCCCCAGGTACTCGACCACCCCGAGGTCCTCGGTCAGCGGGTGGGTCCTGAGGAGGTCCGCGTAGTAGCGGACCAGGCCCACCGGCTCGTCGAGCTGCTGGCTGTGTGTGAGCATGCGCGGCGCGCCGACCTCGGCGATCGTCAACTCCCGCAGCTCCTCCAGGTGTTCGGTGAGCGCGGTGTGGAGCTGGTCGAGGCAGTGGACGCGGAACGCGGTGTCGGTGGACCAGCCCGTGGTGTCGAACGCGCGGCGGGCGGCCGCCACGGCGGCCTCGGTCTGCTCGGCCGAGGCGTCGGGAGCGTGGCCCAGCACATCGCCGGTGGAGGGGTCGAGCGTGGCGAACGTCCGGTCGGCCGCGACGAGCCGTCCGTCGATGAGCAGCCGCCTGTTCGGGGGTGGCATTGCGTCCCCTTCCCGCTGGAAGCTGGAAATGGCATTCTCGGATTGGGAGAACACTAGCGTGGCCCGTCTTCCGCGTCACGACCTCGGTCTGGATCAGTCGCCACTGTCACGGGCTGACATAAAGTCGCCACACGGGCCTTCCGGGCGCCACGCATTTGAAAGTAGTGTTCTCGCATTCGGAAGGGAGATTCTTGTGACCCGGGACGGAACATGACGCGCGTCGGGCTCATAGGGGCCGGTCGCATGGGTCGGCCCATGGTGCGCAGGCTCGCCGAGGCCGGACACGAGGTACGGGTACTGGGCCGCACGCCAGAATCCCGTGCCGCGCTGGCCCAGGAACCCGCACGGGTGGTCGGCCGCGTCGCCGAGGCCGGCGAAGGCGCCGACGTCGTACTCCTCTGCGTCCACACGGACGAACAGGTGCGCCAAGTCTGCCTGGACAGCGCCCTGTTGGCCGCCATGCCGAGCGGCGCCGTCCTCGTCGTCCACACCACCGGCAGCCCGCACACCGTCGAGGCGATCGCGGCCCGCGGCATCGACGTGGTCGACGCCCCCGTCAGCGGCGGCCCGCACGACATCGCCGCCGGTCACCTCACGCTCTTCGTGGGCGGCGCCGACGACACCGTCGCCCGCGTCCGCCCCGTCCTGCGCGCCTACGGCGACCCGGTGCTGCACGTCGGCCCGCTCGGCACCGGCCAGCGCGTGAAGCTCGTCAACAACACCGTCTTCGCGGCCCAGATCGGCCTCCTCGCCCAAGCCGCCCGCCTCGGCACCGAGTTGGGCGTCGACGAGGGACCGCTCCTGGACGCCCTCACCCACGGCAGCGCGTCGAGCCGCGCGCTCGCCGGAGTCGTACGCCGCGGCTCGGTCGCCGCATTCGCCCGCTCCACGGCCGAGTTCCTCGGCAAGGACCTCGCCGTGGTCCGCGCGGTCGCCGCCGAACTGGGCGCCGATCTCGGCGTACTGGCCCAGGTGCTCGACGCGGCGACGCCCGCGAGCGCCCCCTGAACCGACTGACCGACAACGTAAGGACACCACCCATGGGACGAGTTGAGGGCAAGGTCGCGTTCATCACCGGCGCCGCCCGCGGCCAGGGCCGCAGCCACGCCGTACGCCTCGCCGAGGAGGGCGCCGACATCATCGCGGTGGACCGGTGCCGCGACTACGAGACCGTCGGCTACCCGATGGCCACCCCCGAGGACCTCAAGGAGACGGTCCGTCTGGTCGAGGGACACGGCCGCCGTATCATCGCCCTCCAGGCCGACGTACGGGACGTGGCTCAGTTGAGGGAGGCACTGGAGACCGGGATCGCCGAACTCGGCGGCCTGGACATCGTCGTGGCGCAGGCCGGCATCGCCCCGCTGCGCGGCGAACCCAAGCTCCAGGCCTGGTGCGACGCGATCGACGTCGACCTGATCGGCAGCATCAACGCCATCCAGGTCGCCCTGCCGCATCTGCGCGAGGGCGCCTCCGTCATCGCGACCGGATCCACCGCCGCCCTCATGGAGCACGGCATCGTGGAGACCCCCGGATCGAACCCGGGCGGCGCCGGCTACGCCTACGC
The DNA here is from genome assembly GCF_040644695.1 of Streptomyces sp. NPDC046909. Lineage (NCBI taxonomy): Bacteria > Bacillati > Actinomycetota > Actinomycetes > Kitasatosporales > Streptomycetaceae > Streptomyces > Streptomyces sp. NPDC046909. The sequence goes on along the minus strand of NZ_JBEYXC010000002.1, from coordinate 217,628 downwards.
CAAGCGCGCCCTGTCGGAGTACGTCCACGAACTCGCCCGCAATCTCGCCCCGTTGAAGCAACGGGCCAACGTCATCCACCCCACCAACGTGGACACCCGGATGCTCCAGAGCGAGCCCATGTACAAATCCTTCCGCCCCGACCTCGAACACCCCACGCGCGAGGACGCCGAGCCCGTGTTCTCCGTGCAGCAGGCCATGCCGATCCCGTACGTCGAACCCATCGACATCAGCAACGCCGTGGTGTTCCTCGCCTCCGACGAGGCCCGCTACATCACCGGCGTCCAACTCCGCGTCGACGCCGGCGGATACCTCAAGTGGTACGACTGGCGCCGCTGAAACCCCGCAAGCAGCAGGAAACAGCAGGAAACAGCAGGAAACAGGGAGGCAAGCCGTGAAGGTCCGCGTCGATCCGGAGCGCTGCCAGGGCCACACGCTCTGCTGGATGACCGCTCCCAAGGCGTTCCAGCTGGACGAGGTCGATGGTCACTCCTCGGCCGTCAGCGAGGACGTACCGGCCGATCAGGAAGAGGACGTGCGGGAAGCCGCGCACTCGTGCCCGGAACGGGCCATCCAGATCTTCTGAAGGGAAAGGCCCCATGAGCGAGGCCGACGGCACCGAGAACGAGGCCGTGAGCGGCGACGACCGCAAGAAGCACCGGGTGCACTTCGACCGGCACACCCCCGAGTACCGCCATCGGTTCGAGGACATCACCCACGAACTGCACGCCAAGTGCCCCATCGCCTGGACCGACGCCCACGACGGCCACTGGGTCGCCAGCGGCAACCGCGAGGTCTTCGAACTGGCCCGGTCCGCCGAGTTCCTCTCCAACGACCACGACGTCAAAGGGGAGCGGCGCGGCTACAAGGGCATCACCATCCCCTCGCCGCCCCGTGCGCGTGAAATACAGGGCGGCTTCCTGGAGATGGACCCGCCGGAGCAGCGCCACTACCGGCAGACCCTCAACCCCTACCTGTCCCCGGCCGCGGTCGGCCGCTGGGTGCCCTTCGTCGACGAGGTGGTGCGCGCCTGCCTCGACGAGAGGATCGAGGAAGGCACGATCGACTTCGTCGACGACCTCGCCAACATCGTCCCGGCCGTCCTCACCCTGGCGATGATGGGCATCCCCCTCAAGGACTGGACCGTCTACAACGAACCGGCCCACGCCTCGGTCTACACCCCGCCCGACTCGCCCGACATGCCACGCGTCGCCGAGATGAGCCGCAACATGGGGATCGGCCTCTACATGGCCATCCAGGAGATCCGCCAGAACCCCCGACCGGGACTGATCGACGCGCTGGTGCACGCCGACATCAACGGAAAGACCCCGCCCGACGAGGAACTCACCGGCGTCCTGGCCCTGTTGATCGGCGGCGGCTTCGACACCACGACCGCCCTCACCGCACACGCCCTGGAGTGGCTCGGCGAGCACCCCGAGGACCGCGACCGCCTCAGCCGCCACCGCGACGCCCTCCTGGACTCCGCCACCGAGGAGTTCCTGCGCTACTACGCCCCCGCCCCCGGGGACGGCCGTACGATCTCCGCCGACTGCGAGATCGCGGGACAGCGCTTCGAGGAGGGCGAACGCCTCTGGCTGTCCTGGGCGATGGCCAACCGCGACCCCGCCGTCTTCCCCGACCCCGACCGCGTCGACCTCGAACGCAAGGGCAACCGGCACAGCAGCTTCGGCCTCGGCATCCACCGCTGCATCGGCTCCAACGTCGCCCGTACGGTGTTCAAGCGCATGGTCACCGCCGTCATGGACCGCATGCCCGACTACCGCTGCGACCCCGACGGCACCGTCCACTACGAGACCATCGGCATCATCCAGGGCATGCGCCACCTCCCGGCCGCCTTCACCCCGGGCAAGCGCCTCGGACCCCCGCTGGAGGAGACCCTGGAGATCCTCCAGAAGGCCTGCGACGAACAGCGCCTCGCCGAGCCGGTCACGGTCCGCTCGGCCAGGGCGAAGATCGACCGCTGAAGAGATCGACCGCTGAGAGATCGACCGCTGAGAGGGAGGAGACCCACGTGGCCGGACCCCCGGGACGCCCGCTGCCCCAACTCACCGACCAGAACGCGTTCTTCTGGACCTCGGGGGCGGACGGACGCCTGCGCGTCCAGGAGTGCGCCTCGTGCAGCGCCCTGATCCACCCGCCCCAACCCGTGTGCCGCCACTGCCGCGGCCACGACCTGGGCGTACGGACCGTCTCCGGCCGCGCCACCCTCATCGGCTTCACCGTCAACCACCGCTTCGGTCTGCCCGGCCTCCCCGCCCCGTACGTCGTCGCCCAGGTCGCCCTGGAGGAGGACGACCGCGTCCGGCTCACCACCAACGCGGTCGAGTGCGACCCGGACGCCCTGGTCCTCGGCATGCGCATGGAGGTCGTCTTCGAGCAGGCCGGAGAGGTGTGGCTGCCGCTCTTCCGCCCGGCGGCCGAACAGGGCGAGCCGGCACCACTGCCCAAGGACGAACTCGCCCCGCCCGTACGCCCGATGACCACCACCGAGAAGTTCGAGGACAAGGTCGCCCTCACCGGCATCGGCAGCTCCCGGCTCGGCCGCCGCCTGATGGTCCCGCCCCTCTCCCTCACCGTCGAGGCCTGCGAACAGGCCGTCGCCGACGCCGGGCTCACCCTCGACGACATCGACGGCCTGGCCACCTACCCCGGCGCGGGCCCCTTCGGCGGCTTCGCCGAGGGCGGCATCACCGCCCTGGAGTCCGCCCTCGGCCTCCGCCCCACGTGGCACAACGGCGGCGGCGAGACCTTCGGCCCCGGTGGCTCCCTCATCGCCGCGATGCTCGCCGTGGCCGGCGGACTCGCCCGGCACGTCCTCTGCTTCCGCACCCTGTGGGAGGCGTCCTACGGCGAACTGATCAAACAGGGGCGGCTGCGACCCCCGAGCAGCCCCGACGCCGGCTGGCTCAAGCCCTACGGCGCCACCTCCGCCGCCCACACCCTCGCCCAGAACGCCCAGCGCCACTTCCACAAGTACGGCACCACCCGCGAGACCCTCGGCTGGATCGCCCTCAACCAGCGCGCCAACGCCGCACTCAACCCCACCGCGATCTACCGCGACCCCATGACCATGGACGACTACCTCCGAGCCCGGCCCATCACCACCCCGTTCGGGCTCTACGACTGTGACGTCCCCTGCGACGGAGCGGTCGCCGTCGTCGTCTCCCACGTCGACACCGCCCGGGACCTCGCCCGGCCGCCCGTCCTCGTCGAGGCCGTCGGCACGCAGATCACCGAGCGCCTCGAATGGGACCAGAGCACCCTCACCCACGAACCCCAGGTCATCGGCCAGTCCGCCCACCTGTGGACCCGCACCTCGCTGCGCCCCGACGACGTCGACGTCGCCGAGCTCTACGACGGCTTCACCTTCAACTGCCTGTCCTGGATAGAGGCGTTGGGCTTCTGCGGCATCGGCGAGGCGAAGGACTTCCTGGACGGAGGAAAGAACATCGCCCGCGACGGCGTACTGCCCCTCAACACCCACGGCGGCCAGCTCTCCCACGGCCGCACCCACGGCATGGGACTCGTCCAGGAGGCGATCGTCCAACTCCGCGGCGAGGCCGGACCGCGCCAAGTGCCCGGCGCCCGCGTCGCCGTGGTCAGCTCCGGCGGGCTCACCCCCAGCGGAGTCCTTCTCCTCAGGACGGACACGTGAACCACGGCTCCCTCGACATCGACGGCATCCCCCTGTCGTACCGGGCGAGTTGGGCCCCGCAGCCACGCGCGGTCGTCCTCGCCCTGCACGGCGGCGGCACCGACTCGACGTACTTCGACTGCCCGAACCGCCCCGAACTCTCCCTGCTGCGCACCGGCTTGCCGCTCGGCTTCACCGTGATCGCCCTGGACCGGCCGGGATACGGCGCCTCGCTCACCCACCAGGACAAGCTCACCGACCCCGACCGCCGGGTCGAGCTCATGTACGCCACCCTCGACCGGCTGCTCGCCTCCCGCCCCCACGGCGCCGGCGTGTTCCTCATGGCCCACTCCGCGGGCAGCGAACTGGCCATCCGCATGGCGGCCGAGGAGCGGGGGCAGGCCCTGCTGGGCCTGGAGATCGCGGGCACCGGACGGGACCACCACCCCCGCTTCTCCGCCCGCTGGGCGGAACACGGCGAGCTGGGCATCCGGCGACCCGCGCGCCGCCGGATGCGGGACCTGCTCTGGGGTCCGAGCCACCTGTACCCCCCGGACGTCTTCGGCGGAACCGCGATCGGCGCCGCCTCGCCCGCCTACGAGTTCGAGGCGCGCGCCTGGGTACGGGAGTTCCCCGAACTGGCCGCGCGGGTGCGGATCCCCGTGGGCTACACCCTGGGCGACCACGAAGCGGTCTGGAACTCCGGCCCCGGCGCCCTGGCCGAGATCGCGGCCCTGTTCACCGCCGCACCCAGGGTCCTGACCTACGAACAGCTGGACAGCGGACACAACTTGAGCCTCGGGAACTCGGCACGGGCCTACCACCTGAGAGTCCTCTCCTTCGCCGAGGAGTGCGCGGTGACGCGGGAGCACGCGCACGCCGACTCCTCGCGGGGAAGGGCGGGTTGAGGGACATGGACGACATCGCACTGCTGCTGGTCCGCCTCGTGCTGGGCGTCGTCATGATCGCCCACGGCCTCAACCACTGGCGCGGCGGCGGCCGTATCGAGGGCACCGCCCGCTGGTTCACCGGCCTGGGCCTCAGGAACGGCACCCTCCAGGCCTGGCTGAGCGTCCTCACCGAACTCGGCGCCGGAGCACTGCTGCTGCTCGGCCTGTTCACCCCGCTGGCCTGCGCGGCCGTCGTCTCGGTGATGCTGGTCGCGGGCCTGCTCGCCCACCGCCGCAACGGCTTCTTCGTCTTCAAGGAGGGCTACGAGTACGTCCTCACCCTCGCCGTCGTCGCCCTGGCACTGGCCGTACTGGGACCGGGCGGCGTCTCCGTGGACGAGGCGAGCGGCATCGACGTCACCGGCTGGGCGGGCGGCGCCCTCGCCCTCGGCGCCGCCGTGCTGGCCACGGCCGGACTCCTCGCCGTCTTCTGGCGCCCGCAACCACCCGAGCAGGAGGCACGCTGATGCGAGTCGGATTCATCGGCCTGGGCAGCCAGGGCGCCCCCATGGCCCGCAGGATCGTGGACGCGGGCTTCGAACTGACCCTCTGGGCACGCCGCCCCGCCACCCTCCTCCCCTTCGACGACACCCCCGCCAAGCGCGCCGGGTCGCCCGCCGAACTGGCCTCGGTCAGCGACCTGGTCTGCGTGTGCGTCGTCGACGACGCCGACGTCGAGGAGGTCCTCACCGGCACCTCCGGCGTCCTGAGCGGCCTGCGCCGGGGCGGGGTCGTCGCCGTGCACAGCACCGTCCACCCCGACACCTGCCGCCGCCTCGCCGACCGCGCCCGCACCCACGGGGTCACCCTGATCGACGCCCCCGTGAGCGGCGGCGGACCGGCCGCCGCCGAGGGCCGGCTGGTGGTGATGGCCGGGGGAGAGCAGGGCACCGTCGCCTACTGCCGGCCGGTCTTCGAGACCTACGCCGATCCGGTCGTCCACATGGGCCCGCTGGGCACGGGCCAGGTGGCCAAGCTCCTCAACAACCTCCTGTTCACCGCCAACCTCGCCACCGCCGCGAGCACGCTGGCACTGGGCCGGGACCTGGCCGTCGACCCCGCCGCCCTGGCCCGCGTCGTCTCCCACGGCAGCGGCAGGAGCTTCGCCCTGGACCGGGTCACCTCGGCGGGCGGCACCCTCGACCGCATCGCCGCCCACGCCGGACCGCTGCTCCGCAAGGACGTCCGCCTGGTGAAGGGCGTCGCTACGGCGGCGGGCGCCGCGCCGGGCGTCGTCACGACGGCAGCGGAGGAGGCGCTGACACTGATGAACCAGCCGCGCTGAAACCCGGTGGTGAACGCCGCGGCCCCCTGACTAGGCTCGCGGCGACCCGACCACCCACGCACGGAGAGCGCCCCCACCATGACCAGCCCCCGCCCCACGACGACCCTCTGGCGCCCCACCGGCCCCGTCGAGCTGGATCTGGTCCGCGAGCTCAACTGGCGTGCCTGGCCGCCCCGGCTGCCCGAGCAGCCGATCTTCTACCCCGTCCTGAACGAGGACTACGCCGTGAAGATCGCCCGGGACTGGAACGTCAAGCACGACGGCGCCGGCTACGTGACCCGCTTCGAGGTCGACTCCGAGTTCCTGAGCCGCTACCCCGTCCAGCGGGCGGGCGGCGAGACGATCCTGGAGCTGTGGGTGCCGGCCGAGGAGCTGGAGGAGTTCAACGCGCACATCGTCGGCGAGATCCAGGTCGTCCACGAGTTCCGCTGACCGTGCCCCCTAGGGGCGGGCCAAGTGGCGCATGGTCAGCGCCAGTTGGAGCCGGAACCGGCCCTGCGGGGTGCGCACCGGCCAGCCCAGCAGATGCTCGGCGTGGACCAGACGGTCCTGGAGCGTCGAGTGGTGCACGTTGACCTCCGTGGCGGCCGCCCGCAGACTCGCCGTCGAGGCGACGGCGTGCAGCGTGGCGAGCAGCCAGGGCGTCGTAGCGGCCGCTGACTCCAGTGCGAGGACGTCGGGCGGCGGTTCGGCCCCCGGCGCCACGAGGTCCGCGAGGAGTGCCGTACCACCCAACTCCTCGGCATGGACGATCCGTTGACCGGGGTCCTGGGCGGTGCCCTCCGCGGTGAACCGCAGCGCCGTACGGGCGGCGGCCCAGGACCCCGGAAGGTCGAGCACGGACACGGAAGGACCGACTCCGAGCCGCCCGGTGGGCAGTTCGGCCTCCCGCCGGCCCGGAACGATCCGGGGCGGCCCTTCGACGGCGGCCACCGCACGAGAGGGCAGCGCCGGGTCCAGACCCAGCCGCCGAGCCGCGTGCAACCGGGCGGGCTCGGGGGCCGTGGCATCCAGCAGCGTCTCCACCAGCGCCGGATCGTCGACGGGGGCCCGTCCCCGGGTACGGTCGAGCACCAGCCGCACGGCCCCGGCGGCCCGCTCAAGAATCACCGCGTCCACCACGCTGGGCCCCGCCGCACCTGGTGCCGCGATCCCGGGGCCCGTGACACCGGCGTCCGCCACACCGAGTGCGGCCACGCCGGGGCCGACCATTCCGAGGTCCGCCACACCGGGTGCCGCCACTCGCGGTCCTGCCATCCCGGTGCCCGCCATACCAGGTGGGGTCGTTCCAGGATTTGCCGCCCCGCGCTCCAGCCACAGCGCGGGCGCCCCGTCGGGTGTCAGTGCCGCCCACGGCCAGGCCGGATCCGGCGGCACATCCGACTCGCGGCGCGTGCCGTCGGGCTCCACCCGCACCTGCACCCGCCGGTCCACGTCGACGAGCCGCGCGGGCACCCCCGCGAGTACGGCCGCCCCGCGCACCAGCGCCTCCAGGCCGGCCCGTGACTCGGCCAGCCGGTCGAAGTAGGCGATGACCCGGACGGCGGCACCGGCGTCCGGGTCCAGGGCGGTCAGGCGCCCCGCCAGCTCTTTCATGGGTCCATGGTGCGGCATGCCGGACCCGACCGGGGAGTCCTTGGTTCCACATCGGACGCCGGCCGCCGTCCCGCCGAAGTGATCAAGCGCTCAGAAGCCGCCGCAGCCAGTCCAGATGCGCCGCCCGCGTCCGCTGCGACAGCGCCGCCTGCGGAGCGAAACCGTCGAAGCCGTGGAAGCCGCCCGGCCAGACATGGAGCTCGGCGACCCCGCCCGCCTGCCAGATCCGGGAGGCGTAGGCGACGACCTCGTCGCGGAAGGTCTCCGCCGAACCCACGTCCAGGAAGGCCGGGGGCAGGCCCGACAGGTCGTCGGCGCGGGCCGGGGCGGCGTACGCCGGTACGTCCGGGCCGCCGCGCCGCTCGCCGAGCAGCGCCGTCCAGCCGGTCTCGTTCGCCGTACGGTCCCAGACGCCGAGGCCCGCCATCTGGTGCGAGGACGGGGTGTCGTTGCGGTCGTCCAGCATGGGGCACATCAGCACCTGGCCGAGCGGCCGCGGCCCTCCGCGGTCCCGGGTGAGCAGGGCCAGCGCCGCGCACAGGCCGCCGCCCGCGCTGGCGCCCGCGAGGACGATCCGCTCGGGGTCGGCACCGAGCTCCTCCGCGTGCTCCGCCGTCCACACCAGACCGGCGTACACGTCCTCGATCTGCGCGGGATACGGATCCTCCGGAGCCAGCCGGTACTCCACCGACACCACGACCGCGTCCAGTTCCTTCGCCCAGGCCAGGGGCACATCCACGCCCACCCGGTTGGTGCCGAGGACCATGCCGCCGCCGTGCACGTGGTAGACGACCGGGCGCGGACCCGCGGTCGAAGGCGTCGTGGGGCGGCAGATCAGCAGCGATATCTCGGGCGCGTCCTGCGGCCCCGGCACCGACCGGTCCTCGACCTCGAAGAAGCCGTCGAAGGTCAGATCCAGCTCGGCCAGCATCTGGATGCCCGGTCCCTTACGGATCTGCTCGATGTCCTCCAGGGTCATCCCCGGGGAGATGAACTCCTTGATCAGCTCCAGGGCTCCGGCAAGCTCCGGGTCGAACGGCGGTGGCACCAGGCTCATGTCGTCTCCTCACGCGAGAACGCGGCGGCTCGTGCGGACATGATTCGCGCCCTGCCCGCCGTCCGGGGCGCCGCCGTCCGGCGGAACCTGCCCGCCGTCCGGCGGGTGGCACCGGCGTGACCTGCGAGCTTGCCATGTCCTGACTTTTTGTTCACCTCCCTGAGGTGGCAGGATTCCCCGCCTGAGACCACCCTGTGAGGCCCCCACCCGTACCAGGAGCACCACGTGAACGTCTCCCTCTCCGTCTGGCTGCTGACGGTCGCCGCCCTGTGCGCGCTCATCGCCGTCGACTTCTTCATCGGCCGCAAACCCCACGACGTGTCGATCAAGGAAGCCGGTGTCTGGACGATCGTCTGGGTCACGCTGGCCTGTCTCTTCGGCATCGGCCTGCTCGTCTTCAGCGGCGGCGGACCGGCCGGAGAGTTCTTCGCGGGATTCATCACCGAGAAGTCGCTGAGCGTCGACAACCTCTTCGTCTTCGTCCTGATCATGGCGAAGTTCTCGGTGCCCTCGCAGTACCAGCAGCGCGTCCTGATGGTCGGCGTACTGATCGCCCTGGTGCTGCGCGCCGGGTTCATCGCGGCCGGCGCGGCGATCATCTCGACGTTCTCCTGGGTGTTCTACCTCTTCGGCGCCTTCCTGATCTGGACCGCTTGGAAGCTGATCCAGGACGCCCGCAAGGAGGAGCACGAGGAGGAGTACCAGGAGAACAAGCTCCTCAAGACGGTCGAGAAGCGCTTCGGGGTCGCCGACCGCTACCACGGCACCAAGCTGTGGATCGAGGAGAACGGCAAGCGGGTCATGACCCCGATGCTGGTCGTCATGCTCGCGATCGGCTCCACCGACGTGCTGTTCGCCCTCGACTCCATCCCCGCGATCTACGGACTCACCGACGACCCGTACATCGTCTTCACGGCGAACGCGTTCGCGCTCATGGGGCTGCGCCAGCTGTACTTCCTCATCGGCGGCCTGCTGAAGCGGCTCGTGCACCTCAGCTACGGGCTGTCGATCATCCTCGGCTTCATCGGCGTCAAACTGCTGCTGCACGCCCTGCACGAGTCCGGCGTCCATGTCCCGGAGATCAGCATCCCCTTCTCGCTCGGCTTCATCGTGCTCGTCCTCGCGGTGACGACCTTCACGAGCCTGAGAGCCACCAGGAAGGCGGAGGAGGAGCGCGTCTCCCAGCCATAGTCCTCGACTTACGTCTGCCGTCGACTCACGTCCTTGACTTGGAGAGCACTCGAAGTTCTAGCGTCGTCAGCGTCGGTGAACCCCCGGACGAACGGAGACCACCATGAAGGTGGGCGTGCACATCAACCGGTTCGACCACCCCGGGGGAGGTGCCGCGCTCGCCGCCGAACTCGCCGCCGCGGGCACCGCCGCCGAGGCCGCGGGTCTGAGCTGGCTGTCGGTCATGGACCACTACTTCCAGATGGAGTTCAACGACCGGGCCGAGGACCCCATGCTGGAGGCCTACACGACCCTCGGCTATCTCGCGGGCCGCACCTCGACGGTCCAGCTCGGCGCGCTGGTCACCGGCGTGAGCTACCGCCACCCCGGGCTCCTCGCCAAGATCGCCACCACCCTCGACGTGCTCTCCGGCGGCCGCGCCACCCTCGGGATCGGCGCGGCCTGGTACGGGCGGGAGCACGAGGGACTCGGCGTGCCGTTCCCGCCGGTCGCCGAGCGCTTCGAGCGGCTGGAGGAGACCCTGCGGATCTGTCTCCAGATGTGGGACCCGGAAGCGAACGGCCCGTTCGAGGGCAAGCACTACCGGCTCGCCGAGACGCTGAACGTCCCGGCCCCGGTCAGCGACCCGCGCCCCGAGATCATGATCGGCGGCGGTGGCGAGAAGAAGACGCTCCGGCTGGTCGCCCGCTACGGCGACGCCTGCAACCTCTTCACCACCACCCCGGAGGAGGTCGCGCACAAGCTCGACGTCCTGCGCGGCCACTGCGACACCGAGGGCCGCGACTACGACACGATCCGCAAGACGGTCGCCTACTCCGGCGAACCGCTCGCCACGGGCGACCTCGACGCCTTCACCGCGGACATCACCGGCTACACCAAGCTCGGCATCGACACCGTGATCCTCTCCCCGCGCACGGGGGAGCCGGCGGCGTTCATCGAGCGGTTCGCGGCGCCGGCCGTTCAGCGGCTGGCGGGACTCGACTGAGGGACGGCGGGGCGGCTGCGGGAGACGACGCGCACACCGCTGTCGTCGATCACCCGGACCTGAAGGGAACCGCAGCCGCACCGCGTCCACACCGTGCGACCCGCCCCGGTGGAGTGCCGGGACACCACCTGGAAGGGCTCGGCACCGTCCGGCCATCCGCAGTGCGGGCAGACGGTGCCGACCGGGGTCGTGCCGGTCGTGCCGGTCGTGCTGGTCATGGGAACTCCTCGTACGTCGTGGGCTGGTTGACCGTCGCGACACATCCACAGTGCGGCGAGACATCCGTACACGTCCAGGTTGACTTTCCGGACCGCACCTTGAAGCGTGGACTTCATGATTGACCTGCGCCGGCTTCACGTCCTGCGAGCGGTCGCCCACTACGGCACGGTCACCGCGGCCGCCCGCGCCCTGCACTTCACCCCGTCCGCCGCCTCCCAGCAGATCCGCCAGCTGGCCCGCGACCTCGGCGTCGACCTCCTCGAACCACAGGGGAGAGGGGTACGCCTCACTCCGGCCGCCGAGAGTCTGCTCGCGCACGCCGACGCCATCCAGGCCCGCTGGGAACTGGCCGAACTCGATCTGCGAGCCGAACAGGGCGCGCCGGGCGGGCCGTTGCGGGTGAGCGGCTACCCGGTGGCGATCACGGTGCTGCTGGCGCCTATGGCGGTCCGGTTGCGCGAGCGGTATCCACGGCTGGCCGTGCACATCCAGGAGGCCGATGTGCCGGCGAGCTTCGACCTGCTCTTCGAGGGCGAGGTCGACCTGGCGATCGTCGAGGCCACCCCGTACAACCCGCCGCTGAGCGACGCCCGCTTCGACCAGCAGCCGCTCCTGGACGACCCGTTCGACCTCGTCGTACCCCTCGATCATCCGCTGGCCGGGCGCGAGCGGGTGGATCTGTCGGAGGCGGCGCACGAGGACTGGATCGCTCCGATGCCGGAGAGTCCGTGCCGGACGCACATCATGTCCGCGTGCGGGGAGGCCGGGTTCAGCCCCGCGGTGGTCCACCAGGCCGTGGACTGGAACGTCACGGCCCACCTCGTCGCCCACCGGCTCGGTGTCGCCCTGATCCCGCGGCTGGCCCAGCTGACCCCGCACCTGCCGATCACCCGGGTCGGCTGCACGGGCAACGCCCACCGCAAGTTCCTCACCTGCACCCGGCGGGGCGGCCATGAACGCCCCGCGGTCGAGGCCGCGTTGACGCAGCTGCGGGAGCTGGCGCCGGACGCGGTGGCGTGACGCGCAGTCGGCGGGCATGCGAAAGGGGCCGGAGCTCCCGGAGCCCCGGCCCCTCGCCGTGAAGTGGTGATCAGGCGGCAGCGGCCTCACCGGCGTGGGCGTGCACGCGGGCCACGACCTCGGTCAGCTGCTCGGCGACCTCGGCGTCGTCGGCCGGGTGGGTCTCGGCGAAGCGGACCACGGAGCCGGGGATGGAGAGCTTGACGTCCTCCAGGACCTTGGCACCGGCGATGCCGAGGGCCTTGCGGGTCTCGTCCTGCGCCCACACGCCGCCGAACTGGCCGAACGCGGTGCCGACCACGGCGGCCGGCTTGCCGCCGAAGGCGCCGGCGCCGTACGGGCGGGACAGCCAGTCGATGGCGTTCTTCAGCACGGCCGGGATGGTGCCGTTGTACTCGGGGACGAAGAGCAGGAAGCCGTCGGCGGCCTGGGCGGCCTCACGCAGCTTGGCGGCCTGGGCCGGGACGTTGCCCTCGACGTCGATGTCCTCGTTGTAGAACGGGATCTCGGCCAGGCCCTCGAAGAGCTCGACGGACGCACCCTCGGGCGCGAACTTGACGGCCGCCTCGGCGAGCTGGCGGTTGTGCGAACCGGCGCGAAGGCTGCCGACGAGCGCAAGGATACGAACAGACATGCGAACTCCAAGAATGCTGAAACACTGCCGACATAAACCGGACCGAGGTCCGTTTAACGTTCTAGCATCCTAACCGGACCGCGGTCCAGTTTTGTTCCGCATGCTTTACGCTGTCTTCATGTCCGCCTCCCTGCCGCCCTTTCCGAGGCCGGAAGATCCCTCGGGCGAGGCCGAGTTGTTGCAGCTCGGCACCCCCGAGGACGAGCCGTGCCTGCGCGCCGACGCCGCGCGGAACCGGGCCCGGCTGCTGGAGGCCGCCGCCCTTCTGATCGCCGAGCACGGCGCGGCCGGGGTCACCATGGAGGCGGTGGCCGCCGCGGCGAAGGTCGGCAAGGGCACTGTCTTCCGCCGCTTCGGCGACCGCACCGGACTGCTGATGGCGCTCCTTGACCACTCCTCGCGGAAGCTCCAGGAGGACTTCCTCAGCGGCCCGCCGCCCCTGGGGCCCGGCGCCCCGCCCGTGGAGCGGCTGCGGGCGTTCGGTGTGGCGGTGCTGTACCGCTGGGCCGAGCAGCTGGAGCTCCAGCTGGCCGCCCAGTCGGAGCCCGCCCGCCGCTTCTCGCATCCCTCGCACCGCGCGCTCACGATGCACGTCTCGATCCTGCTGCGCCAGGTCGTGCCCGACGCCGACTGCGATCTGCTGGCGCGGACGCTGATGGCGTACCTCGACCCCGCCCTGGTCCATCACCTGACCAGGGAGTGCGGCATGCCGATGGAACGCCTCGAAGCCGGCTGGACCGACCTGGTCACCCGCCTGACAGGCACCGCCCCGGCCACGTGAGGGGCACCGCCCCGGGCTGCGTGCCGGGTGCCGCCCCGGGCTGCGTGACAGACGTCGCCCCGCTTGCCGTGACAGCCTTGGCCCCGGCCGCGTGAGAGGTGCCGCCCCGGGCTGCGTGACAGACGTCGCCCCGCTTGCCGTGACAGCCTTGGCCCCGGCCGCGTGAGAGGTGCCGCCCCGGGCTGCGTGACAGACG